>CAOTKV010000001.1:0-402155 GCA_948530865.1 uncultured Clostridia bacterium
TTACCTAATTATTATCATGGAGATTTTAGCATAAATAATCCACAACAATATGTTATGGCAATTAACGAGCTTATTGCTAATAGAAATAGAAACTTGAAAAGCAAATCATTTGATAATACTAAAACAAAATCTGAAAATGAACAAAGACAATTAGAAGAAAGAAATAGAACAAATACCAAGTTTTTAGATGAAAGATAAATTACAATTTGAAGGGGAATAAAGTTATGGCAAGAATATTAAAAAATAAAGAATTAGTAAATACAAGACTAGCAACTAATTATGGAGGTTGGATGTATTGTGATAAATGTAATGAAAATATAGGTTATTTATGTTATTCAACTTATGATAGATTAGAATTAAAATATAAATGTAACTGTGGAAGTCAAGGAAATATAATAATAGATTTTGAAGATAGCAAGATAGGGAAAGAATGTAACGATGAGTTAATCATCCTAAAAAATAGATTTTGTTGTTCTAAAGATAGTGAGCCTTTAATTACAATACTGGATAAAAAAGTGAATAGTTATGAAATGAAAATTACTTGTAAATCTTGTAATCAAATATATAAAAGGGAGGTGAAATAAATGAATTTCTTATTAACATTATTAATTGGAATAGTTGCAGGAGTAATAGATGTATTGCCAATGATTAAAATGAAAGTTGATAAATACTCAACACTATCAGCATTTGTATATTATTTAATAGTTCCTTTTGTTATCTTTGGGATTAATTGGTTTGAAAATTTGTGGTGGTTAAGAGGTGGAGTTGTTTCTATACTTATGGCTATTCCAATAATTATTCTAGTAGCAAAAGAAGATAAAAAAAGCCCAATAGCAATGACAATTATGTCTATCATTTTAGGAAGTATTATTGGAGTTGTAGGGCATTTCTTGAACCTAATGTAATTGATAACTTACAATTCGTAAAGGAGGAAAAATGGGATTATATGTAGGATTAAGAGTTAAGGGAGTAGTAAAAAAAGAGTTTAGAGATGAAATAAAAAAGATAGAAGAATATGGCGAATGGAAAAAGTCAAAGGATATAAAATTTAAAGAGTTTTCTAAAATCGAAAGAGCAAATTTTATTCCAAATGGTGCATATGCTGATTGCGAAAGTTATTCAAAGTATAATAAAGATACAGGAGAATGGGATTTTAAGTGTTACATTAATTATGGATTAGAAACAATTAATGCTTTTATTAAGTTAATACCTTATTTTATGGAAAAGATAGAGATACTTAAATCAGGATTTACTGGAGATGTAGATAATGTAGTCGACGAATATAATATGATTGACGGAAGAATTTGTTTATCTAAAAGTTATGAGGAACGAGAAAACTTTGAGGGGAATATCTAAATCTGACAATTTAATGAATATATTTTAAGTAAAAAATTACAATTTTGAAAGGTAACAATTATGGAAGCAGAAGAAATATTAAAGTATTGTCTTGAAAATTTAAAAGATACAATTTTAGTAGAGAGTTGGGGAGAAAAAGGAATATTTTACAATCCAAATAATGTCTTAAAAAGAGGAGTATATGTACTCACAATAAAAGAAAAAGATGGAGATAATGATAAAGGCTCAAAATTAGATAGAGAAAATGTATATAGAGTCAATTTAGGTATTCGCAAGAAAAGTTTTATTGAATTATTTAATGAAGTGCCTAAAAGACCAAATGCAGGTGGAATAGTAGATATGAATTATGATTTTACAGAATTAGATAAGATAATTCCTCATCCTGTGTATGCTTGGATGGGATGGATTTCAGTATTAAATCCATCAAATGAAACTTTTGCAGAACTAAAACCATTTATTCAAGAATCTTATGAATATGCAGTAGAAAAATTTAAGAAAAGAAAAGTATAAATTACAATTTCTAAAATATATTAAGAGATGTTTCAAAATCGAATCATCTCTTAATTTGAAATTTTCTCTGATAATCTTTTATTTTAAGAGAACTAATTATTTTAAATATCTTTTAAACCATTTCTTCTATATTCTTCCATTAGAAAATAAAATATACTAAGTTTAGTAGTTTTTATTATTCTTGCAGCAGAATCCTTTTCTTTTTTTTCTGTTAAATAGTAGTGATTATTAGGCTTTTTTAGTATTTCAAAAATTGTATTCTCATTATTTTTAAATTTCCTTATTGATTTATCATATATTATACCCATTTTAATTCCTTTCTATTAATATCTTGTTTTAATTTAGATATTAGATTATTATAAAATATTTCTATATCACCTACAAAATCTTCTATATTCCAATGATAGAAGGAACAAATTTTTTTAGATAATCTCCACTCAATATTGAAATCTTCTATATATAGTAACAAATTTCTAATACAAAGCCATCCTTCACCTCTTAAAACAATAGGGCATAGTTGTCATTATATACAAATTTTTTTTTAAGATTAAATTCTAAGTCAAGCTTTTTTGCTTTTTCTGGTGATAAATGAACACTAAAATAGTCATTATCCTTTATCCAAACATCATTATTTTTTATAAAAATTTGTTTTTTTCTAATACCATTAATCATAGAATATGTATGTTTTAAACCTTTTAATTCAATAGGTTTAATTAATTTAGGTTCTCCATATCTTCTACTAGAAACTTCTTGATATTCTAAAAAATCATTAATATGTACAATATAATGTTTATAAAAATTATCTATAGTATCTATTTTCCAACAAACAGAATTTAAAGCATAGTCCATATACTGACAATATTGCTTTCCTATAAATTGAAAAATAACAGAAATATCCTTGTCTTTTTTTATTAAATAAAGAGTTTTATTTCCTAATTCTCTATGGGCTATACTTGATTCTTTTATTCTCTTTATCATATCTAAATTTTCCACTTTAATAATCTTCCTTTCTTTATTTTTCTATAATAGTAGGCTATTTCAATTTGCTTAATTTAATTTTTGATTTATATCTTTTACTAGAAATAGTATAAGGACTAGAAGGAATAATTTCATCTTCAGGATCTTCATACAAACATTTTTCTATTGTATCAGAAGCTAATCTGTCAACATTTGTAAGAGCATGAGAATATACATTTAATGTTGTATCAACATTAGAATGTCCAAGTCTGCTACTTACATTTTTTATATTAATTCCTTCAGCAATAAGAATAGTAGCACTTGTATGTCTTAATCCGTGCAATGGTACTTCAGGAGGAAGATCAATTTTTTTCCTAAATAATCTAAACCACCTAGTTACTGTTGCAGGACACAATCTTTTTCCTTTTCTAACACCTCGATTGTTTACAAATACTAAATTATTATCCGTATTAGGAGTAATTTCATGATAATGTTTTAGTAATTCCATAGTAGTAGGTGGCATATAGATACTTCGATGAGAAGTAGGGGTTTTCAAATCACCTTCAACATAACCAAGATTCGGAACTTGTAAACTTGATTTTGAAAGTTTTATAATATTTGAATTGAAATCAACATTAGACCATTTTATACCAAGAATTTCACTCCTACGAAGTCCACCAGCAATTGCAAAATGTACAATTAGTTGATATTTTAAATCAACCTTTTCTACGGCATCTATTAATTTAAATGCTTCTTGATATGATAAACATCTCTCCTGGACATGAGCTTTTTTAGCTTTTTTATGTTTTTTATTTGATAAATCAGACCTAGATTGTTTTACAGAATTTGATTTTACATATTGCCATTTTTTTGCACAAGTGAACACAGAGCATAATACCGCAAAGATTCTATCAATTGTACCAATTGACAGTAAATTACCAGTTTGTGTACTTACTTGTTTAGATAACCAAGAAAAATATTCAGACCAGATATAAGGTGTAAAGTCAGCCATTTTATAATTTCCTAGTTTTGGAAATACCCAAGATCTAAGTTCTTGCATATGTTTATAAATAGTTTCACCAGCAAGATTATGAAAAGCATAATAGTCTAAATATCTTCTTGTCACAAAATTTTCAAGTGTCATTTTACAGGGTTTAACATAAGTACCATTATTAATATCAGTAACAAAAGAAGCTAAAAATACTTCAGCTTCTTGATAAGAAGCACAAGTAACAGTTTTTATATATCGTTCATGATCTTTCATATACCAAAGTTTATATTTATTATTACCTTTGACTGTAATAGAACCAGCCATAAAAGAACCTCCTTAATAATTGATTATTAAAGAGGAAACAGTAAAATAATATTAATCTTCATTCTCATTATCAGATTCATTAGTTTCTGGTTCATTAGGCAAATGAGATATTTGTTTTAAAAATGGTTTATTTGCTTTTATAATATCTCTAAACAATTTCAATTGTTGCTTAGAAATGTCATCACCTTCTTTTATAATACCAAGTTTAACAAATTCGTTTTTTAAAAGAATTGCATCATTAACATATTCTTCTGCATTCTTTATATTACTTAGACCTCTTAAATAATCAATAGAGCAAGAAAAGTAGTTTGCGATTGCTTCTTCAACCATAGGATCAATATTATTAACAAAACCAGTTTCATAATTACTAATTGTTTGTTGAGAACAACCTACAAGTTCAGCAAGTTCTGATTGTTTCAAACCTGCTGCTACTCTTAGCTCATTTAATTTATTTTTTACTTCGTTTTTTGCTTTGTTTTCTTTTTTCATATAATTCTCACTCCTAAATATTTAATAAGGCTACCTTAATTATACAAGTATAATTTGTATAATGTCAATAGTAATACTATAAAAAACTATAATTTACCAATTGTATAAGTATGTAAATTATATTATGCAAAAATTATTTACATATTCATGAAACTAGTATATAATTTAAATAGTTTTAATAAATATTTAAGAGTTAATTTATAGAAGAAGTACCAATTCTTCTATAAAACATTTTAAATATATTAAGATTTGAGAAAGAGGGCTTATACAAGGGCTTCTTCTTTCTTTTTTTTCTGTATTCTAAATGTATGTTTTCGTTTAAATAAAATCTTGTCTAAAGTATCTCCAGCTACTTTATCAATAGATGTTAAAGCATGCGAATAAATATTTAATGTAGTTGATGTATTAGAATGACCGAAGTCTGCTACTTACATTCTTTACATTGATTCCCTTTGAAATCAAGATAGTAGCATTTGTATGTCTTAATCCGTGCAATGGAACTTCTGGAGGAAGTTCTATTTTATCTCTAAATGCTTTAAACCAATTTGTGACAGAAACTGGATTCATTCTTAAACCTCTTCGCCTTCCTTTATCATTAATAAAAACGAAATCATTATCATAGTCAACTGTTTGCATTTTATAATCTAATAGCATAAGCATTGTTAAATGGGGAAGGGCTATTGTTCTTTCAGAAGAGTCATTTTTTAAATCACCCTCAACATATCCTTTTTTAGGAACATATTGAATAGACTGTTGCAATGTTAAAGTTTTATTAACAAAATCAATATTTTTCCATTTAATTCCCATTATTTCACTTCTACGAAGTCCACCTATAATTGCAAAATGTACAATGATTTTATATTTTAGATCAACAGTTTCTAATGCTTTTATTAGTTTTCTGCTTTCTTCCATAGTTAAACATCTTTCTTGTATATGAGAAATATTATTTTTTGAATTCTTTTTAAAATCATCAGGTCTTGCAGCATATAAAGGATTTACAGTAAATAATTTCCAAGTAACAGCACAGCTAAAAACAGATGATATAATTCCAAATATTTTTTCTCTGCTTCCTACTGATAAAACTTTATTTGTTTTTGGACTAATTTGTTTAGCAAGCCAATTGAAATAATCAATAAAAAATGGAGTGGTACATTTAGCAAGTACAGTATTTCCTATTTTTGGTAGTACCCAATTTTTTAATGCTCTATAATAGTTATAGATACATTCTTCAGCAAGCATATCATAAGCATAGTTTTCAAAATATAAATCAACAAACTCTGATAATGTGCAAGTATTCTTATCAATTTGAGACATTTTATCAATTTGTGAAACAAACTTTTCTAAAAGCTCATCTGCTTCAGCATCATTAGCAGCAATAACTGTTGTATTATATCTTTCTCTATTTTTCATATAACTTAATTTATATTTTCCGTTAGCTCTTTTAATTTTAGTTCCAGCCATAAAAACTCCTTTCTAAATAATTTGTATTATTAAACTCTTTTTGCTAAATGGCACAATATCAATAGTTATAAAAAACACTTTACATAAGATTGCCATTTTCTGTAAGTTGTGGTATAATTATAACAAAAAGGGCTTTAACAATGTCGAATTTTGTAGAATTGGCGAAAATGCTTAAAGAAAATAGTATAGATGTGGAGGACTTTATTATTCTTATACAACTTCTACTAGATTTGTCTGAAGAATAGGTGAAAGTCTAATAAAGAGTCCTCTATTAACATCTATTAAATGCCTAAGAAGGGTAATCTGTCCATTAGAAAGAGATTGTCCTTCTTTTAATATGCCTAATTTTTTAAATTCTGAAGTTAAAATAATACTTCTTTCTGGATTTTTTATATCTGTTAATCCTTTTAAATAATCTACTGAACAATCAAAATAGTTCGCAGCTATTTCTTCTATCATACCATTTAAATTTGTACGACCTTGCTCATATTTACTAATCATTTGTTGACTGCAACCAAGTATTTCTGCTAAATCTGATTGCTTCAAATTTTTTTCTAATCGTAATTCTTTCAAACGATTCATGTATATCAACTCCTTTTGATATATTATACAAATCAAGTTTGTACAAGTCAATAGTTTTTTGAAAAAAATTCATAAAAATTTATTGACATACAAATTGTATTGGTATATAATCGCACCATACAATTATGAGTTGTGTAAAAAAAGTAGAAAGGAGGAAAGATATTTGAATGAAAAATAATATAAAAAAAATACGAAAGAAACAAAACATCAGTCAAAAACAATTAGCGGAATACTTAGATGTATCTCAACAGGCAGTATCATACATAGAAAATGGAGTAACTAATATATCATCAGAAAAAATGAAAAGAATATGTGAATTTCTAAAAAGTGATTTATTAGAAGTTTTTCCAGAAATGAATGTTATGAACAAGTGATTTTTTTATATTAAGATTGGAGATGATAAAATGGCTGAACAAATTTTAACAACTAAAGAAGCCTGTGATTATCTTGGGGTAAGCTATTGGACATTAATCCATAAATTAGTTAAAGAAATTCCTCATATAAGGATAGGAAAAAGAGGCAATATTAAATTTAAAAAAAGCACATTAGATAAATATTTAGAAGAACAAGAAGAAAAAAGTAAAAGTGTATTACAACAGGATTTAACTCCACATAAAAAAGAAGCCAGTATAACTGAATTAAGAGAAAGATACAATAAAAAGAATAATGGAAAATCTATAGAAGAAATAATGCAAAAAGTAAGGTCTATTCGATAGTGGAGGTAAGTATGGATTGTTATACACAAATAGAATTATTAAAATATTCAAAATTCTTTATAGAAAGAGGAAAAATAGAAATAGCGAAAAATTTTATTATCCAAATTATAAGGAAAACAAAAAACAAAAGATTATTAATTTCTTTAAATGAAATGTTAAATTGTTTAAACAATAAAAACCAAATATATCACCAATTAGTATTAGACCATATAAACGAAATAGTAAAAAATGAAAAAGAATTATCCAAGTTTTTCAGCACACAGGATAATCCTCATATCAAATATGATATTCAAAAACATATTGTTTAAATTATAACACAGAATTTGAAAATGTAAATAGAAATAAAACAATTAAACCAGTTTAAAATAGAATTTAACTGTTTAATTACAAAGATTGGAGATATTAGAAAATGGCTAATAGGAGAATGTTTAGCAAAAAAATATGTAGATCAGCTAAATTCTTGAAAATGCCTTCAGAATCTCACAAACTTTATTTGCATTTAATATTAGATGCAGATGATGATGGTGTTGTAGAAGCATATAGTGTTATGCAAGCAGTTGGAGTAGAGGAACAATACTTTGATATATTAGTAGAAAAAGGATATGTTAAAGTTTTAAATGATGATTTAGTCTCTTACATAATAGACTGGAGAGAGCATAATGTTATTAGAGCAGATAGAAAAGTAGATAGCATTTATAAGGATTTGCTATTAAAAGCAATACCAGGAATAAAATTGGTTGAACCAAAAAAGAGAGCAACTAGTAAAAAGAAAGAATCTTCAGAACAAGAAGGACAGTCAAATGACAGCCAAATGGAAGTCAATGGACAGACAAATGACAGTCCAAAGGCAGACAATCGACAGACAGATGACAGACAAATGACTGACATTGGACAGCATAAGATAAGTCAAGACAATATAAGTCAAGATAAGTTAGAAAAAGAAAATTTAAAAAAAGAAAATATAGAAGAAGATAATACAAGTGAAATTAGTATAGAACAAATAGAAAAAACTGAAAAAGATTATAAAAAAATAAAAATAATATTTGAAAACTCTTTAGAAGATATAACGGAAGAAAATATTAATGAATGTATTAACTATCTTAAATGTTTTCCAATAGAACTAGTTGAGTATGCACTTATTAGAACTGGTATGATAAAAAATCCAACATGGCAGTACACTAAAAAAATCCTGAATAGCTGGTTAGCAAAAGGAATCAATACACTTCAACAAGTCAAGCAAGATGAAAAGGAATTTAAGAAGAATAACAACAATAGTGAAGCAGATTCAAGTGATCCTAATGGCTTTAAAAGGAAGGGAGAAGAACTATTGAATGAAGAATGAAGATAGCGATATTACAAAAGAATATTTCATAGATAGTCAAGATACTGAAAAACTAAAAAACTATCAGTACCCAACCATTCCAGATGCACAATATTGTCCATTTTGCAAAAAAAAATTAGGATGGAAAGGTCTTATAAATCCTTTTGACCAAACTAGAATTTTTAATTGGTTTTCAGTTATAGATTGTGACTGTAAGGAGTATTTAGAAGATAAAGAATTTAAGAGGCTTCGTGAAGCAGAAGAAGAAAAAAAGAAAGAAGAAGCAGAAAGAAAAATAGCATACCAAAGAAAAATAGAAAAATTATTTCAACAAAGTAATATTAGCAAAAGAGGAATGAAGAGGACTTTTGAAAACTACAAAACTAATGATGAAAATAAAAAAGTTTTTGCTATGGCCAAAAGATATGCAGACTGTTGGCAAAAGTATAAGGAGGATGGAACAGGACTAATTTTTATTGGAAGATATGGAACAGGAAAAACACACTTAGCATTTGCAATAGCCAATTCATTATTAATACAAGGAATACCAGTTATTTATGAGACATTTATTAATTTAATGGAGAAGTTAAAAGAATCCTATAATAACAATAATTTAGATTACTATGAAATTATTAGACTGTATTGTAAATGTGACCTTTTAATTATTGATGATCTTGGAAAAGAAAGACTAAGTGAATGGGTATTAGAGAAATTGTTCCAAATAATTAACAGTCGATATGAAAATATGCTACCTATAATTATTACAACAAACTATACAGAGCAAGAACTTGTAAAAAGATTAAGTCTTGGAAATGATGGGAAAACAGCAGAATCATTAGTAAGCAGACTGAATGAAATTTGTATAGAAATAGACACAAATTTTCAAGATTATAGAAAAAATAAATGAAGTAAGGAGATATATTTATGGCTGAATATTCAATTGTAGAATGTGCAAAAGCATTAAATTACAATAGTGTACAAGCTATTTATAATCAGAGTAAAGAACTAGAAAATTTAGGATATTTAAAAACTAACGATTCAGGGAAAAAAGTAATAACTGAAGAAGGACTTCAATATTTGAAAATAAAAAGAGCAGCAAATTATAGAAATGCAGAATTAAATGAAAATAATATTGAAGAAAAATTGATGATTTCTGAATCAGAAATAGAAAATAGATTTCTAAAGGAGCAAAATAAGTATCTTAAAGAGCAGGTAGACTATTTTAAAAACAAATATGAAGAAATGGAAAAAGACAATAAACTATGGAAAGAAATGTACAGGCAGCGAGATGAAATAATCTTAGAAAAAGAAAGAAGTATGTTGCTTCCAGTAGTACCAAAAAGGAAGAAGTTTTGGAAAGGATAATTTTATGGAATATGATGAGATTGATGAATTTATATGTAGAAAATTATATTATGTAATCAATAGTGTAAAAACATACTATAAATTTAGAATATTTGATTTAGGAGCAAAAAGAGAAGTAGGAATACTAACAGAAAATGAATATGAAAAACAGTTAAGAAAAGATGATTATTTAGAAGATGTAAAAAAATACTTTAATTCATTATGTACTGATGAATTAAAAAAAATTGAATTAACATCTAATATTAGTTCTTTTGAAACAATATTTAGTTTTGATACAAGGCTATTTTTAGAAATGGATAAAAAGAAAAGTTTTAAAGAGTTAGTTCCATATTTTACAGAGAATCTTATATCAAAACAAAGATATAATGAAATAAAACAAAATTTAAAAGATATGATAGAACAGAATAATCAAACTGAAGAAACAGAGGAGAATGAATTGGAAAATTAATAAAATAGATGAAAAGGAGAAGAAAAATGCAAGAAATTAATACCTATAATGTTAATAGTAATTTGAATAAACTTGATAATATGTCAGAACATGACTTTAAAACAAAGAGTATGGAAATATGTAAAACAATAATTATGGACCAAAAAATGATAGAAGATATGTACTTAACTAAAAGACATAAATTTGAAGAATTAAATAACAAAATGCTTGAAGAAATGGAGAAAAAATATAATTCAAAAACGATAGACAAATTTGCTTTTCAAACATTAGATAGTTATTTTGAATTAATAAGACAAGAAGCAAGGAGAGAATACAGTAGAAGACTACTAAAAATAATATTGGGATAAATTCATTTAAGGAGGCTTTAATATGGAGCTTGATAAAGAATTTATTCAAGAAATTAAGAAAATAGTAGAAGAAACACTAGAAAGAAAACAAACTTTAATATCAAAGAAAACACTAGAAGAAATTAAAAATAAATGGAATGAAGAAAGGTTACAAAAGACAGAGGCTATTTTAAATAGTTATAAAAGTTTAAATGACTTTATAAAAACAATAAACTTTACTAACAAAGAATTTAAAACGATGGAAAGACAACAAATTAAAGACATAATGAAAAACAATTTTACAGAAAATGAAACTTTCCTTGAAAGAGTATATAAAAGTAAAGTAAATACAGAAATATTAGTTGGATTTTTAACAGATATTTTTAATGATTACATAGATGAAAAAACAGATTCAAGGGTAATTGCAGACATAAGAAAAGCACAATTACTTAAAGAAATGTACATGGAGGGAGTAAAACCTTCAGAAGTAAAAGTTGGTTACTCTAGTCCAAAAACCTTTTATAAAGATCGAGATGAGCTTTTTGAAGAACTTGCACCAAGATTACTAGGAATGTATGGGATTAAATTCGACTAAAGGCTAACTAAGTGAACTGCTGTGAACTGGGAATAAAAGAGCTATGAAACCATAGCTTATAAAAAATCCCTCATTAAAATGAGGGCAGGAAAGCGAGTATTAACATATCGCCTACACACATTGAAGGACAAGCCTTCAAGATTTAATAAAAGAACAAAAATTTTAAGCAAATATGATGTGAAAATTCACTAAATGAATGGAGAAAAAATGCCTTTGAGAGTGCGAAAGTACACTAAATGAACGATAAAACTGCAAAAGAATTCACTAAATGAACTGGAAAATATAATTTGAGTTCATTAGGTGAATAGATATACAAAGAAGTTCAGCAATACACTTAATGAACTTTGAAAGGATTAAGTAATGAAAAATATTTTAAATGTAAAGAAGACAGAAGAAAGAGATTGTTTGTTTATAAAGAAATCAAACTGCTCAATATTAAAAACAAAAGAATGTGAAAATTGTAAATTCTATGTTAAGAATACTCCTGAAAATTATCAGAAGTATGTAGAAAATATAAAAGTAGATATAAAAAACTATGCTTTAAAACATAATCAATAACATTATAAAGGAGATAAAAATGATTTGGAAAATATTAATCATAATATCAATAATAATATCTGTATTAGATTACTTACTAATTAGAGGAGCTAGTTTAAATAAGACAGAAGAAGAAAGAGCAGAAGAGGATATGCAGCAATTATTATTTTTGAAAAATTTAAAGGAGAAAAAGAAATATGAAAAAATTAATAATAGCGGAGAAGCCGAGTGTAGCGAAAGAATTATCAAGAACCTTGAAAGGATGTACGAAGACTAAAGAATATTACGAAAATGAAGATTATATTATAACATCATTATATGGTCATCTATTAGAATTATATAGAATGGAAGATTATAATAAAGAATTTAAAGTTTGGAATATAAAAGACCTACCATATTTCCCAGAAGATTTTAAATGGAAGATAAAGGCACAAAAAGGAATTAGAGAAAGATATAATCTAATAGAAAAGCTAATTTTAAAAAAGGAAGTTAATATAATCATTAATTGTGGTGATAATGACCGAGAAGGAGAAGTTTTAGTAAATAACTTAATCTATGACATATTTAGAAAAAACAAGATTCAAAAAACAATAAAAAGAATTTTATTACAAGATTTAGCAGAAAGTACAATACAAGAAGAACTTAATAATTTAAGAGATATAAAAGATACAGAGAATTGGTACAAAGAAGGTTTAGCGAGAACTTATATAGATTGGATTTATGGAATCAACTTTTCGAGATTTGTTAGTATAAAAGCAAAAGATAAATTTCCAGTAGGAAGAGTTATTGTTCCAACAGTTAAGTTTATATATGATAGAGAGCAAGAAATAATTAACTTTAAAGAAGAAAAATATATACAACTTGAAGGAATAATAAAGAAAGATAATAAAGAAATAAAAATAGAGCTTGGAGATAAAGTAAAATTAGAAAAAGGACAAGAAGAAAAACAAAAGAAAGATATGCTAGAAGCAGCAGAAAAAATAAGTAATGGAAAAATAACAGTTTTAGATATAGAACAAAAAGAATTAATTAAAAAGCCTAAAAAGTTATTTTCGTTAAAAACATTACAAAATTATATGTTTAATAAATATAAGATAAAAATTAGTAACACATTAAACTATGCTCAATCATTATATGAAAAAACATATACAACATATCCTCGCACAAATTCAGAATATTTAACAGAAGAAGAAAAAGACAAAGTAAAAGAAATTATCAATAAATTGGTAAAACAAGAAAATCTAAATATTGATATGAAAGATGACAAGAAAATATTTGATTCTAAAAAAGTAGAATCTCATAGTGCAATTATTATTACTGGTAATAAAGTAGATAATAAAGAATTAACAGAAGATGAAAACAAACTATATAATTCGATTAGAAATAGATTTTTAGCAAATTTCTGTAAAGATGACTGTGTTATAGAAGAACAAATAGTAAAATTCAAAAATCAAACTTTAGAAGGCAAGATAAAAGGAACTGTTATTAAACAAAAGGGTTATTTAGAATTTGAAAATGATTTGACAGAAAAAGATATTCCTAATTTCTTAAAAGGAGAAGAGATTGATATTAAATTTAAGGTTGTAGAAAAAACAACAACTCCTCCAGGAAAAGTAACAGAAGCGGAGCTTAATAATTTTTATGAAAATCCATTTAAGAAGGAAAAGAGAGAAAAGGAAGATGAAACAACAGATGAAGATTATATAGCAATTATGGAAGGATGCGAAATAGGAACACCTGCTACTCGTGCTGGAATTATCGAAAAGGTAAAACAAGAGGGATATATTATAGAAAACAAAAGCAATTTGGAAATTACAGATAAAGGAATCAAACTAATTGAAATATTAGAAGAGTTAGGAATAAATTTATATAAAGAAAAAACAGTAGAAATAAGTAAAGATTTAAAAGCAATTTATAATAATAAGAATAGTATAGACAATATATTAGAAAGAGTAAAAGAAGAGGTTAAACAAGGAATAAACAAAAAAGCAGAAATAACAGAATTTAAAAAGACGGCAATAGGAAAATGTCCTATATGTAAAAAAGATATGCTCGAAAATAATAAAAGCTATTATTGTGAAGATTGGGAAAATTGTGGTTTTAGTATATGGAAACAAATTTGTAGTAAAAAGTTAAGTAGTACAATAATTAAAGAATTATTAGAAAAAGGGAAAACAAAAGAAATAAAAGGCTTTAAATCTAAACAAGGTAAAACTTTTTCAGCAAGTTTAATAATTGAAGACAATAAAGTAAAACTAAATTTTGAAAATAGTAAGAGGACCTAAAGATGAGATTATTTGATAGGATAAAAAATAAAATAATAAATGTTTTAGATCCAAACTTAACTGAAGATTATAAGAAACTACAAAATAATCACAATATATTAGAACAAGAATATTCAAAGCTAGGAGAAAGTCATGATAAATTAGCAGATAATTATGAATATGCTTTATACTCTAATAATGAAAACACACGAACTATAGAAAAGTTAAAAGAAACAAATGAAAATTTAAAAAGTAATATAGCAAATAAAATCTTGCAAACATTAAGACCTAAATTGGAAGAAATGACATTAGGCAGATTAGAATTTTTATATAAAGAACTAAACTATGAAGATGTGCAATTAAAGGAAATATATTCAAAAAGCATAGATTGTGAAGAAATATATCTTTCAAAAGGCGAACTTATAGATGAGGTTTCAGAAGAAATTTTGGGAGATAAAGAACTGTGGGATTTATTTCCAGAAGAAGATGCAAGAGGAACATTTGAATTTATAAATGGATATGAGTCTGCTAGATGGAGAGAAAAATATTACTTTGGAAAAATTGTTAATATAGAACATATTAGTTGCTATGAATTTTGTACATATAAACTTGACTATTCTAATAAAGATTATGTTGAATATAAGAAAAAGTTATATAAAGAAGTAATACCTAGAGAGTTGGAAAAGTATATGACATATATATTGAAAGATAATCCAAATATATTAAGCAATACAGAAGAATACTTAGAAAAAGTAGAAGAAAAATTTACACAAGAAAAACTAAAGCCAAAAGAAGAAAAAACACAACAAGAAGAGCATAATAAAGTAGAACAAACAGAAGAGGAAGAAGAAATGTAAAAAGTTATAAACAATTAATAATATTATTCTATTTATATAATCAAAAATTGACAATCATACCGATATGATGTATAATATGGGTATAGTCGTCAAAAAAAGAAGGTGATTAAATGGATAATATAGAAAAGATTAAGGAATTAGTAGAAAATAATAATGGTGTATTGTTGGTAAAAGAAGCAGAAAAAAATAATATTCATAGACAATATATAAAACAATTAGAAGAAACTGGGTATTTAAGAAAAGTGTCAAAAGGAATATATGTAAAAGAAGATAAGGAAGTAAATGAATTTTATATTTTAGGACAAAAATATAAAAAAGGAATCTTCTCACATAATACAGCATTGTATTTTTATGATTTAACAGATAGAACACCAATAAAACTAGATATGACATTTCCAAGTTATATAACAGTACATGATAATTCTATAAAGATTCATTACATAAAAGAAGAGAAGCATCTTTTAGGGTTAAAAGAAATGAAATTACAAGATGGAACAACAATACAAATATATGATATGGAAAGAACAATATGTGACATTATTAGAGATAGAAATAAAATTGATCCACAAATATTTAATGATGCAGTAAAAGGATATATTAAAAAGAAAAATAAGAATTTAGTTTTATTATATGAATATGCAGAGAAATTTAAGATAGAAAATATATTAAGAAATTATATGGAGGTATTATAATTGAAAAGGAATGCAATGAGCTTTAAAGCCATAATAAACAACTTGGCAAAAGAAAATAATGTGGCAGCACAACTAGTCCTACAAACATATATGTTAGAAAGATTACTAGAAAGAATATCAATTTCAAAATATAAAGATAATTTTATATTAAAGGGAGGAATGTTAATATCTGCAATGCTTGGAATTGATAGTAGAACTACAATGGATATGGATACAACCATAAAAGGATTTTCATTAACAAAAGAGAACATCTCAAATATTATGTTAGAAATATGTAATATAGAAATTGATGATAATGTAACTTTTAAAATTAATAAAGTAGATTTAATTAGAGAAGATGATGATTATGGTGGGTATAGAATTACATTTGAAGCAAGATATAACAATGAAATGCCAGTTATAATGAAAATAGATATTACAACTGGAGATAAAATTACATATAAAGAAATTGAATATAGTTTTACATTAATGCTAGAAGATAGAAAAATACAAATATGGTCATACAATGTAGAAACTATTATTGCAGAAAAATTTGAGGCAATCATAAAAAGAGGTGTGCTTTCAACAAGAATTAGGGATTATTATGATGTTTATATGCTTATAAATACTCAAAGTAAAATTATTGATAATAAAACTTTAAAAGATGCAATAACTTTAACAGCACAACATAGAGAAACAAATGAAATAATAAAAAACTGGAAGAAAGTAGTAGATAAAATCGAAAACGATAGCAAGATGCAACAGCAATGGAAAAGGTATCAAAAAGATAATTTTTATGCTGAAGGAATAGAATATAATGATTTAATAAATGCTATAAACAAAGTAGGAGAAATCTTCGAGGGATAATTTTTTTTATCAATTAAGGCAACTAACCGATAAATGTGCTAGTTGCCTTTTAGTTATTATAAAAGGAAAAGGAAATCAATGTTTTTCTCGGCATAAATTTATTCCAATTCCACATTGATTTCTAGTAGAAATAACTTAAAAAAATGGAAAAAATTTTTAATAGCTTTAATTTTTAGAAAAAATGTGGTATGATTGCATTGT
This sequence comes from uncultured Clostridia bacterium, assembly GCA_948530865.1. Lineage (GTDB taxonomy): Bacteria > Bacillota > Clostridia > TANB77 > CAG-508 > Scatovivens. Next base: position 16,839 of record CAOTKV010000001.1, read on the forward strand.
CATTTAAGATTTACAAAATGGAAGGTGATAGAAATGACAGTAAAATTTGTAGAAGAATATTGGAATAGCAAATTAAAAGAAAATGAAGAATACATGGTTTGTACTTTTTACGATCTTAGAGTGAAAAATAATGTATCAGAAGAAGATGTTGACCAGTTTTTAGAATGGAGTAGAAACAAGTTACAAAACATGGGATATAATGTTTATTTTACAGGTACAAGGTTTGTTTATCAAAATGCAAATAGAAAAGTAGAAGACAATCAATATATAATAGCAATAAAAGAATAAATTAAAAGGGGAGAAAATTAGATGAATCCATATGAAGTATTTGACACAGAAGAAATAAGAAAAATAGAAAATATAGTAGGTACTATTGAAAATAGAGAATATACAAGAGAAGAGTGTAACAAATTTGTGCATAGTATATCAGAGGATATTATGAGTAAAAGCTATAAAAATGGCGATATGGATAAAACAAGACAAGAATTTAGTGGAATATTAAGTAAATTTGAAAACTGGATATAAAGAAAATAAGGAGAAATAAATGCGATACAAAGTTTTTGATGTGGTTTTGTTGAATAATGGAAATAAAGCAACTATTTTAGGAGAAATTGACAAAGTTCATTATAAAGTAGAAATAGTAAATAATGAAGGAAAGACAGAAGGAATCTCGCAAATAACTGATAACGATATAAAGGATTGCATATCAAAAAAATAACATTACAGAAGATAGAAGTAATCGAATATAACAGAAATAGAGGAATGTTATGAAAATATATAAAGAACCTATCAAAGAAGAAACAGAAACAACAATTAATGTGTTGTATCACGAAAATAAATTGGTCATTTATACTAATAAGGTGGCATTACAAAAGCAACTAAACAAATTAATTGGCGAGCCAACCAAAGAACTTAAAATAAAAAGATCCATTGCAGGAAGTATATGGGAAATATCACTAGAAGAAAAAAGTAAGATACAAAGAATTATAGTAAAGGCAAACATTTATGAATTATAGTAATGAAAAGGAAAATGTATGAAATTAGATAATTATATTGAATTTATTAAGGAAAAACATAAAGGTCAAAAAAGAATACAAGGAACACCATATTATATACATCCACTAGAAGTAAGTAACATTTTATATAAGAGAGGTTTTCCAAAAGATTATCAAATTGTGGGTTTATTTCATGATTTATTAGAAGATACGAATACTACTTATGAAGAGCTAGTTCAAATTTCAAATAAAGAAATTGCAGATGCAGTAAAATTGATAACAAAAGAAAAGGGATATGTAATGTCAGATTACATTAATAGAATCAAGCAAAATGATATGGCAAGAATGGTAAAATTAGCAGATAGATTACACAATTTGTCAGAAACACATTTGGCTTCAGAAAAATTTCAAGCAAGATATGTTAAAGAAACAGAAGAATGGTTTATAGATTTAGCTGCTGGAACAGTTTTTGAAGAAGATATAAAGGACATGTTAGATAATTTAAAACAAGAATTAAATGAAGAAATGTAATAAATTGATTATAGGAGAGATTAGACATGAATGGTAAACAATTATCAGAATTTGTAAGTGAATTTAGAAATAAATATATTGGAAAACAAATGAATATACAGGAAATAAAAAAACTATTAAATGACAATTATAAAACTAAAATAAATAATATTATAGAGGATAAAAATATGGTCAGTATTAATATTGAACCTGTTAAGATGCACGATCACGAAATGAATATATGTGTAAATAGACTAAATGTAATAACAAGAAAAGGCATTATAGATTATTTAGTTGTGGAACAGGAAACTACTTCAGCAATGATTAATTCTGTAAGGCAAAGATATTATTTTGATAAAGAAAATGAACTATTTGTAAGTAGTGTAAAAATGGATGAGAAGATGGTTTTTAATAATGTATGTTATGAAACAATGATAAGTTATAATGGAAAATTCTTTTATCAGAATAGATATTCTATGCAGGAGGCAGCAGTAACTTTTAATGATGACATTTTTAATCAGATAGTAAATGATAAAACTATTGAAGAAATCAAAGAAATGTATGATAGTCAAGAAGAAATGGAAGAAACTATATAAATTAAAGGAGAAATTTTATTATGTCAGAATGGAAATGTATAAAATGTGGAAATACAGAATTTGAAAAAGATCAATTTCAAGCTACAGGAGGAAACTTTGCAAAAATATTTGATGTTCAAAATAAAAAGTTTATTACTGTAAGTTGTACTAAATGTGGTTATACAGAGATTTATAAGACAGGTACTGATGCAGGAATGAATATATTAGATTTCTTAATGAATTAAAGTATTTATTAGTTCGATAAATAGTAATTATCGAGATGATAAATAGCAGATAAAATATAATTAAGATATATAAGGAGTAAGTAGTGAAATTTTGGGATAAGTTTAATAAATTTATTAATGAACCTAGTAATGATAGAAAAAATGAAAATGGATTAAAAATCGAAGTAGATAATAAAAAGAATGGAAAATTTAAAATTTATGATAATACTGGGAGTTTAAAATATATTGCAAAAGGAAAATGTATTTCTAGGAAACCTCATTTTTCTATTTATACAATGCAAGGAAAAGAAATTGGAACTATTAAGCAAAACAAAAGTAGACGCTATAAATATAACACAAGAGAACTTACAATTAAAATTGCAGGAGACAAAGAAGTGATTTTTGGTAGAGAAAAAAATTTCTTTAAAAGTGGCTATATTTTAGATAATGGTTGGAAGGTCAAACTTAATAAATCAGAATATGAAATTAAAGATAGGGAAGAAATTATTGGAATAGTATCAGAGAAAATTGTATATTCACAATCACTTTTTTCAATTAAAGCAGATTCTCACTCTTATTTAGCTACCTCAAATAAATATGAAAATGAATTATTAGTTTTAATGATTGCATTATCATTAGTTATATATATAATAAACGAAAAAGAGCAAGAAAAGGAAGAGTCCCGTTTCCGTTTGTTACCAGCAGATGGAGGAGGAGAATAGGTATAGCGGTAAATTACAAATTATCGAGTAGGAGGAAATAATTTGAAAAACTTAATTATTTATGCTAGTAAAACAGGAACAACAGAAAAATGTGCTAAAGAAATAAATAGACAGTTAAAAGATTCTAAAATGGTAAATATATTAAATCAAAATGAAGATATAAATAGATATGATTTAATTATTGTCGGTACTCCAATTAGAATGGGAATGATAGACAAAAAAATAGGAAAGTTTTTGATTAATAATATTGAAACCTTAAAATCAAAAAAAGTAGCATATTTTATTTGTTGCGGCTTTAATGAAAATTGGAAAAGTTATTATGAGCAAAATATTCCAAAAGATTTGTTAGATACTGCCATTATTTATGATACTTTTGGAGGAGAAATGGATATACAAAAACAAAAAGGTTTTGATAAATTTATTACAAAGATGGTAATCAAGAATATAGATAAAAACAAAGAAATAAAAATATTAAATGAAAATATTGAAAGATTTATAAAACTATTAGATTACTAATAAACTACAATTTTGAAAGGAAGTAATATATGTATTATCCAAAACAGATACCATATTTATTAGATAAAGAATTTAAGGAAAATATAGAATATGTAGAATATAATATAAAAGAACTTGAAAATTATTGTATGTGTATTTGGACAATGAAATCAAAGAATATATTAGATAAAACTATAGATAACAACATTTTGCCAGATGCCTGTATTGATATAGTGATAGATTTTGCTAATAATGCGATTTGCTTTGCAGGATTTAGTAAAGAAACAGAAGCCTTTCAGTTAAATAAAAACATAGACTATATGGGGGGTAGATTGAAACCAGGTATATTTTTTATGCTTTTTAATATAGAAGCAGATAAAATAATGGATAATGAAATACCTTTTAGTAATATAGAAAAAGAAATTAGTTTGGATAAAATATTGAATTTAAAAAATACTAATGAAAGAATAGAATATTTAAAAGGTTATTTGTTTCAAAAGACAAAGGATAAAATAGAAATGCCATTTGTAATAATGGTAGAAAGGTTATACAATAATCCTAAAGACCAAAATGTAATAGATATTGCAAAAAAATTAGGATATAATGAAAGACACTTATATAGAGTATTTAAAGTAAATTTTGGAGTATCACCAAGGGTTCTATTAAATATACTTAGGTTGCATTTATGCTTAACATTAATATTAGAAAAAAATATGAATTTAATAGATATTGCTAATTTATGTGGTTTTTATGATCAATCACATTTAATAAGAGAAATAAAGAGATATACAGGAATTTCTCCATTAAAGATAATAGAAAATTATAAATAATGTCCGTTTTTTACAATACAGTTTTGTTTTTTTTTCTTATAATCATACTGGAGGTAGAAATATATGTATGAAACGGTAACAACCAACATTATGGTTAAAAATGTAAAAGAAACAATAAAGTTTTATGAAGAAAAATTAGGATTTCAAAAGATATTAAGTGTTCCAGAAGAAGGAGAAATTTTAAATTTTGCTATTTTAAATAAGGATAAAATTTCTATAATGATTCAAGAGCAAAAAAATTTGCTTGAAGAATACTCAACTTTAAAAACAGATGAAATAGTACCAACATTTACATTATTTATAACTGTTGATGATGTTTCAGCAGTTTATAATGAATTAAAAGATAGAGTAAAAATTGCTAAAGAACTTCATAAAACTTTTTATAGCAAAGATGAATTTGCTATTTTTGATAACAATGGAAATATATTGACAATATCTTGTTAAAAATCAAAAGCAGACTAGAAAATAGTTTGCTTTTTAATATATAATGATAACGATAAATTTCATAATCTAATTTTTTTAAAAAAAGTTGCGATTTTTTGTAACTTTTTTTAAATTTTGTTCTCTATCTTATAGGAGGAATGAAAGTATTGTTTTCAACTCACATGAGATAGTTTGTTGAAGATTATTTACTTTTGTGCTATTATCTTATTAAATAGAATTAATTGTTTGGAGGTAAAAAATTATGAATAGAAAAATAAAAATTATACTTACTATTTTGATTATAGTGTTATTAATTATCGCTTCAATCATAGGCATTAATGTTAATTTGTCTAATAAAAGCAATGAAAAATATGGATATTGGATAACAGATAATGAATTTCTTTATGATAAAGCAATTGAATATCTAAAAGAAGAAAAATATAAAGCAGCTTATGATAAATATAAAGAAGATTATCAGATATTTTACGACTATGAAGGATTTGGAATAAAAGAGAAAGATAATAAAAAATATGCTTATATGTATATTTTAGAAGAATCCTATTATGTGAAACATGAAAAAATTCGTAGTAGTGAAGGAAGCTGCATACCATACAAATTTATTTTTGAAAATGATGAAATCATAAGTTATGAAATTCCTAAAGATGGTTCAGAATATGCAAATTCAATAAAGGAAATGTTTCCAGATGATATAGAAAATAAAGTTATAAGGTATGAATTTAAAGATGCGAAATTGAAAAAGAGTGTAGAAGAACATTATTCTTATTTAGAATCTACATTAATTGTAAATATGGATTACGATGAAGATATAATTATTGCCTATGGTAGTTATGGTGGTAATACAACAAAATCTGAAGCAAATACAATAAAAGGAAAATGTATAGATGGATATGGAGATGTTTATGAATATAAGATTCCATGTAATGAAAACCAAGAACTTTTAGTGAATATTGAAGATATTGATAAGAACATTATTTCAAAATACCAGGGAAATAAAATTGCTACTATTTCTAGTGAAGACCTAAATGAAATAAAGAATAACTTAAATAATCTTAAAGAGGAATATTCAAATACAAAAAATATAAATGAAGATATTCAATTATATTTTGTTAAAGTTCCACATATAAAAAATAATGATAATATGCTAGTTGTAGATTATGAAAATAGTAGTTTAATGGATTTAATTGTAGATACTTCTAACTTTAGAAAAGAAAATACATCTGAATCAAGTAAAAATATCCTTAGTATACTAAAAAAATATAATTTATCCATATAATTAAATGTAATTAAAGTAGATAGATTTTTGATAGGATATTATGAGCATTCTTTTATAAGGAGGAAAATAATGTATGACATAGAGTATATTTGTAAGAAATATTATAATACAGTATTTAAGTATCTAATGAGCTTAACACATGATACCAATTTGTCAGAAGAATTAACACAAGAAACATTTTGTATAGCAATTAAAGAGATTGATAACTTTAAAGGCAAATGTACAATATGCACATGGCTATGTATAATTGCAAAGCATTTATACTATAAAGAGTGCAAAGAAATTGAAAGATTTAAAATAGCAGAATTAAATGAAAAAGATATACAAGAAATATCATTTGAAGAAAAATATATTTTAAATGAAGAAAAAATCGAATTATACAAAAAATTACAAAATATAGATGAGATTACGAAAAATGTAATGTATTTGAGGCTGTTAGGATTTTCTTTTAAAGAAATTGCTGATATTACAGGAAGAAATGTATCATGGAGTAAAGTTGTTTACCATAGAGGAAAAAAAGAACTAGAAAAACTTTTAAAAGGAGGTATTACAGATGAATCCAAATAACACTTGTAGTTTAATAGAAGATTTATTACCTTTGTATGTTGAGGACATGGTTACTGAAACAAGTAAGAAAGAAATAGAAGAACATTTAAAGGAGTGCGATAGATGTTCAGAAATATTAAGGAGCATTAAAGAAGAAAATAAATTTTTTACAAATGAAGAACTTTTTGAAAGAGAAACGAATGATAATAGAGAAAAAGAAATAAAATGTATAAAAAACATAAAAAGAAAAATAGTAATCAATATAATAATTACTATGCTAATAACTGCTATCACTATAATAGCAATATTTTGTATATATATATTAAGTCCATATAGGTTCATAAAAAATGAAGATGGAAAACTAATTTTGTATAACTTTGATACAGGGAATATAAAACAGGGAATAGATAGTACAAATATGATTGCAACATATACCCTAGATGATAATGGAAAAGAAATTGAGTATAATATTATATTTACATTTAATAAAAATGATGTATGTATAAATGCTAGAACAGTAATTAGTGGATATAATGAAAAAGAATTAAATAATTATAAAACAGTCTGGGAAGATTCGCTTTCTAGCTCTAATATGAAAATTGAAAATCAAAAATTATATATGAATGAAAACTCATACATAGGAAAAACTAAACAGAAAATATATGAAAGTTTAAAAGAATATCAAGCACAAATAATAGAAATATAATGAAAAGGGGAGCGATTTTGCTCCCCTTTACTATCGCAGAATGCCAAGTTTGCAAAGTTTAACAAGTTACATCAACTGTGTGATTTAATAGATCCAAACCTGAATGTTTCCTGTGTTTGAGTTGTTTTTGATGTTGACTTTAACGGTGTAGCCGCCTGCATCAACATTTAACATAGCGATGTTCTTTACCTCGGAATTAGGTCCTAAAATTTTAGTGCATTTTACATCATCGCCGTAGCAAACACTAATCTCTATTGTCGCATTTGATGAAAAACCGCTGGTTTTAAGAGTACAACCAGCCCAAGGACTCCAAGAGCCACTTACATCAACGACAAACGAACCAGTACCAGAGCCTGACACATTGATTGATCTGTAACCAGACAAAGAGCCTCTAGCCTGCGGGCCATCATCAGTTACATCAACCATCTGCAAATCACCTGAAGTGACTTCGATAGTATCAGAAGCTATGGAAGCCTTAGGAGCTTCTGAAGCCTCTGCGGCAAAGGCCGGCACAACTGCTGTAACAGCAAGTATCATTGCCATACACATTCCAACGAATCCTTTTTTTGCGAATTTAAACATAATGAAATCCTCCTTAAAATATGTGTGGCATTCTGCAATAGTGCCATAAGAAGAATTTAGAAAAAATTCCACTTATGTAATTTAACACCCAAATACTTCTTGAAGTGTCTTATACAATATTACCAAATGTTTCCAAAAAAGTCCATATAAGGTGAAATAAGAGGAAAATTCGACAATATCCTTAAAATAATAATTAAATGTTCTTCAATACAGTTAATATAATTTGCTTTGGAGTAGGTTTTATATCTTCTGCCAAAGAGAAATATACTTCCAATTTTGAAAAATCAGTTTCACAATACATATAATTAATAGACTTTAATATATTTGATTTTATATTATTACTAGTAGTATTATGTTTTCGAGCAACAATAGAATAAATATCTTTAATATTATTAGTTTTATAATAAAACTTTAAAATTAAAATGGATTCGGTTATATATTTTGTACCATTATGTTTTACATTAAAACCAAGATACATCAATTCTTTTAATATTGCTAATTTAGTATTTTCAAAAGTATCAGACAAAGATGTGTATTTATGTATAAAGTATGATAAATGAGTTAAATTATCTAGCGAAACACATTTAAAATTTTTTAAAGTAAATGTATCATTCTTGTAAAAATCATTTACAAGAACAATTGGTATAAAAGTTAGATTCTCTTTATAAAAATTTAAATCAAAAATGTCATTTTCCCAAATTATCATATTTATATTATGCTCACTAAGTATTAATTTAGCTGATTGTGTATCATTTGCTAACAATATCGAAATATTATTACTAATATTTAAAGTTATAAAATTTGAGATAATAGTCATAGTTTTTAGTTTATTTGTTATTATTAGTATTTTCAATAGTAATCCCTCCTAATATATACTCCTATGATAGAGAATTGAAATTGGAAAAAGTTACAACAAAACAAAAAAATTTTATTTTTTTTCATTTTGTTGTAACCTTTTTTTAACTTTTATCTCTATCATATAGGAGGAATAAATATGGATGATGTTGTTTTAAAATGTAATAAACTTTGTAAAAAAATAGGAAAAAAAGATATTCTAAAAGGCATATCATTAGAAGTAAGAAAGGGAGAAATTGTAGGATTTATAGGACCAAATGGAGCAGGAAAAACTACCACGATTAAGTTAATATTAGGATTGCAAAAAATTACAAAAGGATTTGTACAAATTAATGGGTATGATATAAGAAAAGAATTTATAAAAGCAATTGAAAAGGTAGGAACTATTGTAGAAAGTCCAGATTTATATATGTATATGTCAGGATATGATAATTTAAAAATTTCTAAAAATTGTTATAAGGGAATTAATGATAGCCGAATAGATGAAGTAGTAAAAATTGTAGGATTAAATAATAGAATACATGACAAAGTATCTAAATATTCTTTAGGAATGAGACAAAGACTGGGAATTGCACAAGCAATACTGCATAAACCTAATTTATTAATTTTAGATGAGCCAACAAATGGATTAGATCCAGAAGGAATTATAGAGATAAGGAATTTGATAAAAAGATTAGCTCATGAAGAAAAAATAGGAATACTTATTTCCAGTCATAATTTGAGTGAGTTAGAGAATAGCTGTGATAAAGTTTGTATTATAAAAAGTGGAGAAATAGTGGAAGAAATGAATATTGAAGGGTTAAAAAATGAAATAGTAGAAGAGAGTTATATTTTAGAAATAAATGATTCAAAAAAGGCTAAAGATATTGTAAAAAATAGATATGAAATTTTAGATAACGAGCATATTAAAGTATATGCAAACAAAGTAGAACTTCCTGCTATTACTAAAGAATTGGAAAAAAATCAAATTACTGTATATACAATAACAAAAGAAGAAATAACATTAGAAGATGCTTTTCTAAAAAAGATAGGAGGGAATAATATTGATTAAATTAATAAAAAATGAACTTTCAAAGATTTTTAAGAAAAAGGTAATATATATATTATTCACAATAATAGCACTTATAATAATTGCTAATACTATTATTGGCACAAACATTTATGGTGGAATTGTAATAGATCATACTGAAGAAGCAAGAGAACAAGAACAAATAGAATTAGGAAATAAAATAAAAGAACTAGATAATGTAAAAAATATAAATGAATATATAGAAGTCAAAACAAAATTAGATATGGTAAACCTAGAAAGAGAATATCCATTAGGATCTTGGCAAGAAAGAGCAATAGTAAAAAACACAAATAAAATAGAGCAAATGCTAAAAGAAATTAATATTTATACATACCAAACGAAAGATAACGAAAAATTAGAGAAAGTAAAGAAAACATACAACGATTTTTTTAATCCATTAAAAGAAAACAAGTGGAGAGATTTTATAAATTTTCAAATAAAAGAGTTAGAAGCAAATATTGAAAATCTCGAAAAGGAAATTATAAAAGAAAAAAATAAAGAGCAGAAAGATAACCTTGAAAGTCAAATGGAACAATATAAATTTGATTTGGAGTTTCTAAAAATAAGGTTAGAACAAAATATCAGTTACGAAAAAAGTGATAGAAACACATTAATAGAAGCATATAAGGATAATAAACAAGCATTAAAATTTTATACAAAAAGTTATGAACAATATAATTATAAAGAAAAAATACAGTACAATAAAATACTAGCAAATGCAAATGAATTAGAATATAAAATATACAATAATATACCAACACTTGAACCAGATAATGCAAGAGATATGTTAAATAATATATTTCAATTTTATGAAATATTGATAATTTTAGTAATTGTTATAGTTTCAGGCTCTATTGTAAGTGATGAATTCAATAAAGGAACAATAAAATTATTATTAGTAAAACCACATGAAAGATGGAAAATCCTTTTATCAAAATTAATAGCAGCTATTATACTAGCAATAATACTAATTCTATTTATAGTAATAGTTCAATTTTTAGTAGGTGGATGTGTATATGGATTTGAAGACTATAGTAAGCCATTAATTCAATATAATTTTAATACACAAGGAGTTATGGAAATAAATGTATTTTGCAATGTAATTATTTTAATGTTAGCAAAAATTCCTATGTATTTATTAGTTTTAAGTATTACTTTTGCAATAAGCACAATATCTAGTAATACAGCACTTTCTATAGTATTAGGAATATTAACATATTTATCTAAAAATATATTTTACTTAAATGAAAATATGGAATTTTCAAAATATCTATTACCTGTAAACTGGGATTTTACAATGTATTTGTATGGAAAATTGCCAGAAGTATCTTTTTTAAAATTTGATTTTTCTATTATGATTTGTTTAGTAAGTTATATATTTATTATGTTGATAACATTTGCATATTTTAAAAATAAAGATGTAAAAAATATATGAGGAAAAATATAAAATAATAAAGTATAATAATGTAGTAGTCGAAAATACCACCTCATAGGAATTAAAAATATTGTTTTAGGACACTATAATAGTTGTGTGAGGTGGTATAAATGAATACTTTTGATAAATATTTGTTGAAAAAAGATAAACTTATAAAAAGAAGAATAGAAATAGATAGTTCATTGTATGAAAAATTGGCAAAATTAGTAGATATATATGATGCTTCAATTAATAAACTAGTCAATATAGCAATATTAGAAATGATTGAAACAGAAAATGTACAGGTATATGAAAGACCAGAAAATGAAATTTCAGAATCACATAATTTTGCAATAAGAGAAAGTTCTTATTTAGAATTAGAAAAGTTTAGAGATAGATATGGATTATCAATTTATAAGCTAACCAATATTGCTATTTATAATGCTCTAAATAGTTAATTTAAGTTATTTAAAATCAAAAAAATGCAGAAAATACTAGAATTTAAAGATTCTAGTATTTTTATTTGTAAAATTTGTAAAAAAATGTCGGAAAATTTTCTTTGCATTGAAAATACTACGAAAGAATACTTTTCGACTACTGCAACGGTTGACTAATAAATGAAAAGTGCTATAATATAGGAAATAATCATATTTTGGGAGGAATTAAGTTGAAGAATGACAAAATAGAAGAGCTATCGTCAGAAACAGTAAAACTATTGGAAAAAACTAAAAAAGACTATAAAAAATATGAAACAGAGAGAAAAAAGTTATATGAATATTTTGTCAATAAAAATGATGTAGAAAAATGGGAAGCATATATAAAAGAATTGAAAGAATTAATAAATGAAAAATTATGAGAAATATAAAATATGATAATATAAAACAAGAAAGGAGAGGATATTTAATAATAGTATAGAAATTTGGCTTATATATAATAATAAACAAATTTTATATGTAGAAATAGATGTAGAAAAAGCCATAAGATATTTTTTTGTTTATGATTACAAACTGGGTTTGTAAAAAAGAAAGAGAGGAATAATTATGGAAAGATCTATGAAAGTAGAAGAAAAAAGTAAAAAAGAATTATTAGAAGTTGATGAATTAGGAAGAGTTACAATAGAATTTGACCGAAGAGAAAGACATGGGATTAAAGAAAAAGATAAGTTTGAAATTTATATTGAAAACAATAGTATTATGCTTAGAAAATTAGACATATTAGTAGAAAAAGAAGAAATAGGCAAGAGTAAGTATACAATCAATGGTGATGTTGAAATTGATGTTCAAGTAAATAAAATAAAAGAAACAATACTAAATATTAATGATATAGGTCATTATATAAGAAGAATTGATGAGTTAGGAAGAATAGTGATTCCAATAGAATTAAGACAATTACTAGGTATTTTACCTAAAGATAAACTTGAAATTGATGATGTAGGAAATAATATGTCTTTAACTAAAAAGGAGAAAAATAGAAAATATGACAAAAGGCACAGTGCTTATCGTAGTAAAAGACAAAAACAACATAGCCGAAGATATTAAGAAAAAAACACAATTTAAGATAGATATTTTGGAGACTATTATAAACAAGGAAAGAATAAAAGAATTTAATGAGAAAGCTAATGTAGAATATGATTATATCATTTTTTATGAAAAAATCAATTTTTTAGTGGAGCTGAAAAATTATATACCATTAAACTATACTAAAAAAAATCAAATATTTATTAATGAGATATTATTAAATCCTATTATAATAAGTAATATAGAAGATAGAATAAATAACAAAGAAATAATTGAAATAGGAATATTACTAAAACATATTATAAGAAATGCAATACCAAAAGAACAATTTAATATTGAAAAAGAAGTAGAAAAAATAAAAAGTTTTAATAATTATGATGAAGAAATAACAAAAATTTTTAAAACAAGATTATATAGAATAATAGAAAAGTATTATATACGAAATAGTTTTTTTAGAACATTGAAATATAAAGTAAATAGAGATAGAATTATAAAAGATTTTATATATAAAGTATTAGAAAATATTGAAAAAGATATACAAAAAAACACTAATAATCAATTAGTGTTCAAAGAATTTTTCGGTATCATCATATAATGTATCAAGACTAACATTTAAAGCCATAGAAAATGCTTTAATCTCGAAATCTTTGATGAGTCTTTTATTATTTTCTATTTCATAGATGTCTGCTATATACATAGTAACACCAAACAATTCGAGCTTTCTACATAAATCTGGTTGAGATAGCTGTTGTTCTTCACGAATCTTTTTTATATTTGAACCGACAATATTTACATTATCGTTTAATTTACGAATAACACCCATGTAAGTAACTCCTTTCTGCATTTTAATCATTTTATAATAAATTATAGTGGTAAGTTACAAACTGGGTTTTATGCTTAGAAAAGAATTACATTAAATAGCAATTGAATCTAAAAATATTCTATCTTACAAAAAATAATGTAAAGGTAGAGAATTTATGGAAGAAAAAATAAGAATTAAAATAATTATAGCAGATGATAATAAAATTTTTTGTAAAATATTAGAAGAATATTTATTAAAGTTTGAAGAAATAGAAATACTAGGTATTGCTTATACAGATGAAGAGGAAATTAATATGATAGAAAATTTAAAACCAGAAATAGTCATAACAGACCTTGTAAGGAAACATAAATATACAGGATTACAAATAATAAAAGACTATAGTAAAAGAAAAGCAAAACCAGAGTTTCTAGTAATTTCAGCTGATGAAAAAGAGGATGTAATTGATACTAATTTAAAAATAGGAGGTTACATTGAAAAACCATTTTTTGATTCTTCTATTATTATAGAAGAACTTAGGAGGATAAAAGCTGAAAAAATACATGAACAGAATCAAATAATGACTCTAAAAGAAATAAAAATAATAGTAAACAATTTTTGGTATAAAATATTGGAATTTTTCAAAATAAGAAAGCAGGTGAAATAATGTTAGAACAATTTGAGATAAAGGGAAATCTTAATAGAAGAAAAGTAGTTCAATACTTAAAAAATAGTAAAATTGACTTATCAAAATTTACAATACAAGAAAATAAAGATTATCCTGGTGGACTTGAATTAGTAGATAGCAAAAAAAGAAAAATAGTAATATACGATGACTATTTGACAAAAGAGATACGAGTAATATACAAAGATTTAAATAGAAGCAAACAAAAATTAGAAGCAGATATTGCATTGTTCTCGTGGGATTCATATTTAGAAATTGCAAATAAATTGCATCAAACAGTAAGAATAGAACAGTTGGATGAAAAACATATAAGATTTATAAGAACTATAAAATATGAAGATGGTGCAGCAGAAAAAGTTCATACTAGTCAAATATTTGACCAAAATAGTGACTTATATGATATATATGAATATTTTGACAAAGAGAGTGAATTAATGGTAAAACAAATGCAAAAGGTAGAAGTGTAAGTTAAATTACTAAGGAATATTGATATACTAGAATTTAAAAATTTTTAAGATTAGAAGGTATGAGAAATGTTAGAAAACTTAGAATTAAAAGATAACATTTATAGGCAAAAAGTAATTGAATATTTAAAAGAAAGTAGATTTGAACTGGATAAGTACAAAATAAAAAATTTCAAGGACTTTCCAGGAGCTATCGAAATGATAGATAAAAAAGGAAGATCTATTGTAATTTTTTACAATTATCTAACTGAAAATATAGAAGTCATATATAAAGGATTAAAAAGGAATGCTTTAGAAGTATATATATCTATAGTTCAATTTTTAGTAGATAGATATAAAGAAAAAGCAGCAGAACTAGAAAAATTAGTAGTTGTAGATACTATTGATAAGTATCATATAAGATTTAAAATTAAATTAGAAAAAGGTAATAATATAACAAAAATTAGTCCAATATTCGATATAGATAATGACTTATATGATATATATGAATATTTAGAAAGTCAAATTGAGGAATTAAATAAGGAGGTGTAAGTTGAACTCATTAGAAAAAATTGATATATTAATGTTAAAAACAGAAATAAAACAAAAGTTGAAGAAAAATAAGATTACTAATTTAAAGCAATTGACTAATTTAAAAAGAAAAGACTTTAGTAAATTAGATTTTAATCAATATGAGATAGAGCAAATAGAGATTAAGCTACAATTAGAAGGATTAGATCTAAAAAGATAAGTACGAAGTAGCTTTTTTATTTACCCTTGAAATGACCAATAATAACAATATAAATTATTATTAGTTTATAATAATAATTTTAGCAAAATGAGATAATGCCATTAAGAAAAATAATTATTATTGTTAGTATTGGAGGCGAGAAAATGAGTAGAGTAGATAGAAGAGAATTTAAAGACTGGAAAGGATTTGGAGCAAGGACAAGAAAATGTAGAGAAAGTGTGGGAATGACAAGAGAACGATTTGCTGAAATGATAGGCAGAACAGAAAATTATCTATTAAGCCTAGAAAAAGGTGATAAAAGTTGTAGCATACACACACTACATCAGATTTGTACATCTTTAAAAGAATCTCCAGATTACATATTATATGGTGATGGTATGGAAAAGGAAAAAGAAAACACAGATAAAGAAATATTATTAGAAATTATAAATAAATGTAATTCAAAGCAATTAAGAATTTTAAGAGAAGTTGTTGTTGCAATTTTTCCTAATTTTCCTGACATTATAGAAGAGAATGATAACGATTAAATTTATATGAATAGGGAAAAATTTGGGAATTGATAAAGTGAATTCTTGTAGATATAATGATACCATCAAAAAAGTAGATAAGTGCCAAGCAATTGGTGCTTATTTTTTGCACTTTTTTGATGTGAAATTTACAAGAAAGGAGCTATAAAGATGAGTGAACAAATACAGCAGCTTTTTAAAAAAGCATTGCAAAATCGAAATCAGGAGGAAGAAAAAGCACAAGAGGAAAAAAAGAAAGTAGAGGAACTTGAAGAAAATAATTCTCAGCAAATTCCTGAAGTAAAAGAAGACATTAAAACAATAGAAGATTCTAAAATAGAAGAACCAAAAGTTGAAGAAGATTTAGAAGATAACAAAGAAAAAAGAATAATGATAAGTATCGACAAATTAGAAGATTTTCCAAATCAACCATTTAAGCCTTATTCAAAAGAAAAACAAGCAGAAATGATAGAAAGTATCAAAATTAATGGTATTATTCAAGACTTAATTGTAAGACCATTACCAAATGGTAAGTATCAAATTTTAAGTGGACACAATAGAAGAGATTGTGCAAAAATAGTTGGACTAACTGAACTTCCATGTAAGATTAAAGATATAGAGGATGATGATGCAAATTTGATTTTAATTGATAGCAATCTTATTCAAAGAAAAGACTTTTTTCCTTCAGAAATGGCAAAAGGGCTACTAATTAAAAAAGAGATTTACAAAAAAAGAAATGTAAAAAGTGATTTCTTTGAAGAAATTGGAAAAGAACAAAATATGAGTCGAGGAAATATTCAGAGATATTTACGATTAAATTATCTTAATTCAAAACTACTAGAAATGGTTGATTCTAAAGAGATAAATATAAAACTAGGAGAAGAATTATCATTCTTAAAAGATGAAGAACAAGAGTTTTTAGCAAGTTTAATTTATCCAAATGTACAAAAATTAACAACTAGCCAAGTAAAAAAACTAAGAGAAGAATCAAGTGTTGATAATTTAACAGAAGATAAAATAATAGAAATACTAGAAAAGAAAGATACTGAAGAGAAAGAAAATAAGGGAGAAATTACTTTTTCAAGTGATGAATTAAATAAATACTTTAAAGATTTTGGAACAACAGAAGAAATTAAAGAATTTATTATTGTTATGCTAGAAGCATACTTTGGAAATAAGGTGTAATATATGGCAAGAACAGAAAGAGTAAATGCGGTTGTAACTTCTAAAACAAAGAAGGCATTAGAAAAATTATCTTCTACTACTGGTATATCACAATCAGAAATTATAAATATTGCAATTCAAGAACACTTAAAAGTAAAAAGTGCAAAAGAAGATATAAACTTTATAACTAAAGAGATAGATAGGGCAATAGATTCTAAACTAGATTCTTATCATAATAGATTATTTAGACTATTAGCAAAAATGACAAAAGCAATATTTACATCTCTCTATATAAATGGTCATATGTTGTCATATATGTGCAACAGTAATATTAGTCAAGAATTTTTAAAGAAGGAAATAGAAATAGCAAACAAAAAAGCATATCAAGTTTTAAGAAGTGGATTTTTAGAAGAAGATGTAACACAGTTATTTCCTTCTAATTTAAAAGACTTTGATGAGGATAATGAATGACAGATAGTGAAAATGGAAAAGTAATATTCAAATGGGTTATGGATGATAAACACAAAAAGCAGAGTATTCAAAGCTATATTAACAAGTTGCATATAGATTATATTGCAACAAGACCAGGAACAGATTATGGAGATGAAAAACATGGACTATTTGGATATATGCAAAATACAGATAATGTAGAGCAAATGGACTTAAAAAATATAGAGAAGTATGCACAAAATATCAGTAATCAAGGAGTAAAAATTATTAAAACAATAATTTCACTACGAGAAGAAGATGCTATAAAAAAAGCAATTACAAACAAATCAGCTTGGAAAAGTATTTTAAAAGATAGAATAAGAGGAATTGCTGAAGAATATAATATTGAATTTCAAAATTTGGAGTGGGTTGCGAGTTACCATATGGAAAAAGGACACCCACATGCACATCTTGTTTTTTGGGATATTTCTCAATTAACAGATTATAAAAAAAGGTCCTATGTAAATTTTAAAAATATTAGGAAGCATATTGCAAAAGGAATTTTTAAAGAAGATTTAGATGACTTATATGAAAAACAAAACCAATTTAAAAAGGACATTTTAACAGATGTTAAACAATTTAATAAAGAATTTAAAATTGAAGAAGAAATTATTATGCAGCTAAAAGAAGAAATGCCAAGTATCTATAATAATCCAATTTTAAATTGTAGGTTTGTAGATTCAGGAGTTCAAAAAATTAGTAACAATTTAAAAGAATTGAAAAGTAAATTACATAATTATAAATATCAAGATCAGACAAAAGAGGTAAAGGTATTGATTGATGATACTTCTCATTTAATTCTAAATTCTTCAAGAGATTGCTTTAATACATATGTTGCCTATGTAAAGACTAATATAAAAATTGGCGAAATATTAGCACAAACAGATACACCAGAGCAATTAAACAATGTGAAAAGTAAAGCAGAAAACTTTATGCTAAATAAAATGGGAAATCAGATATTGAAATTTTTAAAAAGTGAAGAGTTTGAAAAAAGAAGAAAAGAAGAATATGAACAGAAAATAAAAGAATATGAAGAGAAAAGAATGATAAGAGAACAAGAATTTTTGGAAGAGCAAATAGACTATTTAGAAAGTCAATTTAAAAATGATGCAACAAGATTATTTTCAGAAATATTTCATTTGCTTAACCAAGAACAGATTTCAAGCGAAGGAAGATATGGAAGTTTAAAGACGAAATATTCAAGTCTTTCTAAACAAGCAAAGAAAGAAAAGTATTTAGAACAGAGAAATACTTCTGGAATTGACTGGTTTGCATTGTAATTAAATGACTTTTAAAGTAGTTTAAAACTAATTTAAAGGAGAATTACAATGGGAAAAAGAATAAGTAAAAAAATTGTAACTCTTCTTATAGCTTTTATAATTTCAATAATTTTATCTGCTGTTATATCAACTTGTTTACATCTAATATTTACTAAAAACCCAGAAGCAATATTAGAATTAAATCCCAGCAAAATAATAGGTAGTATTTTAACAAATGCTCAAAATAGACAAATGTTTTATCTGATTATTTTAGCATTTATGACACTTGCATGTGTTTCTGTATTTAAAGTATTTAAATTAAATGATTATCATGCAAAGATATACCAAGTAACACCAGAAATTGAAATTCCACTTCCTGTAGGAAAAAATCAAACACAACATCGGCTCTGCATGGTGGTTAGAAAAAAAGAAATTCAAAAACAATTTTGGAATTAATGTAATAGATCCATTAAATCCAACAATAGCAACTTTATTAAATAAAGAAGATACAACACAAGTAGAACCTATATTTAAAAAAGGTGGTCTAACAGTTGGAAAGAATACAAAGAATAAATACAAAATTGAGCTAAAGAAAAGCAAATTTAAAATACCATATTTAAAAATAAAGAAACGAAAGATAGAAGAAGTCTATTATATAGCCGACAATTTGCATTCATTAACTATTGGTGCAACAAGGTCTCGGAAAAACAAGGTCAGTTGTACTTGAAACAATAAACAATACAGCACTTGCTGGAGAAAGTATGATAATTAGTGATCCTAAAGGAGAATTGTATGAGTACACCTGCAAAGAACTAGAACAACTTGGCTATAAGGTACTTACATTAGACTTTAAAAATCCTTTAAAATCTAGTCATTATAACTTTTTACAACCAGTTATAGATGCAGTAAATAAGCGGAGATATTCCTTTAGCAGAAAATAGAGCAAGTGACATAGTTTCATCGCTAGTTGGAGAAGCAAAGCGGTGAGAAAATTTGGAATGATGGTGAAAAAAGTGTTATAAAAGCAGGTATTATGGCTGTTGTTATGGAAAATAAAGAACATCCAGAATATCAAAATCTGGTAAATGTTTATAATTTTCTATCAGAAATGTGTATGGAACAGCCAGATAAAACAATGCTTATGGACACATTTTTAGAAGGATTACCAAAGAATCATCCAGCAGTTTCCGCTTTTGCACCTGCAAGAATAGCACCTAGTAAAACTAGAGCAAGTTTCTTTACAAGTGCATTAAATACATTAAATATTTTTACAGATAGTTACATTGCTTCTATGATTTCTTCAACAGATATTTCAGCAGAAGAACTTGGAGCAAATCGTATAATTCTATATTGTATATTACCAGATGAAAAAGTTACAATGTATGGATTATGTTCATTATTTGTGAACCAAATTTACATGGGGTTGGTAGAATATGCAGATGCTAGAGGTGGACAACTTAAAAATAGAGTAAACTTTATTTTAGATGAGTTTGGTAACTTTAGTCAGATTCCAAACTTTGGAGGGTTTCTAACTGTTGGTGGAGGAAGAAAAATAAGATTTAACTTATTTTTACAATCTTTCGCACAATTAAATGAAAAGTATGGAGATAACACAGCACAAAATATTTTAGATAACTGCTATGTATGGAATTATTTAAAGACATCAAATGATGTAACCGCAGAAAAAATTAGTAAAAAGATTGGAAATTATACAACTACTAATTTTTCAGAAAGCAACTCTTCAAATGGTGGAAGTAGTAATATTAGCACATCAAGTTCTATGAATTTATCTGCTAGACCATTACTTACATCGGATGAAATACTAAGGATAAATAGACCTTATCTTTTAGTTATGTGTTCTGGTAAACAACCAGCAATGACACAAGCACCAGATTTAAGTGGATGGTACTTTAATCAGATGCTTGGTATGGGAGATGAGGAATTTAATAGGAAATTAAGAGAGGAAAGAGAAAAAGAGAGAATAGAAAAACCTGTTCAAGAAGTTAAATTATGGGATATTGCTGATGTCACTAAGGAAGTCAAAAAGATTCTTGAAGAAGAAAAAAGGGCTGAATTAGAAAGACAAAGAGCAGAAAGATTTAGACACATATAAAAGGAGGTCCTATAAGATGACTAAAATGAAAAGTTTTTTTAGAAATACAATTAGAAGAATATCAAAGGTAACAGCATGGGTAGTAATGTTATTTACAATGCAAATGACAAAATCATGTTTCGCAGCAGTTGATGAAGTATCTGGTGGAGGTTCAATTCAAAGTAGTAAAATTGGAACAGGAATTATGAGAATGGTAAAAGACTTAACAGGTACACTTCAATGGATAATTCCAACTGCTGGAGTTATGGTTATACTATTTTATGTTTTTAAAATTATGACTCGGAGATGAACAAGACCAACAAAGATATAAGAAAACAATTATAAAAGTTTTAATTTGTATTATAGTTAGCATTTTAGCAGTTACAATAGTAAATTTAGTTGCTGGATATTTTTAGAATAAAGGAGTAAAGAAAAATGGCACAGGAATTAGAATTAGAAAAAACTAAAAAGCAAATAGAGTTAGAAAGATTAGAAAAGGAAAATAACAATTTAGACAAATTGGCTGAACAATTAGGAGAACTTGAAAGAATGATACAACAAGAAAGAATTGATCAAGCTATTATGTCTGAAGATGTTGAAAAAACTCTAAATAAGGCCACAGAAGAAAAAAGAAAAAAAGAAGAAGAAGAAGCTAAAAAAATTATACTGATGAGAGAACAAAGGAAGAAAGAACTTGAAGAAGATGAAAGAAAATTACAAGCAGATCTTTCAAATAAAATACAGGGTTCTGTTTCAGAAAATGAAAAGATATATGGCTACATTAAAAGATATGTTTTGATTGGATTAGTGACTGGAATACCAGGTATTGCTATTGCATATTTGTTTGACAGATGGCAAGACAATAAGATGGTAGAAGACTTGTATGAAGCACATATTGATATGATTCAAAATCCAAATAATGTAGAATTAGAAAGAACTTATCAAAAGAAAAAACTAGAATTTTCCAGAGTTTATAAAATAGATAAAATAGAAAAACTAATTAAAGAATCTGATGTTGTTTCAAAATTGCAAAAAGATAGAAAGGCATTAGAACAACTTAGTAATGAAGTTGAAAAAGCAAGGGAAGTTATAAACAAAAAAATAGATGAAGCAATAGAAAAAGAATCAAAATTGCAAGAACAAAACGAAAGAGAACAAATGATATGTGAAGAAGAAATGGAAGAAGAACTAGAAAGAATGCCACCACAACCCTAGGGAAAAAATTGGGAATTGAAAGCAACTTTTCCTAAAGATATAATGATAGTATTGAAAAGAGTCATTACTAAGTCTTGCGACTTGGTATTACTCTTTTTTCATTATAATTATATTTAAGGAAGGAGAAAAAGCAATGGCAGTTTTGGTAGGAACTATTATTACATATATATTAAGTTGGTTAGCAGAAGCTATACTTTCGTGGTTTAGTGGAGTTTACGATACAATGTTCTGGAATCGGATTTGCAATAGAAATTAATTTTAGAAATTTGGAAAATTTCAATATTGGTGGATTATATAATGCAATTTATACTTTTGCCATAGCAGTATTAATAATTCTTTTTATAAAAAAGATGATAGAAACTTATCTTGCTTGGTCAAGTGGAGATCCAGATAATAACCCATTAAACATATTAATAGGATTTTTAAAGGCAATGATTATAATGATTACATTTGGTTTCATATATACAAAATTCGCAAATGTATTTTATGAGTTTTTCTATAATCTATTACAAGGAATGACAGGCTCAAAAGATATAGTAACAGTAGAAGCTAGTAATTTAGCTTTTAATGTTTTTGGAGCGATTTTATATTTAGTAATAGCAATACAATTAGCACTATTGTATTTCCAATTTATAACTCGTGGAATAGAAATGTTTATCCTAAGACTTGGAATGCCTTTTGCTTCCATCGGTCTGTTAAATAGCGATGGTGGGGCATTCAAAGGATATATTAAAAAGTTTATGACTAATGCTTTTACAATAATTGTTCAATTATTATTAATGCAATTAGCAATTATTTTAATGAATAAAGGTAAATTTGTTCTATCGCTATCAACCTCATCCATAGCTTTAAGAACACCTCATATGTTACAAGAGTTTATGAGTACAGCTGGTGGTGGTAGTGTATCAGGAAAAATAAGTACAGTTACAAGAGTAGTAAATACCTTTAGAGGTGGAATTGGAAAAGGTAAAAAATAACCAAAAGAACGGAGAACGGAGAATGAAAAATGGAAGTAGATGATTTTTTAAAATATATGTTAAATTTTTTTCAAAATATAGATAAACAGGCACAAAAAATATCTGAAGAGTTAAGTCAAAAAGATTTAGAAAGACAAGATATTTTGCATTATATAGAAAATACAGAACTTAATGCAGCAGGATATGCTAGAGTAGGGAAACTTTTAAAAAGAGTAAGTGTTGAAAGAAGAGAAATAAAAAAAGAATTAGAAAAAATAAATTGCTTAAAAGATAAATTGGCAAATAAATACAATAATAAACTAATTGCAGGAGATATAATAAAAGCACTAAAAGGATTACAGACAATAAATAATAGAAAAGGAAACTATGTAAATAGAACTGAAATCTTAAAGGAATTAACAGAAACAGTTTGATTACAGTTAGGAGCAAAAAATGGTAACATACCTTAGGAAAAGTATTAATAATGTCATACATAGAAATAAAAAATTTAGTTTAACATATTTAAACGAAAAAGGAGAAACTAGGACATTAAAAAGTCAAAAGGACTTATTCAGTTTATGTATGGCATTAATGAATGAAAGTGAATTAATAGAAAATGGAATTATTGAACAATACAGTTTTGATGTTGACAATGCTTGCAAATATGCTTGGGGGTTTGATACAAAAAAAGCATTATTTACGATTATAAATAATTTAGAACATCTTGATATAACACTTATTCAAGCTACTTATAATAAAAATCAAATATATTCTTTTAGAAACGAAAATTTAAAACTGGAAGAATTAGAAAATGTAAAACAACAAAGAGATGTTTATAAAAAACAAGTAGATGTTCAAAAAAAGATAATAGAAATATATCAAGACAAAGAAGAGGACGAAGAACTAGAAATTTAAAATGAGAGGAAAATGAAAAAGAGTATATAGGGATAATATAAAAAAGAGGAGTAAAAAAATGGATACATTAGATCAAGTAGTAACTTATCTAACTATTCTTTCAGGCTTTGCAGCAGTCCTTATGATACTTATTGCAGTTTTTAAAATTATGATGGGAGATGAAGGAGATTCAAAAAGATATTTAAACAGAATAAAACATGGATTAATAGCATTTGTTTTAATCATCTCTATTACTAATATAAAGACTTTAATTTTAGATTATTTTCCATATGAGCAATCACCAGAAGTAATTGGAGATTTTTCAGGAATAAAAACTAGCATTATAGACGGAACTTTAGAAGAAGACCATAAAGATGTAGAAGGGAGACAAGTTATAAAGGTAGACCACCAATACTATGTAAAAACTGAAGATAAATTGATTAATCTTGGAACATGGACTAATAGTTTTAAAATATGGTGTTCGGTCTACAAAATGTATGATGATTGCCAACGGAATAACTCGTGGAAGTATAGCAAAAGACCAATATTACATATCATGGGAGAAAGATAAAGTGGAATCTGAATATCAAGGATTTTTATTTTCAGCAGATGCCAAAGGAACAGTTAAATCAAAAGAAGATTTTTATAATTTAATGGGAGATTGGAAAGATAAGAAATATCAACAATTTACATGGGTAGAATAGGAGTGAAAAGTATGTATGATGAACAATACCAAATACCTATACCAGCAGATGTCAGAACTCGTATGGAGTTAATCAATGGAATAGGAATAGAAGAATTAGTTAATACAGGGGTAGCAGGAATAATAGGAATATTATTAGGATATATCTATAACTTAATGTTTCATAATTATCTTATAGCAGTTGGGATTTTTGGAGTAATAACTGTTTTAACTTTTATTGCAGTTATGAAAGATAAGCACAATACATCAATTGCAATGTTAATAGGGAATATTATTAAATTTTATAATAGTCAACAATATTTTAAATATGAGAAAATTGTAAGGAGGAGGGAAAATAATTATGAGCTTATTATTATTTGATAGTTTATTTAAAAAGAAAGAAAACATTTCAGCTAATAGGTTTTTAAATATACGAGACATACAGGGAAATTTTCTATATACAATAGATAATAAAGTATTAGCCTATTTAAAGATATATACAAAAAATTGTAAATTAATGAGCAAAGATGAGCAGGTAGGACATGGAAGAAACTTAACTAAAAGTTTTGTAGCAGAATTAAAACCATTTAAATTATTCTTTACAAATAGACCAATAGACCTTGCAAAAAACCAAGATTATCAGTTATCACTAATTGAGAAAGAAAACGATTCTTTCAAATATAATCTGTTAGAACAAAGAAATGCAAGTTTTAATTCTCTTGCAACAAGAGGTAGAGCAGTAGAATCGGAAATATATTTTATTATTTGGGAAGAAAATAATGATTATGCCGAAGATAATCTAATGAAAAGATTAAATGAAATAAAATTAAAATTTGCAAATGTAGGGTATAAAACAGAAATTTTAACAGAAAAATTAATTATACAATTAGTGAATAGCTTTAATAATACTGATGATATTTATTTAGAAGATTCAAACTATTTAGAAAGTCCTTTAGTTGTTAATATTTAATAAGGGAAAATTTTGGGAATTGAAAGCTAATTTCTTCAAATATATAATGATAACATACAAAAAGAGTAAAGACTAGGTTTAGCAACCTGGCATTACTCTTTTTTATTATATTGAAGAGAGGAGCTAGGACAAAATGAAATCAAAAAAGATGGAAGCAATTCCTATTAATGTTGATTTGCTAAATTTAATTACACCACAAGGAATCGAAATAAAAAACAATAAAGTTCAGTTAGGAGATACAACACATAAACTACAATATATTAGTGGGTATCCTTCAACTGTAAATGTTCGGATGGCTAATGAATTTGAAAGATATGAAAAGTAGCACAGTAAGTTTATTGGTTAGTCCTATAGAAGATATTCAAAGTTATGTAGAAGGAATTAGTAAAGGTCTTGCTACAGATAAAAATACCTATAATACAACTAATAACGAAGCTCTAAAGACACAAGCAGAATTCAAAATTGCTTCAGCAGAAAAAATTATTAGAGATATAACAGTAAATAATATTCCATATGTGAATTTGTCATTCTTAACCAGAACATCAGGAAAAACAGATAATGCTTTTTTAGAAAATTGTAGAAAAGTTAAAAATGAAATTGCAGGAATGGGATTAAAAGCAAGAGTACCAGCATTTATTCAAGAAAAAGCATTAAGACAAGCTGGACCATATGATACTTTTGACCAAGAGATACTAGATATGTCAAATAAAAATATGTCATTAGAAGCATTATTTCTAGGGTTACCATTCAGTCGGAAGTGGAATTGTAGACAAAGAAGGCTACTATTTAGGTACGGATGAAGATGGAAAAATAATTATATTATCACCATTTTGTAAAACACCAGCAAGACCAAATTCAAACTGTGTTATAACAGGAGCTTCTGGAAGTGGAAAATCATACTTGGCTAAGAAAATACTATTTAATGAATGGTTGAATGGAACAAAAATTTATGCAATAGATCCAGAAGGTGAAATGCGAGATATGTGCAGAAGAGTAAAAGGAAAGTGGGTAGATTGTTCAGGTGGAACAGGTGAGAATGTTGGAAGATTAAATCCATTGCAAGTCAATCCATTGCCAACACAAACAGAAAGTGATGAAGAAGATGAATATATATCAACAAAATCAGCTTTATCATTACATATGAATTTTTTATCTACATTTTTCAAATTATACTTCCCAGATATAACAACATTACAAATGAGTATCTTAATGGAATCACTAGAAGAATTATATAAAAATTTTAATATTGACTGGGAAACAGATGTAACTAAAATGAAAAGTACAGAATTTCCAATTATGGAAAACCTATATTATTTATTAGAAGATAAAGCTAATAAACCTTCAGAACATAAAAAACATTATGAAACATTAAGGTCAGTTATAAGAGGGCTTGCGATAGGAGAAAGCAAAGAATTATTTAATGGCCATTCTACAATAAAGATTGACAATTCTTTTGTATGTTTTGATGTAAGTGCGTTACAAAATTCAAACGAAAATATTAAAAGATGTCAATATTTAAACATTTTGAGATTTTGTGAAAATTTAGCATTTAGAGATAGAACAGAAAAAGTATATGTAGCATGTGATGAGGCTTATTTGCTTATAGATAAGAAAATAAAAGAATCTATTGAATTCTTACGAAATTTTTGTAAAAGATGTCGTAAATATCAGGCTCGGACTAATGATAATTTCTCAAAATTTAGTGGATTTTTTATCTCCAGAAGTAAAACAGTATCGGACAAGCAATACTAGACAATAGCACTTATAAATTTTTTTTCGGAACAGATGGTCAAGATTTGGTAGAAATTGTAAGAATTTACAATCTAAATCAAGATGAAAAAGCAATAATTAGTCAAAAGGACCAACGGAAGAGGATTGTTATTTATAGGATCTGGACATATGTTAATAAATGTTAAAGGATTAAAATATGAAGAACCATTCTTAGTTGGAGGTGGTATCTAATGTCAACATCTATTGAAGATATTGGAGCAACTGCTTTTAATTTTCTTTCATTAAAAGTAAAAGCAATTATATTAGGAATAATTATAGGATTGTTCTTTTTAATAATAATACCAGTTTTATTGATAGCAGGATTATTTACAACTGATAATAATGAAGATACAGAAGAAACAACCACTTCATCAGTAGTATCAGGAGAAGTGATTTCAGATGAAGATTTAACCAAATATGCAGAAGCAAAATTTATTATTCCATTTGCAAAATGGGATTCTGCTTCAGGAAAAATAACATCAAAACATGGTTATAGAATTCATCCAGTAACTGGAGTAAAAAAGAAACATACAGGTATGGATTTAGTTTCATTATCAAGTAATAAAATAGTTGCAGCAGAAGATGGTGTTGTTTCTTTAAGAACTTATAATAATTTAGGTTCTAGTTTTGGAAATGGAGTTGAGATATTACATACATTGCCAGATGGTACAAAAATATATACTTTTTATGCTCATATGAAAGATGGAACTGTTAGTTGTAAAGTAGGAGATACTATAAAAAAAGGAGAAGTAATTGGCATAATGGGTAGTACAGGACTATCAACAGGAGATCACTTACACTTTGAAGTAAGAACGAAGTCTGGATATGGGAATGATATTAATCCAGCTCCATTTTTGTTTGGAAATATATTAGAAGCATAAAAGAGAGGTGAGAAAAGTGAAAAGTAAGGAAGAATTAATTAAACAAGTAGTAATACTAGTAATAGCTTTATTTGTAGTTATTGTAATGGCTATTTGCTTAAATATGGGAAAAGGAAAAAAAGATGATAAAGAAATCACAGTAAGAAATAGCCAAAATACTACTATTGAAGAAAATAAAAATGAAATGATTGATAATTTAAAAGGTTTGTTAGAAGCACCAACTCAAAATGAATTTGAAGATAGTGGAACTATAAAACAGCCAATAGAAACAGGAGTGAAACATGAATTAAGAACAAATAGTAATGAAGTAATTCGATATGAGGAAATTTGGAATGGAGATAATTAGAGAAAAGGAGATATTTAAATGGAAGAAGATGAAAAAACTTATCAAAAGTATATATACATTTCTAATAAAGTGAATCCTATTATTGAAGAAGTATGTAAAGAAAATAAAATACATTTGGTAAATAGATACATAAATGATTATAGTCTCGATAGTTTTTTACAAACTGAATTGCCAATACTTAATAACATAGATTTTTTAATTATAGATTATGCAGCTATAAATAAAATGACAAAAGATAATGATATTATTACAACAGTAGAAAAAATAAGAAGATTTTGTGAGTTAAGAATTATATTTATTTTAGAAGGAGCAGGAAAAGGAAATACATTACTTGGTAGATTGTTTTATTTAGGAATATATAATTTTATAACTGCTACAAATGATATTCTTTTCAAAGAAGAACTAGAGAAGACATTAACACCTAAAGGAATGAATTTTGCAAATTCTGTTAAATTCCAATTAGAAAACAATTTTCTTTCAATTAATAATGGAACAAAGGTTATAAAAGAAAACTACATAAAAATTAAGCAAAAAGTAACAGTTGGTATATGTTCGAGCGAAAGACACATAGGAGCTACTACACAAGCAATTAATATGACTAAGTATTTATCTGAACTACCTAATGTTAATGTATGTTATATAGAAAATAATAGGTATAACAGTATAATTCAAATTTATAATACTTCTAACAAAGAAGAAGTGAATTATTATGAACAATCTGGAAAAATAGAATATCAAGGAATAGAAATGTATTTGCAGAGTGGCATAAGTGAGATTATGAATGATAAATATGATTTTCTTATTTTTGATTTTGGATCAATGCAGGACATGAATGATAGTGAAGTAAACAATTTCTTAACAAAAGATATAAAGTTTATAGTTAGTGGAACAAAATCATGGGAACTTCCAGGTTTATTTGGATGTTTTGAAAAGATAGGGAATGATAAAAACATAAACTTTATATTCAACTTTACTAAAAAAGAAGATAGACAATTCTTTAAAAATAATATGGGAGATTTCAAAGGAAATACAATGTTTAGCGAATATATAGATAATCCTTTTGTAGTGGCTAATAAATTATATTTGGAAAGAATATTCAATCCATTTATTTTGAATACAGACATTAAAGAAGTAAAGAAGAATAAATTTATGCAGTTATTTAAAAAGAAGGAGTAAATATGGAAAAGCACACATTATATAAAGCATATATTAAAGAAAAGAAACAAAAAGAGAAAAATGACAAAACAATAAAAAAATACAATTTATCTTCAGATAAAAATACAATAGTTATAAATCAAAATTCAAATAAGATTATTAAGTTTTTATCATTAATAATAGATGTTTTTGTAAAAATTTTGAAATTAACAATAATAGTAGGAATTGTTGGATTAGTCACAATAGGGGCAACTGTTGTATTAAATAAGGAATTATTGAATTATATATTGAATTTTATGGGAGGATAATATTATGAGAAGAATAACATATTTAATTGATGATAAAGTAGGATTTGAAAAATTGTTAAAGAAGAAAAAACCACAGTTATCTGAAGAAGAACTACAAAAAAGATTAGATGATATAAAAGGATTTTCCGCTTATTATACTTTACAAGAAAATAAAAGTGATATGAGATATTCTCTTGAAGACTTAAACGGAAAAAGAATTAATATAAATAATTTAAACGGATATGAAAATATGTATTTGAATGAGTGCTTTGATTGTTTTATAAAGAAAAGAAAAATACCAGCAGAGTATAAAGATTTTATCAAGATTTTAGATAAACCAAAAGAAATGAATTTTGGACATAATGTTAGATACGAAATATTTCAATGTTATGCAAAGAAGAATAATATAAAAGGAACAGCAACTGAATATATTAATTTTGTAGACAATAAATATAATGGTAGAGAAGATCATACAATAAAAAGTATGTATGAATCATTTTATAATTATTTAGAAACAAATACAGAAAAATTGGATATTTTAAAAAATGCACTAACCCCAATTTTACCCATAGAATATATAAACGAATTAGACACAGAAGATATAGTAGAATGGGCTTTAGAAGAAAAAGCACAACTTAATATAAGTGATAAAGAATTACAAATTAGGTTGAATAATTTATTAGATGCAAATATGGAAACTAATTCAAATGATTGTGATAATGAAGAGGAAGAAGAAATGTAAAAAATATTTCAAAGGGAAAAAAAAGGGAATTGTTTTTTTAAAATAATAAATATATAATCTAGTTATTCCAAAATTATTCTTGAGTAGTTTTATATATTCTATCAAAGAATATCTCTCCTTTCATTTATTTTTTTAAAAGAAGACATCAATAAAAGGTGTCTTCTTTTTTAACAAAGTAATATAGAATATTTTACCTATATAACTTGGTTTTTATCTTATGTATAAATTTGGAAATCCTTGTTATTATAATATTAACTATAATAATGAGGAGTAATTTAAATGACAAGCAAATATGAAAAAGAAAAATTAAAAATAGTTGGACAAAACTATCAAAAAGCAAGGATTGCTAATGGAATTACACAAGAGGTAGCAGCAGAAGTGCCAGAATTGTCACCATCATATTTATCAGATCTTGAACGAGGAAAATCACTTGGAAGCATTCACACATTGATTTCATTGTGTAATCTATATAAAATCACACCGAACGATATTTTGAAGCCTTTAATCAATTTTGATATAAATTTAACCAATTCACTCTTAGTAGGATTTAATTCGTTGAATGAAACGAATCAAGAAGTTATTAGTGAAATGATAAGAGTTTTAAATGAGAAACAAATAAAGGATAAGAGTTAATACTCTTATTTTTTTGTGTAATATAAGTATCATATCCATAATAATAGGGGAAAATTTCCATTTTTTGTTTTTCTTCTATTGAATAAAATGTAAAAATAAAGTATAATTGTATGAAAATGGTATTTTATAAGTTTTTATATCATTTACGAAAGAATAATAGGAGGAACACAAATGAGTTTAAATAATACTAATAATACAATATTAGTTGGAATAATTGTAAGTGAAAAGACATTTAGTCACGAAATGTATGGAGAAATATTTTATAATTTTAATGTAGAAGTAAAGAGATTAAGTGATGAAAAAGATATTATTCCTGTAACAGCTTCAGAAGTGTTGATAGATAGCAGATTTGGTATAGGAACAAAAATATTAGTAAAAGGTCAATTTAGATCCTACAATACCACAGAAGAGGAGAAAAATAAATTAAAATTAACAATATTTGCAAAAGATATTTTTTATAATGAAGAAGTTGATGAACAAATAAAAGAAAATAAAGAACAAACATTAAATCAAGTGAATTTAATAGGATATATCTGTAAAAAACCTATATATCGAGAAACACCAAAAGGAAGGGAAATTACAGATTTATTATTAGCTGTAAACCGAGCATATAACAAATCAGATTACATTCCTGCTATAACTTGGGGAAGAATGGCAAGAATGTGCAAAAAGTTTGAAGTAGGTACTGAAGTAAGTGTAACTGGAAGATTCCAATCAAGAGAGTATGAAAAAAAGTGTGATAATGGAAAGACAGAAATAAAGACAGCTTACGAATTATCTGTTATGTTAATAGAAGAAAATGTAAGAAAGGAAGTATAAATGGAAGTAAAAGAAAACGATTTAATAAAAGAAAATGGAGAAAAATTAAAGGAAATGGTTAAAAATAAATGTTCTTATGAAGAATTATGGAATCAAAGTAAAATTATAGATGAATTATTAGTAAAAAAAATGAATGATAACTTAAAAAGTAAAACTAATAAATAAATTTCTAGGAGTGACCAAATTGAATGAAAAATTAGAATTTAAAGACAAAAAAATTAGCAGAGAAGATTTAAATAGAATACTAGAAGCTGGAATTTTATCACCTACAGCAAAAAGTTTACAACCACAAAAAATATATGTTATTGAATCTAAAGAAGGATTGAATAAAATACAAAAGATAACTAATCGTAAATCACCAACTGTATTAATGGTTTGTGGAGATGCAGAAAAATGTTACAGAGAAAATCATGCAATATCATATTTACAAGATTGTCTCTTAGTATCAATTCATATGATATTAGAAGCTACATATTTAGGTATTGATAATATATATGATAGATACCTTGATTTTGGAAATAAATTAGAAAAAGCATTTAAATTAGATATTAATAGTATGCCTGTAAGTTTAATTTACTTAGGTTATAAAACAGATGATTCAATAGGTTGGAAAGCAAGTGATTTCACTTGTAATTTATTGCCTAAACGAAAAAAGGACATTAACGAAATTGTAAAATATATTTAATTAAACAAAGGATGATAGAAAATGCACATTGATTTAACAGAGAAAATGATTGTCGAATTGTATGAAAGTTTATCAAATAAAATAGTTGAAGATTTAGGAAAAAAATACAATAAAAAAGAAAAACTAATTAGGCTAATGATAAATTTCGCAATATTAGAAGGATATAATGTGTTAGAAGCAAAAGAACTGATAGAACAGTTTGAAATTATAAAAAAAGATAATAAAATTAAACAAAGAACAAATTGTATCAAAAGAGAGAAGAAGTTTGTATGAGCAAATTTAGAATACCTAAGATACCATCCTCAGAACAACGAACTATTAGATTTCCAGATGACTTAATTGAAGAAGTAGAAAAATATATTGAAGGAACAGATTACACATTTAGTTCCTTTATTAGAAAAGCAGTAGAAATGGCTTTAAAGGATTTAGAAGAACAAGAGATAGAAAACCATAATAAACAGAATAACAAAGAAGAGTAGAGGGAGTTATGAAAAGCGATATAGAAGAAATAATTAATTTAGTACAAAACAAATACAATCAAAATCTTATACTTAATATTGATGAAGATAATACAGATTTATGTATGATAATTCAGAGTATAGAACCAGAATATAGAATGATGTTTTTTATGATATATATAAGTTTTTAGATGAAAAAGATTATTGCATAGGACTAAAAGAATCTTATATAAGAACAGAAGGAATAAATACTAAAAATGCAAAATTATCTTTAAAAGAAACATTAAATTTATTTAAAATGGCAGATGCTAAAACATTAATGAAAGAAGATTATAATAAATTTTTAGAATTACCAGAAGAAGTAGAAATCTACAGAGGAACTACAAATAGAGAATATATACCTGCAATATCATGGACAATTGATAAAAAAAGAGCTATTTGGTTTTATCAAAAGTACGAAAAGGTAGGTACAGTATTTAAAGCAAAAATAAAAAAAGAAGATATAATATGTTATTTAGATGAAACAGCATGTGGAGAAAAAGAAGTAATAGTAGACTATGAAAATATATATGATGTTGAAGAACTAAAAAAAGACGAGATTAATCAAAAAGTTACTATTAATAATGAAGAAAAATTTGTTGTTAATACAGATTATGTGGTAGTAGCTACACAATACTTATTAAATAGTCTTGCTCAATTTGGAATTTTACCAAAAAAAGAATTAGCTGAAGAAATATATAAAACTTATCAATATATGGGAAAATATAAATCAAAATACATTTTACAATTTCCATCAAATCAAAGTATTGAACTAGGAGATTTCATAAATCAACTTGAAAAAGATTTTAATAATCAAGAAATATTGTAAAGGGAAAAATTTGGGAATTGAAATATATATAATTAAATAATATGATGTTAATGCAAAGAAAGTGTCAAGAAATTGGCACTTTCTTTTTGCAAATAAAAGAAAAGGAGGACTTTATGTGAAAGTTAAAAAGTTATTAATAGTAGGAACATCTTTATTAATGTTACTAGCACAAACAAAAGTGAATGCTTACACAGAATATCCACTAAAAGAAGAGAATAACAGTTTTACAAAAAGTATAGAAGCAAATTTGTCAGAAGAAGATGAAGTTGTAGAATTATTGAATCATAATATCGTAATCAATTCTAATACTTATGCTATTGCAACAATAGAAAAAACAAAAAATG
This sequence comes from uncultured Clostridia bacterium, assembly GCA_948530865.1. Lineage (GTDB taxonomy): Bacteria > Bacillota > Clostridia > TANB77 > CAG-508 > Scatovivens. The sequence continues at coordinate 51,489 of CAOTKV010000001.1, forward strand.
AAGATGAAACAAAACAAGTATCTGAACAAAAGAAAGAAACTTTAAAGTCAAGAGACCAAAATTATATTAAGAAATATTTTGGAGAAAAGTATGACTATGAAGATGAAGAGGGATATAGAGGGAATATTCCAATATCACATATTAATATTAATACGATAAGTCATGGCAAATATCAAGAACTTAGAGAAAAGAAAATAGAGTTTAATAAGTATTCTCAAAATGATTTAAATAATATTAAGAAAGAAATAACAGAGGAAAATGATACTTACTATTTAATTAATGTGGATTGGCAAATTGAAGATACAGAAGTAATTGATAATCAAGAAGTTCCAAAAACTTATAAGGGAACAATGATATATCAAACAGTTGTAGAAATAAATAATCCTAACGAATATGAAATTACAGTTACATATACAGGAGATGTTAGTAAAGAAAGCACAGAATATACTTATAAAGCTGTATATAACAAAGTAGTAAATAAACCAATAGAAGAACCGCAAATTATAGAAGAAAACAACACAGTTCCAGTCATTGTAATAAGTGGTATGGGAATTGGACTAGCAGCATTAATCTTTTTATTATTAAGTGGAAATGCAGTTATTTATAATAAGACAGATTCTGGATATAAAGTATTAAAAAGTTTTAGATTATCAAAAGAACAAAAAAATATTATAGATATAAGTAAATATAACTATAAAATAAATAGCAATATATATAGTTTGAAATTAAAGAAATCTATATATGAAAAGTTAAAAGGAAAAATAGTTTATGTAAAAATAGAAAATATATCTAAACCAGTAACAATCAACAATAGATATATTGAATTTATAATTTGAAGAGGAGGAAAATAAAATGGCCAAAAGTAAAAAAAATAAAGTACAAGAAAACCACAAAGAAGAAACTAATGTACAAGGCGAAAAAATTGAGAATCAAGAAGTTGTAGAAGAGAAAACAGAAGAACAAAAAGAAAAGGAAAAACTATCTAAAGACATAAAAAATTTCATTGCAGATATTAAGGACTTTGTTACAGGATATGAGAAATATCATAATATTATGAAAATTAATCCATTAAAGGAGACATTATCTCAATTACAAAAAAGAGAGAATTTAGAGGTAGATGACAAAAAATATTTAGCTCAAATAAATAGAACTATTTATGCCAAAACTTTAAGAAGTGGAGAAAGAATGCCTGAACATCCAGGTACATTAATGTTTAGATCTTTAGAAGAAAAAGTAAAAAGACTATCAGAAATAGCAGAATCATATGGAGAACTTAATTATATTACAACCATTGATGATGTAACCAAAGAAGAATTTTACTGTATAAAAGAAAAAGTAGTAGACGATAAATTAGTTATTGAAGATGCTCTAAAAATAACCAATGTTGGAGGAGCATATCTAGCTGAAGCTATGGAAGAACAAGAAATAAATGAAATTAAAGAAAAATATAAAGAAGAAATAAGTTGTGATGAATTAAATGTATTTAAGAAAGAAATTAAAAATGATCCTAATTATGCTTTAAATTATTATTCAAAGATTTGTGAAAACAGAAAACTAGAAGCACAAGACAAAAATAAAGAGTTGGACCAAATTGAAGAAGAAGTTGCAGAAGCATAGGAAAATTAAATGGTTAATTATACAGAGTTTAAAAAGATAAAAGAAAAGTTAGGAGAAAAAGCGGATTATAAAGAATTTGTTAATGTACAAAAATATTTAGATGAAAATCCAAATTTGCTCCTAACTAATTTATATTATAACAAAGAAAATTGGGATCAGTTTGAAAAATGGAAATTTGATAATGAAATAAAAAACAAAAAAGTATTTGCAGTTGTATATAAAGATAATCAAATGCAAATAGATTATTTAAAGATTGAACCATATAAGTTTGAAAGATATACAGATGGTTTAAGTATCTATCATAAGGAGAATCAATTATTTCTAACATTAGAAGACGCTAAGAAATCACTATGGAATTATAGAAGCGGTTATATATATACTAAGGCAACACAAGAATATATGGATTCAATAGAAAAAGACAAAAAGGAACTTATAAAAGAGTATTATGGGAAAAGCGATTTAGAGTGTGTATGGTTCAATAAAGTAAAAGAATTAAATGAAAATAAAGCGATTGAAAAAATATATGAAGTTTATACAGAAGAATTTTTGGGTGCTTGGTATTTAATTAAAGACATTGAACAAAACAGATATATTGTTAAACATAAGACAAATGATGTAAATACAAAATTTGGAATGAATGATTATTTATTAGAAAATGATTACGAAAGAATAGAAAGCAAAGAATTAGATATTACACAATATGACTTTAATACAAAACAAAAATATGGACAAATGATTTTTGATTATTTAATTGAATTTAAAAATAAAGTTGAAAAAGATTACTTTAAACTAGGTTTAAACACAATAGATATAATTGAAAAATTTTTGGAAGATTATAATACAACAATATATGAAAGAACAAAAGAATATATAAGTCCACTTAGTAAGTTAAAAGAAGATTTAGAACTACAAGAATGTTTTATTAGACATGTTAAATTTGATATTAAATGTAATATTAGAGATGAATTAAATAGTTTAAATTTCACAAAAAATAATGCTTACATAAATGAAGAAAATATAGAAGAGTTTATATGTGAATTTACACAAAAAGCAATATATGGAGAAAATGATGAAATGCTTGAAAATGAGGAGGGAGAAAATGAACAATAATTTTGATTTTGATTTTTGGAAAAGAGAATTCAAAAGGAGATTTGAACTAAATGAAATTACAGGTCAAATGTTAGATAATTTTATCTATTATAATCCTGAAATGGCAAAAAGATATATTATAGATGTATATCAACAAAAAGTATATAAATGTGATATTTTGGACAAATATTGCGATAGATATGATTCGGAAAAAATAAATTCTATTTTAAAGCAAATTGAATTTGATGAACTAACAGAGGAAGAAATACAAGAATATGAAATTAAAAAATCAGAAGAAGAGGAAAATCAGGAACTATGAGTTATAAAGAAAATTTTAAACAACAATTAAACAGTTTAAAAGAACAAATAAGAAATTGCAAAGATGAAGAATTTAATAGTTTAGTATATCAATATAATTTTTATCAACTAGTAAGTAATACATTAGAAAATGAAATGATAGAAGTAGATAAATATAAAAGTGTTTTAGAAAGCAAGAATCTTTTAATAAAATTATATAACAAATTTATGAATTGGATAGATGCTCCAAGTATGGTTGATGAAACAGTATTAGAAGACTTTTTAAAGGAAATTGAACTTGAAAACAGAGATATAGCAATCAATTTAAAATTGATTAATAAAATTGCTGATATTTTCTGTGGGTATTATACCGAAAACTATTTAAAAAATACATTCAAAGAAGAAATTATAGAAGAAGCCAGTAAAAACAAGATTCCATATAAAGTGTTACAACATTTATATAATCTATATGAGGACAGCCTACCTAGATGTGAAGAAGAATATATAGAAAAAATAAAAGACATTTTGTATGAAGCAGAAGACTACTATTTTGGAAATGAATATAGTAGAGAAACAATAAAATATTTAATCTATCAAGATACATATTTAGAGGTTTATAAAGAATATAAAGAATTGAAAAAAGCAATAGAAAAATTTAATAATTCTAATGAAAAAGAGCAAGAAAGAATTGTAGAAAATACTCTTGAAATAAATTATTTAATGTTTAAAGAAGATTTAAAACAAGGATGTACTTTTATTCATAATGAAAGCAGCACAATGTCTGTTGAAAAAACTAATAATGGAAATCTAGTTTTAGTTGACTTAATTGATATTTACAATGGAACACAATTAATAGAAAATGATATGAAGTTAAACAACTTTTTAAATATAGTGGAAGATATTGCAATATTTAAAGAAATAGCAAGACTAACAGAAGAACTAAATAGTGAAAATAACACCGATATTTTTAATAAAATTGAACATTTAAAAGCAGAATTTAAAGAATTCAAAACAGTTAATGGCTTAGAAGAAATGGAGGAAGAGAGTATATGACCAATGTGTATGAAATTGACTTGAATGAAGAAGAAACAATAAGGTATTATGCAAATAAATTTGTTGAAGATGCACTAGAAGATTGTAGCGAATTTAATTATTGTTTATCTATAGACCAAAACTATGAGCATAGAGAATTTATCATAAATCATAAAGAACAAATACTAGATAGAATAAAAAAAGATGAAAGAGTTGCTGATGTATATATAGATGAAGAAGATGAGAAATTATCATTTGATATGGTCTTTTGGATTGATTATTGTCCATATTATTATGAAGAAAGTAACATTTGTATATCAGATGAAATAAATAATTTAAAGCTATTTGAAAAAGAAATATTAAATGGTGTTTCAAACCATAAAGGAGTTACAACAACAAGAGAGGTTTTAAGACATTTTATTGATTCAATATTAGATAAATATCACAGATTAAGTGATGAGTTTAAGGATAATGTTTATTATAACCTAAAAGAACATATATGCAATACAGGATTTAATGAAAAATATATAGAGAAGTATGAAGTATATATTGATAGGAATAATGCAGAAGAATTAATTGAAGGATTAGAAAATGAAATTGATAAATTATATATCAAAAAAAATTCTAATATTAAACAAATTACATATTACCAGTTTTTAGAGATATTAAACAAACATAATAAAGAAATTCAATTTAAACCTAATGAATTAGGAAAATTTATCACAAAAGAAAATGGCATTTATTTAGGAATAAATAATGTAAATGGTGAAATGAAAATGCAGGATTTTGATAATATTGAAAAATGTTTGAATTATCTAAATAAAGATTTAGAATATGCAGAAAACATAGAAGATGAAGAAAGTGAGGAATTATAATATGTCAAAAAGATTAGAATTTGAATTATATGACCAATTAACACCACAACAAAGAATTCATTTGCAGGATTTTCAATATATTAATGCTATAAGAAGTGCAAGTGAAAAAAAATTTACAGAAGAAGAGCAAAATAGATTATTTGTAGTTATAGATTATGTATGTTCAGAAAATTCGACAGAAACAAGCAATATAACAGTAGCAGATGAAATTGTAAAAGCATATACAGATGGAGATGTCACATTAGATACATTAGAAAAAGCAAAAGCAACAGAAATACTAGATGCTGCAATCGGAATAGGATCTTTTGAAAGTTTAGAAGAAGAGGTAGATGAGGAGGAAGAAGAAATTGAATAAAAGATTCGATATTAATTACGATTACAATATAAACAAATTTATAATTTTAAACCTTAAAGAATTGAAAATAATTGTTACTAATGAAAATATTGATTTTGACATAACAAATGAAACAATTACATCTGGAGCATATGGTGATTTACAACAAGACTTAGAAAAATTATTAGATAATAGTAAATACTCAAATTTATTATTAAATATGGAAAACTTATATATAAATAAAAGCAATGAGAATATTAAATTGAATTTAAATATTTATAAAGAAATTAAATGCAAAAATCTTAAACAGTTTAAAGATAAAATTAAAGATATTACAAATCAATACTACAGTAATGAAGAACTAATTAACAATTGTTTTAATTATGAAGAATTAAAGGACATGCTAACAAAAGAGATTTATACAAAAGATGATTATAGAAAAATAGAAGAAAGATACAAAATTAAATTAGATACTGGAAGATATTTAGTAGTAGGTATAAAAGGAGAAAAAGAGGAGGATGAAGTTTTATGAAAAAGAAAATTATGATTTTTGCTATTATATTAATTGTTATACTTGGAGGAATAGGAACATATTTGCTAATTAATAGAAATAATAATAGCAAAACTGAAAATGAGATTATAGAAGAGGTAATAGACGAAAAAACTGAAACGATATTAGCAGAAGAAAATACAGATGTAATAGGACATTTAAAAATAGATAGTATTGGATTAAATGGTCCTATAAAAGATGGAACAGAATTAAGTATTCTAAAAACAGGAATAGGGCATTTTAAAGATACACCATATTTCAGCGGTAACATATGCTTTGCAGCACATAACAGAGGATATAATCAAAACTTTTTTGAAAGATTAAATGAAGTAAAAAAAGGAGATAAAGTTGAATATATAACAAAATATGAAACACAAGAATATTACATATCTGAAATAAAAGAAATAAGTGAAACAGATTTAACAGTATTAAATCCAACAGAAGAAGATCAAATAACAATGATAACTTGTATAAAAAATCAAAGAGAAAAAAGATTATGTGTAATAGCAAGTAAGCAATAAGCCTTGCTTTGACTAATTACGATTTTCCTCCCTTTGAAAGTATATTGTATAAACAAAAAACTGTAAAGGTTAAAATGAATAGGCTTTGCCTAACCTTTACAGTTTTTCATTTATACATTTTTGTCAATTAAGAGGAAACTCGAAATTAAATAGTCAAAGGAGTGATTGCTATGAAGAAGCAAGGCAAGAAAATTTTAAAAGGTAGTTTAATTATTACCATTATTGTAGGTGTTATTATTTTATTAACTGTAGGGGGAATGTATCTTATTTCAGAAAGTAAAGAAGCTCCAGGTGTAGCTACTGAAGTTTTTGAAGAAAGTCAAAATCCTAAAGAAGAAACACAAGATGAAGAAATTGTTGTAGATATTTCAGAAAAAGAAATGGAAACAGAAGTTGAAAATACTCCAGAAGAAAATATATCTACTAACGAAGAAATTCCAGTTGTTCAAGAAAAAGCAAAAGAAGAAATAAAAGCGAATACAAAAAGTACATCAGTAGTAAATAATGATAAAAAAGATGTAACTGTTAATAAAAATAAACAAGAAACACCTAAACAGGAAAAAGTAGAAAATCCAACTGTCACAACAACTACTAGTACAGTACCAACGAATCCTGTAAAAAAAGAAGATACTAATAAAGCACCAGAGGTAGAACCACCAAAAGTAAAAGAAGAACCTAAGAAAGATGTTCACACATATAAATATAATGCAACTATAACAGAAAAAATTAAACAAGATATTAAAAATAATGAATCTACTTATATGAAACAATATGGCTATACTATCGTAATTGATGAGAGTATAGTAACTCAAACGAACCAATTTACTTATACAAACAATAGGGTAAAAAATATGATAATAAACAAATTTGGAACAATCAGGATTTATGCAAGGGATTATTATCTTAATGGAAATTACATGTACACAGAAGCATATATCATTTAAGCCACATAATTTTGATGAGGGAAAAATTTGGGAATTGATTATATAAAATCTCCCCTATATAATGGTAACATCAAAAAAGTCAATAGACAAAGCAATGCTTTGAGCTGTTGGCTTTTTATTTAAGTAAGAAAATTACTTAAATATATGAGATGAGGGAGGTTTTATTAAAATGAAAAAAACATTAAAAAAAGTAGTATGTGTACTTTTAATTATTATGTATTTATTACCAGTTTTTCAAAATGTATCACTAGCAGCAACAGAAATTAAAGAAGCTAATATTATTTATGACCACGACTGTGGACATCACTTGCAATATTGGCATAACAATATGTGGTACTATGTAACTGTTAGTTATGTACAATATCAAGCACCAAATGGACAATATTATCCAGCCTATTGTTTGAACCCTGAACGAGATGGAGTAGGACCAGATATACCAAACTATAGTGTTTCAATAGATAATATTATGAATGATGTTAGAGTGTGGAGAGTAGCAGTAAACGGTTATCCATATAAAACAGCAGCAGAAATTGGAGTAGACAATAACGATGATGCTTTTGTTGCGACAAAACATGCGATTTATAGCATAATAAGAGATACTGATGTAAGATCTTTTTATCATGCAGGAGATGAAAGAGGAGAGAAAATACTTAATGCTATTGATAGATTGGTTAATATTGGTAGAAATGGAACAGAAACACCAGGAGATGCTAGAGTAACAATAAGCAAACAAGGGGATTTTACACAAGATAGTAATTCTAATTATTATTCTCAAACTTATTCAGTATCAAGTAGTGTACAAATGGGAAATTATACAGTTACTAATATAGCAGGATTTCCAGAAGGTACTGTTGTAACAGATATGAATAATAATCCAAGAACTACATTTAATGCTGGAGAAACATTTAAAATATTAGTGCAAAAAACAAATTTAAGAACAGATTTAAATGGTATTGTAAGTGTTCAAGCAAAATGTAAAACATATCCTGTATTTTTTGGAAAAAGTCCTAGTGATGAATGGCAAAATTACCTAGTTACTTTTGATCCATATGGAGATAGTTCAGGAGTAGCAACATTAGAAGTAAAAGCAGAAGGAAAATTCGATTTAGAAAAGGTTAGTGCAAAAAATAATATTTGGACTGGTAATGTTGTAGGAAGTGCTGTACCAGGTGCTGAATACACTATTAAGAATTTAGCTGGAGAAGTTGTAAAAACAGTTATTACAAACCAAGAGGGAAAAGCACAACTATCATTACCTATTGGCCGATATACTATTCAAGAAACCAATAGCCCTAATTTTTTCAAAAAAGATTCTAAGGTATATGAATTTGAAATTACATATCATGGAGAAGTGTCTAATTTTAAGGTAAAAGAAAGTGTTGTAGAAGGTGGATATTTTTCTGCTAAAAAAACAGCTAGTCTTAATAATGTTTGGACAGGTCATAAAGTAAATGATCCAGTTGCTGGTGCAACATATGGAATCTATAATTTAGATGGAACAATAGTAGACTTTAATGGAGAAAAAGCAATCAAAAAAAGTGGAGCAGACGGTATGATTTTCAATAGATATAAGCTAAAACTAGGCGATTATTATATGCAGGAAATAGAACCAGCACCATATTTCCACAAAGATGAAACGAAACACTATTTTACTGTTGGAGAAAATGAAGCAGTAGTTAATTTAGATGTGCAAAATAGGTCTGAAGAAGGTGGATATGTTAATCTTAAAAAAGTAAGTGGAGGGAATAATTTATGGACAGGACATATTGAAGGACAACCAGTTGCTAATGCTACATATAGAATTGAATCCCTAGACAAAGATTGGCATATTGATGTTACAACGAATGAAAAAGGCGAAATTAATGAACCAAACTTTACAAGTAATGATATAGAACTTGCTTTAGGAAATTACAAATGCTATGAAATTTCAGCTCCAAATCGGATTTAAGGTAAATGATGAAGAAAAATATTTTTCATTAGATAAAAACGAAGAATCTATTAAAATTAGTTTAAAAGACATTCCAGAAGAAGCTGGAGAAGTTCAAGTTACAAAAACAGCAGCAGATTACAACTATAAAAATGATGTAAAAAAAGGTGAGCCTGTTGTTGGTGCAATTTATAAGATTTACAATGTTGAAGATAATAAAGAAGTTGCAACATTAACTACCACAAAGGATGGAACAACTAATAAAGTAGTTCTTGGAAAAGGAAGCTATTGTATCAAAGAAACTTGGGTAAATGAGGACTGGATACTTAATGAAGAACCAGTATATTTTACAATAGACAAAAATGAAGATAATAAATACTTTAATTTTACTAATGAACCAGTTCCAGTTGGATTTTTAAATATAAATAAAACGGTATTAGAAGACAATACATTGAATAGAGATCCAGCAGGTATGCCATTAGAGGGTGTTGAATTTGAATTAAGAGATTCAGAAGATAATGTTTTATTAACCTTAGTAACCGATAAAAATGGAAAATTTAGTGAAGATATTATGCTTGATAAAGGCACTTATTATTTGTGGGAAACAAAATGTCCAGATTTTTATGTAAAGAAAGAAGAACCTGATGTATTTGAAATAACAGAGAATGGACAAAAAGTTATTATAGATATAAAAAACAAACCAGCAGAAGCAAAAATTGAAGTAGAAAAAACAGGAATTATCCAGGCACAACCAAATGATGAAATTCGTTATGACTTCAATACAGTTGCTAACAATTCTAATGTACCAGTAGACAATTTCACTATGACAGATAACTTACCTACAGATTATATTGAAATGAAAAAATTGTTCACAGGAATTTACTCACATGAATTAAACTTTAATGTATTATATAAAACTAATTTAACAGATGATTATGTTTTATTTAAAGAAAACCTAAATTCAAAAGTAAATAACTATGTTGATTTTGAAGAAATTGAATTAAAAGAAGGAGAATATGTTACTGATTTTAGATTATCATTTGGTACAGTTCCAGTAGGATTTAAAGCAGAAATAACTCCATTCATGTTCGCAAAAGTAAAATCAACTGTTAAGCCTGATGATAAATGGACTAATGAAGTTTCATTAACAGCAACATATTTAGATGTTCCACTAGAAGATAGAGATGAATGGACAACTATCAGTTATGGTAAAGAATTAGAAATTAAAAAACTACCTAGAACAGGTAGGTAAAAAAGAGAGGAGTAACAAAATGGGGAATTCAGAAGGAATTAATAAAAAAGTAATTGTAGTTATTCTCATAATAGTGCTACTATTAGGCACTATTATGATGATAAACATATTTAATAAAAGTGATGATAGTACTAAAGATAATAATATAAGTAATACAACTAATATAAAAGATAATAAATCAATGGATATTAATAATATAGAAAATGTTAATTCAATAGAAAACAATGAAACAACAATAGAAAATGAAGAAGATGACTTAATAATTGTTACAAATCAATTTTCATCTTTAGAGCAAGAAAATACAAATGGGTTAATTAAAGTAAATGTAAGTGGCTATAAAGGGGATATTTATACTCCTTCTGGTAATACATATAATCCCAATATTAACAAAAAACCAGTTACTATTATAGATAATCAAACAGATAAAACAGCACCTACTATAAATGTTACTTATAGTAAACAAGATATAACTAATGAAAATGTTATTGTAACATTAAGATTTAATGAGCAAGTAAGTAATATAACTAGTGGATATACATTAGCAGAAGATAGAATGAGTGCTTATAAAGAATATAAAGAAAATACTTCAGAAGAAGTTAAAGTATATGATTTGGCAGGGAACAAAGCAACTACTAAAATAGAAATTAAAAACATCGACAAAGTAAAACCACAAGTAGCAAAAGTATCAGATTCGATATTTGCATCTAAAAAAATTCAAACTAAATTAACGATGGCAGATAATGAATCAGGTATTAACTTAAATGGTTGCAAATATAAAATTGACAATAAAGAAGAAATGAAAGATGAGAGCAATTATACTAAAATTACAGATTTAACATCATTAATAGAAAAAACAGTTGATAATGATGGAGTATATTATTTACATGTTATTTCAATGGACAATGCTGGAAATGTAAGAAAAGACACAATCAAATTAATTGTTGATACAGTAATGCCAACACTTCATATTAAATATTCAAATACAGCAATTACTAATAAAGATGTAGTGGTTACAATTACATCAAACAAAGAAATGCAAGAAGTATCAGACTGGAAATCAAATAAAACTAAAACTGTATTTACAAAAACTTATTCAAAAAATATAGATGAGGAAGTAGAATTTACAGATTTAGTAGGAAGAAAAATAAAAGCTCATATAAGAATAAATAATATAGATAAAGTAGAACCAGTAGAGCCAAAACTATCTCAAAATGTATTTAATACAAGACCTATTGATAATTCTAAAAATATAGACATTACTCTAACAGCTAACATAAGCGATAATGAAGGTGGTTCTGGACTAAATTTAAGTAAATGTAAATATGTATTGAATCAAAGTAAAGATACTCCAAGCAACTTTAATTCAGCAGCTACATTTACAAAACAAGACCAAACATTATATTTTACAATAAAAGAGAATTCTACTTATTATTTACATATTCAATTAGTTGACAATGCAGGCAATGAAAGAGTAACAACACAAACAATTATTAGTGATACTTTGAACCCTGTTGTTACAAGAGAATATAATATTAAAGAACACACAAACAAAAATGTTATTGTAACAATTAAATCTAATGAAACACTAAAAGGAACAGAGGGCTGGGAAGTTTATGATAACGGAAAAACTTTGAGAAAAGAGTTTAACAAAAATATTGGAAGAACAATTTATACATTTTATGATTTAGGAGGAAATCCTGTTTCTGTAGATGTAACTATTTCTAATATTGATCAAGATAAACCAAACGATTCTGTAATTAATAAAAATACATTCAATACAAAAGAGTTTGATGTAGTAACTAGAATTTCAGATGTTGGATTTGGATTGAATTTAGAAGAATGTAAATATATTCTATCTTCAAATGAAAAAGCTAATTTTGAAGGAGCAACTACATTTAAGAGTGAAAATGAAACATTAAAATTGAAAGTAGAACAAGATGGAATTTATTATTTACATACATTCTTAAAAGATGAAGTTGGAAACGAAAAAACTACAACTCATAAAATTATAGTAGATTCAACAAAACCAGAATTAGAGATTTCATATAGCAATACTCAAATTACTAATGAAAATGTAACAGTAACAATAAAAGCTAATGAGGAGATACAACCAGTATCTGGTTGGAATTTATCTTTAGATAAAAGACAATTAAGTAAAACATTTTCAGCTAATACAAATACTAATGTTGCAGTAAGAGATATAGCAGGAAATGAATCAACTGCTAAAATAGAAATTAATAATATTGATAAAACTAACCCAGAAATTGAAATAAATTATTCAACAACTTCACAAACAATAGATTCAGTAACAGTAACAATAAAAGCAAATGAAAGAATACAAGGAATTGAAGGTTGGACTTTATCAAATGATGAAACAACTTTAACTAAAGTATTTGATGAAAATGATACTCAAACAGTAACAATTAGAGATATTGCAGGAAATACAATAACAAAAAGTATTGTTGTTGCAAATATTATATAGATTTTAAAGGGCAGTACAATACTGTCCTTTAAAAATAGGTAGGTGATAAAATTGAATAAAGAAGAATATAAAAAGATACTTAATCGGATTAAGAATATTTGAACCAATTCCAGAAGAAGCAAAGAAGTTTGTTGAAGATGAGTATTTAAGGTTATTTAGAACAAATAATATAAGCGAAGAACTAAAAGAAAAATATAAATTAATATTAAAAAATGTTTTTAATGAAAACAAGTATGTTAATTTTGAAGAAAACTGTCAAATAATTAATGCTATTAATGAACTAGAAAAAATTGATAGCAAATTTAAAGCTATAATATTAAAATCAGAATTAAACAATTTAAAACAAGATGAATGCTGTAATTTATATGAATTAAACAAAAAGTATATAGAAGATTATATGGAACTAAAAGATGATATACAAATGTATGAACCAAGAAATGGTCCTAGCTATCCATTGAATCCATTTGAAAATTTAAAAATTATGTTTATGCTTGAAAAAGATGAAAAAGTATTTTCTAAAGATGAAATATTTTTTTGTGGAAAAGAAGAATTGCAACCTAATCTTATAGATGTTTTGAAATATCATTTTGTTCCTGAAGTAATAATAGATATAGAAAAAGCATTAGAGATAAAAATGGATAATATAATAAATGACAAATACGAAGCATATCAATTTGAAGTTGGTGTTTTATTAGATAAAGATGATCCAGAATATGAATGTTATAATGAAGTTTGGGATTATAAAAATGGATATTATAATGAAAATTGGGGATTTACTAAAAAATATGATGAAGCATTAGAATTTATAGATAACTATGTAAAAAATGGAAATAATAATACATATGGAATAATATCTTGCATAAAAGTAAATGAAGAAGAGTTTAACAGTATATACAATGGTAGTTCAGAAATTATTGATATGGATTATGATTTAGGCAATGTGATTTGCAGTAAATATAAAAATAAAGATAATGAAATTATTGAAAATTTTATAGATAAAAATACTAAAATAAATGAGAATGAAGAAGATGAAGAAGAAACAATATAATAGGAGGAACTATAGATGGAAAAGCAGAGAAAAAAACAATGTGAAGAAGGTATAAAAATAATTTGTGCGAAATACAGATTGAAACTTAAAGAAATATCTAATAATGAAATTGCAATATGTGCTAAAAATAGTGCTAAAAAGTGGGTTGAATGGATTAAATTTAATTTTGATAAAGAAAATATTATAGTAAATAAAGAACAATGTAGTTTGTTGTTTTGTGATATACGAGAAGATATTACTCCAGATTTATTACTTGATTTTGTAGCAGACATTAATACTATAGCTCGCAAATTTGATACACATATAAAATTACAAACTATTATTACTGCAAAAGATTGGCAAGAAATTGCAAAGGTTTATGATGCTTATGAAGATAACCGTTACCAAGTTCAATTTAAAGATATTGATTTTAAAAAAGGTGATAAATATTTATACTTTACTATAGTGTATGAGAAAAAAAAGATGAATGGATTGTTTAGAGTACATCATTTAATTAAGGAAGATCTAGTATTAGAATGTATTGATTGTTACTCTAAAAATGAGAGAAATTTTGTTAATGCACATTGGGAAGAAATTGAGGAAAAATTATGTAATTATGTAAAAGAAAAGCAAAACGAAGTAGAAAAACATATAGAAAAGGATATTTTTGAATTAAAACAAATTTATACTAAAACAAGTCAAAATTATGTGTATATCGACAAACAGGATATATTGGATTTCTTTGATTATGATTGTAAATTAATAGAAAAAATTACAAATCAATATGATAATGGAACTCAATATAAATTAGAATTAGAAGTTGACATTAATAAAGAACTATCAGAATTTAGATTATATAGTAAAGCAAAAGAAGAAAAGCAGTATATAAAAAGTTATGAAGGAAAATTAAATTTGGATTCAGTATTATACTTTTTATGTTATTCTAATTATGAAAGTTTTTTAATGGATATAAATGACTCTAATGATATTGAGGAAGAAAACTCCATATGAATAAATAGGGAAAAATTTGGGAATTGAAAACCCCTATATAAAATATTATGATGTTAATATCAAAACTTATAAGTTGCTTGAAAAAGTGACTTGTGAGTTTTTTTATTTATCGCAATGTAGTGTAAAGAACATTCCAGTCTGCTTTGCTGGCGATGTGGGGGCAGTACCCACCTTTGCAACCATTATAATAGGAGGAAAATTGAAGCAAAGAATTTAAGAGTTTTTATAAAACAGTAGAAGGAAATGAAGGAAGTAAATGCAAATATCCTACACGACTTGATACATATGGTTGTGGCTGTCAGCATGATTGCAAATATTGTTATGCAAAATCATTATTAGATTTTAGAAATTTATGGAATCCAAATGATCCGAGTGTAGCTGATACAAGCAAGATAGAGAGAAAAATAAAAAAATTACCTAAAGGAACAATATTGCGATTAGGTCGGAATGACCGATTGTTTCCAACCAATTGAAAAGAAATATAAAGTTACATATAACACGATAAAGCTATTAAATAAGTATGGAATAGGTTATTTAATAGTTACTAAATCAAATTTAATAGCTGATGATGAATATATAAAAATATTAGACAAAAAGTTAGCACATATTCAAATTACAATAACAACTACACAAGATGATTTATCACTTACTTATGAAAAAGCAACTGTTCCAAGTAAACGAATTGAAGCCATTGAAAAATTACAAGAACATGGATTTGATGTACAGGTTAGACTTTCACCATTTATTGAACAATATATAGACTTTGATATTTTAAACAACATTAAATGTGACAAAATTTTAATTGAATTTTTGAGAGTAAATTCATGGATAAAGAGATGGTTTGACTTAGATTATTCTAAATATACTTTAAAACAAAGTGGATATTGTCATTTACAGTTAAAAGATAAGATTAAAATGTTAAAGAAAATAACTGGATTTGAAGAAGTAACAATATGTGAAGATGTTTCTAATCATTATTTGTATTGGAAAAGAAATGTAAATGTAAATAAAGATGATTGTTGCAATTTAAGAAAGGAATAAAATGAATAATATTACTGATTATAAGAAATGTAAAGAAATATTAAAAAAAGATTTTAGTAAGGAAAATAATATAAATAAGTTGCTAATGGATAAAGTTAGTTTAATTGATTCTTACAATTTCACATTTAAGCATGAAGAATATGCAACAACATTAGAATCATTAAAAAGAGGTTTTATTGTTAAAGTGGAAGATGTAGCTGCTAAAGGTTATGTTCCTAAAGATCCTTTCATGTCTGTTAATATACTAAAAGCAAAAGAAGAGATTGATAATAGATTAGATTACCTATACTTTAGTAATGAAAAAGAAGATTTTTTTAATAATGTAAATAAATATGAAGTCGATCTTCTTCATGTTGAAGAAGAAAAACAAGACTATGAAAAAGATGAAATAATGACCTTAGAGGAATTAGGTAGAGAAATTTCGATTGAATTAGCAAATATAATGTTTAATTGCGAATATTCGTGCTGGAAAATCTTCAAGCAAGATACTTTAGAAGATTATAAAGAACAAATGAAAGAAATTATAGAAAATGATAGAGATATTCAAGATATAGCCAAAAGCAACAATACTACTTATGAAAATATCATACAATCCATTGAAGAAGCAAAAGCTAATTTAGAACCAATAAATGAGATAAAAGGCTTTTTTAAGATAAAAGATTTTTACTGTAAATTTCCAGATAAAACTGATAAAAGGTATAAATTACCAGATAACCAAAAACAGTTAAACATTTACATTAAAAAGGAAAAAGAATTAATAAAAGTAAATACCCTATTTGTAAATAAAGAAGATTCAATACGAGACATAAATAAATATGTAAAAGAAATTATGTGCAGACAGATAGGAGAAATATTGCCAGATGGAACAATTGAAAAAGAATATTTTAGGCAAGGTTATATCTATAAGAATTTTGAGAATTTTTATAAACGAGAAGGAATATGCTATGTATCTGAACTTGATGAAAATAATATAAATGATGCAGGTATTACTTTTGAAGGAATATGTGAAGATGTTAGAGATTATTTGGTAGTTAATGGAGTAGATTTAAACAAAGTTCCTTTTGAGGACATTGAAATAATGGCTGAAGATGTTTTTGAACAAGTTGATTGGCAATTTGTATGTTCATTAATTCAAGATGATTGGTTAGAAGGATATTTAGAAGATTTTCCAGATGAATACTTTGTTAATGGTAAAAATGAGGTATTAGAAAATGAATAAAGAAAAGATAGATTTAACTAGTATAGAAGGAATTAAAAAGCAAATAGATATTTTATCTAATCAGTATGAAGAATTAGACAGAGAATATATAGAATATAAAGAAGCTGATATGAACAGAGAAGCAGGAAGAATAGCAAACAAAAAATATAAAATATCCTTAGAACTTGATAATCTAAAATCAAAACTTAAATTGAAAGAATTAGTGGAAAAAGAAAAAAAAGACAAAATATTTTCATTGCAAAGAAGAATTGACATATTTGAAAGGTTTTTAGTTGATAAAGGTTTAATAGATGAATTTGACAGGTATGAATTAGATATAAAAGAAGAGGAAGAAGAATTATGAAATATGAGAACATATTAATATTAAAAGCTAATATGAAAGAAACAGAAATAAGCGAAGAAATTAAAAGAATAAAAGATTATTTAAAAAATCACAATATAAATCTTATTTCATTTGAAAATTTAGGAGAAAAAGCATTATTCTATGAAACTGAAAATAATAAAAATGGATTATATTTTCAAACGATATTTTATACAAATCAAGAAGAAAAAGAAAATTTTGAAAGTTTTATTAAAAATAGTAATAACTTTATAAAGCAAATGACTGTAGAAATAGAAAATTCAAAAGAAATTTTTAAACAAATAAAAGAGCTTAATGAAACATTTCTATTAAAAGGTATTGCTAGTGAAGTTGTTACAAGAATAGAAGATATGAATGAAGATGGAAGGAATATTCCATTAGAATTAGATAACATAGTTGATATAGCAGACAAGATTACAGATCATATCTTCTTTAATGAAACTATGAATGGAATTATAGATAATTATTTAAATGAGTATTATCCAGAAAAGGAAGACACGCAAGACTTGGAGGAGTAATTTTATGATAATTAAAATAGGAAAATTTAATTTTGTGAGTGAGAATAAAGAAGAATTTAGGCTGTTTCAAGATAATAGTTATTCAATGTTTAGTTATTTTTATATGGATGGTAAAGAAGATACTTTATATGTGCATAGTAGAAGTGATTTTGATAAAGAAAATAAAGAATATTATAAATTTGAACAAGAATTATTAAAGAGATATTACATATTAGAGTACAGTTCTTTGATTCATAATAGAATACAAAAATTTATAAGTGATAAGACATTTGAAATATTTAAGAATAATAATTATTCAAGCTACGAGTTATATAAAGACATATCTATAAGAAAATTACAAAGTTTAGATACTGATATAAAATGTAGCCTTTCTTATAATACAAAAATAAATTTCAATACAAGCAAACTTGTTTATGCACTAGATAATGGTGATTCAATAATTTTTGATCCATATACTGAAGAAATACATAATTTAGAAGAACTCTATAAAAAGGGATTATTTGATAATGAAATTAAAGCAGGATTGATTTTAAAAGAAATACAGCATAAGAAAGCTCCAAAATTTATTTTGAAATTGGCAGAGATAAATACTTTTCTTAAAGAAAAGAAAAATGTTAATTTAATATTTAATGATGGAAACAAGATAAAAACAGAAGCAGAACTAGATGAAATATTTAATATATATGGTAAAAAAATTAGTTTGCATTCAAGTAATGAACTTGAAAATTTAAATGCAGTAACTTTTAATAAATCGGAGGTTACAATAAATTCAGAAGATTTTAGTGATATAGAAAAACAAATAATAAGAACAACAGAAGATATTATATTACATAAAGTGGATCAACTGAAAGAAGAATTAAAAGATAAATTTGATAAGTATAGAAATGAAACTGAATATTATATGCCAGATACTATAAAAGAATGTATTGAAAGAATAACAACTTTGGAAAAAAATAATTTTAAAATTGAGCAAGAACAAGAAAAAGAAAAATATCCAGGTTGGTATTCTAAAGAATTTACAAATTTATGGCAAGATTATGAAAGAATTAAAACACTAGAAAATATTGATAATTTAGAAGATATAAAGGATGAAGCTATAAAAACTGAAGATGAAGAACTTAAAAAAATTTATTATATGTTTGGTGGAGAAGAAGATGAAGAAAGTGAGGAGTTATAAAGATGGCCTGTGATTATATAAAAAAATTAGAGATAGATAAAGAAAACAATAAGATAACAGGATATATTGCTGATGGAAATATGACTCCTCTTTCATATCGAAAATGTGAAATGTATAAATGGAAAGAAACATTTGAAGAAAAATATGCTTCATTAATAAGAAGTATTATTTCTCGGAATGCTTCAGTTTTCAGATAGAAGCAATGAACTTTATAAAATTTCTTTTAGTAGCCCATATGATTTGAGAGAAATTAAAAATTATTATAATGATATTGCTGTCTTAGGGGATTTAGGTACATACAAAAAATATGAAAATAAGATAAATGAAATAATAAAAAATGGAACTGGACATAGAGAACTACATATAATTCCATCAGTTTACGAAGAAAGATTTATTTTAAATATTATACCAAACAAATTGAATAACAATTTAAACGAAGTATGTTCTTTATTTAAT
Organism: uncultured Clostridia bacterium; assembly: GCA_948530865.1. Lineage (GTDB taxonomy): Bacteria > Bacillota > Clostridia > TANB77 > CAG-508 > Scatovivens. The sequence continues at coordinate 71,219 of CAOTKV010000001.1, forward strand.
AGAATGGAAATGGTATTTGAGAAAAGATGCGATTTAACAAAGCAAGACAAGATAGAAATGTTAGATAATGTACTTAAAAGTTTTGATATGAAAGGTAGACCAATATTTGAATTAATAGATAAAGATAATGAAGAATTAAAAGTTTACTTCTATCCAACATTAAAAGATACTAGCAATGAAAATGCTTATTTATCTTACGATATTGTTGTTAAAAATAATCAGTATCAATTAAAATATACTGATACTTCAATGATGATTGGATATTTAACAAATCCAGGAGAAGAAAACCGAATAAAACAATATATGTATGAAATGGGAAAAGAATTTGAAAAAGATATTGCAGCTTTCATGGTAGATGCAGAAGATTTAGCAGATTTACAATGGAAAGCCAAAGACAATTATTTTTATGAAAATTACAGAAGCCCACTTATTGCAATCAGAGAAAATGGAAATATTTTAGAGATAACAAAAGAAAAAGGGAAAATGATAGCCTCAATTTATACAAGTGATAACAATATTGATAAATGTGAATTAATATCTAAAAGGATTTTATCAGATAATTTTAATTTAGATAATATGAAAAGTTTAGAAGAAGTAAAAAATAATTGCTACAGATTGATTGTAGAAGGATTGGAACAACAAATAAATGTAACTGAAGAAGAAACAACTCTATAAAAGTAATAAGGTAAAAAATATAATGAAAGGAAAATCATTTATGAATACTAAAAAAGTAAAAATAATTTCAGCTTGTATAAGTAACTATGAAGGAATGACAGCTTTAGTTGATACAGAAGATAGAGTATATCTTGGAAAGAGTGAAAACTATCATTTTACACCAGGAAAAGAAGCATATTATGACAATGAAGATAATTCACTATGTTTTATAAGTAATAATGATAAAATATTTAGTTTTTTATATAGTTCTGGTTGGGTATTATCTCAAAAAGAAATGCTACAGTATTTTACAATGGAATTGTATGAGGAATTTGATAAATTGCAAAATGGAGTTTTAAAGCAATTTAAAAGAATTCAGGAGATAACTTTTAATGGAAAACCTTTCATAAGTCTTACTGAATTAAGAAAACAAGAGAATTTAAAAGAATCTAAAAGGGATATAAATAATTTTAAATACAATAAAGACTTTAATAAAGAATTTGAAAAAGCTAAAAAAAGATTTAATGATATTTGTATGTGTACAGGAAGAGAACATTTAGTCTTAGATCAAAAAATAGCTTTAGCCAATGGTGCTAAATTAGGACAGCCAGAAGCATATCCAGAAAAATGGACATTAGCTGACCTTGTTGCAGAGAGTGACTTTCAAATGAATTTTAGAAAAGAAATGCTTAAAGAAGCTGATTGTGAAGATAAAATATGGATAAGAAAAGAATTAAATAGATGGAATAATTTTAAAAATCACTATTTACCACTTGTTAAATCTTTGAATATACAATTATTTTGCAATCATTGTAGCTGCTTAGATGTAAATGAAGAAGATACATTGTTTTATAAAGAAAATATAGAAAATAAAATTGATGAGGAAGAAGAATTATGAGTTTAAATTTGAGTGAAAATGAATTTACAGAAAAATATGGATTTGCATTACACGATTTTTATTATAGTTGCATAGATGAGATTATAAATACAGGATATTCCTGTTATAGTCTTAGTGAACTAGCTTATGATATTGCAGGTAAGATATATAAAGAAATAAATGATGACAAATTTGAAGAAGGTTCAATACTATATAAATTAACAAAAGATACAATTTGGGGAAATAAAATATATACACATAATATTGCAATTCCATATAAAGATTTATATATAACTTTTGAAATAGGTTGGGGAGTTGAAACTTTAAAGATTAAAGATTGGGATATGACATATAAAGAAGAAATAGAAAAAGACAAACAATATGAAGACATTGACTGCCTAGAAGAGGAGATAGTATGAGAAGAATAATGGATTTAGAGAATCCAATGTACAAGAAGAAATACAGAGAAATATATAGAATTCTTTTTACAGCTGATTTAGATAGATTGGTAGACCATTCAACATGGTATATGACAAATCAATATCTGGTAGATAGAAAAACTCCACTTTGGATTATTTGTGAAAGTAAAATTTTAAATAAGAGAATGTGGATAACACATAATTGGGGAAAATTAGAAATAGCAACTGCTCAACTTGATTTAGATATAGATTCATCAGCATATCACGAGAGTTATAAGTATATGCAATTTCAAACACAAAAAGAAATGGCAGAATATTTAGAAAAAATGCTACAACCTTGTTTAGAAGAAAATTCAACACTTGATAATGAAAGTGAGGAAGAAGAAATATGTTGAATAAAGATAGAAAACAAATAGAAAAAAACGATTATGAATTTGATTATTCTCCTGAATCTAATCCATTAAAAGAAAAAAGTGGAATTTTAAGTTTTTGGTGTGATTTAGAGTTTAGCCAACCATTAATTAAAAAACTAGATATTGAAAATATTGCTCAAAAGAATAATTTAAATAAAGATGAGTATGAAATATACTTTGACATTAATGTATTGGAATCAAAAGCTAATATTAGAATAGTTCATTCAGATTCAAATAAAACATTAGAAAAAATAGAATTATACAAAGATGAATATGAAGAATTAAGAGAATATGCTGAAAAATATATACAACATGAATGGGCTGATTTTAATCCTATTGAAAGACCAATAACATTAATAGAATTTTATATTACTAAAGTTTTATATGATGAGAATTTTGAATATGATCCAAATGTTGAGTGTGAAGATTGTTTTATATTAGCAGAAGGAATTAACAAAATAAGGAACTTCTATGAAAAAAACAGTACACGAAATGAGATAATGGATGTTCACAAAATAATGGATATTGATGAAATAATAGATATTCACGAAATAATGGATGTTTACATAGACAGATTAAAAAAAGGTATAATTCTTGATAAACAAAAATTTAGAGAACTAGATGATATAAATCTAGTTAGATCATTTGAAATGCTAATGTTTCAAATAGAAGGTGAAAAATATAGAGAAGAGCATCAAGGTAGAAATAATTTTCCTGATATTATCACAGAAGAAACAGAGGAGGTTTTGTAAAAAATGTCAGTAGAGCTTATTAATAGAATTACATTTAAAAAAGATGGAATATATATAAGTACACATAGTAGCAACGATGATAGCCCATACCATAGTGTTAAGTCCGATTATCTAACTAAAGCATATATAACTGGTGGTATAAATGGGCTAGATAAAGCAGTTATTTCCATGTATTTTAGTAATTGTGATTTTAGAGGAAGTAATGAAAGTATTATGCCATATAGAATAGCAATAGATAAAGCTATGAACGATAATGAATTTATAGAAATTATAAATGAACATCGCAGCTTAGAAAGTAAAGCAATTGATATAGCAAATAGATGGGGAAATTATAAAGATTTAACTAAGGAAGAATCTACAACTATATACAATGAATTTAAACCTAAAGTACAAAAAGCAGAAGATAAGAGAAATGAATTTGTTATTAAGATGATAAAAAAAGAAAGAGGTTCAATAATTAAAAATAGTAAAAAAGAACCTAAAGAATTAAGAGATGGTATATATGAAATCATTCCTATTCATAAAATTGATGAAGGTCATGGAGAAGTATATGATGAATATATGAATTTTAATAGCAATAATGGAACTATTATTTATGAAAGAAGACTTGGTCATCTAACACAATCTCCAGACTATATAAAAATAGGAGAATACATAGATGCCATAGAAAAACATGGAATTGAAAATGTGGATGGTTCAAACAAATTTATTGAATTTATAATGAAATATCCATATATATATCAAAGAGGTTTAGATAATGAATTTAAGAATACATTGAATAGTGAATTAGAGCAAGAAGAGATTGAAGAATTATAAATTTTAGGAGTTAAATATGAAATATAAATATACACATTGGTTAAAAATGAATATTGATACAATTGAAAAAGTTTGGATTAGACTTAAAGAATTTAAAGAAAAATATAATTGTAATATGGAAGTTTTTTATAAAGAAACAAATCTTGTTATTAAATACATTAAATTAGAATGTAATCAATCATATCAAGATTTGGACCTAGATGTTAATTCTATAACGGATGAAGGGTTATGGCACTTATCTCGTAAGCCAAATGATATTTACAAATATAAATATCCAATAGAATACTTTTTTAAAGAATACATAAATGGAGAATGTATTATAGAAAATATAATAAATGAAGAAAATATTGATGAATATAGAGAAAATATTAACAGTAGTTATCAAGACAGTATAAAATTAACTTTGTTAAACATATTAGAAGTTGCACATCCTACTTTATTACAAAGTAATCAAATTACTGAATCTATGTTAGATGAAATTAGCAATAAAATAGCTGAAGATGAAGAATTTAATGACTATGTAGACTCATTAATTCATAATGAAATAGAACAGTATAAAGAAACTAACAATATAGAAGAAGAGGAAGATGAGGAAACTATTTAAAATTGTAGGAGGAATAACTCTATGGAAAAAATAAAATTTAATAGAAATTTAGCAAAAGAAATAATTGATAAAGAAAATGAATTAAAAATCGGTGAACAAATAACATTTTTATACAAAAATACTTGGGATATTACAATAACAAGAGAAGAAGAAAAGTATTCACCATTTCTATTTTCAATTAATGGTAAAAAGATAGGAACAAACGAGACATGGAGTAGAAGATACATAGGAATTAAAGAAGCTCTTTTACATATAGTTAATGATTTTAATGAAAATGCTAGTATAAAAAATAGATATAGCAATATAGAAAAATACTTAAATGAAAAAATCAAATTAATATATAAATATGAAGAAAATAACAATTACTATTATGAAGATGAAAATGAGAATTTATATTGTGAAAATGGAAATCAAAATATAGGTGAAGTACATTTAATGTATTGCTCAAAAGATTACGAAGAACCTATGAGAGAGGTTGAAGATTTGGAAAAATATGAATTAGTGAATAATCCAAAAGATGATCCTAATTATGAAAAAGAAAAAGCCAACCAACATAATTATATGATGTTAGATAGATTAAGAGCTGATTGTGATTATTTTTTAGGTAATGGAAATGGTTTTGTAGGTCATTTATATTATAAAGATGTAGATAAACACATAGCAGAAATGAAAAAAATATATAATTCTTTTTCTGAAGAAGAAAAACCAGAATGGATAAACTTAAAGGACATAGAAAATTATCAAACACAAATGAATGAAATGTTAGAGAAAAATAATGAAGAAGAAATATAGTAAAGTAGGAGGAACATATATGAAAAAATTCCAAATCGAAATAGAAGAAATATCACAAAGAGTAGAAGATATTGAAGCTAACAATTTAGAAGAAGCATTAGAAAAAGTAGAAGATAAATATAATGCTGGTGAAATTGTATTAGATTACGAAGATTTTAAGGATCACGAAGTAAGAGAATATAGAAATTGTGTAAGAGAAGAAGACTTAGTCAGAGATGCTATTATAGATATTAACTTTGGACAAGCAATTATTTTAGAAAAAGAAAAAGACTGGGCTTTAATAAAGAAATTAGGTGTTGAAGAATCTCCATATGTAGTAACTAATGGACTAGGAGTTCATAAAAGTAAAACATATTTTGACTGGTTGCAAGGTTCATATTATACAAGTTTAACTGAAGCGAGTAAAGTCTTTGAAGAAAGAACAGGAATAAACAAGAATTTAAACGATATTATTTTTAATGATTTAGGTGAAAAAACACTAGAAAATCACAATGTTTTAAAATTTGAAAATATTGACACATTATTTGATTATTTAATGGATGATGAAATAAATAAAGAAGACTTAGTTAATATGTTATCAGAAGAAATGAAAAGGGAAATTGCTATAGGATATGTTGATTCGGTTAGAGAAGAAAATGGTAATTTTTATTATGGTAGTGATATGTGTTTCTTTGAAGAAGATATTAATTGGATGACTAAGAAAATAGACGAGATATTGAATGGAATAAACATAAAAAATATTAAACCTTATATAGTAATAGAAGTATTAGAACAATATGACAATGGAGAAATAGATAAGGATTTTAGTGTAAAAATTGAAAATTTAATACACGCAGCAGGTTATAAAAAAACAGCAGTAGATTTTGTAAAATTTATCAATGAAGAATTATATAAAGAAGAACCAGAAGAAAGCGAAGAAAACGAAGAAGAACAATAATATAAAGAGGTAGATATAAATGGAAACATATGTAGAAATGAAGAATAGGCATCAAGCGGAATTTAATAATTTTCCAGTAGCTTTTGCATTTACAGAAGAAGACATAAAAGAAGGACTAAAAAAATTGGGATTAGCTGAAAATGATAAAGATAAAATAGTATCAATAGGTTTTGGTGGTTTCGTAAAAATAGAGGACAAGCAAGCATATAATGATATGAACAATAATCACTATAAAGAATTAAAAGAAGCAATAAAAAATGATATAACAGGGGAAAAATTTATTCAGGGAATGTTTGAAGAAGAACTTGGAAATCACGAATATGGTTATACTGGAGAGTTGCGAGATACTTTAATGGCTTGTGGATTAACAATTAAGGATATTAATTCAAATACAAATATACAAAGAGGATTAGAATTAGCACTACAAAAATACCACCAAACTTCAAATGATAGAGAAGAAGAGGAGGAAATATAATGACCACAGAACAAATAGAAAATATGGATAAAGAGGATTTGTTGAGTTTATTAGGATATTACAACAATTATGTTGTAGAATTTTTTGACACACACGAAGAAGGAATGCGACCAGTATCAATATATGAATTTTTTGAAAATGATTATCAAGAAATTATAGAAGAACAGAAATTAAAAGAGTTTGAAAATGAAGTAATACAAGATAAAGACATAAAAACAATTACTGAAAAAGAATTTAATATATTAATTGAAAAGTTAAATAATCAGGAAGAATTTACAGATGAAGAAAAGCAATCTTTTTTAATGGTTGATAAAAAAGATGATAGTTTTATTGCTATAGATAATAGAAATGGAAATATGTGGACAGAAGAATTTAAAGAAAAGGAATATGCAATAAGATATTTACAAGGAGAAGAAATTGATAAATTAAGAGATGAAGAATGCAAATATGAGATTCGTATATATGAAACAGAAGAAGATTACAACAAAGGTGAACCTTTTCAATTAAATGTGTATTCGGATTTTGAAGAGGCAAAAAACGAACTAAAGAAAACTATTAATTTCAATAACTATTTTTCTGGAAATATTGTTAATCAACAAAATGGAATAGAAGAATTTAGTTACTATTCAAACAAAGAAACAGAAAAATATTCTTATATTTTTGAATGTACTTTGGAAGCAAGTTCTAAATTATATGAACATCAATTTTTATTAGTAAAAGATCCAAACGATTTGGAAACTAATTTTGAAATAGACTTGACAGGAGGATTTGATTTTAATTGTGCATATAGAGTTATTAATCCTAAGTTAGTACAAATAATAAACTCTAAAGAAGAACTAGAAGATTTCTGTCAAAAACACAATATTGATATTCCCAAATATTGCATTAGAGAAGATGGAATTATAGCAAGTGGACCTGATGGTTTACTGATAAATAATAATTTAGAAGCAATTGATTGGCTTGACAATTTAGAATTAGAAAAAGAAGAAATACAAGAATAAAAAAATAGGAGTATAAAAATGTTAAAAACAAATGAACAGATAATTATAGAAACTATGAAAGATGAAGAATATTTAAACAACTTAAAAATAAGCCCTTATGATGTACTGAAAGCAATAACATTAGCTCAAAATGAACTAAAAGAACTAGAACATATAATTGATGTTGCTAATAAAAATAATGAAAGTTTGAGTGACTTATGCAATAAATTAAATGGTCATAACTTAGAAATAGAAAATTACCATTCTAGTTGTAGTTATTTTGACTTAAATTATAAATCTCTTTTAGTTACAGTAATTCAAAAAAGAAATGAAGAAAATAAATTACAACCGATTAAATTAAGTAAAGATGATATTTATGTTTATCCTGATAATATTTCAAAGATTACAGCAGATGAATTATTTGTCTTAAATTTAGAAGAAAAAGTAGACATCAATAAAATTTTTCACAGTTATAAATACAGTTTGAATCCAGATAAGGAAAATATAGGAGAAGGGTATAAAAAATTTTATGAAGCATTTAAAGCCTATTATAAAAATATAGATGACTTATGCAAAAGATTACAAGATGAGTTTAATGATGGTATCAAATTTGAATCAGATGAACAAGATAGAGTGGCTTTATGTATGTTGTGTGATTTATTTGATGCTGTTGAAATTGGAGATTATGATAATGTGTTATTTGATGGAGTTTTATCAAATGATGATAGCGAAGAAATAGAACAATAATAAAAAGAGAAAAGAGGTATAACAAAGATGACAAGAAGAAGAATATATTTTTATGATCACGAACAAAATAAACTATATTCTACACCAGAGTTTAACGGAGATAAGGAAGAGTTTGTAAAATTTAGAAAAGCTGAAGATTCATGTGATAAAAATTTTAATGAAATTTTACAGGAATTTGAAGGAGTAAAAACACTTAAAGAATTTGAAATGGCATCAAATAAATCTCAAAGCTATTATCATTCTTTTTTAGGAGACACAATTCTTCCAATAGAGGAAAAAGAAAATGTAGAATATAATGATGAAATTTATATGGTAAATAAAGATGGAAAAATATATCTATACAATCCAGAAGAATTAAATAGAGAATATCTTATAAATGTGGCAAATAAAGGAGAATTTATTTATAAAGATTTAACTATGAAATGTGAAAAAATTTTCAGTAAAGTATTAGAAAGTTATCTATACTTTCTTGATATGTACCCAACGGAAAATATAATAACCAAACAATCTTATAGATTAGGAACAATAGAAGATTTTCAAATAGAACCTACATTAGATAATAAGTTAAAGAAAGAAGTAGAAGAATATATTAATAAAATTGCTAAAATGAAAAGAAACTTAGAAAAAGAGCCTACAAAATTAAAACTAATATATTCTCTTAATCATAATTATCCAGTAGCTTTTCAAAGTAATCTAGGGAATAAATATATCTTATATAATGAGAGAGAATCATTTTCTATAATGAAAGTAGAACCACGAACTTTTGAATTTGAACATAACCTAGATTTACCAATAACAATAGGAAAAAAAACTTTATTTCCAATATATGATACTTATTTAGAAAAATGTGTCTTTGATAAAAAACAAATAGATATTGAAGCATTAGAAATATCAGCTAAAATCAATGAATATATGGTAATTGGAAGTAATGATTTTAATGTGGGAACTATTAATAAAAATTTAAATTATATTTATGAAAATATATATAATAAAGACAAAATTAATGAATTCTTTTTCGAGAAATACAAAGATATGGAATATATCCAAGACCTTCAAAATAAATACTATAGTTTTCTTAATAATAAAGAAGAAATAGAAAATATTGAAAGTGAGGAGGAAGAAATGTGAGAATAGAAAACAAATATAATGATGTTTATTATACTACATGTGATGATGTTGGAGAAAATACAGGGGGATATTTTATACAATTTTATTCAGATCCAGATTTTATAGATGAAATTGATAATATGGTTTTGCATAAAGAAACAGAAGAAGTAAATAATCCTGAAAAATATATACATGAATACATAGTAAATGAAAAGTTAGACTTATTAGTTGCTAGAAAAGCACTTGAAAATGGGATAAAAGATAATCCTAAAATACTAGAAGTTATTGACATGTTTATGAATAATGGAGACAATAAAGCACTTGAACAATTATATGCAATAACTAAAGATAAATTATTAGAGATTCTTATTACATGGAAAGTGGAATATGGAGATATTATAGATGATCCAAAAACTAATATCAGTTATATGTATAATGATATTATAGGATATGTATGGGACAAATATGGATTAAATGAAATGACACAAAGAATAAAAGGAACTACAATGATAAAAAAAGAATTAGAAGAAAAGATTGTTAGTACATTTGAAAATCAATTAAACACAAATAGAAATAAATTTGAATTAAACAAAGATATAGAGTTAGCTGATTATTCAATTACTGAATTAAATTATCTTGTATCTAAAAATATTATTAAAGTATCTAATATATCTAATTTAAAATTTAGGTTGGAACAAAAATATATTGATCGCTTTTTAGAAAAAAAGTGGGAGGATCTTACAGATATACCCTTTATAGAAAAAAAGGGTGAAGAAATACTAGATGGTACATATTGGGATTTTACAAAAGGACTAACAACTAAAGAAGATATTTGGCACTATTTTGACCATAACTACTCAAAAGGTGTACATTTTTTACTATATGAATTAGATAATAGCCAAATAGAGAGTACACAAGAATTAGTTGATATTATAAAAAATATGGAAAAAATAGATATACTTAAAATAAAAACTAGTGCTGAATCTTTAGATTTAGCAAATACATTTTTTACATTTGAACTAAAAAGAGCAATTTTAGATAAACTAGAAGTAATCGAAATGAATCATCTTCAAGAAAAAATGTCATACGAAGAGATTAAAACAGATATTATAGATACCATTAGTGAAATATCCGAATTATATGGAGTTAAAATTGAAGATACTGAAGAAGATGAAGTTAGGGAATAAAAAGGGAATTGAAAGCTCAAATACAAGTATTTATAATAATATTATGAAGTTATAGGTTTGTACACGCATAAACTTATAACTTTTAATTTTATATAAAGAGGAATTTGTAAATGATTTTTGTATTAGGAAATAAAGATTTATTATTGAAATCAAAATATTATAAACCAGAAAATAATTGGGATTATCCATTAGAAGAATTGGACCATGTAATAAATGAAAATACAGATAATGACATGATATATGTTGTTGCAGATGATAAAAGAATCTATGAGACATCTTGCAAAAGAGAAAACTTACTAAAATTGTATAAAGACTTAAATCAAGAAATAAAATTAAGAGATTTTGAAATGGCTGCTTTAAGTGTTTCTATCAAATATTATGTTAAAGCTGGTATTGATGTTGCAAAAGCAAAATTAAATAAATGGCAAGAAGAAATGTCAAATTACAATCCTAATATTGATGAAATCCTAAAAGATTTTAAAATAATAATAGAACCTATTGAAACATATAGAAATAGTAAAAGAAAGTTTGATGTAAGGCTTACAGAAAAAGCAAGTACAGTTGTTACAATAGAGGCAACTTCTAAAGAAGAAGCCTTAGAAAATGCTATGCAACAATACAACGATAGAGAAATAACATTTGATTATGAAGATTATGAGGAAATAGATGTAAAAGCAACTGAAAAAATTGATATTAATGTACCTGAAGTTAGTTTATCTGGTAATTTATATTTTTCATTTGATGGAATACGAGACTGGGAAAAATTAAAAAAATCTAATATAAAAGATTTAGAATCTGATGGAGAACTTATAACAATGCAAATGGATAAAGTTGATGAAAATCCTTTAAATGTTGCATTAATATCAGAAGAAGGCAGATTATATCTTATATCTTATTTGTATGATAATAAAGAATGTAAAACAGATAATTTAACAAGTGATCCTATAAATGATGAAATAATGAAAAGTGAAGAAAGTTTAAAAGATTATATGATGAATTATTTTATAAATGTATATGTAGAGAACATGGATTTAATTAATAATTTTTACAATCAGGAAGAAGAGGAGGAAATGTAAATTGGAAAGTGATAGAGATTATATAATGTTTGTTTTAGGTTATGATTTATTAAATAAAGAGTTCTCAAATAGTTCCAATCCAGAATGCGATATTGTTTATGATAAGTGTAAACAAATAGCAGAAGACTTTTTAAAATCTGATTATAATTTAACAACAGAAAGTCTATATGAAGCCTTAGTTGTATATATAGATGAAAAGAATCATCTTAAATTTTTTGAAAATGAAGAAGAAAATGAAAGAGAAACATAGGAGGTAAAGATTTGAATACATTAAAGAGTTTAAAATTGAATGAAGTAGATATAGAAGATACTGAAGTTGAAATACCAGGATGTTGTTTTTCTATTGACTATGATAATTTAAATGAAGAAGATTCTTACAATATGCTTTTAGAGATTATTGCCGAAAAGGTTGAAGTAGTTAATTATAATGAAAAAACCAATGTAGCAACTTTAGACTTATCTGGCTTTGTGTATGAAAATTTTAATGTACTTGATAATATAATTGATATTCCTTGTCATGATCCACAAGATGAATACCTTAACATTATAGTTGCTATGATTAATGGATATGAAGGAAAACCCTACTATGATGCTTTTTTAGAAGCATATAAAGAAAATAAATTTGTTGATTCAAATACAGAGAATAAAAATGAAGAAAGTAATGAGGTTGAAATATAACAATGGATAAAATAAGAAAAATACAAATAAAAACCTTATTTAATGGTTGGAAAGATGTAACATATGAACAAGCTAAAAGATGTGTACAAAATTGGATGCAAGGAATTGTAACCAAAAGTGAGCAAGAAAAAATAGATTATATAAATACAGAAAAAATTAAAGAAATTACAGTAGATGACATATTAAGATATGAAGAAGAACAACATATAATTTTTAAAAGAAACCTATCTCTATGGCAAGATGGAATAGAGTTTGCAAAGAATAGAATAGAAACATTCTACAATAAACAAAAAGATTCAGAAGATATAAAGTACATAACCATAAAAGAAGTTGGAGAAAAGCACTCAATAAGATTGGCAAATCTAATGTTTGAATTAGGATATGGAGAATGGGTATTTAGAGATTATGAAAAACTAGAAGAAATGCAGAAACAAATAATTGAAATTTTACGAGATGATGAAGGGATTGATGAAATATTAAATAAGAAGCAAATAACAAAGGAAATTCTTTATGAACAAATAAAGGGTAATATTTTAGAAAATGAAATAAATGATTGTATTAATGATAAGAAAAATTATGATGAATTTATTAAAAATAAACTAGATGAATATTTACAAGATGGATGGTTAAAACAGAATGAGTTTGATTTTCTAAATAATAATTTACTCAAATTGTCAGAAAAATGTTTTTCAGAATTGAAAGATAATATGAGTTTAGAAGAAGAATTAAATATGATAGATAAAAATATACGAGCTATGTTAGAAGCATTATCAGAAAATTTAGAAGAAGAGAGGTAAAACAAATGGAACAAAAAAGAAAAGAAGAAATATTTAATAAACTAGTGGGTTATGTTTCTGAACATTGTAGTACAGAAGAAGATGAGTACATTGCATTTACAAAAATAATAGGTTTAACAAAAGAAGAAATGAATGAATTAGGTATTGAGTTTGAAAAAAATTATAGTGAACTAGAAGATGAACAAGAAAGAGATTAGATATGAAATTAGAGGAGATATTGAAAAAATTACAAATATATACTAATATTCCAAGACTACAATTTCAGTTTGAAACAGATGAATATGTATATATGGCTGATACAATGGATCAAGTTAATTATATATTACAAAATTTAGAACTTATAGAAGGTGGAAAACAAAATTTAAAAAAATACAAGGATGATAAGGAAACTATATCTAATATCAAAGAAGGACTGAAGTATTATGAAGAAGCAATAGAAAAAAGCATGGAAAATTTAAAAGAAAATTACTTAAAACATTGCAACAAATTAGATAGATTAGCACAAATAGAGGAGGAAGAAAATGGATTACTATAAATATGTAGAATTAGATGAGAATGATTTTAAAGGTGAAATAGCATCTATATTTAAATTAGATTTAGAGAGAGACCTTTTTGATATACAAGAAGATGTTTTTAATATTTTGCAGAATAAAGAAGTGTTAGAATTAGAAGAAAAAAAGGATATAACATTAAATAAATTAAAAATAGAAGAAACTACATGCTTTTATATTTCTAAGAAAGAAACTGATAAAGGATATTCTTTTCGTATATTTGATAATTATGATATGGCGAAGAGTGAGTATGATTTATATGTAAAAACAAAAACAATGACAGATTGGCATAATTCAAAAACAACATATTTTGATGATTTTTTCAAAGCAGGAGACCTCGTAAGTGAAGATATAGTAAATGACTTTCTAAATTCAGTACCACCAGTAACACATTATGAAACATTTATACAAGCAGGAGAACCATATGGTGAAAGATTTGATACTGAAGATAACAAATGGAAAGAAACATATACAACTTTTGAAAAAGAAGCTGCACATTGGATTTATAAAGGAAACTGCTTTAAAAATAAAAATGTAGATCAAACACATATAAATAAGCCACCATATATGTGTGAAGATGAAGAGACTGAAGAAAGGTAAAAAAACGATGGAAAAGAATAAAGAAATATTTAAAATAGTAGATAATTTAGAAGACTATACAGGTGATAAACTTTTATTAAAAGATAATGAAATAATTTCTAGTTTTAGGAAAAATGGATACTTAATAACTATTGAAGTCAATGGAGAAGTAGAGATTGAAAATAAAAAAGGCATAGAAATCCCTTTATATGATGATGAGTTAAAAAAAGCTATTGAAGATGGAACATTTCAAAATAAGTATAATGTTATTCATAATAATTGGCTTGAAATATGCTATTATGAGGAAATGGAGAATGGAGAAGATGATTATTTAAATTGTGATAGTGAAGTATATTATGGGATAGATGAAATAGGAGGAAATAAAGAAGAGATAAAACAAATTTTGAAAGATTGGTTGGAGGATTATATAAAAGAGAATCAAGAAGAGGAAGAAATGGAATAAATTTAGAATAATGAAGTGATTATAATGAAAAAAGAATATATTATTAAGTTTAAAGATTCACAAGCATACATAAAAAGTTTAGAAAGCAAAACTGATATGTACACTTTTGATATAAAAAATGCTAAAAGATATGAAAAAGAAGATGCAGAAAATATTATAAAAAATAAGAATGAACTTGAAGTTGTAAATTATCAAAAAGAGTTATACAAATCAAAAAATGAAGGTTTTAAATTGTTTGCAAAAGCACTTATAGTACAAGAAAATGATGATATTTCAAATGAAGATATTGAACTGTTTGAAAAAGAAGTAAAAAGTGATGGAATGTATGTTGCTTGCAGTAGTCTAAAGAATAAATATCCTCAAAATATTTTAATAAATGAAATGGAAAGAATATCTCAAAAATTAGAATTTAGAACTCATTGTGATAAAAAGCCAGAATTATATAAGAATTATAAAGAAATATGCAAGGAATATGATTATGATGATGAAAGGCAATTAGAAATTTTAAAACTAACATTTTATGAAAAATATATCACAAGAGATATAACTGAAGAAGATGAAATTGAATTACAAGAAGATTAGGATGTGAAAGTATGAAGAAGAAAGAATATAAAGATGTAACATATGGTATGAAATATAAAGAATTTTCAAAAATTTTAAGTAGAAAAATGATGCTCGTAAAAGATTGCAAAGGATATGAAAAATTTAAAGCTGATATAAAAATATTAAGAGATAGTAGAGAAAACTGTGGTAATGCAACATTACTTGCAAATCATTGGATGAGATCTATATGTAATATGTCTAAACAAGAATTAATTAAATTAGTAGATAATTATCAAGAAGGATACTTCAATCCATATCAGTTTTCAGCAGAACAGGAGGAAACTAATTTGAATAATGAAAATGAGGAGGAAGAAGAAAATGAATTATAATGCTTTAGCAGTATGCCAAAGTCCTAATGAAAAGCCTTTTATTGTTTCAATTTATACATATTTTGATAAAGATGTTGTAATTTCAAATTTAGAAAGATTTAAAAGAAAATATAAAGATACAGAAATAAAAGTTCTTTCAAGTTGGATAGAAAAAAAAGAAATAATAGATATTAGAGAACTGTTTTATAAAAGAATTTGCGAGAATTATATAAAAACAATGGATACACAAGTATTGTTTCAAAGTCCTCAAAATAATAACTCAATCGTTCATGCTTATATTAGAGATGAAGCTATAGACTTAAAATATGAAAAGAAGATAAATCTTCAAAATTATAAAGAATATTTAAATGGTGAAGAATCTGTTTATGAATATGATACATATGAAGATTTTTATGAAGCATTTGTAAAAGATTTCATATTGGAGGATATAAGAGATTTAGGATTATTTAATGGAAAAAATAATGAATGGGATTTTTATATATCTTATAATGATATGATATTATTAGGAATGGAAGATGAAATAAATAAAAGCATTGAAGAAGAAATTGCAGAAGACTTAAAAAAAGAAAATGATGAAGAAGAACAGTAAACATAAAATAATGTAAATTTAGATGCCCTCATACAACTAGAATTAGTAAAATACAAATTTTATTTGTAAAAAGACTACACAAATAAAAAATAATATGATACAATAAAAAACGAAAATTATAAAAAGCACATTGAAATGTATGAAACGAATGTTTATCAAAAATGAAAAAACAATTTGACATAATATTTTTTGGAGCAATTTTGGTGCAATTTTGGTGCAATCGTTTCAACACAGAACTACCAAAACCCACTAAAATCAACAAAGTTCAACAAAGCAAAAAAATGAGCAAATCAAGTGGTTAGAGGCTCGAAAGCCTTGAAAATAGATAGAAAAATTAAAAAGGAGGAAGAAGAAATGTCAGGACATAGTAAGTGGCACAATATTCAAGCAAAAAAAGGAAAAGCTGATGCAGCAAGAGGAAAAATATTTACAAAATTAGGAAGAGAATTATTAATAGCTGTAAAACAAGGTGGACCTGATCCTGCTGGTAATTCAAAATTAAAAGATGTTATTGCAAAATGTAAAGCAAATAATATGCCTAATGATACAATAAATAATGCTATAAAGAAAGCATCTGGAGCTGGAAGTAATGAATCATATGAAGAAATAACTTATGAAGGTTATGGACCAAATGGAGTTGCAATTATAGTAAACGCTTCAACAGATAACAAAAATAGAACTGCAGCAGATGTAAGACATGTATTTAGTAAATCAGGCGGAAGTTTAGGTACAAATGGTTGCGTATCATATATGTTTGAGAAAAAAGGTATAATTGTTATAGAGAAAGAAGGATGCTCATTATCTGAAGATGATTTAATGATGCTTGCTATAGAATCAGGTGCAGAAGATTTTTCAAGTGAAGAAGAAGTTTATGAAATAACAACAGCACCTGCAGATTTTACACAAGTTACAGAAGAATTATCTAAAAATAATCTTACATTTTTAGAAGCTGGAGTCCAAATGGTTCCAAGTACATATGTTTCTTTAGATGAAAGTGGAGCAGAAAAAATGCAAAGATTAATAGATAATCTTGAAGATTTAGACGATGTTTTAGAAGTATTCCATAACTGGGAAGAATAATTGTAAAATAAAGTAAATTTAGAAAAGAAATTTAAGGATACAACCTTAGGTTTCTTTTTTTATATAAAATGAAATTTAGGGATGCTCGAAAAATTTCACATGAATATTTTTCTAAAAAAAGTAAAAAATATTTAGAATAAAATATGTATTATGGAGGTATGAGATTATGTTTTTTAGAACAGATATGGCTGTTGAAAGAAGAGATTTATATAAAAATGCTAATAAGTTAGAAGATGAGATAAAAGGTGTTGAGTGTGAAGAAGAGAAAGTTGAAGATATGAATATTACTAGAGTGAAAATAACTAATAGTGAAGGTGAAAGAGCTTTAGAAAGAAGAATGGGAAATTATATAACTATTGATATAAAAAAGATTCATAATATAACAGAAGAGAAAGAAAACAAAATAATAGAAGTTTTTTCAAAAGAGTTAAAATCTATTATTGATAAACATGTAAAACCTAATGAAGAAATTTTAATTGTAGGACTGGGAAATTCTTATTCAACTCCAGACTCTTTAGGAACAAAAGTGGTTGAGAATATTGAAATTACACGTCATATAAAAATTTATTTGCCAAATGCAATAGATAGAAATACAAGATCTGTTAGTGCAATAACACCGGGAGTACTTGGAACTACTGGGATTGAAACAGTAGAGATTGTGAAAGGAATAGTTGACAACATAAAACCAAAACTTGTAATTGCAATAGATAGTTTGTGCTCAAAAAATATTGATAGAATAAACAAATCTATTCAAATTTCAGATACAGGAATTGTGCCAGGTGGAGGTGTAGGAAACAGACAAGCTGAATTGTCTAATGATACTTTAGGAGTTCCAGTTATAGGAGTAGGAATACCAACGGTTTTAGATGCAGCAACCATTGTTATAGATACTTTAAAAGTTTGTGATGTAAGCATTTCAGAAGATGAGATTGTAGATAAGATGAAATTAAATAATTTTAACTTTATAGTTACTCCAAAAGAAATAGATAGCTTAATTGAAAATATGACTACAATTGTTTCAGAAGGAATTAATATGAGTTTTTAAAAAATCCTATTGTATTTTTTTATGTTTTAGTATAATATTTTAATATAAAATATTCAAAAGAATAAGGGGATAAACATGGAAAAATTAAAAGGAAAAGCAGAAATAATAATAATTGCAATAGTAGCAGTAATAATTATTGGTGTAGTTGTATATTTAAATATAGCTAATAAAAAAGAACCTATTGTATATGGTATTGCAGAAGCATCAGGATCAGCTTCAAATACATTTATAGAAGATAGTAAAACATTAAAAAGATTTATAACTAAAAGTAGTTTAAATGATGAAATAACAATAGATTATAAAAAATATTCTATAAAAGAAAGATATAATGAAGAATTTTTTAAAACAAAAAAACTTGCAATAGTAGCTGTTAGTGAAGATACATCTAAAGAATATATTCATGATATAACAGATCTTATTTATAATGAAGCAAGAACAGATGCAACAGTTAAATATATTTATAAAACAGATGGATACAAAGGAAATCTTTCAAGAAGTTGGGTAACATGTATGATAGTTGAAGTTGATAATACAGTTACAAATGTTAATTTTGTTTTAGATAATAGTAGCACAGAAGAAGATAAACAATAAAATGCGAAATGAAATTTAGGGATGGTCCCTAAATTTCATTTTTTTTGAATAAGATAAACACAATAATGGAAAAATACGAATACTATATTTTAGTAAATTTAGGTAATTAATTTGAAAGATTTTAAGAGGTATTTGCTTTGAAGAGTGTTTGTATAAAGACAGTTAGTGAGGAAAAAATTGAATATTTGATAGAACAGTTTGAAAAGATTCCGATGAATATTTATATTTCAAATTACAGATTTAAAACTTTTGATAATTTAATAATTCATTATACAGAAAAAGAGTATATTGATGAGTTTTACGAAGTTGTGAGTTTGATTATTAAAAATTGCATAGAGAAATTTTTTGAAGATGATTTTATAAAAAAAACAGTTGAAAAGAATTATTTTTATTTAAGCAGTATTGAAAGATGCTATATATACGAGATTACTAAAAAAGTTTTAGATTTACCAGATGAGAAAATAGGGCATAAAAATGAAATTTTAAAGGGAATTATAAAAAACTATTTGATAGAAAATAAAAAAATTGTTTTAGAAGGATTCATTAATTTTAGAATAGCAGAATACAAAGAATTGTTAGAAAAGATTGTTGAAGTTTCTGTGTTTAGTTATCTTGACTTAATAACATTTTAAATTTTGTATTGATAAATAAATTAATTTGTAGTAAAGTAATAAAAGAAAGAAGGTAGAGAATATATGTTAAAAGAAAAATTAATGAATGACTTAAAAGAAGCAATGAAAGAGAAAAATGAAATTAAAAAAAATACAGTTCAAATGGTAAGAGCTGCAATTTTACAAATTGAAAAGGATAAAGGAATAACAGTTGAAGATGAAAAAATAATAGAAATAATTGCAAAAGAAGTTAAAAGCAAAAAGGATGCTCTTGTTGATTTTGAAAAAGGTGGAAGACAGGATTTAATAAATCAAACTAATGAGGAAATTTCTATTTTGCAAGAATACTTACCAAAACAATTAAGTAAAGATGAACTAAAAATAGAAATAGAAAAAGTTATTAAAGATTTAAATGCTACTTCTATTAAAGATATGGGATCTGTTATGAAAGAAGCTAAAGCAAGAATTGGAGCTTCTGCTGATGGAAGAACAATAAATGAAGTTGTTAAAGAATTATTAAATTAATAGGAGATAAACATTGAGCAGTTTTGTAATAAAAATAATTGCATGTGTTACTATGATATTAGATCATATAAAATATGCAATACCTCAAACTGAGAATGTATTAACAATATATTTAGGCAGAACATCATATCCACTTTTTGCATTTCTATTAGTTGAGGGATATATACATACAAGTGATTTAAAAAAATATTATAAAAGATTATTTATTTTTGCTATCATTTCACAAATACCATTTATGCTTTTTAGAACTTTGGTTGGCGAATGGAAAATGCTTAATATAATGTTTACATTATTGCTAGGACTATTGTCGATTACAGCATATGATAAAATAAAAAAAGAGTATATATCATTTCCAATATGTTTACTATTAATATTATTAGGAAATTTTGTAAATGTTGATTATGGTTGGTTTGGAGTATCAACAATATTAATATTATATATTTTTAGGAAAAGTAAAACATTAAAATCTTTAGGATATACAATACTTGTGGTTTTCTATTTTTATATGATGAATGCAAATTTTACAAATATAAATACTATTAAAGTTTTATTGGCATATTTAATTCCACTTATTCCAATAGTAATGTATAATGGAAAACAAGGCAAAAAGATAAAACATTTTTTCTATTGGTTTTATCCAATACATATGGCAATTGTATATGGTATAAGTTTTTTATTTATTTGAAATAAACAGGTAACATTATGGTTTACCTGTTATTTTTGTAAATATAATTGCTTGAAAAATTATGTAGACTGTGATATAATTTACAAACAATAAAATATGGAGGTAAAGGAGAATGGTTGAGATTATGACAGCAGAATCAATAGCACGGGACTCTATAAAAAATACTCTTGCATTAGAAATTCCGTTAGTAAATGAGAACATTGAAACTGCAAAGAAAAACGGTAGAAGATCATGTTATTTTGAAAAACGTATTTCTAATGGTACAGTAAGAATTTTGGAAAAAGCAGGTTATGAGGTTGATGTTGATAGCAATAGTACTGAGATTTCATGGGAAGGCATTTATAATAATTTAATGAATAGTGAAAAATTCATTACTGAAATTTCTCAGGAATTGAATCTTAGAATTATTGATATTAATAATTCTAGAAATATCATTGATCCCAATTGGAAACCCTCAAATGAGGATGATTAATATTATTCCCAAATAGCAAAGAGGCACTGAAAAAGCAGTGCCTCTTTTGTGATTAATGACAACAAAAAAGAGTTACTAAAAGCAACTCTTCTAATATTTTAAGCAAAAGCTTGACGATTCTTTTTGAATGAAAGTAAATTTGTAATTTCATTTGATTTTTTAACTTGTTTTTGAGCTTCTTCTTGAGCAATTTCATTTGCTTGTTTTGTAGCAACAGTTTCTGCAATTGCTTTTTCATAAGCAAAGTGAGTATTTTTTGTGATTCCTGTCCAATTATATTCATTTTTTACTTTTGCAACTGCATTTTTTGTAACTGCATCACAAAGTTTTTGATCAAATAATAAAGTAAGAATTGAATCAGCAAGTGAATTTGCGTTTCCAGCATAACTTTTCATTCCATTAACACCATGATCAATAATATCATTTAAACCACCAACATCTGATACAACAACAGGTGTTCCAGAAAGCATTGCTTCAAGAGCAACAATTCCAAATGGTTCATATGTGCTAGGGAATACAGACACATCTGCACATTTATACATTCTTTGAACATCTTTAGAACCAAGATATCCTGTAAAGTAAACTTTATTTCCAAGACCTAAATAATTAACTTGATTTCTTAATTCATCAATCATTCCACCTTTACCAGCAATAAGAAGTTTGGCATCATGATAGTGATTTAATATTTTTGGCATAGCGGCAATTAATGTTTGAATTCCTTTTTCATAAACTAAACGTCCCATAAATAATATAATTTTTTCATTATCCATAGCATATTTTCTTCTAAAGTCATAATCTTTTTCAATTCCATCATACATATTTAAGTTAACACCATTAGGTATAACATTAATTTTTTCATAAGGAAGACCAAATAACCTTTGTAATTCACTTCTCATGTAATTACTATTTACAATTACTTCTGAAGATTCATAAGTAAGCATCCATTCAGTATCATTAATATATCTTTGTTGTTCATCACGAATACCACTATTTCTACCAGCTTCAGTTGCATGAATTGTACAAACTAAAGGAATACTATATGCAGTTTTTAAAGTTTTAGCAGCATATGCTACTAACCAGTCATGAGCATGAATAACATCAAAACTACCTTTTTCTGCAATAATTTCACCAACTTTTGCTATCATATTAAAGTTTAATTGCATAGTCCAGTCGATAAGATTATTTGATGAAATCATAAAGTTATCAACTCTATAAACCATTACACCATTATCATCTTCAATATATGGGACATTACCATCACGATAAGTTACAACAGTAACATCATGCCCCTCTTGAATTAATTTGTGAGATAAGTCATGGACAACCCTAGATATTCCTCCAACAACTCTTGGTGGGTATTCCCATGATAGCATTAAAATTTTCATTTATAAATTGTACTCCTTTCAAAAATATCTTTTGTTATATAAAATTTTATTGAAATTTAAAAATTAGTTTGTCAAGTATTTTTTTTATTTATAAAAAATTATGAAAGCTTAGGGAAACTTAATTTTTAAATTACAAATAGATTTTGACTTTTTTTGTAAATTCTTAATATATTTTATATAAAATGAATTCAAAAGTAAACAACTTTTGACAAAAAAATAGCGTTTTTGTATTACATTTTTGTTACATTATAATAATATATATGTATAATAAATATACTCAAAAAAATATAAAAAATATAAAATTTACTATTGAAGTTTAAAATTATTATATATATAATAACTATATTATTTAGGTGGATTTTATATAAATGTGCAAATAATTAATACTAAGGAGGATAAAAAGTAGAAATGCCAAAGATTGAAGAGTTTGAAAATGAACTAGAAGAAAAAATCGATATAGAAGTAGAAAACAATATGGCTGAGCTTCCTGCTGATAATAAAGCTTCAGTAGAAGAAAGTACAGGTAAAGAAGGGCAAAATGAAAAAGATTCTGACAAAAAAATAGAAAATAAGGTAGATGAAGCAACTGTTATTGATAAAATAAAAAACTTCTTAGCAAAAATTGCTTTAATGCAAGAAGAAACAAAAAAAGATTTGTCTGAAAAAACTTCAAAGCAAGAAAAGAAAAATTCAAAAATTGCTGAAGAAGAAAAAGAAGATTCTAAAGTTGAAGATTTAGAAGATGATATATATAATAAACCAAAATATATGTTAGAATACTATGATTTACCATATAGATATAACGAAACTATAGTAAAAGTTCTTGCACAAACTCCTAAAAAATTGTTTGTATATTGGGATATTTCAGATAATGACAGAGAAAAATATATTAAAGCCTTTGGAGATGACTTCTTTTATAAAACTTATCCAGTATTATTACTATATAATGAAGATAAAAAATATGTAAGAGAGATTGCAGTAAATGATTTTGCTAATAGTTGGTATATAGATATTGAAGATTCAAAAACAAAATATACTATACAATTAGGAAGAAAATTTAGAAACAAACCAGAAATAATGAATTTTGCAGAATTTAAGCAAAACAATATAATCCTTCAAACAGATTATTTACCATTTGCAGATTCAAATAAAATGGAAGCTCCAAATGATCATGTTCTTTTCGAATCATTGCCAAGATTTTTTGTTTTTAGAAATGTAAAAACAAATGAAGAAATAACAAAGGAATTAAGAAGCTTTAAAGATGCGTTTGGAAATAATTATGATATAAAAGAATTTTATCAAGATTCATATCAAGATGAACTTTCAGAAGGAATGTTTGATATGTCAAATCCTTCATCAGGAGTCAATAGTTCAATATTTAAATAAATTTTAAATTGCGTGTATGAACTTATATATATATACACGCATATTTTCTTTAATGGCAAAAGGAAAGGAAAAATATAAATGAAAAAAAATGTAAAAGGATATGTAAATTTTGTTTTACATGCACATCTTCCTTATGTTCATCATCCAGAATGTGATACTTATTTGGAAGAAGAATGGCTTCATGAAGCTATTTCAGAAACTTATATTCCACTTTTACTTAATTTTAAAAAACTAGAAGAAGAAAAAGTAGATTTTAGATTAACAATGACAATCACACCTACTTTATTAAGTATGCTTGATAGCAAATTGTTACAAGAAAGATATATAAAGTATTTAGAAAAACATATAGAACTTTGCGAAAAAGAGGTAAAAAGAACTGTATATGAACCAAGATTAAATAGCTTATCTTATTATTATTTAGAAAGATACAAAAATGATTTACATATATTTAAAGATGTTTATAATTGCAATATAATTACAGGATTTAAACATTTTCAAGATGCAGGATATTTAGAAATTATAACTTGTGGTGCAACTCATGGATATTTTCCAATACTTTATGTGAATGAAAAGGCTGTAAAAGCTCAGATTGCTGTTGGTGTTCAAACTTATGAAAAATATTTTGGAAGAAAGCCTAGAGGAATTTGGCTTCCAGAATGTGGTTATGTTCCAGAAGCTGATAAATATTTAAGAGAATTTGGAATAGAGTATACAATAGTTGAAACTCATGGAATGTTATATGCAGATCCAACACCAATTTATGGAACCTATGCACCAATAGTTTCACATGAAGGGGTAATTGCTTTTGCAAGAGATTTAGAATCTTCAAGACAAGTGTGGAGTTCTATAAATGGTTATCCAGGTGATTACAATTATAGAGAATTTTATAGAGATATAGGATATGATTGTGATTATGATTATATAAAACCATATATTGCTTGTAATGGTGCAAGAGTAAATACAGGAATAAAATATTATAGAATTACAGGTAAGGATTGCCCAAAAGATTATTATGATGTACAATGGGCAATGGACACAGTAGAAAAACAAGCAGGACACTTTTTGGATTGTAGAACAGCTCAAATAGAACATTTATCTAGCTATATGGATATTCCCCCAATCATTACTTGTCCATATGATGCAGAACTTTATGGACATTGGTGGTATGAAGGACCATATTGGTTATATATATTATTTAAAAAGATTTATTATGATAAGTGTAACTTTGAACTAATTACACCAGGAGAATATATAGATAAGTATCCACAAATGCAAGTTTCTACACCATGTCGTTCAAGTTGGGGAGCAAATGGATATAGTGAAGTTTGGCTAAATCAAACTAATGATTATGCACATCGTCATTTGCATAAAGCAGCAGATAGGATGTGTGAGTTAGCTCAGAAATTTCCAAATGAAGGTGACACATTGAGAAGACAAGCTTTAAATCAATGTGCTAGAGAATTATTAATGGCACAAACTAGCTGTTGGTTATTTATAATAACTAATGGAACAATGGTCGAATATGCACATAAATCAATAAAAGATCATATTGGAAGATTTACAAAACTTTATTATCAGATAAAAAATGATAAAATAGATGCAAGATATTTATTAGACGTATTTGATAAAGATGATATATTTCCAGAAATAGATTATATGATTTATTATTAATGAATAATTGATAGAGGAAAGTTTTGAACATTTTGATATATGTTAATAAAATTAATGGAGGCAGAAAATGAATGTATATGATGCAGTAAATAACTTAGCAAGAGCTATAAAAGATTCAAATGAATATCAAGAGTACAAAAAGATAAAAGAAGAAATAATAAAAGATCCAAGTTTAAAAGCAAGAATTGATGAATTTGAAAAAATACGTTATGAAGAACAATTATTAGCTATGCAAGGTGAAAGGCAAAGTGAAGAAAAAATAGCAAAATTACAAGAACTATACAAAATATTAGTTCAAAATTCTGATGTAAAAGAGTATTTCGATAAAGAAGTGAAGTTTAATGTTATGATTGCTGATGTGAATAAAATTATTGGTGAATCAATAAAAGACGTTCTATAAGAGTAAAATGAAAGATATATGTAGATTAGCTATGTATATCTTTTTTTATTTAGAAAATTATTATAAAAAATATTAAGTGCAAAATTTAAAATTACTACTAAAAAACACAACTTCAAATATGTGCTATAAAAATAATACTCACACAAATACCAATTTCTAAAACATTACAAAAAACTAAGTTTTTCTCAAAAAAATATATCTTTTATTGAGTTTTTGTTATATAATATTGTAGAAAATTTGTATTTTGGGAGGAAAGGATGAACAAAAAATGGGAATTTTATAATCAAGAGCAAGAAAAAGTAAATAAACTTGTAGAAAAATTTAATATTTCAGAGTTACTTGCAACAGTCTTGGTTAATAGAAATATTGTAAATGAAAAAGATGTAGAATTATTTTTAAATCCTACAAGAAATGATTTTCATGATCCATATTTAATGCCTGATATGAAATCAGCAGTAAAAAGAATTATACAAGCAATTAATAATAATGAGAAAACAATTATATATGGAGATTATGATGTAGATGGAATAACAAGTATAACAGTTCTATCTAAATTCCTTAAAGCAAGAGGGTTAGATGTTGGAGCATATATACCAAATCGTTTAAATGAAGGATATGGATTAAACAAAGAAGCAATAAAGAAAATTGCTGATGAAGGTTATAAATTAATAATTACTGTTGATTGTGGTATTTCTGGGACTGAAGAAGTTAAATATGCATATAGTTTAGGAATGGAAGTTATTGTTACAGATCATCATGAACCATTAGAAGAACTTCCAAAAGCTTTAGCAGTTATTGATTGTAAAAGAAAAGATAATAAATATCCATTTAATAGTTTGGCTGGTGTAGGAGTTGCATTTAAAGTAATACAAGCAATAGGAATAGAATTAAAAATAGATGAAAAAGAATATTTAAAGTATTTAGATATTGTTGCAATAGGAACAATATCAGATATAGTTCCTTTGATAGATGAAAATAGAGTTATTGCAAAACTTGGATTAAAATTAGTTGAAGTAACTAAATCTCCTGGAGTTAGAGCATTACTTAATGCTTCTGCATATAAAGAAGTAAATTCAAATACAGTTTCTTTTGGAATTGCACCAAGAATAAATGCTTGTGGTAGAATGGGACATGAAAGAGATGCTTTAGATTTATTTCTTACAGAGAACATTGTAGAAGCAAATAGAATTACAAATATTTTAAATGAATATAATAAAGAAAGACAAAATATAGAAAAAAGAATTTTTGAAGAAGCGGTAGCAAAAATTGAAAAAGACCATTTAGATAAAAATAATAGTATAGTATTAGGTTCTGAAAATTGGCATCATGGAGTAATTGGAATTGTTGCCTCAAAAATAACAGAATTATATTTTAAACCAAGTATATTAATTTGTTTTGAAGAAAATGTTGGAAAAGGCTCAGGAAGAAGTATTCCAGGTTTTGATTTACATGGTGCATTATGTGCAACAAGTGAGTATTTAGAAAAATATGGTGGTCATGAAATGGCTGTTGGTCTTAGTTTAAAACAAGACAAGTTCCAAGAATTTATAAAGGCATTTGAAGAAAAAGCAGAACAAGCACATACAGAAGAAATAGTTCCTGTTGTAAAAATTGATAAAGAAATTTCTTTAAAAGATATAACTTTAGAAAATGTAAAAAGTTTAAATCTTTTAGAGCCATTTGGGGAAGCTAACAAAACACCAATTTTTATATATAGAAATTTAAAAATTGATTCAATTAGAGCTTTATCAGAAGGAAAGCATTTAAAATTAACCTTAAAAGATGCAAATACTATAATAAATGCAATAGGATTTAATATGGGGAAATATTCAGAAGAATATCAATTAGGAGATAAAATTGATATTATAGGAGTATTAGAAATTAACTCGTTTAATGGAGTGGAAAGTGTGCAAATTAATATGAAAGATTTGAGACGTTCATATTAGTTTACTTAGGGGGATTAAAATATGACAGATAGTAATAAAGAAATAACAATTGATGATATTATAAATAAACAATTAGAAAATTATCCTGATGCTGATGTTAATCTTATAAAAAAAGCATATGAATATGCAAAGGAGAATCATGGTGATCAATGTAGAAAATCAGGAGAACCATATATGATACATCCTGTTAATGTTGCGTACATATTATCAGAACTTGGAATGGATGATGAAACTTTATGTGCAGCACTTCTTCACGATGTTGTTGAAGATACTCCAAAAACACATGAGGATTTAGTAAAAGATTTTGGAGAATCAATAGCTGAAATGGTAGCAGGAGTAACTAAACTTGGTACTTTAAGATATACTTCAAAAGAGGAAGTACAAGTTGAAAATTATAGAAAAATGTTTTTAGCAATGGGAAAAGATATTAGAGTAATTCTTATAAAACTTGCAGATAGACTTCATAACATGAGAACTCTAAAATATCTTACTCGTGATAGACAAATTGCAAATGCTGAAGAAACCCAAGATTTATACGCTCCTCTTGCAAATAGACTTGGTATTTATTCTTTAAAATGGGAGCTTGAAGATTTAAGTTTTAAATATTTGCATCCTGAAGAATATCATGAAATAGTAACAGGTCTTGATAGAAAAAGAGAAGAAAGACTTACATTTATAAATAAAATCCAAGAAGATTTAGATAATGAAATAAAAGCAGAAGGAATAAAAGCTGATGTTACTGGTAGAGCAAAGCATTTGTATAGTATTTACAGAAAAATGCAAAGAGATAATAAAACATTAGATCAAATTTATGATTTGTTTGCACTAAGAATACTTGTAGATAATGTGAAAGATTGTTATGCAGTTCTTGGAATTGTTCATGAAATGTATACACCAATGCCAGGAAGATTTAAAGATTATATTGCAGTTCCTAAAAAGAATATGTATCAATCAATACATACAACTTTACTTGGACCAAAAGGAACACCTTTTGAAGTTCAAATTCGTACTTGGGATATGCATAGGATTGCAGAATTTGGTATTGCTGCTCACTGGGCATATAAGGAAGCTAGTAATCAAGGAACAAAAAAATCAGTTGTTGTCACATCTGATAAACTTGCTTGGCTTCGTGAAACATTAGAATGGCAAAAGAATACAGAAAATCCAAATGAATTTTTAAATACATTAAAACAAGAATTATTTGAAGATGAAGTATATATTTTTACTCCAAAAGGAACTATAAAAGTTCTTCCAAAAGGAGCAACGCCAATAGATTTTGCATATAGTGTTCATGAGCAAATTGGACATAAAATGGTAGGTTGTAAAATTAATAGCAAAATGATGCCTATTATTACACCATTAAGAAATGGTGATATTGTTGAAATTATTACTTCAGAACAATCTAAAGGACCAAGTCGTGATTGGCTTAAATTTATAAAGAGTTCATCAGCTAAAACAAGAATAAATCAATGGTTTAAAAGAGCACAAAGAAGTGAGAATATTGAAAAAGGAAAAGATTTAATAGAAAAAGAAGTAAAAAAACTAGGCATAAAATATTCAGATATTGTAAGACCAGAATGGTTACAACTTGCAATGGATAGATATAAATTTCAAACAGTAGAAGATTTATATGCGAGTATTGGATTCGGAGGAATATCTGTAAATAAATTAATGGCAAGACTTTTAGATGAATACAGAAAAGAACATGAAGAAGAAGATTTTGAACAGAAAATAGAAGAATTAGCACAAGCAAGACCAACTAGACCTCAAAATTCAAAATCTGGTGTTGTAGTAAAAGGAATTGATAACTGTTTAGTAAAATTATCAAAATGTTGTAATCCATTACCAGGAGATGAAATTGTTGGTTATATAACAAAAGGAAGAGGAGTTTCTGTTCATCGTACTGATTGTGCAAATGTTAAAGATTTATTAAATGAAGAAAATAGAATGATTGATGTATACTGGTTTGATGATGTTAATGGATCATATAAAGTTGAAATTGAAATTTTAGCAAATGATAGAAATGGATTATTAAAAGATATAATCAAACAAGTTGAAAGTAATAAAATAAAAATAACAGGTATGAATACAAAAACAACAAAAGAAAATATCGCTATAATAGATATTTTATTAGAAGTAGAAAATAAAGATATGTTAAATAAATTAATATCTGGTTTTAGAAATATTGAAAGTGTATATGATGTAAATCGTAAGAGAGGATAAAATTTATGATACTAAAGAGATTACAAGTAACAACTCCTCAAAAGGGGTTAAAAACTAATTCATATGTAATTTGTGATGAAAAATCAAAAGAAGCAATGGTAATAGATCCAGGAGGAGAGCCTGAAAGAATTGCAGAAACTTTAGATATATTGGGAGCTAATTTGAAATATATATTTTTAACTCATTGTCATGCAGACCATATAGGTGGAATTTCTGAACTAAAAAAAATTAAAGGTGGAAAAATTTTAGTAAGCAGATCAGATAGTGAAGGATTATATAATAAAGATATTAATTTAGCAGAATATATTAATATGGAAATTCCCGAACTTGAGGCAGATTCCAGAGTTGATGATGAAGATTTAATCCATATTGGAGAAATAGAATTTAAAGTAATTGCAACTCCAGGGCATACTAAAGGTGGATTATGCTTGTATGCTGAAAAAGAAGGACTTGTGTTTACAGGGGATACAATGTTTTCTGGAACTTGGGGAAGAACAGATTTGCCAACAGGTAGTTTTGTTGAATTAATTACATCGATTACTGATAGATTAATGCCACTTCCAGATGATACAATTGTTTATCCAGGTCATGGTAAAATTACTATGATACAAGATGAAAGAAATATTTATATAGAATTAAGAGCAAAGGAGTTTTAATTTATGATACAAAAACCAAAAGGAACAAAAGACTTATTGCCAAATGAAAGTTACAAATGGCAAGAAGCAGAAAATAAAGTAAAAAAAGTATTAGAAAGCTATAATTTTAAAGAAATAAGAGTTCCAGTTTTTGAACATACAGAATTATTCCAAAGAGGTGTAGGAGAAACAACAGATGTTGTTCAAAAAGAAATGTATACATTTAATGATAAAGGTGGAAGAAGCATTACTTTAAGACCAGAAGGAACAGCTGGAGTTGTTAGAGCATATTTGGAAAATGGTATGGGAAGTATGCCAAGTCCAGTAAAACTTTGGTATAATATGGGAATGTATAGATATGAAAATGTTCAAAAAGGAAGACTTAGAGAATTTCACCAAATAGGAGCAGAACTTATTGGTTCAAAAAGTTATTTAGCAGATGTTGATGTTATATTAATGGCAAATAGTATTTTTGAAGCATTAAATATTCCTAATATAAAATTAACAATAAATAGTATAGGATGTCCAAAATGTAGAAGCGAATATCAGAAAATTTTAAGAGAATTTATTGGCAAGAATTTGGAAGAGTATTGTGATACATGTAAGACAAGATTTGAAAAAAATCCTATGAGAATACTAGATTGTAAAGAAAAAAGATGTAAAGAATTAAATGTTGGTGCTCCAATGATGATTGATTATTTATGCGAAGAATGTAAAGAACACTTTGAAAATGTAAAATCAATGCTTGAAATATCAAATTTGAAATATGAAATAGATCCAAGTATTGTTAGAGGATTAGATTATTATACTAAAACTGTATTTGAATTTATAGATGAAAAATCTGGTTTAACAGTTTTAGGTGGTGGAAGATATGATGGTTTAGTTGAAGAATTTGGTGGTCAATCTACTCCAGCTGTTGGATTTGCTACAGGAGTTGAAAGACTTATGGAAATGTATAATGAAAATAATACTCAAATTGAAGATAAAAAACCTGATTTATATATTTTATCTTTAGGAGGGAAAGAAAATCAAAAAGCTTTAGAACTATCATTAAAATTAAGAAAAGATGGATATATTATTGAAAAAGATATTTTTGAAAGAAGTTTTAAAGCTCAAATGAAATATGCAGATAAAATAAGTGCTAAAAATTTATTGGTTATTGGTGAAAACGAGTTAAATTCTAATACAGCCAAAATAAAAAATATGCAAACAGGAGAAGAAAAAGAAATTGCTTTAAACTATGAAGAAATAAAAAAGAACATGTAAAGTGTTCTTTTTTTTATTCTCTTTAATATAATTTGATATTGGAGAGAATAGAAATGATTAATTTAGCAGTTATAAATATAAAAGATATTATTAAATTTATAAAAAAAGCATTTTTTATTTTGAGTATGATTATAATTTTAATAATATTTTTTAGAAAAATTAGTTTTGTAGAATTAAAAAATAAAATAAAATTTAATAGTAAAGCCATTGATAATAACATTGCATTTTCGAGTTATTTTAATAATCAATCTAAAAGTGAAAGTACTTTAAAGAAAATTTTAGTTTCTCAATTTGCATTATTTTCTAAAGAGGAAGAATTGATGGAAAAAGAAAATCAAGAGGAGGTTTTAGAATTCGAAAACAATGAAATAAACATTGATAAAAAAAGTGATACTCCTACAAATATAGTTCAAGATATGAGTAAAGTGGAATCAGTAGCAGAAACACAAGTTATAAAAGAAAATAATAAAACAGATACATTTACAAATACCTATAATTCTGTAAAAATTAGAAATGAATCATCATATAATTTAACAGAAGAAATGCTTATTCCTAATGTGGAATTGAAAAATAAGAAAGATATTATTATATATCATACTCATACATGTGAAAGCTATACACCAACAGAAGCAAATAATTATGTGGCAAGTGGGAATTTTAGAACAATAGATTTAAATTATAGTGTAGTAAGAGTTGGAACAGAACTTACAAATAATCTAAATAGTTTGGGATTTAATGTTAACCATAATACAACTTATCATGATTATCCAGCATATACTGGATCATATACTAGATCTTTAGCAACAATAAAAGAGATTTTAGCTAAAAGTCCTACTTCAGAATTTATTATTGATTTGCATAGAGATGCAATTGGAAGTATGAGTAATTATGGACCAACAGTAAAAATTGGTAATGATATATGTGCACAATTAATGTTTGTTATTGGAACTGATGGAGGTGGATTAGAGCATAAAGATTGGCTTTACAACTTTAAAATGGCTGTCAAGATTCAAGAAAAAGCAAATGAAATGTATCCAGGATTATTTAAACCTATAATATTAAGAAATTCACGTTATAATCAACATGTTACAAAAGGTGCTTGTATTATAGAAGTAGGAGCAACAGGAAATACTCTTGAACAATGTAATACAAGTATGAAATATTTAGCGAAAGTTATTGAAGAAGTGATGAAATAAAGTATTTTTATGTAAAACCTTTGACAAAATTAACATAATGTGATAAAATATACGAGTATCAAAAAACAACGTTTTAAGAAAGGTCAAGGTGACAACATTATGAAAAAAAATGACATCATGTATGAAGTAACTGAACTGCTTGAAATCAAATCATATCTCTCAGGAGAGGATCAGGAAGAGGTTGCGGCAGCAATCATTCGGCTGAACGGCAATATGAATGATCTGCTTTCAGAGGCAGAGTATTCAGATGCGGCTGAGAGAATCCTGGAGGTTATCGATGGCTATGAGTGCCATGATAATACCAGAGGCGATGTCATCAGAATGGTGCAGAATCTGATCTCAACTATGCAGGAAGACTGCAAGAAGAGAGACAAGGCCGAGGAGTTTAAGGAAATGCAGGACGAGGTGAAAGCGGTATGTGGCGAAGTTGCCAGTGTTATCCGCCAGGAAACCAAAGCTGCCTGCGAGCAAATCAGCGAAGCCATCAAACGGGAAACGCCGAAATGCTCTGGCGCACTTGCCGAGCTCAGAGGACTTCCCAGGAGAGCTGAAAAGAGCCTTAAACGTGGCATAAGAAACTGGCTGAAGGATGACGAAGACTAAGGTTTGTGATCGGTAAAACCTTGCCAGCGGGGGAGAAAGTTTTCCCTCGCTATATTTATTTTGAAACCAATTTGTAGGTATTAAGAAAGGATTGACAGATATGGATGTAGGCGCAATCAAGAATAATATCGAGAAACTGGAACAAATCAATCATGGACTTCAAAGAAACAAAAATTATATGTGCATTGATTGCCATATTAGAATGTTAAATGAGCATATTGTTTTTTTGAAGGAAGAAGAGGGGTGTGGAGAGTTGGTAGAATTAATACGTGCCAATGTAATCCAATACTATGTTAATCGGCTTGATATAAAAGAAATAATAGAATCTGTTTCTAAGCTGATTGAAGTTTTAAAAAGAAAAATCCAGTAAATTTGGAAAAAAGAGTGGGGTCATGAAAGAGCCCACTCTTTATATTATATTTCAATTACTTTATGTGTATAATCTAAGTTTGCAATAGGTTCATTTTTATAACCTAAAGTATATACATTACTAGCAAAGATATCTTTTGCAATCATATTTCTTAATGTATTATCATTTGAATTTTCCATGAATTTTTTTACTGAAACAATGATTTTTAATTTTGGATTAGCAGCTGCAATTGCTGAAATAATTCGTTTACCATGTTTATTAAATCCAAGAACACGAATATAAGGTGTAACACGTTTTGATGCATTTATATCTTTTTGTGAAATATTTAAAAGCGCATAAAGTAAAATTCTTTGTATTCTACTTTGAGTATATCTTTTTGTTTTTATATTAGAAATTAAGTCATCTAAAGTGTTAACATTATTTGCAGCAAGTTTTATTCTATTTTCCAATCCTTCTGAAACATCTGGAAGTACAGCTATTTCTGATAAAGTTATTCTTCTTAAAGTATATATAATTTCTTTTTCAAAAACAGATAAATCAGGAATTATTTTTCCATTTTCTATTGCCTCATCTAGTAGTTCATAAGTTTCAAAAGGGACTACTCTGTGAACATTTTTTTTATTTTGAATCATAGTTCTAATTGCAGTTGCACTAGCAATTCCATTTTTTACAGTTTTACTATTATAATCACTATAATCTCTTTTTATTGTTAAAGGTTTTATATGACTTCTATGTTTTTTTATTGCTTTTAAATACTCAACTCCAAGAATATTATTAGGATTATTTAATATATCAGTATATTTTTTTGAAGTTCCAAAAAATTGAGATAAAGCAATTTCACGAGCGCGTGGATAAGATAAACCAGATTTTAATTGAGCAGTAATTAAAGATGAAAATTCTTTTGGTTCTTTATAAAGAATAGATGCTACATCATTAAGAGGAGATATTTCACCAATTTCACTTCCAAAAGAAAGATAATCAACAACACCTAAACTATTTAATATTTTTATTGCACCATCAGCAAAATTTTCAGCACTTGAAATAGCATAAACAGTAGGTAACTCTAAAACTAAATCAATTCCACCTTTAAGAGCCATCTCAGTTCTAGTCCATTTATCAACTAATGCAGTATCACCACGTTGAACAAAATTACCACTCATTACAGCAACAGTAAAATCTGTTTTAGTTAATTGTTTTGACAATTCTAAATGATGAATATGCCCATTATGAAATGGGTTGTATTCAGAAACTATACCTAATATTCCATCCAAAATAAATCACCGCCTATATTGTA
This sequence comes from uncultured Clostridia bacterium, assembly GCA_948530865.1. Taxonomy (GTDB): domain Bacteria; phylum Bacillota; class Clostridia; order TANB77; family CAG-508; genus Scatovivens. The sequence continues at coordinate 107,028 of CAOTKV010000001.1, forward strand.
ATATTTTAAATTTACTGGTATAATATCATAGATTTATAAAAAAGACAATTTTATAGGAGAATTTATGAAAAAAGTTATAATATATACAGATGGAGCATGTTCGGGAAACCCTGGTCCTGGCGGATGGGGTGCCATTTTGATGTATAATGAAACTTCAAAAGAAATTTCAGGTGCAAATAAGGATACAACAAATAATATAATGGAGATAACTGCAGTTTTAGAAGCACTTAAATTATTAAAAGAAGAATGTGAAGTTAAAATTTATAGTGATAGTGCATATGTAGTAAATGCATTTAATCAAGGTTGGATATATAATTGGAAGAAAAATAATTGGAAGACAGCAAGTAAAGAACCAGTTAAAAATCAAGAACTTTGGGAAGAATTATATAGCTTAGTACAAAAACATAAAGTAGAATTTATAAAGGTAAAAGGTCATAGCGATAATGAGTATAATAACAGATGCGATTTTTTAGCAACAAGTGCTATTAAAAAATTGTAATATGGAGAGGATGTTTGATATGAAAATTTTAGGAGTTACAGGAACATCAGGTTCTGGAAAGTCAACTTTTAGTAAAATTTTAAACGAAAGAGATGATGTAAAAGTAGTAGATGCAGATCAAGTTTCAAAAGATTTATCTGTTCCTGGAACAGACTATTTACAAGATGTAGTAAATGCTTTTGGACAAGAGATTTTAAAAGAAGATGGGAATTTAAATAGAAGAGCTTTAGCACATATAATTTATAATGATGAAAAAGAACGTGAAAAATTGAATTCAATAACATTTCCACATATTACAAGAGAAATATATGAAAGAATAAAAGCTTTTGCAGATCCTAAAATAAAATATGCAGTTATTGATGCACCACTTTTATTTGAAGCTGGGCTAGATAAGGTTTGTGATAGTGTAATTTCTTTAGTTGCAACTCAAGAATTACAAGTAAAAAGAATTTGCCAAAGAGATGGCTTAGATGAAAAAACAGCAACTGCAAGGCTTAGTTCTCAAAAGCCAGCTAGTTTTTATATAGATAATTCTGATATTGTAATTATGAATACTGAAAATACAGATTTAAGAGAAGAAGCTAAAAAAGTTTTTGAAGAACTTGAAAGAAAAGAAAATTTAGAAAGAAAGGATAAAGTAGATGAAGGTCGCTGATTTTAATTATGAATTACCAAAAGAACTAATTGCCCAACATCCATATGATAAAAGAGATGAAGCAAGACTCATGGTACTAGATAAAAATGAAGAACTAATCGAACATAAAGTATTTAAAGATGTTATAGATTACTTAAATCCAGGAGATTGCTTGGTAATTAATAATACAAAAGTTATACCAGCAAGACTTTATGGTAAAAAGGATACTGGAGCAAATGTCCAATTTTTACTTTTAAAAAGGATTGAAGGTGATACTTGGGAAGCAATGGTAAAACCAGGAAATAAATTAAAACCAGGTAGTAAAGTTATTTTTGGTGATGGCCTTTTAAAGGCAACAGTACAAGAGATTTTAGAAGGTGGAAATCGAAAAGTAGAATTTGAATATAATGGTATTTTTAATGAGATTTTAGATCAAATAGGAATGATGCCATTACCACCATATATCACAGAAGCTTCAAGAGAAGATAATGAAAAGTATCAAACAGTTTATGCAAGATATGAAGGTTCAGCAGCAGCACCAACTGCAGGTTTACATTTTACAGAAGAACTTTTGGAGAAGATAAAAGAAAAAGGTGTAGAAGTTGCAAATGTTACACTTCATGTTGGTATAGGAACTTTTAGACCAGTAAAAGTTGAAACTGTTGAAGAACATGAAATGCATTCTGAACATTATTATATAAAAAAAGAAGATGCAGATAAAATAAATAAAGCAAAATTAAATGGAAATAGAGTAATTGCTGTTGGTACAACATCATGTAGAGTTTTAGAATCTGTATCAGATGAAAAAGGAATGGTTAAAGAAATAGAAGGTGATACAAGCATTTTTATTTATCCAGGTTATAAATTTAACTGTATAGATAGTTTAATTACTAATTTTCATTTACCAGAATCAACTTTAATTATGTTAGTATCAAGTTTAGCAGGAAAAGATTTTATTATGAAAGCATATAATGAAGCAGTAAAAAAAGAATACAAGTTCTTTAGCTTTGGAGATGCAATGATTATATTATAGATAGGAGAAAATATGGAAAACGCAATAACATATGAATTATTACATATATGTAAACAATCAGGAGCAAGAAGAGGTGTAATTCATACTCCTCATGGAGATATACAAACACCAATATTTATGCCAGTTGGAACACAAGCAACTGTAAAGTCAATGACACCAGAAGAATTGAAAGAAATGGTACAAGCCCAAATTATTTTATCAAATACATATCACTTATTTTTAAGACCAGGTCATGAACTTGTAAAACAAGCTGGAGGTCTTCATAAATTTATGAATTGGGATAGACCAATTCTTACTGACAGCGGAGGGTTTCAAGTATTTAGTTTAGGTGCTTTAAGAAAAATTAAAGAAGAGGGTGTTGAATTTAGATCACACTTAGATGGTAGCAAACAATTTATAAGTCCTGAAAAAGCAATGGAGATTGAAGAGGCACTTGGTGCAGATATAATGATGGCATTTGATGAATGTTGTCCATATCCATCAACATATGAATACACTAAAAATTCTATGGAAAGAACAACAAGATGGGCTAAAAGATGTAAAGAGGCACATACTACTGTTGATAAACAAGGATTATTTGGTATTATACAAGGTGGATTTTTTAAAGATTTAAGAGAAAAAAGTGCAAAAGATTTAATAGAGATGGATTTTCCAGGTTATGCTATTGGTGGTATAAGTGTTGGAGAGCCTAAAGAAGAATTTTTAGATATATTAAATTTTACAGCACCTTTAATGCCAGAAAATAAACCAAGGTATTTAATGGGAGTTGGAACACCAGATTATTTAATAGAAGCAGCAATTGCTGGAATAGATATGTGTGATTGTGTGCTTCCAACAAGAATTGCAAGACATGGAACAGCTATGACATCTCATGGAAAATTAGTTGTTAGAAATGCTACATATGAAAAAGATTTTAGCCCATTAGATCCAGAATGTGATTGTTACACATGCAAAAATTATACAAGAGCCTATATAAGACATTTAATAAATACAAAAGAGATTTTAGGTGTAAGGTTATTATCAATACATAATTTAAGATTCTTGACTAAATTAATGGATAGAGTTAGAATTGAAATAGAGAATGATAATTTATTAACATTTAGAGATGAATTCTATAAGAATTACGGATACACAAAAGAATAAAATAGGGGGAGATATTTATGAATCTAGAAGAAAGCAATTCTTATAATCAAGAAGTAGAAAGCAGAGATAGAAAAAGAAGAGGCGTAATGTTGTCAATAATATTATGTGGTGTATTTATAGCATTACTATTTATTATGATATGTATAATATCTTATAAAGATTCAATTACAGAAAAGTTTTTTATAAATAGAGCTCAAACAGTAAAACTTAATAACTCTTTATATAGAGATATAGAGGGTGTAATTTATATAGATATAAGAACTTTAGCAGAAAATTTAGGATATAGATATACAAAAGGTGAATATAAAAAGTATAATGAAAATGAAGATAGTTGTTACTTGCAAAATGATTTTGAAATTGTTGCAATAACATCTGGAAAATGTAATTATGATAAATATATAGAATTAGCTGCAAATGCAACAATTGCAGAAATACCAGTAACAGCAAAAGGAGATACAGATACTTCTGAAACTTATAAAACTGAAACACCAATAATGTTTGTAGATGGAAGAATATTTGTACCATTAGATGCTATACCTAAAATGCTTAATGTTAAAATTAGTTGGGAACAATATAGAAAAAGAATCTATACATTAGATTATGTTGTACAAAATGCTCAAGCAGTTGTTGTAAAAGCTGGATATACAGAAATGAGTGGCTACTATGAAAATTTAAGAGCAACTTTAGATGATATTGTTATTGTTGGAGATGCAGAAGCAGCAACAACTAATATAGGAAATACTTCTAAATATTATGGAGTATACTCAACAGCCAAAAAACAAGAAATAATAAGTAGAAAATATGATGATATAACTTATATTCAAAATGTAGGAGAATTTTATATAACAGTTGAGAATGGAACAATGGGACTTTTTGATGCTGAAGGTGGAACAATAATAGAACCATCTGAATATGAAAAGATTTCATTATTGTATGAGAGTACTGGTGAAAATGATGAAGGAGAGAAACAGGAACAACAACAATTTTATTTAGTACAAAAAGGTCAAGATTATGGTGTTGTTGGTAGAAAAGGTCAAGTTATAATTCATTCTGATTATGATAAAATTGGTTTAGATCCAAAAATAGTTGATGAATTTTCATTGACTCCAATTGAAAGTACAAATGTATTATTTGATAATTGTATACCAGTTGAAAAAGATGGAAATGTAGGATTATACAATAAACAGGGTGACGAATTACAAAAAACAAATTGGCAAGGTTTTGGATATAAATCAACTGCATCTTCAAAAACTGCTGGTAATGAACAAAGTGTTTTATTAATACCACCAGAAGTTGGAATAAAAGGTATTGTTGTAAACTTTAATGATTCATATGGAATTTTTGATGCAGTAGAAGAAAGATTGATAGTTCCATGCGTTTATAGTAAAATATATGCTATAACACAGGGAGGAAAAACAACTTATTACATGGAATACAATGAACAAACAATTGAACTAAAAGAATTTTTAATTGAAAACAATTTGAATAAATTTGATGAAGAAGGAAAATTATTAACTAAAAAAGATACAAAGAATAATAGTTCAAATGGCAATACTGAAACATCAGAAAACACTAATACTGTAAATGAAGAAAATGAAAATACAAATACAGTAGAAGATGTTGTTATTGAATAAAATGGAATAAAAAAGAAAAAGTCTAATACAATGTATTAGATTTTTTCTTTTTGTGAGGTGTTTTATTATGAAAAATTTTTTTAAAAGTTTGGTTTTATCAAATGCAATTTCGTTAGTATTAATAGGAGTATTATCACTTATAATGAGTAATACTAATATAAATGATAGTTTGTTATACCCTATTATTATAGGAATTGCTACATTCTCAATTTTAATAGGAGGATTTTGTATAGCAAAAAATAAAAAAGAGAAAGGGATAATTTTTGGTAGTTTAGTAGGAATAGTTTATATTTTATGTTTGTATATACTTTCAAGTATTATTCTATTAGATTTTTCTTTAACAATAAATTCATTAATTTTCATAGTTTTGGGAATATTAGGAGGAGCAGTTGGAGGAATATTAGGTGTTAATTTTTAAATTAAATGATAAAAATATGTTGATATTTTTTATTATTTAATATACAATTTACAAGTATGAAAACTACAATCATAAGTGTTTACATAAATAATAAGGCAAAGGAGGATATATGGTAACTTTTGAGGATGTTGTAAATAATGCAGAAGTTAATGAACTGATAATTAATGCTCAAAAACAAATGGATGTTATAGGATATACAGAACATTCAATAAGACACGTTTCCTTAGTTGCAGAAAGAGCAGCACAAATTCTTAAATCATTAGGATATGACGAAAAAAGAATTGAACTTGCCAAAATTGCAGGTTATATGCATGATATTGGAAATTCAGTAAATAGAGTAGACCATGCGCATACTGGAGCAATTTTAGCTTATAATATTTTGAAAGATATGGGAATGGATGTAAAAGATAGAACAGAAATTATTATGGCAATAGGAAATCATGATGAGTCAACAGGAACACCTGTTAGCGATATATCGGCAGCATTAATATTAGCTGATAAATCTGATGCTCATAGAAGTAGAGTTTCAAAAACTGATAGAAGTCTTTTTGATAAACATGATGAAGTAAATTATGCAGTTACAAGTTCAGAATTAAAAATAGATATTGAAGAAAGAAAAGCTATTTTAAATTTAAAAATAGATACAAAAATTTGTCCAGTTATTGATTATTTTGAAATATTTATGGATAGAACAAAAATGAGTAAAAGAGCAGCAAAATATTTAGGTTTATGGTTTGAATTAATAATTAATGATACAAACTTATTATAGGAGGTAGTTGTTTTGGAAAAAAATTTAAAAAGAATTAAAACAGTAGCTGTAGTATTAATAGTACTTTTAATATCAGCAATAGCATTTGGTGGACTATATATTAAAAACCAAGGCGTTTGGGAAAATGTTTTAAAGAAATTTAGTTATGGAATGGAATTAGATGGAATTAGAGAATTAAAATTTGTTCTTGATACATCAGAAGAAGAAAAAGAAATTTATTTAGATTCAGAAGGAAATTACGCAGGAGATGTTACAGAAGAAAAAGAAACTACAAGTAGTCCTGAGATTAGTTTAGTAGATGAAAGTGAAAATCCAGTGGATAATGCACAAGCAGATGCTACACAAACTGAGACACCAGCTGAACCAGAAGAAAATAAGGAAGATGATATATTAGCAAATTACACAAAAGAAAAAAGAGTTATAAAGGCAAATGAAGATGCTGATATAAATATTGATAATTTTGAAAAAACAAAAAAGATAATTCAAAAGAGATTAGAAACTATTGATTTATATGAATATAACATTAGATTAGATAATGTTACAGGGGAACTAGTATTAGAAGTTCCAGATAATGATAATGTAGAAATTGAAGAATCATTAGTTGCAACAGAAGGAAAATTCGAAGTTGTAGATCATCAAAATGGTTTAGTATTATTAAATAATTCAAATATAAAACAAGCATCAGCAACATATACAAATAATGAATCTGGATACCAAGTATATTTAATTATTCAATTAGATAAAGAGGGAACAGAAAAATTAAAAGAAATAAGCAAAACATATGTGAGTAAAGCCGATGAAGCTGGAAATACAACAACAAAATATGTTTCAGTTGAACTTGATGATAGAGAATTATTAGAAACATATTTTGGTGATGAATTAACTAATGGAGTTTTACAAATACCATTAGGACAAGCAACAGAAAATCAAGAAGATTTTGCAGTTGCTTATGCTAGTACAGTTAGAGTTGCAGAACTTTTAAATCTTGATACATTACCATTAAATTACCAAATAAGTGCAGATAATTATATACAATCATCAGTAACTTCAGAGGTAAAATTGATTGCAATTGCTTCATTTGCAGTTATTGTTGTAATTCTTTCAATTGTAATGATTTTAAAATACAAATTAAATGGTATTAAAGTTGCAATTTTAAATGTTGGATATATTGCTATATTAACACTTGCTCTTAGATATACAAATGTATTAATTACAATAAATTCACTAATTGCATTTGTAGGTGTAGTAGGAATAAATGTATTATTTACTTTTAAATTATTAGAAAATTTAAAGAAAAGTGATGATGTAAAACTAGTATTTACAGAAACAATGAAGGAATTATATTTAACAATTATTCCAGTTGCAATAATTGCAGTTATATTTACATTCATGACAGGTGCTGTAATTAGTAGTATTGGTATGGTTCTATTCTGGGGACTTGCTGTACAAGCTCTTTACAGTGGATTAATATACCTTATAGGTTTAATTTAAATTTTGAAATTTAGGAGAAGATAATATGAAATTAAGTGGAATGAAAAAAATAGTATTATTAGGTTTAATTCTTATTATTGTTGCTGGAGCAGTAGTTGTAGCACTAAAGGGATTTAATGTTTCATTAATATACGAACAACATGAAACAATAAAACTAGTAATAGGTAAGAAAATCGAAATATCAGATATAGAAAATATTTGCAAAGAAGTTTTTAATGATAAAAAAGTTATAATAAGAAAAATAGAATTATTTGATGATGCTGTTAATATTGATGTTGAGTCTGTAACAGATGAAGAAAAAGGAAACTTAGTAAATAAAGTAAATGAAAAATATGGAACTACATTTACAGTAGAAACAATTAATATAACAACAAATCCTAATATAAGATTAAGAGATATTGTAAGACCATATATAGTACCACTATTTATATCAGCAATTGTTATAGTAGCATATATGGTAATCAAATTTAGAAAAATAAATGCAATAACTCTTTTAGGAAAGATTGCAGGAATAATTATACTTACAGAATTATTTATTGCAAGCTGTATTTCAATAGGAAGAGTTCCTTTAACACCATCTATAATAAATATTATGATTGCATTTGCAATATTTGAATTAGTTTTATATATAGATTATACAGAGAAAAATTATAAAACATTAAAAGATTAGTAAAAATGCTTGATTTTTTCTAGCAAACGTAGTAAAATAGTTACATTAAATACCATATTCTTGGTTTAAAGGAAAAAACCTACTTTATTCTCAGAATTTGGCAAATATAAATATAGGAGGAAAAAGAAACATGACAAAGGAAAGAAAACAAGAAATTATAGCAACACATAAAAGAGAGGAAAATGATACTGGTTCTCCAGAAGTTCAAATTGCTCTTTTAACAGAAAGAATTTCTGAATTAACAGAACATTTAAAAGTTCACCAAAAAGATAATCACTCAAGAAGAGGATTATTAAAAATGATAGGTAAAAGAAGAAACCTATTAAACTACTTAGCTAAAAAAGATATTAACAGATATAGAGAAATTGTTAAAAAATTATCTTTAAGAAAATAATTTTAAAGCCTGCACATCAAAGTGCAGGCTTTTTTGTGAGCATAATGAAATTTAGGTGAAATTTAGGGACAGGTGAAAAATTTCACTTTTATGTATACAAAAAGCACTAACATATCAAAATATTGATAATATTAGTGCTTAAGTTTTGTTCAAATGAACCTCATGGAAAGTTATTTGTTACAGTTTTTTTGTAAAAACTAAAAATGCAGCACAACTACTGGAAAAAGAGTTATTCCAATTTGTGCTTATAGCTGTGAGCTCATATCCCTTTTTATTAAGTTCAGTAGTTTCTTTTTGAATAGCTTTATTTAATTCCCAAATATTACGTTCAGATACATCTCTAATTACTTGGTTAATTTCCATAAGTTTTCCTCTTTTCTAAAATGTGCAGAGTTTATAAGTTACTAAGAGGTTCAATTGATAATTTACTTAAGTATAACATACAAAGAGAGTAAAAACAACAGATTTACATAACATTATAAAGTTTATGTTGCTTTTTAAATTTACTTATAGTAAAATATATGTGGTTATTTATTTGGAGAGTAGCTTGCACAATGTATATTTTATTAAGTATATATTGTTGAGGTTACATTTCAAATAAATTGCTAAAAATATATTAGTAGTTGTCTTTCTCGTTATTGCAGGTTCGAGAATTTTGAAAAAAATTCGAAGTGCAGATTATAAGAGAGGCAAAGTAAAGGAGATGTAAAAATGTTTAAAAGTTATAGTATGGAGTTAGCAGGAAGAACTCTTACAATTGAAAACGGAAAAATGGCAGGACTTGCTAATGGTAGTGTTCTAGTAAAATATGGAGAAACTACGGTGCTTGTAAATGTTACAGCATCAAAAGAGCCAAAAGATGGGATAGACTTTTTCCCACTTTCAGTAGATTATGAAGAAAGATTATATGCAGTAGGAAAAATCCCAGGAGGATTTACAAAAAGAGAAGGAAAACCAACAGATAAAGCAATATTAACAGCAAGAGCAATTGATAGACCAATAAGACCATTATTTCCAAAAGATTTTAGAAATGATGTTGTTGTAAGTTGCCTAGTATTATCAGTAGAACAAGATTGCTCACCTGAAGTATGTGCAATGATTGGTACATCTGCTGCATTATCAATATCAGATATACCATTTGGTGGACCAACAGCAGCTGTTGCAGTTGGATATGTAAATGATCAAATTGTAATTAATCCAACAGAAAAACAAAGAGAAGAAAGCAGATTAACATTAACTGTTGCAGGAACAATCGATAAGATAGCAATGATTGAAGCTGGTGCAGATGAAATACCAGATAATACAATGTTAGAAGCAATTAAAATGGCACATACAGAAATTAAAAGAGTTTGCGAATTTATTCAAAATATAAAAAATGAAATTGGTAAACCCAAATTTGAATATACATCATTTGCAGTAAATGAAGAAGTATATGATATTGTGTCTGGTGAATTTTCAGAAAGAATGAAACAAGATGTTCAAACTCCAGATAAGCCAGAAAGAGATGAAAAAATAGACAAGCTTACAGATGATGTTAAAGCTTGGTATGGCGAAAAATATGGAGAAGAAAAATTAGAAGAAGATAGTAAAGCAATAGCAGATGCTTTATATAAATTAGAAAAGAAAACAGTTAGAAAACTAATATTAGAAGAAGGAAAAAGAGTTGATGGTAGAGGAATATATGATATAAGACCTTTATCATGTGAAGTTGGATTAATTCCTAGAGTTCATGGAAGTGCTTTATTTAATAGGGGTAGAACACAAGTAATGTCAATTGTAACTCTTGGAATGAAGAGTGAAGAACAAATGCTAGATGGATTAGATACTGAAGAATCAAAAAGATATATGCATCAATATAATTTCCCTGGATATAGTGTTGGTGAAGCAAAATCATCAAGGGGTCCAGGAAGAAGAGAAATTGGACATGGTGCATTAGCTGAAAAAGCATTAGTTCCAGTATTACCATCAGTAGAAGAATTTCCATATGCAATAAGAGTTGTATCAGAAATTTTAAGCTCAAATGGTTCAACATCTCAAGGAAGTATTTGTGCATCAACACTTGCATTAATGGATGCTGGTGTTCCAATTAAGAAACCAGTAGCAGGTATTTCAACAGGATTAATTACAGATGAAAATGATCCTTCAAGATATGTTGTTATAACAGATATTCAAGGAATTGAAGATTTCTTTGGAGATATGGATTTCAAAGTTGGTGGAACAAGAGATGGTATTACAGCTATTCAAGTAGATATTAAAGTTGATGGATTAAGTTATGAAATTATAGCTGAAGCTTTTGAAAGAACTGCAAAAGCAAGAAGATATATTTTAGATGATATTATGGCTCCACAAATAGCTGAACCTAGAAAAGAAATTTCAAAATATGCTCCAAAAATTATTAATATGAAAATTAATCCAGATAAAATTAAAGATGTTATTGGTTCAGGTGGAAAAGTTATTAATAAGATAATTGAAGAAACTGGGGTAAAAATCGATATCGAAGAAGATGGATCTGTATTTATTTATGCAGATAATATTGAAGGTGCTTACAAAGCAAAATCAATTATTGATGATATAACAAGGGAAATTGAGGTTGATGGAATTTACACTGGTAAAGTAACAAGAATACTTACATTTGGTGCTTTTGTAGACTTAGGTGGAGGAAAAGAAGGATTACTTCATATTTCAAAAATTTCAAAAGAAAGAATAAACAAAGTTGAAGATGTTTTAAAAATCGGAGATGAAGTTACTGTTAAAGTTTATGAAATTGATAATCAAGGAAGAATAAATTTAACTAGAAAAGATTTATATTCCGAAACAGAAGATGAAAACGAAGTAAAAGAATAGGGAAATATAGAAAAAGAGGCATGGTAAATGTCTCTTTTTTATTTATATAATTTTTTAGAATTATCTACAAAGCATAATTTAATGTAAGTAAAAATTAATCACTCAAATAAAAATTTTTTTGATAATTTTGAAAAAATTGCATATAATTTACTAATAAAATTTAAAAAAAGCTTTATAATACAATGTAGGCACGATTCTACAAAATTCTTAATTTTTCTTAAAAAACTTGAAATGAAATCCATAAAATGGTATAATAAAAACTGTGTAATAGTAAAATGGTATTACATACCAAAAACATATAAAGAGAGGTTGAAAAATGAAGTATTTATATCTTCTACAACAAGCTTTGATATGGATAATAACTATATATTGGGCATATCAAATAGTAGTAAGTTTTTGCTCGCTAATAAAATTAAAAGATAAGAAATTATTAATTGAAAAAGATCACAAATTTATGGCAGTTATACCTGCTCATAATGAAGAATCAGTAATTAAAAACTTAGTAGATAGTTTGCAAGAACAAGATTATCCAAGAGAATTATATGATATTTATGTAATTGCAGATAATTGTAACGATAATACTGCTAAAATAGCAAAAGATGCAGGAGCAATCGTTTTAAAAAGATTTGATGAAGAACATAAAACAAAAGGTTTTGCATTAAATTGGTTTTTACAACAAAAAATTGAGGAAAATGCTGATTATGATGCAATGTGTGTATTTGATGCAGATAATATAGTTGATAAAAATTTCTTGAAGAACATGAATAAGAAATTATGCCAAGGAGAAGAGGTTGTTCAAGGATATAGAGATATAAAAAATCCTACAGATAGTTGGGTATCATCAGGATATGCAATATTTTATTGGATGATGCATAGATTTTACCATTTAGCAAGATATAATTTAGGTTTATCACCATTACTAAATGGTACAGGATTTATGGTAAAATTTGATTTATTAAAACCAGATGGATGGCAAACAGAAACATTAACAGAAGATATAGAATATTCTTTAATAAATATAGCTCAAGGTAGAAAACTAGGTTGGGCTGTTGATGCAATAGTATATGATGAACAACCAACAACATTTAAAGCAAGCTGGTCTCAACGTTCAAGATGGTCAGTTGGTCATTTACAATGTATGAAAAGATATACAAAAGAATTAGCTAATGGAGTAAAAGAACATAAAACATTAATGAATTTTGATGGATTATTATATATGTTTGGTATACCTATGATGCTTTTAACATTTCTTTTATTAGGAGTAAATTCATTATTATATTTAGGTGCTGAAATGACATTTGCTGATTTAGTTGGGAATTTTTCAAGATATTTAATTGCAACATTTATTCTTCCAGTAATTACAGGAACATTAATAATGGCATTAGAGAAGAAGGAAATCAGACCAATGATAAAAGGAATTTTTTGTTATCCATTATTCTTAGGATCATGGATTTTAATAAATATAAAATGTTTAATAAAACCAACTACAACATGGGAAAAAATTGAACACGTTAGAGATATTAATATAAAAGAAGTATCTTCTAATACATTAAATTAGTAAAAATAGTTGAGAAGTAGAGGTTAATTCTACTTCTTTTTATTTGCTAAATTGCTATTTGTGTGAGTGGATTTTTTCGACTTTTAATTAGGCTTTGTAGATAATTCTAAAAATTTAGCGTTCCTTGCTGTCGTGCTTTCGCACTCCAAACTGCGCGTCACTCTGAATTTTTAAATTATTCTACAAAGCTTTAATGAATATGTGCAAAAAATTTACTCATCAAATAGCAATTTCTAAATACCCTAAGAAATAACCTTATACTTGATAGTAATTTTATAGTAGTTATTTAACTTCTAGGCTGTTATAAATTTTATTTATTGTAGTAATTTTAAATTTTGCACTTAATATATTATAAAAAATATAAATTATACAATTAAAATTACTCACACAAATAATAATTTTTATATTGTAAAAATACTAAAAAAATGATAGTATATGTTTACGTTTTATAAAATAAAATATCGTCAGAAGGGAATGGCAAATGGAAGATGTTGAAAAAATATTGCAAGATGTTATAAATAGTAAGAACATCTTAAAAAATGAACCTATGTCAAAACATACTTCTTTTAAAATTGGAGGAATTGCAGATTATTATATAGTTGTTAATTCTATTCAAGAACTAAAAAATGTTTTGAAAATTGCAGAATCAAATAAAATACCAATTACAATTGTTGGGAATGGAACTAATCTTTTAGTTAGAGAAGGTGGAATTAGAGGATTTGTTATAAAACTTAATTTGAATAACTTTAAAATTAAAAGAAGTTCTAGCGAAATTCAATTAACTGTAGAATCAGGAATGTCACTTGCAACATTAGCATTAATTGCAACTAAAGAAGAGATTTCTGGATTGGAATTTCTATCTGGAATTCCAGGAACTGTAGGTGGAGCAATTCGTATGAATGCAGGAGCTTATGGGAAAGAAATGAAGGATGTTGTTGTTAAATCTAGGTATATGACTTATGATGGGAAAATTAAAACATTAAATTTAGATGAACATAAATTTGAATATAGAAATAGTGTTTTCTCAAATCTAAAAGATGTAATAATTATCGATACAACAATTAAAGGTGAAAAAGGAAATAAAGAAGAAATTGAGAATCAGATAAAAGAATATTCAAAGCTAAGAAAAGAAAAACAACCTTTAGAATATCCAAATGCTGGTAGTACTTTTAAAAGAAAAGAGGGCTATATAACAGCTAAATTAATTGATGAATGTGGTTTAAAGGGGTATAGTATTGGAGATGCAGAAGTATCAATAAAACATGCTGGATTTATAATAAATAAAGGCAAAGCAACAGCAAATGATATTTTAAATTTAACTCAACATATAAAATGTGAAGTTAAAAAGAAATTTGATGTAGACATAGAATTAGAAATAATAGTATTAGGAGATGAAAAATAATGAAATCTTTTTTTGAATGGTTTAAAGCTAGTACCAAAGTTAAAAGATGGATTCTTTTAATTTTGTTTGGTATAGTACTTGTTTGTTATGGTATTGCAAAAATATTAGTATCAGAAGAAATTACATTTTTTGAATTAGGAAAAACAATAGTAATATTTGTTGTTGGTTTTATTTCAATAGTTGTGAGCGTTGTTTTTATACAAAAAAGATCTTTAGAGATAATAATTGAAGCAAATAACACTTCAACAGAAAAGGGGAAAAAAGCCCAATTAAATATAAAATCATTAATATTTAATAAAAAAGTATATGAAGAAGGTCCAAAAGTTGTTGTAATTGGTGGTGGAAAAGGACTAAATACAGTTATAGAAGGTTTTAAAAAATATACAAATAATATAACAGCAATTGTTACTATGTCAGATTATGGAAATATTTCAACAGATTCAAGAAGAGCCTTAGATACATTACCATTAAAAGATATAAAAGATAGTATAATTGCAATGTCTGATAAAGATGAACTTATGAGAAAACTTATGAATCTAAATTTTAGAAATGAAAGATTAATAGGTTTGAATTTTGGAGATATTTATTTAACTGCAATGAATGAAATATATGGAAATATCTCAGAAGCAATTGCTAAAAGTACAGAAGTTTTAAATATTAATGGAAAAGTAATTCCAGTAACTTTAGATGAAATTACAATTTGTGCTGAATTAGCAGATGGAACTACAATAAAGCCAAAAGATAGAATACCAGAAGTTGTTGCAGAGAAGGTTGAAAAAATAAATAGGATTTATATTGCACCTTCAAATTGCAGACCAGCAGCAGGAGTTATAGAAGCTATTGAAGATGCAGATGTTATAATTATTGGACCTGGAAGTTTATATACAAATGTGTTACCAAATTTACTTGTAAAAAATGTTTCTAAAGCAATAAGAGATAGCAAAGCAATGAAATTTTATATTTCAAACATTATGACTGAACCAGGTCAAACAGATAATTATGATTTATCAGAGCATTTTAGAGCAATAAAAGAACATGTTGGTACAGATATAATAGATTATTGTTTAGCAGATACTGGTGAAGTTGTGCCTGAATATATAAGAAAGTATAATAAAGAAGGTGCAGATTTAGTTGAAATAGATAATAAGAAATTAAGTAATTATAATATTAAAATTATTCAAAGAAATATGTCTTCAATTAAAGATGGAAGAGTTCGTCATAATCCAGAAGTTATAGCAGCAACTATAATTGAAATGATATGCAATGATTTGAAATTCCATGATATGCAGAATAATACTGAATATTTATTATTACAATCTGTATTAAAAGAACAGAAAAAATTAATCGCTCAAAATGAAAAGCGTTTAGTTAAAGTTTCAAACAAGCCTTCATTAAAAAAGAAAAAAACACATGATACTAAGAAAAAAAGTAAATTTAATGAAAAATATATGGATAGAGTTAGTTCAATAAAAAATACAGAAAAGAAAATTGCAGAAAATAGAAAGATAGCTAAAGAAATAGAGAAAATGGAAAATGTTAAAAAAGAATCTTTAAATAAAAATAGAAAAAAACAATAATAAAAATGCAAAGAAAAGGAAAGTGTACAAATGAAAATAAGTAAAAAAAAGATAGATTTAAAAGATTGCTTAAATAAAGAATGGATTATAACAAATGGTTTAGGAGGATTTTGCTCATCAACAGTTGTAGGTGCGAATACTAGAAGATATCATGGACTTTTAGTTGCACCATTAATGCAACCTGCTCAAAGACATTTATTGATTTCAAAATTGGATGAGAAAGTAGAAGTAAATGGAGAAGAGTATAATTTATATACAAACGTATGTAAAAATTATATTTCAGATGGTTATAAATATTTAGACAGTTTTGAAAAAGAATATTTACCAATATTTACTTATAAATTTAAAGATATAAAAATAGTAAAAACAATTTCCATGATTTATGGAAGAAATACAGTTGTAGTTCAATATAAAATTAAAAATGGAAAAAATGATTTAAAACTAACGTTAGCACCAGTTTTAAATTTTAGAGATTTTCATTATATGACACCAAATCATCAATTTTCATTAAAACAAAAGATAGATAATTCTAAAGTTAGAATTGAAATTGATGGAAATGCTAGTGTACCAATATATACATATGTAAATGATAGTATTTATATTGAACATGAAAATGATGTATTTAAAAATATGTATTACTTAAAAGAAGATGAAAGAGGATTTGATGCAGAAGAAGATTTAATTGTTCCAGGAAGATATGAAATACAAGTAAAAGCAAAAGAATCAAAAGAAATTACTTTTGTAGCTTCTCTTGAGGATAATACTGAACAAGTTGATAGTGATAAAGTAATTAGAGATGAAATTCAAAGATTAGAAAATATTATAGATGATTCAAATCTTTTAATAAAAAAATCTAAACTTACTAAAAATGAAAAAGATCTGAATGAACTATTAAAGAACTTAATTGTTACATCAGATTCTTTTGTAATTAAAAGACAGGCATTTGGAACGCATTCTATTATTGCTGGATTTCCTTGGTTTTTAGATTGGGGAAGAGATACGCTTATTGCTTATGAAGGATTACTTTTGATAACTAAAAGATATGAATTAGCAAAAGAAATATTACTTACATTTACAAGAGATATTAAATGTGGCTTAGTCCCAAATGGTTATTCAGGATTTGATAACAGACCATTGTATAATAGCGCAGATGCATCACTTTTACTTTTTGAACAAGTTAATAAATATTTACAATATACAAAAGACTATGATTTTATAAAAGAAAATATTTATGGACATTTAAAAGATATAATAAAAAATTATATGAATGGAATAAATTTAGATGATAATAATATTTATATAGATGAAGATGGGTTATTATCATCAGGTACAGAAACTACTCAAAATACATGGATGGATGCTAAAATTGGTAATGTTGCAATTACACCTAGAAATGGTAAAGTAGTAGAGTTAAATGCTCTTTGGTATAATGCTCTAAAAACATTAGAAAACTTAGCAATAAAATATGATGAAAAAGATTTTTCTGATATGTATAGAAAGTTAGCTACTAAACATCAGAAAGAATTTCAAAATCAATTTTATAATAAGAAGAAAAAATCATTATATGATGTTATTGGTGATGATAAAATTAGACCAAATCAATTATTTAGTATTTCTACGACATATCCAGTAATTAAACCATCATCAGAAATTGGAAAAAATATTTTTAAAATTTGTACAACAAAATTACTTACTAGATATGGCTTGCGTACACTTGCAAAAGGTGAAGAGGGATATATACCATATTATGAAGGTGGGCCTGTACAAAGAGATTCTGCATATCATCAAGGTGTTGTTTGGGTATGGCCAATTGGCTTATATCATGATGCTCTAAGAAATATAATAAATGACGAAAAAGATAGATTAGAAAAAGAAAAGTTGCTAATTGAATATGAAAAACTTATAAAAAATGTATTTTCAACATTCAAGAATGAAGTTAATGATGTTGGAATTGGAAGTATTTCAGAACTTTATAACTCACAAGCACCATTTATTGCAAATGGAACATTTTCACAAGCATGGAGTGTTTCTGAAGTTATAAAAATTATAACAAAAATGAAATAAAATGAAATTTTTCGACTGTCTCTAAATTTCATCAAAGGAGAAGTATATGATAAAGATAGAGAATTTAAGTAAATCATATGTAAAAGAGAAGAAAACTATTGATAATTTAAATTTAGAAATTAAGAATGGAGAAATCTTTGGTTTTTTAGGTCCTAATGGCGCTGGAAAAACAACTACTATAAAAATGATTACAGGTATATTAGATATAGATGCTGGAAATATATTTATAGATGATATTAGTATAAAAGATAATCCAATAGAGGCTAAAACTAAGTTTGGATTTGTTCCAGATAGTCCAGATTTATTTTTGAAATTAAAGGGAATAGAATACTTAAATTTTCTTGCAGATATATATAATGTTTCAAATGAAGACAGAAAGAACCGTATTGAAAAATATTCTAAAATGTTTGATATGTATGACAATTTGAATGACAGAATACAAAGTTATTCACATGGTATGAGACAAAAAATAATTGTTATTGGAGCAATGCTACATAATCCAAAAAATTGGATATTAGATGAACCAATGACAGGACTAGATCCTAAATCTGCACATGATTTAAAAAATCTTATGCGAGAACATGCAGACTCTGGTAATACAGTGTTCTTTTCTACACATGTTTTAGAAGTTGCAGAAAAATTGTGTGATAGAATTGGAATTATAAATAAAGGTAAATTAATTTTTGTAGGAACTTATGATGAAATGAAGAAAAAATTTAAAGAAGATGCTTCTTTAGAAGATCTATTTTTAGAAATTACGGAGTAAAATTATGAAAGATGTATTATTACTTACAAAAATTTTATTTAAAAGTTCTTTAAATAGAAATAGTAGTAAAAAAGAAAGCAAATTTGGAAAAATAATTTTATATTTGTTTGTATATGCATATATTGGTGGTTTTGTATCATATATGTCATATATATATATATCAAGTTTAAAACTTTTAAATCAAGAAACTTTATTTTTAAAGATGTGCTTTTCAGCAAGTATTTTGCTTGGAATTATTCAAACATTATTTACTAGTTTAAATTTATTATTTTTCTCAAAAGATATAGAAAATTTGTTACCATTACCTGTTAGTCCACTAAAAATAATTATGTCAAAGTTTAATTGTTTAATAATTGCACAATATTTTACATCTATTGTATTTTTGATACCAGTATTTCTTACATATGGAATATTGCTTAAATGTGAATTATTATTTTATATAATACGGATTATTAATAATTTTATTATTGCCAATTATACCAGTTGTAATATCTGCTTTAGCTATAATTTTAGTGATGAAATTTACTAAAATTATAAAAAATAAAGAGGTGGTGCAATATTTATCTGTTTTTATTATACTTTTCTTAGGAGTAATGCTTCAATTTTTTGGTGGTTCTGCTGGAAGGAGTCAAAATTTAAGTAATGAAGAATTGGCAACTAGTATTGTTTCAAAAGAAAATACGATAAATAATGCCTCTAAGCTATTTGTTACAATAAAACCAGCATTAAAAATAGTAGAAAATTATAATAATATTAATGGAATAAAAAATTTAGGTATTTTATTTGTAGAGTCAATTAGTGCATATTTTATAGTATGTTTATTTATTGCTAAAATTTATATAAAAACAGCAACTTCAATTATATCTATGGGAAACAAGAAAAGCAAAGCAATAAATGCTGGAAAAGTATTTGCTAAAAATAAATTGTGGAAAACATACGTAAAAAAAGAATTTAGCATTTTAGTACGAAATCCTATATATTTTATGCAATGTGTATTGCCTTCTTTATTATTTCCAATAATCTTTTCAATACCAGTGATTATGGCATATAAAGATTCAGGAGAAGATGCAATGATTGCATATACGAGTAATCTTGCGGAGTATATAAATACACAAGTAGGGTTTGCAGTAACGTTAATTGCGATATTAATTATGTATATATTTAATTTTATAGCATTAACAGCAATTTCAAGAGATGGACAAGATAGTAGATTTATAAAACAAATACCAGTATCAATTGATAAACAAATATTATATAAAATATTTCCAGGAATTATTTTAAATATAGTACCTGCAATATATGTTATAGGATTTGAAAAACTATTAGTTAATAGTTTTTCTATAAGTAGCATGATAAGTATATTTGTTACAGCTATACTTGCTAATATTTTTAATAATTATTTGATGATTTTAATTGATTTAAAAAATCCTAAATTAGATTGGACAACAGAATATGCAGTTGTTAAACAAAATTTTAATATGTTTTTTCAATTTATAATTATAGCTATTCAATGCGTAATTGTTATAGGAGTATGTGGATTTTTAGAAATAGTGCTAGCTGAAATTGTATTAATTATAGGGTTTTTAGGGGGAATATTAATCATAAGAAAATATATAAATAAAAAACAAATGAAATTATTTAGCAAGATTGTTTAATTAGAAAGGCAAAAAATATGGAACAAAATAAACCATTTTTTAAAATGATTGATGAAATATGTGAAGAAGAAAATATAAAGCAAAAAAAGATTTCTTATAATTGGATAAGACAATTAGAAAAAGATAATAAAAAACATTATATAATGAGTTATCAATTAGACTTAAACTCAGCCAATTCGTATAATATAGCACATGATAAATTTGCTACATATGATGTTTTGAAATCTAATAATGTTCCAACAATTGAGCATAGAATGATATTTAATCCTGCAACAAGGAGTAAATTTTATGGAGAAGAATTTATTAAAGAGGCAGAGAAATTGCTTTTAGAAAATAATAATAAAGTTGTTATAAAAGCAAATGAATCATGTGAAGGAAAAGATGTATATTGTTGCTCTAATAAGCAAGAAATAGAAGATATTGTTAATAAATTATTCAAATCAAACAAAGATACTTTAAGTGCATGTCCTTATGTAGATATAGATTATGAGTATAGAGCAATTTATCTTTGTAATGAGATTTTATATATTTATAAAAAGAAAAAAGCATCAGTATTTGGTGATGGTAAAAGAAAATTACTAGATTTAATAAATGAAAAAAACCAAAAGAATAATATAAAAATTGAAATTATAAATACTTTAGATTTAAACTATGTTCCTAAAAATAAAGAAGAAATTACAATATCTTGGAAACATAATTTAAGTAATGGAGCTACTCCAATTATAATTGATGAAAATGATGAATATATAGAACAAATAAGGAATGTAGCATTACTTGCAGGAAATGCGATGAATATAAAATTTGCTAGTATAGATATTGCCCTTACTTCTGATAAAAAAATTCTTGTAATGGAAGTTAATGGAAGTGTATGTATGAATAAATTTTCTGAAGTTATTCCAAATGGATATGAAATTTCTAAAAACATTTATAGAAAAGCAATTCATAAGATGTTTGAAGATTAATTAATCTTTTTTCTCTTTAAAAAACTTGACAGTTTACAATAATACATATAAAATAGTAATGTAGGAAAAAATACAATATAAATTATATAAATAATTAATTGAATTTATGAAATAATTTTGTTGTACATTGAAAATTTAATAGAAAGAGGTAAATGTAATTATGAAAATAACTTTAATTATTGTTGCCACATTTCTAATCTCTGCTGTAATTTTTATACCAATTGGGGTATTTATAAGAAAAAAAATTGCAGAATCTAAAATTCAAAGTGCAGAAAACGAAGCTAAAAGATTAATTGAGAACATAAAAATAGAAGCTGAAAATCTAAAAAAGGAAGAATTGATTAAGGCTAAAGAAGAAGTTTTACAAATAAGAAATGATTTAGATTTAGAGATTAAAGAAAGAAGAGGCGACATTCAAGCACAAGAAAGAAGATTAATTCAAAAAGAAGAAAACTTAGAAAAAAGAGTTTCTGCTTATGATAGTAAAGAAAAAGAGTTAGAAAGAAAATTAGCAGATAACGAACAAAAAAGACAAGACTTAGAAAAAGTTTATGAAAAGCAAATGGAGGAATTACAAAGAATTTCAGGATTAACTCAAGAGCAAGCAAAACAACAATTATTATCAGATTTAGATAAAGAAATTTCTCAAGAAAAAGCGCAATTAATTAGAGACTTAGAAGCAAAAGCTAAAGAAGACGCTGTTAAAAATGCTAGAGAAATAGTAAGTTTTGCAATCCAAAAGTGTGCTGCTGATCATACTTCAGAAACAACAGTATCAGTTGTTTCACTTCCTAGTGATGAAATGAAAGGAAGAATTATAGGTAGAGAAGGTAGAAATATAAAAACTTTAGAAACACTTACTGGTATTGATTTAATAATTGATGATACTCCAGAAGCAGTTATTATTTCTGGATTTGATCCATTAAGAAGAGAAGTTGCTAGAATTGCTATTGAAAAATTAATTGAAGATGGTAGAATTCATCCAGCCAAAATCGAAGAGATGGTTGAAAAGGCAAAAGAAGAAGTTGCAACTATTATTAAAGAAGAAGGTGAAAGAGCTGCTTTAGAAACAGGTGTTAACAATCTTCATCCAGATATAATAAAATTAATTGGAAAATTAAAGTATAGAACAAGTTATGGACAAAATGTATTAAATCACTCAATAGAAGTTTCTAATTTAGCTAGAATAATGGCAGAAGAATTAGGAATTAATTCTAAAATTGCTAGAAGAGCAGGTTTATTACATGATTTAGGAAAAGCGTTAGACCATGATATGGAAGGAACACATGTTGAATTAGGTGTTGAAGTTCTTAAGAAGTATAAAGAAAATGAAACAATAATCAATGCTGTTGAAGCTCATCATGGAGATGTTGAACCTCTTACTTTAGAAGCTGTTTTAGTACAAGCTGCTGATGCAATTTCTGCTTCAAGACCAGGTGCTAGAAGAGAAACACTAGAATCATATATTAAGAGACTTGAAAAACTTGAAGAAATAGCAGATTCTTTTGAAGGTGTTGAAAAATCATTCGCAATCCAAGCAGGACGTGAAGTTAGATTAAT
Organism: uncultured Clostridia bacterium; assembly: GCA_948530865.1. Lineage (GTDB taxonomy): Bacteria > Bacillota > Clostridia > TANB77 > CAG-508 > Scatovivens. Next base: position 130,101 of record CAOTKV010000001.1, read on the forward strand.
AGTAAAACCAGATAAAGTTTCAGATGCCGATATGGTTATAATGGCTAGAGAAGTTGCTAAAAAAGTAGAAAATGAAATGGAATATCCAGGACAAATAAAAGTAAATGTAATTAGAGAATCTAGGGTAATTGATTATGCAAAATAAAAAAGTAGAGCAATGCTCTACTTTTTTATTTTTAGTATTGACTTTATTAAATAATGCACATATAATAGCTGTACAAAGCATTTTTAGGAGGTCAAATAAAATAAATATGTACACAAACGCATACACTTTTAACAACAAATATGAAAACTTATCAGATGAAGACCTAATTAATAAAATTAGATTAGGTGATGTTAATGCGCAAGATTACTTATTGGAAAAATATAGGAATATAGTTACAATGAAGTCAAATCGTTTTTTTCTAATAGGAGCTGAAAGTGATGATATGATTCAAGAAGGTATGATTGGTCTTTTTAAAGCAATACAATCATTTGATTTAGAAAAAAATATTTCTTTTAAAACTTTTGCAAATTTATGTATTGAAAGACAATTAATTACTGCTATAAAAACTTCTAATAGACAAAAGCATATGCCTCTAAATTCATATTTTTCACTAAATATTACAGCATATAATGAAAATGAAGATACAGAAGTTATAGATATTTTAGATGCTAATATTGTGGAAGATCCTTTAGAAACAATAACTAAAAGAGAATATAGAGAATTTTTAGAAAATAAAATAGATCAAAATTTAAGTTCTTTTGAAAAGAAAGTATTAAATAGATATATTCAAGGAGAAAGTTATATTGATATAGCAAATAAACTAAATTCTCCTGTAAAAGCGATTGATAATGCAATACAGAGAATTAGAAAAAAAGCAATAAAATGTTTAAGTAATGAAGATTAAAACTTTAGAAAAAAATTCTAAAGTTTTATTTTTTTATATTTATAATTAACAGATATAAGTTGACATAATTTTAAAAACAATATATAATATAAAACATAAAAATACAGGAGGTGTACAATATGTACTGGTATTATCGGAAAGAAAAGATAGAAACATATGGTCATTCTAAAGTGCTTATTGTCTGTGAAAAAGGTAATGGTTTAAGAAACTTTAAAATACTGGCACGTAATAATAGTGAAATCAAAGTTGGATTTTCTATTGGACCAGTTTGTGTTTCAGAATATGCCATATATCACAAAAACCACACGCAGTATATAAAACAAGTATATTACATTTTGGATGTTATGACTGGAAAAATACGTAGAGTTCAGCGAATAAGTGCAAATACAACTTTTCCCAGAGCGTTTAACAAATCCGTGGTTTTGTTTGGATCACAGGAAAATGTTAGTTACACAATGTTTTCATCTGAGAAGGAATACTATGTGAAACCATATAATAAGATTACAGTGGAAGATAGTGGAGCATATAGTCTTGACTGGTTTAACATTGAAGAATTGCCAAAAAATGTTTTTGAATTGGATTTCAGAAAAGAAGAAGTACAGAAAGTGCATGTAGTAACATTCCTTAAATAAGGAAGTAAGTAAAGGACGTCATAGTGTTAAGCTGTGGCGTCTTTTGTAATTAATTTAAAAATTAGATGTTGAAAAAAATATATAATAATGTTATACTAGTTCTGTTATATAATATGCCCTCTTAGCTCAGGTGGTAGAGCACTTCCTTGGTAAGGAAGAGGTCGGCGGTTCAAGTCCGCTAGTGGGCTCCAAAACATATTGAGAACATTAACGGACTTGAAAAGGACGAGCCTCATATAATGAGGCAAAAACAGTCTAGTAGACTGTTTTTAGGACGCGGCTCGCCAAGTCCGCTAGTGGGCTCCAAACTTATTTATGGAGGAAAAAATGAAAATAGGAATAGTAGGACTTCCAAATGTTGGAAAAAGCACTTTATTTAATAGTATAACAAAAGCTGGTGCAGAATGTGCAAATTATCCTTTTTGTACAATAGAACCTAATGTAGGTGTTGTTGCAGTTCCAGATGAAAGAATTGATAAATTAGCTGAGATTTATAACCCACAAAAAGTTACAAATGCAGTTGTAGAATTTGTTGATATAGCAGGGCTTGTAAAAGGAGCCAGCAAAGGGGAAGGTTTAGGAAATAAATTTTTATCACATATTCGTGAAGTAGATAGTGTAGTTCAAGTTGTTAGATGTTTTGAAAATTCAAATATAGTTCATGTTGATGGAAGTATAGATCCAATTCGTGATATTGAAACAATAAATCTTGAATTAATTTTTGCTGATTTGGAAACAATAGAAAAAAGATTAGAAAGAGCTAAAAAACTTTTAAAGTCAGATAAAAAATATCAACTTGAAATTGATACTTTAGAAAAAGTTAAAGTAACATTAGAAGAAGGAAAATGTGCAAGAACATTAGAATACTCTGATGAAGAAAGAGATGTTTTAAGAGAAAGCTTTTTATTAACTATGAAACCAACATTGTATGTTGCAAATGTTTCGGAAAATGAATTAGAAAATCCACAAGATAATGAAAATGTAAAAAGAGTTATAGAATATGCAAAACAAGAAGGTGCAGATGTAATTCCTTTATGTGTAAAAATTGAAGAAGAATTAAGCACATTAGAAAAAGAAGATAAAACAGAAATGTTAGAAGCACTTGGCTTAGAAGAATCTGGATTAGATAAATTAATTAAAGCAAGTTATAAATTATTAGGATTGATGTCATTTTTAACTGCTGGAGAACCTGAAGTTAGAGCTTGGACAATAAAAATAGGAACAAAAGCTCCACAAGCTGCTGGAAAAATTCACTCAGATATAGAAAGAGGATTTATAAAGGCAGAAGTTATTTCTTTTGATGATTTAATAAATAAAGCAAATTGCTCAATGGTACAAGCAAAAGAAAAAGGCTTGGTTAGACAAGAAGGCAAAGAATACATAATGCAAGATGGAGACATTGTTTTATTTAGATTTAATGTTTAATATTACATTAGTATTACAAATGAAAAAAATGTAAAAAAAACTTGCATTAAAAATTTTGTATGTGTTATAATATGAACAGATGTTAAGTAATAGGGAGATGGAAAAAAGATGAAATTAAGAAAAGTAAAATTATTAGTTAGTTTAATCATTGTTTTAGTAACAGTATCAGTTGTTTGTAATGTTAATTCATTAGCTACAACACCAGCTGTTACAGTGAAACCAGGAAATTCTAATGCAAATTCAGTTTTAACAAATGAAGCATCAGAAAATACTAAGGCAACAGAGGAACAAGGAGCAACAAGAAACAATTCTACAAATAATACGAGAAATACAAATAGAACTAGTAACAATACTAATACAAACACAAATGGAACAAACACAAATAAAAATGAATCTAATACTAATAGTACAAAGAAAAGCAAATTACCTTATGCTGGAACAAATGGAACAGTAGTATTTATTGTAGTAGCTCTTGCAGCTTCAGCAGTATATGCTTACAAAAAAGTTTCTGATTATAATATTTAATTATAATAAAACTGAAATAATATGGGGCGCACCTTTGTAGTGCGTCTTTTGTTTTGGAAAAGTTTAATATAAATATCTTGAAAGTATTGAAATTATCAAATTTATTTGATATAATTCTAAAGAATATTTTACAAAAGATACAAATGAGTGAGCTCTCTTTGTATCTTTTTTGTTTAGTGAGGAAATATTATGTTGTTTTTAGAAAAATTAGAACAAAAAAAAATATATATTTTTTTAGTTATTTTAATCTGCATGTTAATTGGAATTACATATGCAGTAATTTTCGTACCTAAAACTTTTGTTTCTTCAACATCTGTAATGTTAATAAAGGTTCAGAAAAATGGAGAAGAAACAGAAAATACTGGAAATGTTGAATTAACTAACAATTTAATATCAACATTAGAAGAAGTAATCAAAAGTGATTCCAGCATAGAAGAAGTAAAAGAAAGAATAACTATAAATTCACAAATAAGTAGTAAAAATATTTCAGTAAAAAGAGTGTCTGATTCAGATACTTTTCAAATAAGAGTAAAAACTTTAAATGAAAAAGAATCTTTGGAATCTAATTATGAAATTACTGAATTATTTTCAAATAAAATAAAGTCAATGTATAAAGATACAGAAGTATATATAGTAGATCCATCACATATAGTAAGTTCTAATAAAACTATGGCTATTATATTCTTTGGAATAATATCAATATTAATTGGTGCAATAATTGATTGTATATATATAATAGTTTTAGTTTATTTTGAGAAAAATATAAAAAATAGCAAAGATGTAGAAAGTAATTTATCTTTAAAAAGTTTAGCTTCAATTCCAGAAATAAAAGAATCAAATATAAAAATTATTGAATCTGAAAATCAAAAAACATTAACTAATAAAGCATTTAAGCAATTAAGATCAAACATTCAATTTTTAAATGTAAATAATAAATCTAAAAATATTATTTTAATAACAAGTCCTTTAAGCAAAGAAGGAAAAAGTTATGTATCAGCTAATTTAGCGATAAGTTATGCTAATGTAAACAAGAAGGTTATTTTAATTGATGCTGACTTAATATCAGGAATACAAGCTAATGTTTTTAATATACCAAATGAAATTGGACTTTCTAATTTTTTATCAAATTTAGATTCATCAGGTATAGAAATAAATGAAAGAATAAATAGTTTTATTAAAGAAAGTAATATTAAAAATTTAAATATTATAACATCAGGTACAATACCACCAAATTCATCTGAATTATTAAGTTCACCTAAATTTGCTGAGATGCTTAAAGATTTAAGTGTATTTTATGATGTAATAATATTAGATGGACCACAGATTTTGAATAATGTAGATTCTTTAATTCTTTCAAGACAAGTTAATTCAATAGGAATAGTAACACTTGAAAAGAAAACAAAAAAAGATGATTTGTGGAAAGCCAAAAGAGATATTCAAAATGTTGGTGGAAGAATAATTGGTGTAATTTTAAATAAAGTAAAAACTACAGAAAAAGTGGATTATAAAATATTTAAAAATTTAAAAGAGAAAATAAAAAATTATATATTAAAATTAAGAGAGAATAGAAAACAAAAATTATTAGAAGAATCTAAAATTGAATTTGAAGAAAAAGAAGAAACTGCTACAATGGTAGTTGATATCCTACAAGTAAGTGAAAATGAAGATAATAATACAGATAAAGAAATAACAGAAAAGGCTGAATCTAATCTTGAAATAAAAGAAGAAACAGAGGAATCAATTGAAACTAAAAAGGATATAATAGATGAAAATACAAAAGAAGTTTCTGAAGAACAAGATATTATAGTACTTGAAGAAACAGATTTAAAAGAAATCAAAGAAGAGCCTATAAAAGAAGATATATCAAAAGTAAACAATTTTATGAATAAAGAAACTTTGGCAATAAAAAAAGTAGTAAAAAGGTGTTATAAAAAATGTAAAATAAAGATTGCCAAGATGTATAAAAAAATTAGAAAAACTAATGAAAATGAAGAACAAAAAATACATACAAGTAATAATGCTGAAACAAAAAAAGATTCTGAAAATATAGTATTAGTTATTGTAGATGCAAATAATGAATTATGTAGAGCATTTTCTAAAAATTGTTATACAGAAAAATTGGTAAGAGGACTAGATGCAACAGATGGGTTTATAAAAGCCAATTATGCATCATACTTAGTTAAAAAAAGAATGGAAGCTTTAATGTTAATGTATTCATTAACTAAAAAGCAAGTAAGTAGAATTGACCCTATGATATATGTAACATTAAATGATTATGATGATCATGTGTGGCTTGAAGAAAAGATGCCATCAAATAAAGCTGAATCATATGTATTTTGTATGTCAAAAGATTATCCTAGAAATGAAGGAGAAAGTAGAAAAAATTATATTGAAAGATGTAAAAGATTAAGAAAAGAAGATTTGTATAATGCTGAAATAGAAATTGAATATAATATAGATTTATTATGGAAATCAAGTAAAATGAAGTTTTCAGATAAAATAGCGATGAATAAATATGCTAAAATATATGGAATAGAAAAAAGGAAAAAAGATTTTGAAGAAGACAATTTTATAACTAATTATTCAGATGAAGATTATATTGGTGAAGATGTAAATAATTTTTCAAAAAGTAAAAAGTATTCAAAAAAATCAAAGGGTATAAATCCAATAAAGAAAATAGAAGTTGAACAAGTAAAAGTTAAAACTGTTGAAGAGATTTCTAAAGAAGTTGAAGAAGAATTAAATGCCAAAAAAAGTGAAACTTTTAATTTGAAATTTCCTGAAATAGATGAATTAAATGATAGTGAACTACAAAAACAAGAAAAAAGAAAAGAAACAGAGGTTTTAAAGAAAATTCAACGAGAAAAAAATGCAAAAAGAAAAAAAGAAGTTAGGGCTAAAAGACAAAAAGAACGTGAAGAAAAAAACAAACAACGTCAGGAAGCAAGAAAAGCAAAAGAAATTGAACGTGAGAAAAAAATGGAAGAGGCTCGAATTGAAGAAGAACTTCTTGTAGATAATTTATATCCCAAAACTAAACATAATAAAGATTTATAAAAAGAAATAATCGTCGAATAAATTTCATTTTCGACGATTTATTTTATCAAAAATATTGAAATTATTGGAAGATATTTATATAATATTATTAATTGTAAAATAGAAAAAATTAGGAGGAACAAATGACAGATTTATCTTATGTTGAATTATGTGGGTTAAAAGCAAAAGCTGCAATGAACTTTAGTATGACAGAAATAGGAGTTAGAAGTTTAGATGATTGTGGTGTAGAATTTGAAAAAATGAGAACACTAGCTTGTGAGTTACAGCTTAGAAAAGCAAAAGCTCCTTCAAGTGTAAAATTAAGCATGGAGGAATTAATGGATTCTGATGAATTAAAAAAGGTTTATACTATTCCATTAACTTTAAAAAATGGGCAAGAAGTTATGGCGATTGTAGATAAGAGTGGAAGAAGTATGGCAGTTGAGCTTAAAGATGAAGAAGGTAAATCAGCTAATTTTGTACTATCAGGTAGATTAAAAAACGAAATAATGAAAAATCCAAAAGAGATTCAGAAAATGCTTACTTCAGAAGGATTAGCAAAACATTTAGGGTTAGGAGATATGTTTGTACCCGAAAATATAGATGAATTATCTGAAGGAATAGTAAAGAAAAATTTGGTTCCAACTAAACAAGAAGTTGAAGATAAAGGTGATGTAAAAAAAGAAGACTATGATGCAGAAAAGGTAAAAGGAAAAGATGCTCCTCAAAATGCAAAAGAAGCAGAAGAGGAAGAAGTTGATTTAGAAGAAGTCGCTAAGACTGTTGGAACAAGTAAAGAAGCATTAGAAAAGTTTATGGAAGCAGAAGGAATAACAGATAAAAATAAGATAAAAGGTGTTAAAGCCATGACTGATATAGAAGGTCTAGAAGCATTACTTGGACAAAAATTACCAGAGCAAAATTCAACTGTATTAATTATAAAAGCTGAAGGAGAATTAAATAAAGATGATGGATATATTGTTAATACAGATGGGAGTACATTGTTAAAAAAACAAGATAATGTTAATGAAGTTGCAGAAGAATTAATTCCAGAACACGCATGTTCTGAAACAATAAAAGATGTTAATGATACAAAAACCAAAAGTGATATACAATATATTGAATATACAGATTCAAATAATCAACAAATGAAACAAGAAATGGATCCTCAAAAAGGTAATACAGAGATTGATATGCTTAGATATGCACAAAATAAGGTTGAGTATTTAAAAATGCAAAGAGATTCAGCATTAGAACAACTAAATTCAGGAGAATTTAATAGTCAGGCAGATTATTTAACTAAAATTGCTGAAATACAAGATACTTATAAAATGGAAATTGGAAACCTACAAGCAGAAACAGGTGTTAGTTTAGAGGATATATATCAAGATGCCAAAGGAGAAGCTGAAAGTACTTATGAGAAAGCTGGTGTTGAAGAAGTAAAAGAGGATACAAAAGATGTAATTGGAGTTACAGGAAAAGCATTAGAAACAGGAGTAGCAATTGCTGGTATTGCAACAGGAGTAAAGAAGATTACAGAAAAAGATGATAGAGATCCAAGAGAGTAACATGGAAACTCTCATGAAGATGGAAGAATTCCATTTTGGATGCAAGAATAATAAAAAGGAAGAGAGTAATATGAAAAGAAACATTTTAATAGGAGGAGCATGGCCATATGCCAATAGCTCATTGCACTTAGGACACATTGCAGGACTAATTTCAGGAGATTTTCTTGCAAGATATTATAGATTAAAAGGTGATAATGTTCTTTATGTATCAGGTTCAGATTGTCATGGAACACCAATTACAGAAAGAGCAAAAAAAGAGAAATGTTCACCCAAAGATATTGCAAGTAAATATGATGAAGAATTTAATAGAATGTTTGAAGGATATCAATTTTCATATGATTTATATTCAAGAACATTTGATGATTATCATAAAGAAAAAGTAAAAGAATTATTTAGAAAGTTATATGATAATGGGTATATTTATGAAAAAATAGAACCACAAGCTTATTGTGAACATTGTAATAAATTTCTATCAGATAGAGAAATTATTTTAGCATGTCCAGAATGTGGAGCTGAAACAAAAGGAGATCAATGTGATAGCTGTCTTCATGTTCCAACAGGTAAAGAACTAATGGATGGTAATTGTATAGATTGCGGATCTAAAGTTGTAGAAAGAGAAAATAAAGTATTATATTTAGCTCTTTCAAAATTTCAAAAACAAATAGAGGATCATACAGAAAAAGTAAAATCAGAATGGAGAATAAATGCTCAAAATGAAACAACTAAATATTTAAAACAAGGATTATTAGATAGAGCAGTAACAAGAGATTTAACATGGGGAGTAGATATTCCTATCGATGGTTATGATGACAAAAAAATGTATGTATGGATAGATGCAGTTTTAGGATATGTCACAAATACAATGAAACTTTGTGAAGAAAGAAAAGATTGTACTTGGGAAGACTTTTGGAAAGAAGGGCATAACAATAAAATATATATGTGTCATGGAAAAGATAATATAATGTTCCATAGTATAATTTTAAATGCACTATTATTAGGTCAAGAAGAAAACTATCACTTAGTAGATACAATAGTTTCAGCAGAATATTTGAATTTCAATGACCAAAAATTTTCTAAGAGCAAAGGAATTGGAATGACAGCTTTAGAAGCATTAGATTTATATAATTCAGATTCACTTCGTTATCATTTATTATCTAATGGACCAGAAAAGAAAGATACAAACTTTACAATTGAAGATTTTGAAAATACACATAATGGTGAAATTTTAAATAAATTTGGAAATCTAGTAAATAGAACATTAAGATTTAAAGGATTAGAAGAAGTTCCAGCAGGTAATTTAGATGAAAAAATAAAAGATTCAATAGAAAAAACTTATGAAGAAGTTGGAGAATTAATTGAAAAATTAGAATTTAGAGAAGCAGTAAAAAGAGTGATGGAACTAGTAGAATTAGGAAATAAATTCTATGACGAAACAGAACCTTGGATTGCAAAAAAAGAAAATATTGAAGAATTTAATAATATTATCTATACATGTACAGTAATAATTGCAAATTTATCAAATTTATTTGAACCAGTAATGCCAACAGCATGTAAAAAAATTAGAAAATATTTGAATTTATCAGAAGGTAGTTGGAGTTTTGTAACAGTAGAAAAAGAATTGAAACTAGAAAATATAGAACCATTATTTAGTAGAATTGAAAAGAAATAGGAAGGTCAAAAAATTATGGGAAAAATATTTGTAATAGATGGAACTGATGGAAGTGGAAAACAAACTCAATTTGATTTACTAAAACAGCATTTAGATAAAGAAGGAATAGAATATAAAACTGTAAGTTTTCCTAATTATGATAGTCCATCATCTTCACTTGTAAAAATGTATTTATCAGGAGAGTTTGGAGAAAATGCACAAGATGTTAGTCCTTATATAGCATCAACCTTTTATGCAGCAGATAGATATGCAACATTTCAGAAAGAATATAAAAAATATTATGATGAAGGTGGAATAATTCTTGCAGATAGATATACAACAGCTAATATGGTACATCAAGCAGGAAAAATTAAAGATGAAAAGGAAAGAGAAAAGTTTTTAAATTGGTTATTTGATTTAGAATTTAATTTATATAGTTTGCCAGTTCCTTCAAAAGTATTTTTCTTAAATATGCCACCAGAAAAAGTAAAAGAACTTATAAAAAATAGGGAAAATAAATTTACTCACACAGCTACAAAAGATATTCATGAAAGAGATCCAAAACATTTAGAAGATGCGTATAATGCTGCATGTAGCTTAGTAGATAAATATAATTGGAATGAAATTAAATGTGTTAGAGATAATATATTAAGAACAAGAGAAGATATTCACAAAGAAATATATGATATAGTATATAAAGAAATACAAAAGAAATAAAACTCATGAGGGTAAAGTATGAGAGGAAAAATCGTTAATTTATGCATAGGTTTCATGAATTTATTTTATGGAATATTAATTGTATTTTTTACAATATATGTTCCACAAGATAAAACGTTACTTACAATTCAGGAAAATTATGTTGTAAAAAATTTAATATTAGCAATATATATAGTAATGGCATCAATAGTATTAATTGATATTATACAAAGCTATAATCACAGAAGTGATACAGTATTTAATACATCTTATATAATTGGTGCTTTTGCAATAAGCTTTTTATTGATAAAAGAACCAAGTATAGGATTGCTTAATATAATATCAGGATTAATTATATTATTTAAAAGTATAAAAGAAAATTTAGTTGAAATAAATAGCACTACTGCAATATCGATTGCAATTGTTGTAATTTCTGTAACATGTATTATAGGAATAGTTTCGTTTAAATATGCAGATATTGGTGAAAACATCAAAAATAAAGAAAATAAGGATGAAACAGCATACAAAGTAGACTATTTTAAATATATAACAGAATTAGATATTACAGATCCATATATAAATATAAAAAAGGATGGAAAATATGGATATGTAAATCAATATGGTGAAAGTGTTGATATTAAGTATAATTTTGAATATGATTATGCAAGTCCATTTATTAAAATAAATGTATATGATAAAGATTTTTATATTGCACTAGTTTGTAAAGATGGAAGTTCATATATAATTTTAAAAAATGGAAGAACAGTAATGTCATATAGAACAGAATCTAATGATGATAATTATGAAGCCAAAATGAAAGAACTAGAGAAAGTTTATAAAGAAACTTTAAGCCAGCCAGGTGATATGCAATTTGAAATTCCAAAGGTAACTGATCATATGGTGAGAGCAGAAGTATATTCAGAAGTTCAGTCAGAATACACATTTAGATATGATTATAGTGATGAATATGATGTAATAGTTACACAATCTAATTTAGGACATAATGATAAATATGAATTTGCTAGAAAGGATGACATAAATATTAGAATTGCATTAGATACAGAAAATTTGGATTATGACTCAAAATATTTATATCTATATTCAAATGGCACAATTCCATTTTTTGAAACAGATAAAAGAACTCAAGGATGGTTTACTAATTATGGTATGAAAAATCCAATGACAGGAAAAGCGCAATTATTAGACTTTTTTGAAGAAAAAGTATTACTTAGAGATTATAATACAAGTACAATATATTTTATGAATTTAGAAAAGCAAGAGAAAGTGTCTGAAGAATATAAAGATATATATATATGTGATGATGGAAGATATATAGTTAGAAAAGATGATGGTTTCTTTAAAGTAATTAATGAAGAGTATAATAAAGTGTTTGAAAAAGAATATGCTTCAATAAATCCAAGATTAATTGAAAGTGATTTATATTTAACAACAGATACATTAGATAATATAAAATTTAATGACTATGGATATGCAGATACAATTAATTGGAGTTTGATTAATAAAAATGGGGATGTTGTTTTAGATGGAATAGAACAAGTATATGATTTATATTATAAGCTTCCAGAAGATAAAGATATTGATGAAGAAAATTATTTAGAGTTTATAGAGAATGTTAAGAATTTAGATTATCATTTTGTTGGAGATAAATTCTATCAAAACTATTAAATAAAAAATAAATAAATGTAAATAATAAAAATAGAGTACAAAACTCTATTTTTATTTTTTTGGAGGTTTATATTATGGATCAAAAAATAAGATGTACAGTAGAAAGCTGTAAGTATAATAATTGCGATAACAGAATGTGTGAGTTAAATCAAATAGAGGTTCAAGCATGTCCAGGATGTTCTAATGGAAGTGCCAAAGATGAATCAATGTGTGGAAGTTATAAATGTAAGTGTCATTAAAATAAGATAATAAAAATTTAGGGATTATTATTAAGAATATCCCTAAATTTTATTTTATAAATATAAATTTAGGAGGAAAAAAATGAAAAGTAATTTGAAAATTAAACTTTATGAATTATTTGATGAATGGCTAAATTACAAAAGAACAAAGGTTAAAGAATCTACTTATTTTAATTATAGTTTTGTAGTAAATGAATGTTTAAAAAAATATTTTAAAAATGTAGATTTAGATGATATTGAAAATTCTAGTTTTTATAGAATTATTGAAGAATTAAAAGAGAATATTTCTAGAAAAACTTTGAGAGATAGAATTTCAATTTTAAAATCTATATTAAGATATGCAGAAAGAAAGTATGATATGGATTTCAAAATAGATTTAATTGATATGCCAGTAATTTATAATAAAGAAATTGAAGTATTAACAGAAAGAGAAAAAAATAGAATTACAAATTATCTTTTAAATACAAATAATATAAGAGAAGTAGGAATTTTAATAAGTTTATATACTGGACTTAGAATAGGAGAAGTATGTGCTTTAAAATGGAAAAATATTGACTTTAATAAAAAAATCTTAGATGTTGAAAAAACAGTTCAAAGAATTTATATGGGAGAAAAAAAGACCAAAGTAGTATTTTCAGAACCTAAAACGATAAAATCTATAAGAAAAGTACCAATAGCTGAAACTTTATTAAAGAAATTAAGAGAAATTAAATGTGATTATTCTGAAAATTCCTTTATATTAACTGGAACTGAAGAAAGGTTTATAGAGCCAATAACATATAGATTTACGTATAAGAAGTGCTTGAAAAATTGTAATGTTTCTTATAAAAAATTTCATTGTTTAAGACATACATTTGCAACAAGATGCATTAGAGCTGGAATGGATGCAAAGTCCTTAAGCGAAGTGTTAGGACATAATAATGTTGATGTTACGCTTTCCATATATGTACATTCTTCATATAAGATTAAGAAAAAATATATAGATAAGATTTAAAATGTAACAAAAAAGAAATAAAAAAGTAATAATAAAGAAGTACTATAATAAAAACGTGCTAAAGTATTGATAAATCAATCTTTTTATATTTAAGTATGTAACTTAATAGTATATATTTTATATTTTAATGCATATTATCACATATTTATAAAAACTTCAAGATTTTGAATATTGAACAGAAAAATAACTTACAAAATCAATATATACATACAGCCTCAAAGTATCCGTCTATTTTATACTGTATTATTAAGTTACATACTTAATAATAGTAAAAGATTTTGAAGAAGAGGATATAATTAATGAAAAATAAAAAAAGTAGACTTGAAATGGAAGCAATAAAGATACTAAAAAGTAGGGGGACTACAATTACAGTATTGCTAGGAGCAATAATAGCTATTATATCAATTATTATTTCCATATCTGGAAAAACTCAAGCAACAAATGGAGATGAGGCAGATTCAATAAGTGAAAATGTAAAAATGGTAAAAAGTATAGAAGGAAAATGGGTTCCAGTACCTAAAGGATATTCTGCTTCAAAAATTCCAGGAGAAATGAATGTGAATGGCGGTTTTGTAATTTATGAAGGTGAGGATATAGATTGGAGTTATTGGGAAAATCTCAAAAATAATTCTTCTATTGATGATAATGTTATAGAAAAAGTAAAAAAGGAAAATAGCAATTCTACAAATTCAATTACAACAATAAATCAAAGCAATATAACTAATAAAGTAGATAATAATATAGCAGATAATAATACAATTAATAATATATCAAGTAATACAATAGGGAATAATACAGTAGATAATACAATAAATTTTGATGATTTGGAGAATATAACCAATATAGAAAATGTAGTAAATGAAAATATAGTAGAAAATACTGTACAAAATGAAACACTTCAAAATACTGTGATAGATAGCCCTAGTGTAGCAAATATTGAAAATGTTAATGTAGTAGAAAATGAAATTATAAATACAGTAGAAGAAAATACAATCAATAATCAAAATAGTATAGAAAATGTAGTAAATGAAAATATAGTAGAAAATACTATATCAAATACAATAGTTGAAAATGTAGTAAATAATGAAATTGTAAATAATGTAGTAAGTGAAAATGTAAATAGTACTGATGATAGTATAGAAAAGGAAACTACCAATAAATTTGAAACAACAGAATATGATGATAGTTGGATGCTAGAACAAGATAAAAATACTTTAAAAATACAGACAGAAAGAAATCAGTATGTATGGGTTCCAATAGAAAACGTATCTGAATTATTTGGAGTAGATGAAAAAGGAAAGCTTTTTGGTAAAATGTATTTATTTAGTGCTAATGGTAGAAATCCTGATAATTGGACTGAAGAAAATGGAATAATGAAAATAATTAATCCTAATGGCGTTAGGGAACCTAATCTTGGTAACAATATAGATGGTAGAGAAAATGATATGCTAGCATATGGAAATAGAGAAAAAAGATATGAGTATTTATCTAAAGAATTAGAACAATATTTTTACAAAACAATGAAAAGTATTGAAAAGTATGGTGGATTTTATATGGGAAGATATGAAACTACTGATTTTGAAGAGGCAGTACCTTCTGTAAAAAAGATGAAAGAAGATAATACTAATCATAATTCATATGTTAATTATATAAAATGTAAAAAGATTGGAGAGAGTAATGATGCAGTAACAACTATGCCTGTTTGGGGATGTTTGTGGGATGCAACTTTAAGTTGGTTTGTAAGTTCTAATGCAATTAGAATATCAGATGGTTCATTAATAACTAACAGGCTTGTAGATTTGAGTTCACCAATGTGGGGAAATTTTAAATATTCTGAATTCAAGTATTATTCTGATATTAATATGACAATAAGTGAAAAAAAATATAATCAAGAAAAATATATTCCAACAGGAAGTACAGAATATTCAAAAGTAAATAACATATATGATATGGCTGGGAACACTTGTGAAATAAGTATGACAATCCAAGATGAAGATTATCATTCTATACATGGTGGAGGTTTTTGGTTTGTGGACTCTTCATTAACTTCAAAATTTGGTATTGGAAATGGACGGTGGTGGACCAACTTATGGCACTAGAAATATACTTATAATAAACTAAAATAAACTATTATTTGGAGCAAGAAAATGAGGAAAAAAATAACTAGAAGGAAAATTGCATATATAAAGTTAAAGCTTAAAATTTTATTTATTCTTTTGATAATAATTGTAGCAATAATTAGTATATTTGTAAAAGGAAAGAAAACACAGCAAAAAATATTTTCACCAAAAGCTTTGATAACTAAAAGTTATGAAATTGTTCAAGATAAAGATGTTATTGTAAATGATGATAACAATAAAGAGATAAAAGGACTAGAATTTGATGCGTTCTTTTTATCAGATAATGATGAAAATGATAATGCAAATAGAGTTAGAGGAACTTGTAATAGAATTGGTGAACAATCAAAGCTTTATTTTAAATTTGCAGTTAAAGAGGAGGGATATATAAAAGATGCAGTAATCTCTATTAATTCAAACAATTTTTATTTAAGTACTGCAATAATTAAAGATAATGAAGTAGCAAACAATTGTATATCTCCGAATACTAAAAGAATAGAACTAAATACAATTACTACTGGTATTGAAAAAATATTAATGGGAGAAGTTCGTTCAGGAAATTATAAAAATACAGGTGAAAAAAGAGAAGCAATTGGAAATGATACTAGAAAATATAGTTTACAAAATTGGATTGTTTTTTCAGGAACATATGTAGAAAATGAAAATGAAAGACATTTTACTAAAACAGTTCCAATTAATATTGATTGGTATGGAGAAGTTGATTGTAATATAGAATCGAAAAGTCAAACTAAATATATTAATGATATTAATGAATTAAAAACTGATGAAGGAGTAAGTTTAGATGTTTCAATTAATTGTACAGAAACTTTAAATGAACTAATAATGTATGGTTCATATATATCTGGAACAATACCAGAATTACATGGGTACAAACCAATTTCAGTAGAAATTGTTGGAAATAATGTAAAATATAATTATAATAAGCAAACAGGTGAATTTGTAGCTCAAAGAGAAGCAAAAATAAATGTAAATGGAAATTTAATTTCAAATGCTTATACAGACATAACGGTTAATTCCAGAACTGCTGTAAGAAATAATAAATATGATTTAAAAATTGTATATCCAATAGAAGCTTTTGATAGTGGAGATGGAAGTATTAAAGATTTTGATTTATCTATTCCTGTTAAAGCAATAAATAAAGCTTATAATAATCAAAACACAGAATATGGATTTTTAAATCCACAAATTTCAAATGTTTCTGAAGGAATTATTTTAACTCATTGGTCTTTAAAAGAAGAAGAAGGTTCTCTTGGTTTTGGTATGGAAGTTGGTTCATATATAGGATTACCATATTATAGAAATTTAATTTCCAAAGATAAACCAATGAATATATATAATGGTAAATCTTTAGAAGAAAAGGATGATATATATGTTGTTAGATGGAGTGTATATGCAGGAACTGAAGATAGATATGGAAAAATTATATTAAATGATAATGGTAAATCTGATGAATTAATAAATTCTAAAGGTGAAAGAATATCAATGGAGGATTTTGTAACTAATAGAGGAATTTATTTTTCAGGTGCAACCGCTTCATTAGGATCAAATGGTTGGATAAAAGTTTTTGATGATGAGACAGATGTATTATTAGCTGAGTTTAATGATAGAACGTGGAATTATTATACTTATGATAGGCCATACTTGTTTGATGTTTCTGTTAAACATATAAGAGTTGAATGTAGTAGACCTAAAAAGAAAAGTAATTTTAATATATATTCTATAAAAGAACTTGATGATGATTATATTACCAAAAAAATTGATAAAGAAGAATTTGTTAAATTTATAGAAATAGCAAGTTATTTTAAGGGAATAACTTCAGGTTTTGTTGATGATTCAGGAAACACTATTTGGCAAGGAATAGAATTGAATTCAACTGCAATGTATAGTAGCAGATTTTCAATTGCAAGTTTTTCCACTTCAATTGAAAACAATACATTATCTACACAAGTAACAGCCAAAAATGAAAAAATTACAATTACAACAGAGAATTTTGGTAATAATGAAAGTAAATGGAAGAATGGTATATTTTTAGTAAAATTACCTGAAAATATTGTATCGGCAGAAGTAAATAGTATAACAATAGATAATGAAAATGTAGATATAACAGCTTATGATATTTATGAAGAAAATGGAAATTATTTTATAAAAATATTAACAGAAAATATAATTGAAGATTTATATACAATTACAATAGATTGTGATTTAACTCCAGATCCAAGAGGGACTAAAACAGAATCTTTAATAGAATTATATGCAGTAAATGAGTTAGGATCAGAATATTATTACAATAAGCCAGATATTTATGATGTTGATGATGATAATAATATAACTGAAATAGTTAATTATCAGTCAATTAATATAACATTTAATCCAGGAAGTTCTTTAAATACAACTCAGATTGCAAGTAACTACGATAAAAATAATTCAATTACAATAGCTCCAAGAATTGCTGTTGTGGATAGAAACCAAAGAAGTGCTACAATTACAATATCTGCTATTAATAATTATGAAGGTAATTTACAAAATGTAAGATTTCATGGAGTAATACCTTTTAAAGGAAACAAATATATACTTAGTGGTACAGATATGGAATCGACATTTTCGACTAATATGACTTCAAAAGGAATAGAAGCTGTAACACCAGAATTAAAGGATAAAATTACAGTATATTATTCAACAGAAGAAAATACAACTAATGATGAAAATGATGCAAATAACAAATGGGTTTTAGCAAACGAAGTAACTGATTGGAATGCAATAAAATCATATATGGTAATTATTGATAATTCTTTTGATTTTGTAAAAGTCAAAAGTTTAGAATTAAAATATGAAATTTCTTTACCTGAAAATGTAAAATATAACGAAATTACATATTCAGAACATGCATTATATTATGCATTATCAACAGATAAAGGATTATTACATGGTTCAACTGCTTGTTCAAAACTTGGATTAATGGTTGGAAAACCATATACTCTGGAAATTGAAAAATATCAAAGATTTACAGATAAGAAGATTTCAGGAGTTATGTTTTCACTTACAGAAGAAGGAAAAAATTCAAGTACTATAAAAGTTACTAACAAAGATGGAAAAATAATAATTCCAAATTTATTTATAGAAAAGATATATATATTAAAAGAAGAAAATAATACAGATGATTATGTATTAAATAATAAAGAAATAAAATTTTATACATATTTGGGAAAAAATGCAGAAGGAAAAGAAATATTACAAATTGTACATATTAATGATGATGGAACTTATTCAAAATTAAATGATATTTATTATTATGTGAGAAATGCTACAACTTCAGAAAATACAGATGAATTTAGTGCTAAATTAGAAATTGATAATGAAATAAAATCAAAATTAAAAATAAAAAAGACTGATAGTGTTACAGGAGAGACACTAAAAAATATTAAGTTTACACTTAGTGGAAAAGGAAAAAATGGAGAAATTTTAACAACAAATTCAAATGGGGAAATTCTAGTATCAGGACTTTGGGTAGATGAGGAATATGTTTTAAAAGAGGTTGAGGCAACAGGCTATTATTTAGAAGAGGATATCATTTTTAAAATTTTAAATAATAATGGAAAGTTTGAATTATTATTTTTAGAAAATAGTTCAAAGCCTGTAAGTAGTATTGAAGATTATGGGGATATTCCAATAGTAAATTTCAATATAACTAATAAAAAAATTCCTACATATGCTTTACAATTAACTAAGTATGCAAAAGATGAAACGGTAGTAGATGAAAGCGGAATTGAAAAAGATAAAATTTTAGCAAATGCACAATATAGGATATATGGAGATGGTATACCATCACAAGGACAAGTTTATACTACGAATAAAAATGGTATACTCAAAATTGATGGCTTATATGAATATATTGAAGGTAAAAATATTACAGGAGAATATATTTTAGAAGAAATCTATGCTCCACCAGGATATTCTATAAATTTAACTAAATTTAGATTTAAATTAGAGAAAAACCTCGAAGGACAGCCTAGAATTGTAATACTTGAAGGTGAAAATTTACTTAGAAAAATAAAGCAAAAAGATGAGAATACAGGTGAAGAAATTGAAATAAATGATTTAAAAATAGTTAATCAAGATTCTTCTTATCCAATAGTAAATATAGGTTTAGAAGATACTGCTATATTTTCTTTATATAAATATAGTAATAATTCTATTACAAAAGGAAAACAACCAATTGAAGGAACTAAATTTATAATAACAGATTTAGAAGGAAACTATGTAAAAGGAATTGATGGTAAATATATTGGAGAATATGATGCTTCAACAAATAGATATATAGTAGAAACAGATGCAAATGGTTTAATAACAGCTAACATAGGAGAAGGTACTTATAAAGCAGTAGAAATTGAAACATCAGAAGGATATATTTTACCTGAAAAGGAAGAAGATAGAACTTATTATTTTTATATTGGCCCATCACAATCTGCTAAGATAGATTGGATAAATTCTGTTAGAGGAAAAGGGTGGAATTATATTAATTCTGTATCAAGTTCAAAAAATAATGAAACAATTGCCGTAGGAACTTTTTCTGAATATTCTATATTAGATACAATAGGTGGAATTGATGTTAATAATGATGAAATAATTGATAAGATATCAGAAGGTAATGAGGATGGAATTATAATTTCATATAATTCATTAGGTGAAATTAATTGGTATAAGACTTTTGGTAGTACAGGTGATGATGGATTTAATAAAGTTATACACACTTCAGATAATGGATATGTTGTAGTTGGCTATGTGTCTGGAAATACTGTAAAATATGATGGAAATATTATTTCAAGTCTTACAAAAAATTCAGACTCTACTGCAAAAGATGCATTATTATTAAAATTAGATTCATCTGGAAATTATCAATGGGGAGTGAGACTTGGTGGTATAGGTGATGAAGAAATAACATCTGTTATAGAAACAAGTCAAAAAAATATTGTTATAGTAGGTGAATATAATAGTAGAATTTTTAAGTTTTATAATAAAGATACTTCTACTGTTAGAGATACAATAAATAATTCATCTAATATAAATGGATTTATTGCCTCATATTCTTTTAATGGTGATTATCAATGGAGCCAAGGAATTAGAAGTGAAAATTCAAATGTGCTTGTATCAGATGTTGCTGAATATTCAGATGGTTTATTAGTTTCATTAAATAATTATAATGGGATAATATATCCAACACTTACAACACAAAGCAGGTTAGCACTTTTTTCTGGTGTTGTAGAATATTCTTTAGAAGGAAATTATAGAGATATATTTAAAAGTATTGGTACAAATTATTATAACAGAGGAAGGATTGAAAGTATTGATGTTGCAAAAGATAATAGTATAATTGCAGGAATAAATATTGGTAATTATGATTCTTATATATATAAAATAAATATTGATGGAAAAAATATACAGGAACAAATTTTATATTCTTTAACAGGTAGTTTAAGTGAGTTTGTATCTGATGTAAAAGTAACATCAGATAATGGTATTTTATTTGGTGGATGGTATTATTCAAATGATATAAATGGAGAAGGCTTAACAGAAAAATATGCATTAGATGGAACACCTAATAATCTTACTTCATATGGTTATATTATAAAATTAGATTCAAACTATAAAGTTGAATATTCAAGTATGCTAAAAGGCGAAAATGTTAATGGTATAAATTCAGTTACAGAAACTGAAGATGGTAGATGGGTAGCAGGTGGTTTCTTTAGTTCTAATACTTTAACTGCAACAAATTTTAAAAAAGACGAAGAAACTACAAGAGAAATACAAGTATGTAAGCGTTTAGGAAATTTTGAAGGATTTGTAATATCAGAAGGTGCATCATCTGCTATTGTTGCAACAAAACAATCATTAGAAATTGAAAATATATTAAAACAATTTACAATAACAACAGAAGTAAGAAAACATTTAGAAGAAGATAAAGAAGTTGAAGGTGGTAAGATTTTAACCTCTATATCGAATGAAAAGGTTTATTATGGATTTGATTCTAAAGGTGAAATAAAAATTGTACCAGATGAGGGATATATAATAAAAAATATTGAAATAAATGGAAATGCATTTAATCAATTTACACTAAATGATGATGGAAGTACAATATTAGATATTTTTAAAAGTATGAAAGAAAATATTCATATTGTTGTTGAATTTGCACCAAAAGAAAAAGAATTAAAATTGATAGTTAATCATTATTTGTGGAGAGGAAGTGTTGAATCTTCAACAGAAAATGTTGATAAAAGTGAATATTATATTGGAGAAAGTGGACAAGAGTATATAGCACTTCCTAAAGTGGATATTGATTATGATTTGATTACTAATAAAGAGTATTATGGTGAAAAAAGTGAAAAAGAAATTTTAGAAATATTGAATGTAGAAAAATTTGAAGACTCAAATTATAAAACAGCAGAGGAGTTTTTAAATGATATATATATTCCTCAAAATTACAAAGGAATATATACATCTGAAAACCCAATAATTATTGTTAATTATTATTATAAAGAATTAACTTATAAATTAATTGTACATCATTATTTAGAGGGAACTGATGATCCAGTACCACAAAAAGACCCATCAAATACAGAAGTTTTGTTGGATCCTGATGAAAGATATACTGAAAATTTGTATCATAAAGGAGATGAATACGAAACTACTCAGGCTCCAGAGACTAGAGTTGATTACAAAATATATGAATTAGTTTCTATACCTGAAAATAGTAAAGGAATAATCGAAGAAAACACAGAAGTTATATATTATTATAGAGTAAGAACAACTAATTTAACTATTGTTAAAGTTGCTAAGGAAAATAATGATGTTAAAATAGGTGATACAGAATTTTCATTATATAGATTAATTTGTAAAGAACATGATGAAGCATATCATGATAGTGAATTAATTGATTGTAAAGAAGTATCTTCGTGTTGGGAAAAAGTTAAAGAATATACAACTTCTAATAAAGGAATAATTAATTTAAGTGACTTGAATATTACATATGAATACAGATTACTTGAAACAAAGGCTTTATCAGGAAGACATCTTCCATCAGGACAATGGAAAATAAAATTTGAAATTCAGGAAAATCCTATTCCTAAAATAACAGCATTAAAAGATGCACCTGATGTTATAATTAAAGAAAATGGAGATATATTGATTATTAATTCAAAAGAATATGAATTTCCAAGTACTGGAGGTGAAAAGAAAAACATAATAACAATTATAGGTTTTATAATTGCTCTAATATCTTGGAAAGTACTATTTTATAACCAAAAGAAATCAGTGAAAAGAAATAAAAAGGAAATTAATGTATAGAATTATGAGGTGAAATATAGATGAAAAAATATAATAATAAAATAAATGTAATAGGTGATTTTTTGTCTCAGGAGAGAAAGAAAAAAGGATATTCAAAAGCACTTTTATGTAGAAAACTAAAAGAATTAGGAGTTAATTTTGATAGAAATGAAATATATAGAATTGAAAATTTTAAGATGAGTGTTAAAGATTTTGAACTTATAGCACTTGCATCTGTTTTGGAAATTGATTTTAATGATATAAAGAATATAATTATAGATAAAAGCACGAATAATAAAGTTGTGACAGAGTGAAAAGTATTATAACAAATCGAGGAACTCTTCTTAAATTTCACTTGACATAGAACAGTTAAGATTATACAATGTATGAAGTGAAAAAATAATTTAAAGGAGGAAGATACTATGCCACTAGTAACAACAAAAGAAATGTTTGAAAAATCAATGAAAGAACATTTCGCAATAGGTGCTTTTAATATAAACAATATGGAGTTTATACAAGCAATTACAGATGCAGCAGAAGAAGCTAAATCACCAGTAATTTTACAAGTTTCTTCAAGTGCTATAAAATATGCAAGAATGAATTATCTAATTAAAATGGTGGAGGCAGCAGTAGAAACAACAACTATTCCAATTGCACTTCACTTAGATCATGGTCCAGATTTTGAAACATGTAAAATGTGTATAGATGCGGGCTTTACATCAGTTATGATAGATGGTTCAAAATATGATTTTGAAGAAAATATTGCAATAACTAAAAAAGTAGTAGACTATGCTCATTCAAAAGGAGTTGTAGTTGAAGCAGAACTTGGAAAATTAGCAGGAGTTGAAGATGATGTTAATGTTGCAGCTGATGATGCAAGATACACAGATCCAGACCAAGCTTATGAATTTGTACAAAGAACTGGTGTTGATTCTTTAGCAATAGCTATAGGAACAAGTCATGGAGCTTATAAATTTAAAGGTGATGCAAAATTAAGATTTGATATATTACAAAAAATAAAAGAAAAATTACCTAATACACCAATCGTTTTACATGGAGCATCTTCAGTTGTTCCTGAACTTGTAGAAATGTGTAACAATAATGGTGGAAATATACCTGGTGCAAAAGGATGTCCTGATGAAATGTTAAAACAAGCAGGAGAAAATGGAGTTTCAAAAATAAATGTAGATACTGATTTAAGATTAGCAATGACAGCTCAAATAAGAAGAGTATTTAATGAAGAACCATCAGTATTTGATCCTAGAAAATATTTAGGAGCAGCAAAAGAAGAAATCAAAGCAACAGTAGCTCATAAAATAAATGATGTTTTCTGTTCAGCAAACAAAGCTTAGGAATGATTTTTATTGCCTAAACTAACAAAACAAGAATATTTAATTAAAGCTGCTAAATTATACGGATTATCAGAAGTTGAAATTGAAGGACTAGAAAATCACTTAAATGGAACGATGCCAAATGACTATATAATGAGAAGATGTGACTCATTAGTTAGATTATATAAAATATATGACAGTAAAAAATATAATGAACATATTGATCCTGATGAAGATGGTATTATAAACTTAAATGATTATGCCTTTGAAATTTCAAGGAGAAGACTTGCAGACAGTAAAATAGGAAAATTTTGGATATTAAGTTCAAATTTAGATTCATATTTAGCAACTGTTCCAGCAAATATGTCAACTCAAATAAAATCAGAGTATTTAAATATTTCGGAAAAAAATAATTTTTTGATTCCACAACTTGCTAAACAAATAGGTATAGATGCAACCATATATTATAAAGGTGAATATACAAATGAACATGGTACATTCGAAAATCTTCATTTAACTAAAAACTTTTTACAAGGTAAAGAAAAGTTAATTAGGGGAAAGGCATTTTGCAAAGGAAACCCTAATAGATTATTGCTAGATTTCGAAAAAATATTAGAAACAACAGATAAATATATTAAAAAGCATTATAAAAAATATAAATTGCCAAATGAAGATTTAGAAAAGGCAAGAATAGAAATTAGAGAAGGTTTGATAAAACAGACATTATTTAATAAAATTGTATTTAATGAAAATGAATCAAATGAAAAATGGGGACTTATACAAGGTGAAGATAATAGATTAAGACTTGCTCCATTATTTAGTTATGATTTTTGCGCTAATGTTCAAACAATAGGGAAAACACAGCATAGGGTAGTACAAGGAAATAAAGAATACATTGAAGATTTTACACTTCAGTATTCAAAAGAACCATGGTTCAAATCTTGGATTGATAATGCTGTTGTAAGTTTGGACTTAGGTAAAGCAATTGAAGATATGGAAAGAAAGACAGGAGTAACACTAACAGATAATGAAAAAGAATATTATAATTTTGCAATTATGGAAAAAATGCATTCAAAAGTTGTAAATGTTAGTGATTTAAATTATGATAAAGAACTTGTTGTACAAGAAAAGAAAAAGAATCTTACTATAAAAGATAGATTTGATATGGCAAGAAAAATAGTTCATGATAGAAAATCTGATATTTCATATTTTGTAAAAAACATAAAAAAAGATCGTGATGAAAGATAAAAAATGAAATTTAGGGATTGTCCCTAAATTTCATTTTTTTTAATAATTATTTTTTAAAGCTCTATTTATTTTACGTTCAGCATCTTTTTTTGCAATATCTTCACGTTTATCATATAGTTTTTTTCCTTTGCCAATGCCTATTTCTATTTTAACTTTATTACCTTTAAAGTACATTTTTATAGGTACAAGAGAAACACCTTTTTGTTTTATCATTCCAAAAAGTTTATTTATTTCACGTCTATTTAATAATAGTTTTCTATTTCTTAATGGATCTTGATTATAAATATTTCCAAATTCATAAGGACTTATATGCATTCCATATATAAAAACTTCTCCATTTTTTATATTAACATAAGTATCTTTTAAATTGGCTTTTCCATTACGAATTGATTTTATTTCAGTTCCAGTAAGCACAATTCCAGCTTCTAATGTACTTTCAATAGAATAGTTATGATATGCAGTTGGATTTTTTGCAAGTATTTTTTCCATACTAATTTCCTTTCAAAAAAAATCTATTAATAAATATACCATATTTTTTCGAGTTAGGCAAATTGCTATTTGTGTGAGTATTATTTTTATAGATTATTAATATCAAATAAATATTGAAGTACTGAAACTGTAACAACTAAAGTTTAACAGTTTCAGCAAATATGACGGAATACCGAGAACTTTGAAAGAAGAAAATTTATTATAAAAAATATAAGTTATATGAATAAAATTACTAACACAAATAATAATTTAAGCAAGATTTAGAAATAATATTCATATGAATCAGATTCTATTTAATAAGGAAAAAAATAATAAAATTAAATATATATTTAAAGTTCAATTTGTTATTTCTATTATTGTAGCAATTATTTTAATAACATTTTTTTTATTAAATCATAAAGATGAAGAGAAGTTAGAGGAATTATCCAAAATAATAAATAAAAATATAGAAATAACATCATTTTATGATGTTCAAAAAACTAATATAGAAACAAGTAATTATTTAGGAAAAATAGTTATAGATAAAATTAATATAGAATATAGTGTTTTTAAAGATATGAATGAAGAAAATTTAAAAATATCACCATGTAAATTTCATGGAGTAGAATTTGGAAGAAAAGGGAATATCTGTATAGCAGGTCATAATTATAATGATAGTAGATTTTTTGGAAAAATAAATGAACTTGAAATAAAAGATAAAATAAAATTAATTAGTTTAGAAGGACAAGAATTTGAATATATAGTATTTGATAAATTTGAAACAGATGATGATGATTTATCAATATTAAAACCAACTAAAAATTATGAATTAACTTTGCTTACTTGCAATAATTCAAATAGAAAAAGAATTATAGTAAAGGCATATATGAAAGAGTATTGAAAAAAACGGAATATAGTAGTAAAATATTACTTATTAAATTAAGAAAAGAGGAATTATAATGAGTGAAGTTAAAAATCCAATAGTAACAATAGAAATGGAAGATGGAGGACTTATAAAGCTAGAACTTTATCCCCAAAAAGCTCCAGAAACAGTAAATAATTTTATAAGTCTAGTAAATAAGGGCTTTTATGATGGATTATTTTTCCATAGAACAATACCAGGATTTATGGCACAAGGTGGAGATCCTGAAGGTACTGGAATGGGTGGACCAGGATATGGAATAAAAGGTGAATTTAAAGATAATGGTGTTGAAAATACAATATCACATTTAAGAGGAATTATTTCAATGGCTAGAAGCAGTATGCCAAATAGTGCAGGATCACAATTTTTTATAGTAACAGACGATTCTACATTTTTAGATGGACAATATGCAGCTTTTGGAAGTGTATTAGAAGGTATGGATGTTGTTGATAAAATAGTAAAATCAAGAGTAGTTACAAGAAGTCCTTTTGGCGGAGGAAAAGATAGACCAGTTGAACCACCAGTTATGAAAAAAGTAACAGTAGAAACTTTTGGAGTAGAATATCCAGAACCAGAAAAAATGTAGAATTTATGAGGAAAATAAATTGAATATATATACATGTTTAAATGAAGTAATTGAATATATAGAAAACAATTTAGAAAATGATATTAACTATTGTAAAATGGCTCAGATAATGGCAAGCAATGAATATACTGTAAAAAAAGTGTTTTCACTAATTTCTAATATATCAATTTCAGAATATGTTAGAAATAGAAGGTTATCAAATGCTGGATTTGATTTATATAAAAATGATGAAAAAATTATTGATATTGCAATAAAATATCAATATGATAATCCAACATCTTTTTCGAGAGCTTTTGAAAAGTTTCATGGAATAAAACCAAGTCTTGTAAATAATAATCCAGAAAAGTTGAAAGTATATCCTAAATTGCATTTTAATGAAGATATTTTATCAAATGACAATATGGAATATAGCATTATTGAAATGGAAGAATTAGTTATATACGGAAAAGGAATAAAAACTACATATTCTACAATAAATGATGATGCTCCAAGATTTTTTGCAGATATGAGAAAACAATATCTTGAAAAATATGGTGAGATAGACTATGGTATGGTTGTATATGAAGATAGATGTGATGAGTGCAATTACAATTATGAGTATTGGATTGCTTATATTAATAAGATTGATGAATTTGAAAAAATAGTAATACCAAAATCTAAATGGTTAAGATTTAGAGTAAATTCTCAAGATGCAATTGATATTCAAAAAGTTTCAAGAGACTTTTATGAAAAATTTATATCAAGTTCAAAATTTAATTTAAGAGAATTACCAGAACTTGAATATTATCATGATGATATAACAGAGTTTCTTGTTCCAATTGAAGATTAATATTTAGAAACTGATTTTTTTATATAAAAAAAAGTCAGTTTCTTTTTTGATAAAAGTTATAAAATATTTATGGGTGATTAGGATGAGAAAGGAAAAAATATTTGAAGTTTTTTTAACAAATGATTTTGTAAACGAAGAAAATTGGCTTAAATTTATATTATATGTTTCTAAGTTAAATGGCATTTTTAGAACATGGAAAATATATGTTAAATTTGAGAAAAATAATGTAAGATACTTTATAAAAACTAGAAATGATATGCCAACAACTCTTACAGATTTAAATGATTTTTTGCTTCAGAAAATTGATAAAATAGAACAAAAAACAAAGCTATTTTCTATAAAATCTTTTTATATAGTAAAAAGCAAAGAAAAAAGTATTGTAGATATATATGATAGAAATGAAAGTAAGTATTCTAGGAAAATAGAAATTGCAGAAATAAAAATTATTCCAATAAATAAAAATAATTTTTTCTATTTTTCATCTGCTATATTTTCAAAAGGAAACAAACAAATTTTTAAACAATTTTTATTTAATATTCCAACACAATTTTTAAGCATAGATTTTTCAAAACATACTAGATTTTTACATAGAAAAGATATAAAAAGATATTTAAATATTGAGAAAACAGTAAGTCTTTTTGAAAGTGATAATAAATATGGAATTTTGAAAATTAATGCATTTCCATATTTACAAGATAATTATTTTCTTAATCTAAATAAATATGATTTTGATAAACATTCACTTGTAATAGGTGGTTCACGGAACAGGAAAATCAAAATTGTTAAGTCTTTTGGTTAATAATATTTATAAAAATCCAGAATATAAAATGAAATATAAAATTGTTGTAATTGACCCACACAGTTCTCTTGAAGAGGATATTGGAGGATTAGAAAGTACAAAAGTTATAGACTTTCAAACCAATAAAAATAGTATAGATTTATTTATGAATTCAAAAGAAAATATTGTATCAGAATCTGAAGTTTTATTAACTTTATTTAAATCATTGATGGATAAAGAATATAATTCAAAGTTAGAAAGAGTATTAAGACATAGTATTTATCTTTTAATTTATATTGAAAAAGTAAGTTTAAAAAATTTAAGAGATTTGATAACAGAAAGTGAATTTAGAAATAGAATTATTAGTAAATATAAAGCAGTTTTACCAGAACCTATAATTAATTTTTTTCTAAAAGATTTTAATGATTTGAAAAACAAATCACATCAAGAAGCAATTTCTCCTATAATTTCTTTTGTAGATGAAATGACAATATTCCCAGTGTTTAATAAGAATACTAAATTAGAAAGCATAGAAGATATTGTAAAAAATAATTTTTTATCAATAATTTCCTTAAATGAAGCTATAATTGGAGAAAAAACAACAAAAACAATATCTGGTTTAGTTATGGGACAAGTTTTTAATTTAATTCAAAAAAAGAGTATAGATGAGCATATTATTTTTATTATTGATGAAGTGGCAGTAGTTCAAAATCCAATAATAAAGAGATTCTTATCAGAGTCAAGGAAATATAATTTATCATTAATACTATCTGGACAATATTTTAATCAAGTTGATGAAGATATACAAAAAGCAATATTTGCAAATGTTATAAATTACTATACATTTAGAGTTTCTAGGGAAGATGCGGTATTTTTGAGTAGAAATATGCAAATGGAAGTTGCTGTACATGATTCTTTTTTTGCTAAAATAAAAATATTAACTGAACTTGCAAATAGAGAATGCGTATTAAGAATAAGTACTCGGTGGAAAAGTATTACCAGCATTTAAAGCAAAAACACTAGATGTAAAATCAGTTCCAAGGAAAAAAGAAGATTTGCTACAAGTGGATGATGTTAAAGATGAAAATAAAAATGTTACAAAGAAAAAATTCATGATAGAAAATGCTATTGATATAAAAGAAATTATGAAATCACAATCTACTGGAAGGAGGAAACTTGCAAATGAACAATAAAGAAGCTTTAGAAAAAGCAAATAAAATTTTTGTAAATATATTTGATAGAAATAATCCATTTTCGTTAGATGAAATACTAACAAAATTTGCTTTTGATATAAAGTTGCCACAGAAAGTGTATGATAGCATGACTTCAAAAGAAACTTGGGCAGAATCTGTTAATCCAAGTAAATTTATAACACAAAATAATATGGAATTGTATGATAAACAACACGGCTGGATGCAAAAAAAGAAAGAAATTGATTCCCTAGAAGATGTTTTAAAATATTGGAAAAAAATAAACTATACTACAACAGAGAGAATTTATGATTCAGATAATGTATCAAAAAGTGATACTATTTATAAATCAGAAAATGTGTATAGAAGTTTAGATTGTAGAGAGTGTAAGAATATTTTGTTTTCAGATGGTTGTGCAAGTTCAGAGTTCTTAATTGGATGTCAAAGAACAGGTGGATCAAATTTTTGCATAAGAGTAGACGATTCTGGAGAGTGTATAAATTCATATAATGTTATATGTTCATCAAAGATTAGTAATTCATTTTTTATACAGGACTGTAAAGATTTAGATGAATGTATGTTTTGTTCACATATAGGAAATAAAAAATATTGTATAGCAAATATGCAATTTGAAAAAGAAGAATATTTTGAAATAAAAAAAGAGATTATAAACTGGATTTTACATAAGTAAAATCCTTTACTTTTTTTGGGATATTTGATATGCTTAAAAAAATTATTATTTGAGTGAGTAATTTTAATTGTATAACTTATATTTTTATATAATATATTTTCTTCTTTCAAAGTTCTCGGTATTCCGCCGTATTTTAAAGTAGAATTAAATTTTTAAAGAAAACAGCGCCCTCAAAACAAGTTTGAGATTCCCTATTTTCTTTAAAAATATTCTACTAATAAAATACTCTGTTTACATTCGAACTTTTCTCTCAGAAAATTATTATATAAAAATATTAAGTGCAAAATTTAAAATTACTGCAATAAATAAAATTTCTAATAGCCTAGAATTTAAATAACTGCTATAAAATTACTATCAGGCAGAAAGTTATTTCTTAGGCTGTTTGAATTTTTTGCACACATTCATTAAAGCTTTGTAGAATAATTTAAAAATTTAGAGTGACGCGCAGTTTGGAGTGCGAAAGCACGACGGCAAGGAATGATAAATTTTTAGAATTATCTACAAAGCATAATTGAAAATCGTAAAAAATTCACTCACACAAATAACAATTTATTTTATTAAAGGAATGATGCAATTGAGAAAAGTTAAAGAGAATATCGATGAAAAAAGACGTTCTAGAATAGATTCAGATACTGAAGAACATAAGAAACATGTAAAAAATGAAAAGAAAATTAATTTTAAAAAAATAAAAATAATTTTAAGTATTATTTTTATATTAGTATTATGTTTGGCTATAAAAACAGGAATATTTATTTTTAGATGGCAAAGTTTGGCACGAGATATGATTGCAAATACGCCATCACAAGTAATAGATACTGATGGTAAAGTTATTGCTCAACTTGGTAATACTAAAAGAACAAAAAATGTATCTTTTTCAGATATACCAGATAATTTAAAAAATGCATATGTTTCAATAGAAGATCAACGTTTTTACAAACATTCAGGTGTAGACTTGCCAAGAACTGGTGCTGCTATATTTTCTTATATAAAAAATGTAGGTTCATCATCTTTTGGGGGAAGTAGCATAACACAACAATTAGTTAAAAATTTAACTGGTGATAATTCTTCAAAAGTAACAAGAAAAATTAATGAATGGATAAAAGCGTTTGGAATTGAAGGAGTTTTATCTAAAGATGAAATATTAGAAGCATACTTAAATATAATTTATGTTGGACCTAATATTTATGGAGTAGGTCTTGGATCAGAATATTATTTTAATAAAGATGTTAAAGATTTATCATTGGCTGAATGTGCTTTTCTTGCTGGTATAAATAATTCACCAAATTCTTATAATCCGTTTGGAGAAAAAGATACATCAGAAAAAATAACTAAGAGAACCAAAACAGTACTTGCTAAGATGCTAGAATTGAAATATATAGATGAATTAAACTATAATGAAGCTGTTTCAGAGGTAGATAAGGGATTAAAGTTTAAAAAAGGTAAAATTGAATCAAAGGAAAATGAAGCTATTTATTCATATCATACTGATAGTTTAATATCAGAAGTTATTTCAGATGTTGCTGAAAAAAAGAAAATTTCTGAAAACTTTGCAACAAATTATATTTATATGGCAGGGTTAAAGATATATAGTACTCAAGATACAAAGATTCAAACAGAAATTGAAAAAGAATTTTCAAAATCAATATACATATTAAAATCTCAAAATGATCCAGCAATTACTTCTCAAGCTGCAATGATAATAATTGATAATGAGTGTGGAGAAGTAAGAGGTTGTGTAGGAGGATTAGGAGAAAAGAAAACATCTAGAGGATTTAATAGAGCAACTCAGGCACTAAGACAAACAGGATCTAGTGGAAAACCTTTAGCGGTATTGTTGCCAGGAATAGAGAACAAAGTATTTAATACAACAACTAAATATGTAGATGAAATAACAACTTTTGAAGATGGAACTGAAGAAGGTTATACACCAACAGATTATAATAAATGTAGAGGGGAAATTACTGTAAGGCAAGCTGTTGAATCATCACAAAATATACCATTTGTAAAAATGATGGAACAGATTACTCCTAAAACATCCATAGATTATATGAATAAATTAGGGATAAGAACTCTTACTAAAAATGATGATAATTTGAATTTGGCTTTAGGTGGTTTAGAAAAAGGAATAAGTCCCCTAGAAATGGCAGTAGCATATAGTACAATTGCAAATGATGGTATTTATATTGAACCAACATTTTATACAAAAATAGAAAATCAAGCTGGAAAAATTGTTATAAAAACAAAGCAGAAAAAGAATAGAGTTTTTTCAGAAGAAGTTGCATATATTGTAAAATCATTATTAACAGAGCCAGTAATAGGAAATAAAGGAACTGCAAAGTATTGTAAAATTAATGGGATAGATGTTGCTGCAAAAACAGGTACAACAAATGATGAATATGATAGATGGCTTTGTGGATTTACACCATATTATACAGCTACAACTTGGTTTGGATTTGATAAAAATGAAACAATAAGATTTAACAAGAAAAATCCATCAGGATTAATTTGGTCTAATGTAATGAAAAGAATTCATACAGGATTAGATGACGCAAAATTTGATGTGCCAAAATCTAAGGATTTAGTTTCTGTTCAAATTTGTAAAGATACAGGTTTTATTAGTAATGATGCTTGTTCTAATACATATATAGAATATTATTTAGCTGGAACAGAGATAAGAGAGTATTGTACAAAACATTCAGGAAAGAAAGTAAATAAGACTCCAGAAGAAAAAAAAACAGTAGAAAATACTAATATTAAGGAAGAACCAGTTGTACAACAGCCAACTGTACCAAATGTTCCAACAACTCCTGAACAACCACCAGTGCAAGATAATACATCTAGTACAACAGAGAATCCAGAAGATACTATAATTCCAAATATAACAGAAAATACAGTTCCTGATAATACTGTAATAGAAGATAATGAAAATGTTGATGAAAATCAAGATTTAAGTATAGAGGATATTGATGATGAGTTTGAACAATAATGCTTGAAAATGAAATAAATAACAGATATAATAAAAGTATATTAATTTGTGGAGGAAAAAATGGAAAATTCAAAAAAGAAAAAGATTGTACTAATATTAATAATTTTACTATTATTAGTACTTATTGTAGCAAGTGGTGCATATGCATACATTGGCACAGATTTATTTAAGTCTGATGAACAATTATTTAAAAAATATTTAATTAGTGGAGTGGTAGAGCTTTCAAAGTTTAATTCAGAACCATATGGAGAAGCTTTTGAAAGAATGAATAAAGAACCAGCTGAAATTACATTAGCTACAAAAATGGATGATGAAAGTTATCAAAAACAAGAAACAAAATTAGTTTTTAAAACAGATATTCCAAATAAAAATGAAGCATTATCTTTAGATATGAAAGTAGATGATAAAGATTTCATGTCAGCAGATTTATTAATTACAGATAATATATATGGTGTTCATGTTGATGGAGTACATGATAAGTATATAGCAGTTGAAAATAAGGATTTGAAAAAAATTGCTAAAAATCTTGGTTTAGAAGATGAAATGGTAGAAGTTATACCAGATACTATACCAAATACACATATTTCAAAAGAAGAACAAAAAAAAATTGCAGAAATACTTAAAAAATATTTGAATAAATTATCAGAAAAAATTGACGTAAATTCATATAAACAAGAAAAATATACAATTGAAGATTTTGAAGAGGAGAAATTAGAAGGAAACAAATATACTTTAGAAATAGCAACAGATAAATATATATATGATTTTTGTGATATTCTAAAAGAATTTACTAATGATGAAGATTTACTAAAATTATTAGAAGGTAAAATATCAGAAAAGACTATCGAGAAAATGAAAGAATTTGATTTAGAAGAATCATTAGATATAAAAGATGATAGAGAAGATTTTGATAAAAATAATTACACTCAAGAGGACAACAATTTAAAAATTTCATTATATTCTTATAAAGGAAAAACTGTAAAACTAGATATTTATAATGAAAATGAACTAGTATATGAACTTTATATTTTTAATAAAGATAATTCAAGTCATATTCAAATAAAAGAACATGAGCCTAAAACAGAATATAGTAAAGTTGCTTCTATGGATATAACAAATATAAAAAATACATTTGAAAATAATGTTGGAGAGTTTTTATACGAAACACAAACTGTATATAATAAAGATGATCTAAATAATATAGAGGAAGAATTCAAAAAAGAAAAAGAAGAAGATGATGATAATATCAGTTCTTCTTCTTGGAGTAATTATCAAGATATAGAATGGTATAAAGAAAGAGAAGAGAATAGTAAAACTTCTATAAATTTAACAACCAACGTAGAAAATGATGTTATAACTTCAAAAGTAATTAATTATACAGAGAATACATCAATTCCAAATATTAATATTACAACGAAATTTGGTTCTGATATAAATGTACCAACATTAAAATCAGATGAAATGATAGTTGTAAATGATTATACAAAAGAAGATTTTACAAAATTAGGTGAAGAAATTATCGAGAATGTAAAGAAAACAGTTGAACAAAACCCACAATCTTATATTTCATCTCTATATACTATAATTAATTATGGAAATTCAATAAATAATATGGATTCAGAAAATTTAGCAGATGATATAAATACTTCAAATAATTTTGGGGATGAAGAAGATATTCTTTATGAAAAGGATTTTGTTAATTCAGAAATTGAATATGCAATAAATTCATTATTAACAGACTATAAAGCAGATTTAGAATTAGATGAAAATACTAATTTAGAAGATTATTTGACAAGAGATAGAATTGCAAATCAAGTTTCAATGTTTGTAGAAAATTTAGAAATAATTGATGGTACAACAATAAGATGTAATTATCATGAAAAAACATTTTTTACAAAAATAAATATTAATGGAGAGAGTTTTGTGCTAGAAAATGCAGAAACATTATATTCAGAAGATGGAACATTAGAAAGTGCAAAATAAAATAAAAAAAGCTATTGTGAAATTATCACAGTAGCTTTTTCTGAATATTATATCCTGAGGTGATTTTATGAAATTAGGATTATGCCTTTCAGGAGGTGGCACAAAAGCATTTGCACATATAGGAGCTCTAAAAGCGCTAGAAGAAGAAAATATTAAATTTGACTATTTAGCTGGAACTTCTTCAGGTAGCATTGTTGCAACTTTATATGCACTGGGATATAACGTGAATGAAATCCATGATATTTTTCAAAAGTATGCAAATCAAATAAATTATGTGGATTTTAGAAATATTTTGAGGATACTAAAACACTTTGTTAAAACTGGAAAAATAAAGATTGATGGTCTAAATAGTGGGGAAAAAATTTATAAACTTATGAAAAAATTAGCTAGTGAAAAAGGAATAAGTAATATTTCTCAAATTGATAAGCCTTTATTAATACCAGCAGTAAATATTTGTAATGAAGATTTGTATATATTTTATTCAAAGAAAAATAATATACAGAAATTTCCTAATAATATTAAATATATTGGTAATGCTGATATTGCAGCTGTCGTTCAAGCAAGTTGTAGTTATCCAGGAATTTTCTCTCCATGCTCCAAAATACATAATTGTCTTCTTATTGATGGAGGAATCGAAGAAAATATTCCATGGAGAGAAGCCAAAAGAGTTGGTGCAGATAAAGTTTTGAGTATTGTGTTTACAAATACTCATCCTCAAAAATGTTGTAATAGTATAATAGAAATTTTAACAAAATCTTTTAATATTTTATGTCATGAATTAAGTAGATACGAATGGGATGGATCTGATTACTTACTTGAAATAAATCACAATAATTCAGGACTATTAAATAAAAAGGACTCTAAAAAATTATTTTATGAAGGATATATACAAACGAAAAAATTTATTAAAGAAAATAATTTAAAAAATATTTAATTTTTATAAGTAATAAAGTATAATATAAAAATAAATTAGAAAATTAAGGAAATTTTACTATGAAAATATATGAAGAAATTGAAAAAAGATTAATTGAGATTTCTGAGGAAAGTCAGAAAAAATTAAATGTTAAGTTATGCCCAGATACTAATAAAGAAATTTTGGGTATAAGAGTTCCAAAATTAAGAAAATTGGCAAAAGAGATTGTTAAAGAGGAAAAGTGGGAGCAATTTATAAAAGAATCACAAGATAAATATTTTGAAGAAGTTTTGTTACAAGGCTTGAGTATAGCATATTCAAAAAAATCTTTACAAGAAAAATATATTTATATGAAAGAATTTATTCCTAAAATGGATAGTTGGGCAATGACAGATACATTTGCACCAACACTTAAAGTAAAAGATAAAGATTTAGAAAACTATTGGAATTTTATTATTCCATTTACAAAATCTGATAAAGAATTTGAAGTTAGATTTGCTATTATAAGTATGTTAGATTATTATATTAGAGAAGAGTATGTGAATGAAGTTATAAAAATATTAGATAATATTAAACATGAAGGATATTATGTGAAAATGGCAATTGCATGGACTTTAGCAGAAATAGGAATTAAATTTAATAATATATTAATGACTTATTTAGAATCTGATAATAATTTAGATAAATTTACTTTTAATAAAACTCTTCAAAAAATGATAGAATCTTATAGAATATCAGATAATGAAAAATCTGTTTTAAGAAAAATGAAAATAAAATAGAGGTAGAAAATTATGGGATTTGTTAATTATATTGAAACATTAATTTTGCTTTTCTTTACTTATTCTTTTGCTGGATGGGTTATGGAATCTATTGGTGGCATTTTTGTGGTAAAGAAATTTATAAATAGAGGATTTATGATTGGGCCACTTTGTCCAGTATATGGAGTAGGAGTTGTTATTATAACAGTATTACTTGGGAAATATGTTAATGATTTTGTTGCTTTATTTGTTTTGGCAACAGTACTTTGTGGATTTTTAGAGTATATGACAAGTTATGTAATGGAAAAAATGTTTAATGCTAGATGGTGGGATTATACAAATAGAAGATTTAATATTAATGGAAGAGTATGTTTAGAAAATTTATGTGCTTTTGGAATTGCTGGTTCAATTATTTTACGCTATATAAATCCATTTTTTATAAATTTGTATGATAAAGTTCCAGAAAGAATTAGACATATAATAACAGGTATTTTATTTTTTACATTTATTATAGATTTTACTATTTCTTTTAGAATTATTTTTAGTTTTAAAGGTGAGACATATGCGAAAATGGATAATACAGAAGAAATATCATCTAAAGTTAAAGATAAAGCAGAAGATATAATAATGCAAGCTGAATCAGACGTAATACATTCAGTTAGAAAGATAAGATTAAAAAGAGAAAGAAGAACTAGATATAGAAGAAATAAAATATTTAATTCAAAAACATATACATTACGCGATTTAATAGATAGAATGAATGATGAGGGAAGTTTATTAAAAGAAAAAATCGCTTATGAAAAAGAGAAGATTGATAATTTAATAAAATCAAGAAAACTAGAATTTGAAGCTAAGCAAAAAGAATATATTAATAATAAAATTCAAAAAACAAGAACAGACTTTGAAAAAATACAAAAGAATTCTATTGAGAAGATTAATAATATAAAAATATCTTCAGAAGAAATTACAAAACAAATTAAAGAAAGATTTGGTAAACAGTCAAAATTAAAATATAGATTAATCAAGGCATTCCCAGATATGAAAATTAGTAATTCAAAGGAAAAGTCAAATAAAAAATAAAAGCCTAATTATTGAAAATTAAATATTTTTGTGCTAAGATAGATGAAGTAAAATTTTAAAGTGGAGGAATATATGAAAGAAGAAAATACAGATGAAAGTTATATAGGCTTAATTTGTAATGGTGAATTTAATGCAATTCATGATTTCAAAATAGGAGAATTGTTTGAATCTTTTTTTGATAATATAAATTATAATGTAGTAAGAGAAGAAAATTCTATATATGTTGATTTTACAGGTGAGGCAATATGTGATGATGAACCATGTACAATTCTAATTAGATTTAAAATTGATGATAGTGGAGATGAATTTGAAGTAAACAAAGTTAAAGTAAATGAAGATATTTTAGATGAAGAAGAGACTTTGGATTTATTAGATGATATTGCATTTGCAGGTGGGGCAATTTTAGATGATGAAGATTATTGCTATAATTGCGATGCAGAAAGTTGTGAACATTGCATGCATGGTTTAGAGGATGATAATGATGAAGATGAAGAAGATAATGACAATGATGATGAGAATAAATAGTGGTTATTAAAAAATAAGAATCTCAGAATTTTTTTCTGAGATTTTTATTTTTTTCACATAATTTATGTTTATTTAATATTATATAAACATAAAGGAGGAAGTAAAATGTTTTGGTGTAGATTTAGAAAAATAATTGCAGGGATTCTAATGGGGTTTGGTGTAGGTGTTCTTTTAGTATTATTTCTTCCTCCAGTTGCCTGGATTTGCATTATGGGAATCGGAATGCTTATTGGAGGTATAAAATTTTTATTTTCAAAATAAAGGGAGGATGAGAAATGACAATTGTTGTAAAAAAAGTTCCTAAATTCTTGAGAGGATTTGTTAAATTTATATTTGGAATAAAATCTACATAAATTTAGGCAAAAAAAGAGAGTAATTAGTTTTTAATTACTCTTTCTTTTTTATTTTAATTGTGTGTTTTTTACTAAACAGCTCTTTTAATTTTTCCAGAACGTAAGCATTTAGAACATACAGGAACTCTTTGAACTTTTCCATCAATAACGGCTTTAACTGTTCTTAAATTAGGTTTTACAGTTCTTGTTGTTCTTTTACTAATATGTGAACGAGTTATACTCAATTGTTTTCCAAAGCTTGTTTCTTTTCCACAACAAACACATTTTGCCATATCTAAAGCACCTCCATTTATTTTAATAAACTGACTAAATAATAGTCTAACATAGATTTTTCAAAAAAACAAGTGATTTTTTACATTTTTTTAATTTTTATAATGTAACTTAAATCACATAAATATTTTAAACTTTATTTTAAAATATTTCAAGATAATTATTTAATTTTATTTCAAAAAAGCTGATATTGACTTTTCTAAAAAATATAGTATAATATAAGTTGTAGTATAACTAGTGAAAGGAGATAAATATGTTAGCCAAGTTATGGAAAAAAGTATTATTAGCAGTTTGTATAATAGCTT
Source organism: uncultured Clostridia bacterium (assembly GCA_948530865.1). Taxonomy (GTDB): domain Bacteria; phylum Bacillota; class Clostridia; order TANB77; family CAG-508; genus Scatovivens. Next base: position 170,111 of record CAOTKV010000001.1, read on the forward strand.
GTATTTTTAATGTGATGTCTAAATTGGTAAACAGAAATTCTTTAGAAGTTAATTTAAAAAGTGCTAATGATGGAAACACAGTTTTTGATTTTACTAGAAAAGACGGCGAACAAAAAACTCCAGGAATAGTTGAAGGAGTAAAAGAGATTATTGATGTTACAACAAATCAAAATACTACTTCTCAAAATACAAAAGTGCAAAATTCAACAAATGAAGAAAATACAGTAGTAGAAAATATTGTACTAAATTCTGAAGATAATAATTCAGAGGCTGGTGAAGAAGAAAAAACAGAGGAAGAAACTGAGGAAAAATCTAATAGTATGAGATACCAAGATATTACACCATTTAATTTATTTTAAGAAATAACTTGCAATACGATAAATATTGTGTTATTATATAAAAGATTGTTTTAAAAATGTAAGAAAGAGGTGAATTACATGAAAAAAGAATTACATCCAAACTATGAAGCTTCTAAAATTATATGTGCTTGTGGTAATGTAATAGAAACAAATTCAACAAAACCAGAAATGAAAGTTGATGTTTGCTCTAAATGTCATCCATATTGGACAGGAAGCTTAAAACAAAACACTACAGGTGGTAGAGCAGATAAATTTAAGAAAAAATATGGTATTGCTTAAAATATTAAGTAATCTAATATATAAAATTTATTGCGCAATAGAAAATCTTAAGACATTAGTCTTAGGATTTTTTTATTTTAAATAATTATTGTAAAAAAAAATCTATATGATAAAATATTTATATAAAAACTAATGAAAAGAGGAAATCAAATGGATTTTGAAGATTTCGAAGGATTTAAAAGAATAAAAAATATAAAGAAATTAAATGTAGAACAATTAGTTTCAATTTTATCTGCTTATAAAGAAATTTTAGGCGAAATTTCATATGTTATAGGTCTAGATTATGCAAAAATATATATAGATTTTAAAGGCAGATATGGAGTAGAAATAAAAGTTGATGATAAAACTAGCCAAATAATAATTGAAAGAAAACTGGATGAAGGTTGTATTGAAGATTATGACTCTAATTTAGAAAATGGAAAAGATTTATCAGAAGCAAAAGCTGATAGACTTATAGAACAAATATATGATTTAATAAATGATTATATGAATAATGGTAAAATTACAGAACATATTACAGATGTAAAAAAAGTTATATATATGAGTGAAGTTGAGAGAACATTGTTAAAGGATCAAAAGCTTTTTGGTAAAGTGAATATTGGTGGAGCAATTTCTGCTGGAAATATGTTTGAAGTAAAAGATGAAAATAATCAGTTATTATATCAAGCTAAAGAATCACCTATAACAAAATTATATTCATTAAAAAATTGTATTACAAGTAGAACAGATACTACAATAAATTATTCAAATTATAAAAATCAATCTTATTCAATTGTATCACAGCCATTTGAAAATTTAGTATTTATTAAAGATGAAACAACAGTAAAAACTAGATTTATAGCCAAAACAACAAGTAAAGAATATAAAATTTCAGGGGATTATACAGATAACCATTATTTAATTGAATTAAATGAGCTTGTTATTGGTGCAATTGATTGTTTAGATCCAATGGTGAAAACAGAATATAGATTAGAAATAAATAACATAGATGAAATATCTAAGATTGTAGCTATTGCAATAATGCTAGATACTTATATAAGAAAAAATGAGGATATACAATATAAAAAAGAGATTATTGAAAATATTAAAAGAAAATTTTAAAAATTAAAGAAAGGTGCAAGTCACATTTGTGACTTGCACCTTTTGGTTGGAAAGCAATTGTACGAAAAGTCAAATAAAATTTCACTTTTTGTATAACCACTCTCTTATAGGTCTGATGTGTTAGAATAAAAACTTCGTATTGTTTTGAATTCTCTCAGGAATAGATGACCGATTTTTTTGAATGGAACTTTTAATGTCTTCTACAGTTTGATACATCTTTTCTGAGAAATGGTGTGTTCTCCAGTTCCAAGATTCGCCAGGGAGTCCATATTCTTCAGCAACTAATTGCCTTACATATTGCCTTGGAATATAAAGGTTTGGATTGTTATTGATTTTCCAATATTTATAATCAGGAGTTCTAAGCAAAAGATAAGAATGTTCCTGATATTTTTTGAGCTCATCTAAAGAGATGGTCTCAAAAGGAAAACCAGACATTTTTTCGATGTCGCATGAAGTTAAATTACTAGGGCAAATATGAACATGTGAATGAACGATTGAATCTTTTGCTTTGCCAATTCCACCATTACCGCTTCCATTTTCCCATACAAGAACGTTTTTTGCATTATATGTGAGTTTTAGCAGATATTCAATATCATGAAGAACATCTGTAAATTCTCCAAGAAGCATGGAGGGATTGAGCTCGGCATTAGACATTACATGATTAAAAGGAATAATCAAAAAATATCCAGTAATAAACTGACCAACAGTAGGAAGTACAAAAAAGTTTTCACTACTATATACAGTCCGTTCATTATCAGCAGGATATCCAGCTAAATACCTGCAATATGCACAGTCGGCAATTGTAGGAGTACCATTTTGCCCAGAACTATTAGATTTGTGATCTCCAATATCAAGCATTAAATCATCTGCTATTTTAGCAAATTGCTCAGCAAAATGATTCTTAGCTATTATGATATATGGAGGTGGCTCTTCAAATAAACCTGAAGAATGGGAAACAACTTTAATGTTGATTGCATCTTTCAGCAATTTTCCAGTAATGTAGTCCCGTTTGGCACAGACAACACTTTTGTTGTTTTGGAATGATTCAGTAATAAGAGTATCTGTTACAGGATTCCCAAAGGGAAAAGTAATCAGCCCCTTAAAACGAAGATCATTAAGAACAAGAATAGTGTCATTAGGCATACCATTTAAGACAAATAAATTCCGTGTTCTTTTCATAAAGTATCAGTCCTTTCTAAAGTATAGTAACCATATATTAATACTTTTGTTTTAAAATATCAATATAAAAAGTAAATTTTTTGTAGAAAATTTGACTTTTTTGTAATTTATCTTAAAATGGTAAACCATGACTTTGTAATTTGTTTTAGCAAATTAAATGTAGTAATTTTTTCAATTTCGTTTTCAGCAATTAAATTAACAGAAGAAATAAGTTCGTTATCAACATAAAAATTTACTTTTCCAAGTACTTGATTTTGACTAATTGGCGCTTCAATATTGGGGGTCAATTCAACTTCTTGTTTTATTTCTGATAAATTAGATTTTTGTAAAATTACACCACTGTCGTTTTCAAACACAAGATTTACATTTTTTCCGAGTTCCTTTTTTTACTTCTACATTTTGAACAACAGCACTTTTAGTTGCAACTTTTTCAAAAGTATAATTACTGAATCCATAATCAAGTAATAGTTTTGCTTCTGAAAAACGAAGTTTAGTTGTTGGAGCTCTCATTATAACAGCAATTAAAGATAAATCGCTTCTAGTAGCACTTGCAGATAAATTGTATAATGCTAAACTTGTAGAACCAGTTTTTAATCCTGTTGCCCCATCATATGTACGAATTAATTTGTTGGTATTAACTAGTTCAGACTTTCCGTCACGAAGGCTATCCATCCAAATTGTTGTATATTCTTTGATATTAGGATGATTTTGTAAAAGTTCTCTAGACATTAAACTAATATCATAACTAGATGTAATGTGACCATCTTCATCAATACCATGGCAGTTTTTAAATGTAGTATCATTCATACCTAATTCTTTTGCACGTGCATTCATTTTTTGAACAAACATTTCTTCACTTCCAGCTAGAAACTCAGCCATTGCAACAGTACAGTCATTAGCACTTACAACACATATAGCTTTCAACATTTCATGTACAGTTAAACTTTCTTTGGTATCTAACCAAATTTGTGAGCCGCCCATAGATGATGCTTTTTCACTACAAGGTATCATGGTTTCTAATGTAATATCACCTCTGTCTAAAGCTTCCATAATTAAAAGTATTGTCATTACTTTTGTAACACTAGCAGGACGTAATTGCTTATGAGAATTTTTCTCATATAATACTTTTCCGAGTGGTTTGTTCTATTAAAATAGCACTTTCTGATTCTATATTCAAAAAGTTATCTGCAGTTTCTGCATTAACTTCAGTGGTGTCAGACATTTCGTTCCATATAGGAATAATTGAATATATTCCATAAGAACAAGTATTTAATAATATAATAAAAAAAACAAAGATACTTATAATTTTTAATTTCATAAAATCCTCCAAGAAGTTTAAGTTAGTAAATAGTATTCTAAAACTAAAATAATATAACCTTAAATATAAAATTTGTTAAAAAGGCTTGTATTATAAAAAAAAAGTGTATATAATATGAATTGATTGTGAAAAAATAAATTCGAAGTTAATCAGGAGGAAAATATTATGGAATCAAAAGTAAAGAAAGTTGCAATATTAACAAATGGTGGAGATGCTCCAGGGTTAAATGCTGTAATTAGAGCTATAGTAAAAACAGCAAGTACACATGGAGTAGAATGTTATGGATTTATAGAAGGATATAAAGGATTATTACACAACAACTATGTAAGATTAGATTTACAAGGGAATGCTTCTGGATTATTAACAAAAGGTGGAACAATAATTGGTACATCAAATGCTACAAATGTATTTAATTATAAAGTTGTTAATGAAGATGGAACAGTAGAATATAAAGATTTATCAGATGTCTGTGTTCAAAATATTAAAGATGATGGATTTGATTGTATATTCACATTAGGTGGAGATGGAACACAAAAATCTAGTAGAGATTTCTCATTAAAAGGTGTTAATTGTATAGGCGTTCCAAAAACAATAGATAATGATGTTGCTCATACAGATATGACTTTTGGATATAATACAGCAGTTTCAGTTGCAACTGAAGCATTAGATAGACTTCATACTACAGCGGAAGCTCATCACAGAATAATGGTTTTAGAAGTAATGGGAAGATATGCTGGATGGCTTGCATTAGAATCTGCTATAGCAGGTGGTGCAGATGTTGCTTTAATTCCAGAAATTCCTTATGATATCAACAAAGTTATAGATAAAATAAAAGAAAGAAAAGCTGAAGGGAAAGATTTCACAATAGTTGTTACATCTGAAGGAGCAATGCCAAAGGATGGAACATTAACAGTAAGAAAAACATTAAACGATGGTGCAGGATTGGATAATATAAGATTAGGTGGTGTTGGAGAAAAACTAGCAAATGAACTTGAAGAACTAACTGGAATGGGAGCTAGAAACACAACATTAGGTTATGTTCAAAGAGGAGGAACCCCATCAGCATTTGATAGAATTCTTTCAACAAAATATGGAACTAAAGCAATGGAACTTGCAATGGAAGGTGTATTTAATGTTTTAGTTACTTATAAAAAAGGTGAAATGGGATATGTTACTTTAGAAGATGTTGTTGGAAACAATAAAGTTGTTGGAGCAGCTTCAGGTAACACTAAAGAAAGTAATATAAGAAAAATTACAATGGATGATGATTTAATCAGAGTTGCAAGAGACTTAGGAATATGTCTAGGTGATTAATTAAAATAACAATTTAAAGTTCAAAAATGGCTACCCAAAATTCTGGTAGCCATTTTTCCATAAAAAAGTAATTACTAATTTGTTTTATTAACGGTTTCTCTTACGATACTTAAATATTTTGCTGCTTTTGCATAATTATGTCTTGCCATAATGCCACGGCTATTCTTAGTATAGAAGTTTTTTGGTATATCTATGCTAAGAATTTTTACTTCGCCATTTACTGCGTACCACTTGAGTTCTTTTTCGTCATTAAATATTGCAATATCAAATGGTTTGAAACTTTCTCCCCATTCAATTGCTACCATTCCAAGGGTGTCATCAATTTCAATTTCACCATCTGAGGTTTTAAATAGTAGGGTGACTGATGAAGAACTCTTTTTTATAATCTCATATGTCGGCTTTTCTTCATATATCTCATCAATAAGAGATGTTATTTTGTCAATTCGTAATTGTTCCTCATAACTCTGAAGGCAATTTTTGTGACAGCTTTTTCCGTTAAGAGTACTTAATACCCGAGTGTGGAGATCATACATAGAAAATCTCCTGCCACAAATCGGACATATTGCTCCATTATTGGGAATAGTTATAGATGGACCATAGCATAAAATTTCATCCTTTTTTAAGAAATACCGCAAAGCATTTATTTCGCATACATCAGGTAATTTGCGAATTTCTTCAAGAAAAGGAATGATTTTAAATTTAATTTCTACTGTGTTTTTTATAGATCCCTCCCAATCATGTACTTTACCATACTTATCTAAAATGTATCTTCCCCAAATAATATATTCAGAGAGAGTTGCATTCTTACCAAATGCTTTTAAATAGCGCTGGCGATTGGTTAACATGTTGTTGAAACTTTCCAAAGATTCTAAAGCCTTTTGAATTCCGTTTACACTGTCAAAGTCCTCCTTAGGAATAGTAAATTCCATTGGTTCGTAATGAACACGAGCATAGATATCTTCAGTATAATTATCTTCATTACTTCTGCATTTTGCTTTTTGGATAGCTGTGAAATATTCTGTCATTTCTACTGAAAGTACTGGGTTGCCATATTCATCAAATGATTCAGGCTCTATTAAATGACCTTGCAAGTAAACTGTAATACTTCCAGGAATAGGAAGCTTACTTAGTTCTAAAATGCCATTTCTCTTCTGTGTAAAGATGTCAAACCGTTCAGTCATTTTGATACTTTCATAAACTCTGTTATCCATAAATTTGCCTCCTTGAAAAGTGTTATTAGTTACAATAAAACAAATAATTACTTAAAACGTTCTCTGTATAATATATAACAGAGAGTTTTATAAAATATAAAACATTATTAATATTTTAACACAGATTTACATAAAGTACAAGATGCCACTATCAATAAGTCAAGGAAGGCAAGAAATTTGCCTAAAACACTTGATTTTTATTTTTCCTGTGATATAATATAAAAGCTATTTATGAGAAATAGGAAGAAAATGGAGGAAGTAAAATGAGTGTAAAAGTTGAAAATACTGAAAATAAGAACGAAGTAAAATTAGAAATTACAGTAGATGCAAAAGTTTTTGACGAAGGAATAGTAAAAGTATATAACAAAAATGCTAAATATTTTAATATACCTGGTTTTAGAAAAGGAAAGGCTCCAATGAATATAGTTGAAAGATATTATGGAGCAAGCATTTTTTATGAAGATGCATTTCAAGATGTTGCATCAATAGCATATGATGAAGCTATAAAATCAGAAAAAATTGAAGTTGCAAGCAGACCTGAAATAGATGTAATCCAAATGGAAAAAGGAAAAGATTTAATCTTCACAGCAGTAGTAGCTACAAAACCAGAAGTTAAACTTGGAAAATATAAAGGAATATCTTTAGAAAAAACAGAAGTTAAAGTTACAGATAAAGATGTTGAAGAAGAACTAAATCATATGGCAGAACATAACAGTAGAATGGTTACAGTAACAGATAGAGTAGCTAAAGATGGAGATGTTGCTGTTATTGATTATACAGGAACTGTTGATGGTGTTGAATTTGAAGGTGGAAAAGCAGAAAATTATGAATTAACATTAGGAAGCAATACATTTATACCAGGTTTTGAAGCTCAAGTAGTTGGGATGAAAACTGAAGAAACTAAAGATGTAAATGTTAAATTTCCAGAAGAATATTTCTCAAAAGATTTAGCTGGAAAAGATGCTATATTTAAAGTTGTTTTACATGAAATTAAACAAAAAGAATTACCAAAAATTGATGATGAATTTGTAAAAGATGTTAGTGAATTTGATACTATATCTGAACTAAAGGCTGATATCAAAGCAAAAAAAGAAAAACAAAATGAAGAAAGATCTAAAGCAGAATTAGAAGAAAAAGCAGTAAGAGCAGTTGCAGAAAGCTCAGAAGTAGAAATTCCAAATGGAATGGTAGAACTTGAATTAGATAATATGCAAGAAGATATGAATAGAAGATTATCATATCAAGGAATTAGTTTTGAACAATATTTACAAATGCTAGGAAAAACAGTTGCTGATTTTAGAAAAGAAAGTGTAGAACCAGCAAAAGATTCTATAAAAATGAGATTAGTTTTAGAAGCAGTTTATACTGATGCTAAAATAGAAGTTTCAGATGAAGAAGTTGAAGCTAAATTAAAAGAATTAGCACAAAGCTATGGAAGAAAAGAAGAAGAATTAAAAAATAATGAAGATTTAATAAATAGTATAAAAGTTAATATTAAATCTGAAAAAGGTATAGCTTTAATAGTAGATAATGCTAAAATAAAAGTTGTAGAACCAAAGGAAGAAAAAGAAGAGAAAACAGAAAAGAAAACAACAGCAAAAAAATCTACAAAGAAAACTGCTGAAAAAGAAGAAAAGGAAGAAAAAACAGAAAAGAAAACTACAAAAAAATCAACAAAAAAATAATAAAATAAGGTAAGCCTTCAATCTTAAGATTGAAGGCTTTTTGTTACTTAAATGTTATATTAAAATTATGAAAAAGAAATTTACATTTGCTATTTAAAAATATATAATAAACTAAAATATATATGTAAAAGGGATTTTTTTGATTATGAAGAGACTAAAGAAAATTTTTGAAATAGTAATAATTACAATAATTATGTGTAGTATGACAAATATAGCTTTTGCAATGGATTTTTCAGAATATTTATCTGATGAAGAACAATATTCTGAAGAATTTCTTGAATGGCAAGATTTGTCAGAGGAAGAAAAGGGACAAAGAATTCAACCAAGAACTTATGTTATTCCTAAAACAAAAGCTGAATCTACAAATCCAATAAATATTGTAGAAAATTTATCAGCAAAATATGAATCAAAATATGATTTAAGAGATGTTATACCTGAAAATATGGTTGTAAAAAATCAAGAAAAAACAAATTCTTGTTGGGCATTTTCTGCACTTGGTTCATTAGAATCAAATCTTGCAATGAGAGATTATAAAAATAATCTTCCTGCAAAGCAATATGATTATTCAGAAAGACATATGGTATATGCAACTTCAAGAACATTTTTAAATAATGTGAAAAATCCAATAGGATTTGGAAAAGAAGTGAATGCTGGTGGAAATGTATTTATTTCAACACCATATTTAACTAATGGTACAGGAGCTGTTTTAGAATCTGATATGCCATTTGAAAATAATGAAGATTTAATTGATATTAATCAATTAGATGGTAAAACAGTTCAAACACAAGTATATGATACTATGGAGTTTGATGATGAAAATAGCGAAGAATTAAGAAATGCAATGAAATATCATATAAAAAATTATGGCGCTATAAATGCTGGAATTCATGGTGCACAAATGTATTCAGAATATTATAATGATAAAACAGGTGCAATATATTGTGAAGATATCGAAAAAACACCTATGAATCATGCTGTTATTATAGTAGGCTGGGATGATGATTATAGTAGAGAAAACTTTAATGAAAAACATAGACCTTCGCAAAATGGAGCATGGATTATAAGAAATTCTTGGGGAACAAAAGAAGAAATTCCTATGGATATAGCTAAAGCAGAAGTTTGGAGAGTATATGAGGAAGAATGTAGACAAAATGGCTGGAATTCAGCAGAAGAAATACCTGAAGAACTTACACTAGAAATATTTGAAAAATCTGGATATACTATTGAAGAAGGAAAAATATGTAAATCAATTGGTGATAATGGATTTATGTATGTTTCATATCAAGATGCTGTAATATATTATGTGCTATATGGAATGATGCAAACAGATGATAAATTAAATTATGATAATTTATATCAATACAATTTTTATGGTGCGCCTAGAGCTTTAACATTTTTAACTTCAAAAATATATTTAGCAAATACTTTTGAAAAACAAACAGAAGGAAAAGAATATGTAAATCAAGTTTCTATTGATGCACCAGAAACATATACATGTAAAGTTTATATAAATCCAAATGGAAGTGGAAAAAATAAGAGTGATTTTATACCAGTTGAATTAAAAGCAGGAGCTTCAGAAACAGTTGATGCTGGATATCATACATTAGAATTTTTAAATCCAGTTGAAGTTACTGGAAAAGAATTTACAATTCTTGTTGAAATACAAGGAACAAGAGATAAGAAAATGTCAATAAATCTTGAAGCACCAATAGAAAATTCTTATTTTGATACAGTAAAAGTTGAAAGTAATAAATGTTTCTGGTCAATTGAAGGAGCATTCGAAGATGGAGTTTGGGAAGATCTTTCTAAAATAAATGAATTAAATAAGAATTATCCAAATTCAGATTCAACTATTAAAGCATTTACAGTATCAGAAGTAAAAGAGCAAGTTATAGAAAATATTGAAATAACAAAAGCACCTTCAAAAACAACATATATTGCAGGTCAAAACTTTGATTCAACAGGAATGGTAGTATCAGCTATATATAATGATGGTGAAAAGAAACAAATCACAGATTACAAAATTGAAAATGGTGAGAATTTAAAAGTAGGACAAACATCAGTAAAGATTACATATCAAGGAAAATCAGCAGAACAAGAAATAAGAGTTGAAGAAAAAACAATAGAGTCAATTTCTATTGGAAGTTTACCTACAAAAACAGAATATGTTCAAAATAAAGAAGAGTTAGATTTAACAGGAGGAACAATAAAAGCTGTATATTCAGATAACTCAAATGAAGAAATTTCTATGAAGTCAAGCTTAGTAAGAGTATCTGGATTTAATAATAAAGTGCTTGGAAAATCAACAATAACAGTTACATATTTAGAAAAAACAGCAACTTTTGCAGTTACAATAGTTGAAGAAAAAACAGAAAAACCTGATGATCCACCAGCAAAAGTTGAAGCAGAAAATTCAATTTTTGATAATATGAAGTCAAGTGTAGACAATGTAAAATCATATACTTTTACAGATAAAACTAAAAAAGCATATATTACTATGGATGTACAATTAAATAATATTACTAGAAGTACAAAAAATGATTCAATTGAGTATTATTACTATTTATCATCATCACCAAATAAAACTAATATTAAAGATTGGGTTAAAATAAAAGAAACACAAAATTCAACTTATAGATTAGCATTTTCTATAAATACAAACGATATTTCAAATTTCTCAGAAGTATCAAAATCAAATAAATTGTATTTATACATAAAAGAAGTTGCTAAAAAGTCTTCAGACACAAAAACATTAATAACTTCATCAGTTGAACTTAAGTATACAGAGAATCCAGAAATATATTTAGATGGTGTAAAAAAAGTAGATAATAACGGAAACAATAATAATAATAACAATAATAATAGCAATAATAATAGCAATAATGATAATAAAAATAATAATAACAACAATAACAATAAAAATAATTCAAATAGTAATAAACAAAATACAAACACAAATACTAGAAGCTATGTAAACACTTCTGGTGAAGATAATACAGTATCAAATAAACAGTTACCAAAAGCTGGAACAGCATTTTTATTTACAACAATATTTGTAATTTCAATATTAGGAATATTGATGTATGTAAGATATGAAAAAATTGATAAATAACTGAAATAAAGGGACAGTCCAAAAATTTCACTTTTGACGAAAATTTTAGGATAGTCCTTTTTTGTTTGATTTTGAAAAATTGCTAAAAATAAATAATATTTGTTTTTATTGTTGAAAGTGAAATTTTTGGAGTGTCCCTAAATTTCACTTTTGGATTTCTGAATTTCATGTCGATTTATGAAATTTAAATTATTGTTTTTTTAAAACAAATGTATTGAAAAAAATTATCTTTTAGTATATAGTTAGTGAGTATTATAAAATTATACAAGAGAAAGGAAGATAGAAATGATTGAAAATAGTTTAGTACCTTATGTAATAGAGCAAACAAGTAGAGGAGAAAGATCTTATGATATCTTTTCAAGATTATTAAAAGATAGAATTATATTTTTAGCTGAAGATGTAAATGCTACATCAGCAAGCTTAGTTGTTGCACAACTTTTATTTTTGGAGTCTGAAGATCCAGATAAAGAAATAAATTTATATATTAATAGCCCAGGGGGATCTATAACAGATGGAATGGCTATAGTAGATACAATTAATTATATAAAATGCCCTGTATCAACAATTTGTGTTGGTATGGCTGCTAGTATGGGAGCAGTACTTCTTGCATCAGGTGCAAAAGGAAAAAGATATGCTACTCCTAATGCTGAAATACTAATACATCAACCATTAATTGGCGGTGGAGGTCTTTCAGGACAAACAACTGAAATAAAAATCCATGCAGATCATATGGTTAGAACTAGAGAAAAATTAAATAAATTATTAAGTGATAGAACAGGTCAAAGCTTAGAAACAATTGAAAAAGATACAGAAAGAGATAATTATATGACAGCACAGCAAGCATTAGAATACGGATTAATTGATGGAATATTAGATAAAAGAAACTAATTATTAATCCTAATTTTTAAGTATTTTGAAAGGAAGTTTAAATGTCTAACAATAAAAATCAAGATAGTAGAATAGTAAAATGTTCTTTTTGTGGAAAACCACAAGAAGTAGTCAAAAAAATAATAGCAGGTCCAGGAGTTTATATTTGTGATGAATGTATAGCTCTTTGTCAAGATATTATTGATGAAGAAGTTTTTGAAACAGAAGAAATTGTTGAACAAGTTGAAATGCTTACACCTGCTGAAATAAAGAAAACATTAGATGATTATGTAATAGGGCAAGAAGAAGCTAAAAGAACTTTATCTGTTGCTGTTTATAATCATTACAAAAGAATTAATAATTTAGAAAATTTAGATGATATTGAAATACAAAAAAGTAATATTTTATTATTAGGTCCTACTGGATGTGGAAAAACATTACTTGCACAAACACTTGCCAAAATATTAGATGTTCCTTTTGCTATTGCTGATGCAACAACATTAACAGAAGCAGGATATGTAGGAGAAGATGTTGAAAATATTCTTCTAAAACTAATCCAAGCAGCAGATTATGATGTTGAGAAAGCTCAAAAAGGAATCATATATATTGATGAGATTGATAAAATAACAAGAAAATCAGAAAATCCATCAATTACTAGAGATGTTAGTGGAGAGGGAGTTCAACAAGCTTTACTTAAAATTGTTGAAGGAACTGTTGCATCTGTTCCACCTCAAGGTGGAAGAAAACACCCTCATCAAGAGTTTATTCAAATTAATACATCAAATATATTATTTATATGTGGTGGAGCTTTTGAAGGTTTAGAGAATATCATAAATGATAGAACAGGTAAAAAATCTATGGGATTTGGAGCTGAAATTCAAAGTAAAAAAGATATTGATAAAACAGAAATATTTAAGCAATTATTACCTCAAGATTTATTAAAATTTGGTTTAATTCCAGAATTTGTAGGAAGACTACCAATTGTTGCAACATTAGAAGGACTAACAAAAGAGGCATTAATAGATATTGTTACAAAACCAAAGAATGCGTTAGTAAAACAATATAAAAAGCTTGTAGAATTAGATGGAGTTGAGCTTGAATTTAATAAAGATGCCTTAGAGGCAATTGTTGATAAGGCTCTTGAAAGAAATACTGGGGCTAGAGGTCTTAGATCTATAATTGAAGAAATTATGAGAGATATAATGTATGATATACCATCTAATGAAAAAATAGCAAAATGTATTATAACTAAAGATACTGTTTTAAATAAGAAAGAACCAGAGTTAGTTATTGATGAAAATAAAAAACGTGAAGTTCCAAAACAAGTAAAAAAAGTAAAATCTAAAAAACAAGAAACTGCATAAATTATAAAAGCTAGAAAGTTTAATTTCTAGCTTTTTTTTGACAAATAATATTCATTTATTAGACACGTTTTAGACATAAATAGATAGTATAATTTAAAAATCACATTTGATGTTAATTTGAAAAGGAGTGAACTACAAATGAAGATTGTCAAAATGAGCCTTCATAAGTTCAAAGATGTCTGCCGGACGATGTGGAAAAAGATTAAGCGTGTAGGGTGGAAGTGGATACTCAAATATGAGAAACGCCATGGACTTGCAAAACGATGCTTCTTTTGTGAGGAGAATATTTTTTGTGAGTACTGTGGTGGTTTGTGTGAAAACAAGCTTTTCCATCCAATGCGCTGTTCTGATTACTACAGCACAAGGTAAAATTATAGCACTGGAGATTTCGCATATGTATAAAGCGAAGCCTCCAGTGCTTCTTTATTTTAATATACAATTCATATCTTCGGGTAAAGGAATATCAAAAATTATTTTTTCTTTTGATATTGGATGTATAAATGAAACTTTGTAGCTATGAAGTGCTTGTCTAGAAATTAGATTTGAGGAATTTCCATAAAGTGAATCACCAAGTATAGGATGATTGATGTATTTTGAATGAACTCTTATTTGATGAGTTCTACCAGTTTCTAATTTAAAATGTACTAAGGATAATGATAAGTTAGAAAATACAAAATTTTTAATTAACTTGAAATGAGTTATTGCAAAATCTCCATTGGAATTTATTTCTCTTTCAATAATTGAACCTTCTTTTCTTGAAATAGGAGCATTAATTATTCCTGATTTTTCAGTTAAATTTCCTTCTAGTATAGCTAAGTATTCTTTACAAAATATTTTTGATTTCATTTGTTTTACTAAGCATTCTTGAACATATTCATTTTTAGCAAAAATAACAATTCCAGAAGTATCTTTATCTAATCTATTTACAGGTCTAATTTTTTTATGAATATTATTTTGTTTATAATAAAAAGCTAATCCGTTAGAAAGACTATTATCAAAATGTAAAATAGATGGATGAACTGCAATTCCAGCACATTTATTTATTATAATTAAAGATTCATCTTCAAAAATAATATCTAGATTTATTTTTGAAGGAACAATATTATCAAAAGTTTCTTCAAATTCTAAATCAATTTCAATTAAATCATTAATTTTTATTTCTTTATTTATATATATTGGCGTACCATTTAAAAATATATGATTGCTTTTTTTCAATTTTGTAAGTAATCTATCAGAAATTTGAAAATATGATTTTAATACATCTTTAATATTAAAATATTTATTATCTATAACTTTATAACTTAATTTCATAATACTCCTAAAGTGCTATTTTTAGGTTATTATAACATAATGATAAATATATTTCAAAAAATTGTAAAATTATTTTCAAAAATAATTTTATGTGATAAAATGAATTTGCATAAAAATATAATGAGGTAAAATATGGAAAAAGTAAATAAAAATTTAAAATTATATCCTAAGTATAGGCAATTATCTATGGATTTTCTTTTTTTCTATACAATTAATATTTTGTTTTTAACACAAATAAAAAAAATAGATATGTCTGCAGTTGTATTAGTAGATACTTTTTATGCTTTATTTGTAGTATTTTTGCAAGTACCAGCATCATATTTAGTAGGAAAAATTGGAATAAAAAAAGGTATGATATTAGGAAATATATGTAATACAATTTACCTAATTGTAGTTATAAATAGCACTAATTTATTTAATTTAATAATTGCGGAATTATTTTCATCTTTTGGATTTGCATTAAAAGATATTTCAGAACCTGCAATTTTAAATGAATCAATTAATGCAAGTAAATCAGAAAAAAGTAAAATATTTGCTAAAACTCAAGGGAAAGCTGTATCTGGTTATTATATTATTAGTGCATTTTCTATGATATTATCGGGATTTTTATTTGAAATAAATGGTTATATTCCAATATTTATTTCACTAGGTATTGTTATTACAACATTAATTATTTCAACAAGATTTGATAATGTTGAAATTAATGAAAAAGATGAAGAAGAAAACATAGTTTCATTAAAAGAAGCTGTTAAATTTTCATTTAACTCTAAGAGAACTAGATGTTTATTAATATTTTCATCAACTGTATATTCAGTAATAACAGTTCTAGCTACATATGAAGTAAGTTTGTTAGAAGATATGAATGTTTCATCAAAATATATAGGAATAGTTTTTGCTATTTTAAATATTGTTTCTGGAATTGCTTCTAAAAATCAAAATCTTTTTCAAGAAAAGTTTAAAAATAGAACTTTAACATTTTTGGGAATATCGTTAACGCTTTCATGTATTATTTCTGGACTAGTAGCAAGCTTAAACTTATCAATTCAAATAATTTTAACTATAGTATTAGCTATGTATGTAATAAAATTTATAATGGTAGGATTATATAATGTTTTTTTAATAAAATATTTAAGTAATTTTACAAATAGTAAAATAGATACAAGAATATTTGCTATTAATAATTTTTGCAGTTGTATATTAGGAGTTGTATTTGGTATATTTGCATCAATTTTAATAGAGAATATGAAAACTTCAAGTGCAATGCTAATTTTTGGTGGAACTTCATTAATAATAATTAGTATAGTATTAATATATATGAGAAATAAAGTTGGATTAGATCCAAAAGAATATTCAGAAATAGAACTTAAATATGATGTAAAAGATTGAAATATTTTATAGAAAAATGTAAAAAAATATGATATAATCTCAAACATAGGAAGGTTATAACGTGTTTATTTATAGGCGTAAAACCAGTTATATAATTGGATTTACGCTTTATAGTTTTAAAAGGAGTATGTTAAAATGCGAAAAATGTTAGAAAATGATATATCATCTTTAAATTTAGGAAAAAGTCTAGTAACAAAACTAAAGGAAAACGAAATAAATTCTGTATATGATTTGTGTAATTTTTCAAGAATGGAATTATCAGATATTGGAATAGAAAATACACAAATTGGAAATATTGTAGTAGAATTACAATTGCTAGGAATTGATTTAAAGAAAAATCATGCTAAAAGAAATACTAGTATTAATTCATATTTGAAATAGGAGGCAAAAGATGATAGATTTAGAAAAAGCTAAAAATGAATTTATAAATTATACAAATAATTATGACTCTACTAATGTTCATATAGCAAGAAAAATTGGACATACTTTTAGAGTTATGGAGTGGAGTAAAAAAATTGCTGAAAGTTTAAATTTAAGTAAAGAAGATATAGATCTTGCAACACTTATAGGTTTATTACATGATTTAGCTAGATTTGAACAAAGAAGATTATATGATACTTTTTCAGATAGTAAAAGTGTAGATCATGGTGATTTAGCTGTAACAATATTAGAAGAAAATGAATATATAAGAAAATATATAGAAGATAATCAATATGATGATATTATAAAAACCGCTGTAAAAAATCATAATAAATTTAAAATAGAAGATGGTTTAGATGAAAGAACATTATTACACTCAAGAATAGTAAGAGATGCGGATAAATTAGATATAATGTATGAAGGTGTTCATATGTTTTATAAAGAACCTGATGAAATTGAGCAAATAGAAAATTTACCAATTGCAGAAGAATATTACAATCAATTTATTAATAGAAAGCAAATTTTCAGAAAAAAAGAGCCAACAGTTTTAGATGGAATGATATGCTTATTTTCTTTTATATTTGATTTGAATTTTGAATTTTCAAAGAAAAGTATTGTAGAAGGAAATTATATAAATGATATTTTAAGTAGATTTAATTTCAAAAATGAACAAACAAAAATGCAAATAGAGGAAATTAAAAAGATTTCATATGAATTTTTGAAGTAAAGGAAACATATAAATGTATTTTGTATATATATTAAGATGTGAAGATAATACTTTATATACAGGAATTACAAATAATTTAGAAAAAAGAATGAATGAACATTTTTCTAAAAGTAAAGAATGTGCTAAATATACTAAATCACATAAAGCACAGAAAGTAGAAGCTATCTGGAAAACAGAAAATAAATCATTAGCATCCAAACTTGAATTTCATATAAAAAAAGATCTAAACAAAATGCAAAAAGAAATATTAATTTCAGACAATAAAAAATTACAAGATTTTTTTAATGAAGATATAATTAATTCCGAAAAATACGTAAGAATTTTAAATACTAATGAAAAAGATAATGAATAAAAATAAATTAGGACGTGATTTTATTGGAAAAAAGATATAAAGAACCAAATAAATTAGAATTAGAAACAACAATAAATGTTTTATACGAAGAAAATGTTATTTCTATATATACAAATAAACCAAATTTGCAAAAACAGCTTTGCAAGTCAATTGGTGAACCTGAAAAAGAGTTTAAAAAAGGAAAATCCATTTTAGCAAGTAGATGGTGTATTCCTATGAGTGAAAAAAGTAAGATATCTAAAATGATGCTTAAAGCAAATATATTTGAATTATAAATAAATTTTAAAGAGTCCAAACTATTGGTTATTAAACCAATATATTTGGACTCCTTTTTGTTTTTTTACAAATTATACAAAATGACGAGTTCTTTTGAAAATTCGCTCAGGTAAGCTATCTTTGTTAGTAATAAGATAATCTCTTATCATATAAGTAGTTACTCTTACATTGTCAAGAAACAAATATTTTCTCCAGTTCCAAAGATCGCCAGGTAGACCAATATGCTCAGCTACCAGTTGTCTTACATATTGCCGTGGAATATAGAGTTCAGGATTACTTACTATATACCATTTCAAATCATAGTTCTGAATAAGAAGATATGATTCATCTTGATATTTAGGCAAACTTAAGAAGTTAATGTTTTGGGGAGTAATACCTTTTTCAGTTGATACTTTCAAACAGTCCATATCACAAGGATTCATATGAATATGTGCATGAACAATTGAAGATTTATCTTTACCATGTCCACCAGTTCCAGAACCATTTTCCCAAAGTAGAGTATCCATTCCAAATATCGCTTTAAGAATATATTTACAATCCTTAATTACATCATTAAGTTCATAAAGTTCTTCAGGCGAAAGTTCAGCACATGACATAATGTGCTTTCTTGGAATTATGAGAAGACTACCAAGC
Source organism: uncultured Clostridia bacterium (assembly GCA_948530865.1). Lineage (GTDB taxonomy): Bacteria > Bacillota > Clostridia > TANB77 > CAG-508 > Scatovivens. The sequence goes on from CAOTKV010000001.1 coordinate 189,005, forward strand.
ACAAAATGACCAGTATTTCCCATAACAACAAAATTTGGAGACTCATAAATTGAAGGCTGATAATGATCAGGATGTCCTGCAAGATATCTACAAAATACGCAGTCTTCGGGATTCTGAGACGGACCTTCTTTAGTTGCATTAGAACGGTGATCTCCGATATCAATATTACAGTTTTCAGCAATTTCCTGAAATTGTTTCAAAATAGAAATGAAATTTGCTTTGTTATCAGGATTATGAATAGAGATGTTATACATCTGACTTGAGTTGTTGACTCCTATCAAAACTACTGTTTTGGCAAGATTTTGAATATTTGTATCTGTGCAAATAATGCTTTTGTTACAGTCAAAAATCTGATCTACATTGCTTTTTGTAACATTTCCAGTGATGAGTTTGGTGGCTTTAAATTCACCTACCAATGTTGCTACATAGTTTAAGAGTTCTTTGTTTTCTCCTACTAAACAAAATGCACACCGAGTTTTTTTCATAAATATGCTCCTTTCAATATTGTTTGTAGATTCTCTAATAGAGAATTGTTTGCATTTCTATTACTTATAAAACTAAAAAAATTATAGCATGGATTACATAAAATTTCAATAAAAATAATTATTTTGTTATAAATGTAGAATTTATAACAAATATTCTTGAATAGAAATAAATAAAAGTGTATAATAGCAATATAAATTTGGGGTATTTTATAAATTATATACAACTTGTATACAATTTATATATATAATATTTAAACATATAGGAGGATAATATGAACAAAATAGTACCAATTACAGTTTTAACAGGATATTTAGGTGCAGGAAAAACAACTTTAATTAACCATGTTTTAAATAATCAAGAAGGATATAAAGTTGCAGTTATAGTAAATGATATTGGAGAAGTAAATATAGATGCTGAATTAATTCAAAAAGGAGGAATTGTTAATGAACAAGATAGCAATCTTGTTCCATTAAGCAATGGATGTATTTGTTGTACTTTAAAAGTAGATTTAATGCAACAAATAGTAGATATAATCAAAACAGGAAAATTTGATTATATTTTAATAGAGGCAAGTGGTATATGTGAGCCAATGCCAATTGCTCAAACAATTACAGTTCTTTCAGAGCAAACTGAACAATATGGACTTCCAAAAATTTGTAGATTAGATAATGTTGTAACAGTTGTTGACAGTGCAAGACTTGTTTATGAATTTGGAGCTGGTGAAAATTTAGTACAAGAGAATATTGATGAAGAAGATATCGAAAATTTACTAATACAACAAATAGAATTTTGTAATACAATAATTTTAAATAAAGTTGATGCAGTATCTAAAGAAGAATTAAATAAAGTGAAAGCTGTTATAAAAGCACTTCAACCAGTTGCAAAAATTATTGAAACAAATTATGCAAAAGTAGATGTTAAAGAAATTATAGATACGAATAATTTTGATTTTGAAAAAGCAGCATCATCTCCAGCATGGGTTCAAGAATTAGAAAGAGATGACAATGAAGAAGATGAGGAAGAGCATGAAGAACATCATCATCATCATCATGAACATAATGAAAGTGAGCATGAACATCATCATCATCATCACCACCATCATCATGATGAAGGAGAGGCAGAAGAATACGGAATAGGAACATTTGTATATACTAGAAGAAAACCATTAAATAGAGACAAATTTGAAGAATATGTTAATATGAAATGGAGAAAAAATATTATAAGATGTAAAGGTATAATTTGGTTCTCAGATGAACAAGATATGTCATATGTATTTGAACAAGCAGGAAATCAATTTCAAATGGGAGAAGCTGGGCTATGGATTGCATCTGCACCAGAAAATGAAAAAAATGATATTATAAAAAACAATCCAGAAATACTTAAAAACTGGGACTCTGAAGTTGGTGACAGAATAATTAAACTTGTATTTATTGGACAAAATCTTGAAAAAGAAGAAATAAAGAAAGAACTAGATAATATTCTAGATTAAATTATACAGAGGTAAAGAATTTTGAAAGAAGATAATATAGAAAATAATGATGATGAAATCGTTATAGAAATAAATAGTAATGAAGATATACAAAAATCAGGAAGAAGACAAACAAGAATTGGTAATAATAAAAAAAGTAAAAAAGGAAAACCAAAGAAAAAATTTACTAGAAAACAAAAAATATTAATTGCTTTAGGTGTAGTGGCTGTAATTATAGCTACTATAGGAATTGTTTTTGGTGTATATATTTTTAAAGCAGGCGGAAATGTTAAAGATGCTGTTTTAAATATGGCAACAGATATTGTAGGAGATCAAGATCCGATATTTGTTTTAGTACTTGGTGTTAGTGAAGATATTTCAGCACAGTTAACAGATACAATTATGTTATGTGGCTATAATCCAAAATCTCAAAAAGCAATTATGTTATCAGTACCTAGAGATACTTTTGTTGGAAAAAGTGAGGCAACAGCAGGAGGATATGATAAAATAAATGCTCAAATTCAAACAAGTGCAGATAAAACAGTTGAAAAAGTTCAGCTAATAACTGGAGTTACAATTGATTATTATGTAATAGTAAGAAATATATCACTTACAAGTATATTTGAAACAATAGGAAGTGTAGAGTTTGATGTTCCAATAAATATGGATTATGATGATCCAACACAAGATTTGCACATACATTTGAAAAAAGGAAAACAAACATTAGAACCAGATCAAATAGAACAATTATTAAGATTTAGACACAATAATGATGGTTCATCTTATCCATCTTCTTATGGAGATAATGATTATGGAAGAATGAGAACACAAAGAGATTTTATAAAAGCTGTTATGGATCAAAAAGTTTCTCTTCAAAATGTTGGTAATTTAAAAGATATGGCATCAACAGTATATACTAATTTACAAACAAATATGAGTGGATATACTGTATTAGATTATGTTCCACATGCTTTAAAATTTAAAACATCAGATTTAAGAACAGAAATGCTTCCAGGTCAATCTGCTATGATAAACAATTTATGGTTTTATAAAACAAATTTCAAACAAACAAGACAATTGGTTAATGAACTTATGGTATATTTAGAACTTGATGATAAAACATTAGAATCACACTATAAATATGCTAAAGATATAAAAGGTGTAAAACCAGATGGAAATTGGGTGGCAAATGAAGTAACTATTGATGATGACGATGTTCCAACATCAACCAAGAAAAACTCTAATACAACTAATAAAAATACAACTAAAGATAATGATGTAAAAGAAAATTGTGATCATAAATATGCAATATATTCTAATACTGCAACATGTGATAAAAATGGAACAGTTGTATATAAATGTACTAAATGCGATAAAGAATATTCAGAAAAATCTAATGCTTTAGGACATACTTTTAAAAATGGAGTTTGTACAAGAGAAGGATGTAATGCCAAAGATCCAAGTTATACTCCAAAAACAGAAAATAAAGTTCAAAATACTATTGTAGTAGAAGATAAAAAACCACCACATACACATGCATATACTGGTGAGATTTCAAGAGTAGAACCAACTTGTGGTAAACCAGGAAGTAGAGTTATGAAATGTTCATGTGGAGATACACAAACTCAACAAATAAGTGCAACAGGAAAACATACTTATGGTGAATGGATTACAAAAACACCTGCAACAGAAACATCAGCAGGACTAAAAGAGAGAATTTGTACAGAATGTGGAAAAACAGAATCTGAATCAATACCACAACTCGCGCCTTCAAAACCAGAACAGCCAGCACCTGGTGGAAATGAGGGTGAAGGTGGTAGTGAAGGTTCTGAAAGTGGAGATGGCCAAACTCCAAGTACTGGAACAGTTACACTAGTTTCATAATAAAAATTAAATATTAACTTGACAAATGACACTGTGTCACATATAATGATGACATGGTGTCATTTTGTGTGTTTTAAATATACAAATATAATATTTGGGGGTGAAAAAGATGCCAACAGAAACTTTTTTCAAACTATCAGAAGAAAAGAAACAAAGAATCATAGAGTCAGCAAAAAAAGAATATGCTAGAGTTTCTCCAGATGAAGCTTCAATAAAAAATATAGTAGAAGATGCAGGAATTGCAAGAGGAAGTTTTTATCAATATTTTGAATCTAAATATGATTTATTAAATTTTATTTTAAAAAAAGACTTCGAAAATATTGAAAAATTTATTATTGAAGATTTAGAAAAAAATGATGGAGATATTTTTCAAGTTCATATAGATCTTTTTGATTTTATGATCAAAGAAATTTTCTCAGGAGGAGATATGAAATTTCATGAGAAAAGATTGAAAAATTTAAAACCTTCAGATGATATGTTTTTATGTTTTCCAGATATAAAAAATGATGAAACTTGCAAAGAAGAAATAAAACCAATATTTGAAAGAAAAGAAGTTATTGAAAAAATAGATTTCTCTAAATTAAAAGTAAAAAATGATGATGAAATAAAAATTTTATTAAATATGCTTGTGTTTATTACAAAGAAATCAACAATTTCTTGTTTTAAATATAATTCATTTGAAAAAGGAAAAGAAGAACATAAAAAAATGATAGAATTTTTAAAATTTGGAGTTTTAAAATAATAAAAAGAAAGGAAAAATTATGAATAAACTTTTAAAGAAAATCACTAAAAAAGAAATTTTATATATTGTACTTAGTTTAATTTTAATAATAGCTCAGGTTTGGTTAGATTTAAAAATGCCTGATTACATGTCAGAAATAACGAAACTAGTTCAAACTGAAGGAAGCCAAATTTCAGATATATTAGTACAAGGGGCATATATGCTAGCATGTAGCACTGGAAGCTTAATATCAGCATGTATAGTTGGATTTTTAGCATCATATATTGCAACATCTTTATCAGCTAAATTAAGAGAAGAGCTATTTTCACAAGTTGAAGAATTTAGTATGGAAGAAATGAATAAATTTTCTGTTAGTAGTTTAATTACAAGAACTACTAATGATGTTTCACAAGTGGAAATGCTAATTGCAATGGGATTACAATTAATGGTGAAAGCACCAATTACAGCTATATGGGCAGTATTAAAAATATTAGACAAAAATTTTACATGGAGTGCAATTACAGGTGGAGCAGTTTTAATATTATTAATAACAATAGGAATATTAATGAAACTTGTATTTCCTAATTTTAAAAAAGTTCAAACAATGCTTGATAATGTAAATAATGTAACAAGAGAAAATTTAACTGGAATTAGAGTTGTTAGAGCTTTTAATGGAGAAATGTATCAAGAAAATAAATTTGAAGATGTAAACAAAGAATTAACAAGATTGCAAACATTTAACCAAAGAACAATGTCTATAATGTCACCAGTAATGTATATGATAATGAATGGATTAACACTTAGCATTTATTTTGCTGGTAGCTTTATGATAAATGAAGCACAAATTTCAGATAAATTAGGAATATTTAGTGATATGGTTGTATTTTCATCTTATGCAATGCAAGTTATAATGTCATTTTTAATGGTTGCAATGATATTTATGATGGTTCCTAGAGCCTCAGTATCAATAAAGAGAATTGCAGAAGTTTTAAATTCAAATATATCAATTAAAGATGGAAAAAGAAAAGAAGGTAAAAAAGGTGAAGAAGGATCTGTTGAATTTAAAAATGTTTCATTTAAATATCCAGATTCACAAGAATATACTTTAAAAAATATTTCTTTTAAAGCAAATAAAGGAGAAACTATTGCAATAATAGGTTCAACAGGTAGTGGAAAATCTACATTAATAAACCTAATTCCAAGATTTTTTGATTCTACAGATGGAGAAGTTTTAGTAGATGGTGTTAATGTAAAAGAATATGTTCAAGAAAACTTACACAATAAAATTGGATATGTACCACAAAAAGCAGTTCTATTTAATGAAACAATAAAAAATAATATTGATTATGGAGAAAATGGAAAAAAGAAAAAAACAGAAAAACAAATAAAAGATGCAATAAGAGTAGCACAAGGAACTGAATTTGTTGAAAAAATGGAAGGAAATTATAATGCACATATTGCACAAGGAGGAACAAATATTTCTGGTGGTCAAAAGCAAAGATTATCAATTGCTCGTGCGATAGCAAGAAATCCTGAGATATACATTTTTGATGATTCATTTTCAGCATTAGATTATAAAACTGATTATAAATTAAGAAAAGATTTAAAAGAATATACAAAAAATACAACAAGTATTATAGTAGCTCAAAGAATTGGAACTGTAATGCATGCTGATAAAATTTTAGTTTTAGAAGATGGAAAATGTGCTCGGAATAGGAACACATAAAGAATTAATGGAAAATTGCTCTGTTTATCAAGAAATAGCTTACTCACAGTTAAGTAAGGAAGAGCTAGATGCTTAAATGAAAGGATGAAATTAGAATATGGCAAATAATGAAAAACATGTACAAAGAAATGTTGGTCCAGGAAGAGTTCATGAAAAACCTAAGAACTTTAGAAAAGCAATGAAAAAGCTACTTGGATATAAAAAATCCTTAATACCAGCTTATGTAATAACAATGATTTTAGCAGTAGCAAGTTCAATATGTTCAATAGTAGGACCAAATAAATTATCAGAGTTAACAGATGTTATAACACAAGGGTTAATTACAGGAATAGATTTAGAAAAAATAACAAGTATAACAATATTTTTACTAATAATATATATTATTAGTGCAGTTTTTGGATTTTTAACAAGTTTTATAATGGCAACTGCAGCAAATAATCTTGCAAAAACATTACGTACAAATATTTCTAAAAAAATAAATAAATTACCACTAAGATATTATGATAAACATTCATTTGGAGATATTTTATCTAGGGTAACAAATGATGTTGATCAAATTGGTATGTCAATAAGTCAAAGTTTAGATTCTTTTGTATCAAGCTTAGCACTTTTTATATCAGCTATTGTTATGATGTTTTATACAAATTGGATAATGGCGCTTACTGCAATATTAACTTCTGTTATAGGATTTGTATTTATGTTTGCAATTTTAGGAAAATCACAAAAATATTTTAATCAAAGACAAGTAGAACTTGGAAATTTGAATGGACATATAGAGGAAATATATTCAGGATATAATGTTGTAAAAGCATATAATGGAAAAGAAAAGGCAACAAAAGATTTTAGGAAATATAATGAAGCATTATTTAACTGTAGTAGAAAAAGTCAGTTTTTATCAGGATTAATGCAACCAATAATGGGATTTATAGGAAACTTTAGTTATGTTGCAGTTTGTGTAATGGGAGCTATACTTGTAAAACAAAATCTTATTACATTTGGTGTAATTGTAGCATTTATGGTGTATATTAGACTTTTTACATCACCACTTCAACAAATGGCGCAAAGATTAACAAACTTGCAAACAGCAGCTGCTAGTAGTGAAAGAGTATTTGAGTTTTTAGAAGATGAAGAAATGATTGATGAATCTAATAAAACAAAATATTTAAATAAAAATGAAATTAAAGGCAATATAGAATTTAACCATGTTAAATTTGGATATGATTCAGATAAGTTTATAATTAAAGATTTTTCATGTATTGCAAAACCAGGAGAGAAGATTGCAATTGTTGGTCCAACTGGCGCAGGAAAAACAACTTTAGTAAATTTGCTTATGAAGTTTTATGAAATAAATTCAGGAAATATACTAATTGATGGAATTTCAACTAAAGATTTAAAAAGAGAGAATATTCATGAATTATTTACTATGGTACTTCAAGATACGTGGTTATTTAATGGTACTATAAGAGAAAATATAGTTTATAATAAAGAAAATGTAACAGATGAAGAGGTTATGAAAGCTTGTAAAACAGTAGGATTAGAACATTTTATTAAAAGTCTTCCTAAAGGTTTAGATACACTTTTAACAGATACTGATAGTATATCAGCAGGTCAAAAGCAATTACTTACAATAGCTAGAGGAATGATTGAATCAACACCATTTTTAATATTAGATGAAGCAACAAGTAATGTAGATACAAGAACAGAGGAACTAGTTCAAAAAGCTATGGATAAATTAACAGAAGGTAAAACATCATTTATTATAGCCCATAGATTGTCAACAATAAGAAACGCAGATATGATTTTAGTTGTAAATGAAGGAAATATTATAGAACAAGGAAATCATGAAGAATTAATTTCCCAAAATGGATTCTATGCTGATTTATATAATTCTCAATTTAAAAAGGATGCATAAAAGTGGTATATTAAAACATACCACTTTTTAGCACTCATATATTGACATTGCTAATTGGGAGGTATATAATCTGATACAGTAGAACATTATTGAAAGGAAGATTAATTATGGGAACAAAACAATTTAAAGCAGAGTCTAAAAGATTATTAGATTTAATGATTAATTCAATTTATACAAATAAGGAGATTTTTCTTAGAGAGTTAATATCAAATGCAAGTGATGCGATAGATAAACTATATTATAAATCATTAACAGATAGTAATATAAAGCTTTCAAAAGATGACTTTAAAATTCAAATAGAAATAGATAAGGAAAATAGAACAATTACAATAAAAGATAATGGAATAGGAATGACAGAAAAAGAATTAGAAACAAATTTAGGAACTATAGCCAAAAGTGGTTCTCTAGCATTTAAAGAAGAAAATGATAAAAAAGAAGATATAGATATAATTGGTCAATTTGGTGTTGGATTTTATTCAGCATTTATGGTAGCCAAGGAAGTTCAAGTTTATAGCAAAGCTTATGGAGAAGAAAAAGCATATAGTTGGAAATCTAAAGGTGTAGAAGGCTATGAGATAGAAGAATGTGAAAAAGAAGATGTAGGAACTAAAATTGTTTTATATTTAAAAGATGATACTGAAGAGGAAAATTACAGTACATTTTTAGATGATTATACAATAAAAAATATAGTAAAAAAATATTCTGATTATATTAGAGTTCCAATAAAAATGAAAGTAGAACATCAAAGACCAAAAGAATCACAAGCAAATGATTCAGAAGAAAAGAAACCAGAATATGAAACATATACGGAAAATGAAACTTTAAATAGTATGATTCCTATTTGGAAGAAAAATAAAGCAGATATAAAAAAAGAAGAATACAATTCTTTTTATACTGATAAATTTGGAGATTTTGAAGAGCCAGCAAAAATAATACACACATCAATGGAAGGAAATGTAAGTTATAATGCTTTACTATTTATTCCATCAAGAATGCCATATGATTTTTATACAAAAGATTTTGAAAAAGGATTACAACTATATTCTAATGGCGTGTTGATTATGGATAAATGTGCAGATTTATTACCAGACTATTTTTGCTTTGTAAAAGGATTAGTTGATAGCCAAGATTTATCATTAAATATTTCAAGAGAAATGTTACAACATGATAGACAATTAAAAATTATAGCTAAAAGTATTGAAAAGAAAATTAAATCAGAATTAGAAAGTATGTTAAAATTAAATAGAGAAGAATATGAAAAATTCTTTAAAAATTTTGGAAATCAATTAAAATTTGGAATTTACAACGATTATGGAATCAATAAAGATAATCTTCAAGATTTGATTTTATTTTATTCATCTACTGAGAAGAAACTTGTAACATTATCAGAATATGTTGGACGCATGAAAGAAGGACAAGATAAGATTTATTATGCAGCAGGAGAAAGTGTTGATAAAATCGATATGTTACCACAAGTAGAAGGCGTAAAAGATAAAGGATATGAAATACTTTATTTAACAGATGATATAGATGAATTTGTAATTCAAGTTATATTTAATTATCAGCAAAAACAATTTGCTAATGTTTGTGCAAATAACTTAGATTTAGATTCAAAAGAAGAAAAAGAAGAATTACAAAAAGTAAATGAAGAAAACAAAGAAATGTTTACTATAATGAAAGAAGCAATTACAGATGTTCAAGGCGTTAGATTTACACATAAGTTAAAAAATCATCCAGTTTGTTTAACAAGTGAAGGTGCAATATCAGTTGAAATGGAAAAAACATTAAATGCTATGCCTAATAATCAAAATGTAAAAGCTCAAACAATTCTTGAAATTAATGAATCTCATCCAATAGCAGAAAAAATAAAGAACTTATATGATAAAGATAAAGAAGAATTAAAAAAATACTCTAAAATTCTTTATAATGGAGCAAGATTAATTGAAGGTTTGAATATTGAAAATCCAACAGAATTTAGTAATATGATTTGTGATATAATCTCTAAGTAAAATTATTTGAACAAGGAACTGTATATGAATAATATATTTGATATTAATAATCTATAAAAATAATACTCACACAAATACCAATTTATATTACTTGAAAAAATCCCAAATTTGTTATAGAATAGTAGCAATTAAAAAAGAGAATTGAGGTTTTTTATGAGCAGTATATCACCTTCAGAAATTTCAAATAACATTTTTGAAATAAGCGAAGAAACAATATATAATATTATTGAAAAATTTAATAACAATCAAAGTATTGATAAAACATTAACATATGTATATGTAAAAGCATTTTATATACATATTATTAGAATATATTTATCAAATAAAAATAATATAGAAAAATTTGAAGATATATTTAATGAATATAGAAATAAAATAAGTACATATTATAAAAGTAATAATTCTCAAATAAGTGACGAACTATTAGGAGATATATTAAATGCATTTGATACATCATTTAATATAATAGAATCTTTAGATTATAAAAATCTAGCAGATAGTTATGAATTAAGACATCATGTAATATCTGCATTTGAGTTATTAAGACATATATTAGAAAAAAAATCACAAACTAATATAAGAACAGATATTTTTGAAAATAATATTACAGAAATAAGAAATCAAGCTGAAAAAGTATTAGATTATGTTGAAAAATGTAATATAATAGATTGATTTTATTAATGATAACTTATAAAATATATTTGTATAAAAATGATAGAGGTTAGAAAATATGAAGATTTTTGTTAATTTAATAACAACTATTAGATTTATCTATACAATAATATTACCAATCTTACAAATAAGAATATCAAATACAGCATTTATAATAAATTTAGTAATATTGTTTTTAACAGATACAATTGATGGTTTCTTAGCAAGAAAGTTTAATGTTCAAACTTTTTATGGAAGTTTAATGGATACTATCGCAGATAAAACTTTAAGCATAGTATTACTTATAATTTTAGCAAATCATATAAATTTATTATATGTAGTATTACTATGTGAAATTTTAATTGCTTTACTAAATTCGGTAGAAATGGCAAGAAGAAAAAGAACAAAATCATTAATTGTAGGAAAAGTGAAAATGTGGTTTTTAGCAATAACAATAGTTTGTGGATATTTACATTATTTTAATGCTATAACTATTGAAGTTATAAATATTTTATGTATAGTTACAGTAACACTGCAGATTGTGACTTTTGTAGCTTATATAAAATATCTTGAATTACAAAAAGAAAATCTTAGAGAAAAGCCAACATTAAAAACACCAAAAGATTTAAAATATATTCTATTTGATACAGATTTTTACTTAAATTCAATATAAAATATATAATGAGTCATATGTGGCTCATTTTTAATAGGTGGGAAAATGAAAAATAAAAAACTTGTAATAATATGTAGTACTATAGTTATAGCTATAGTTATAGCTATATTTATATTTATGACATTTATTTTTAATGGAAATAATTCGGAATATATAAGTTATTTGCAATTTAGTAAATACATAGAAAATAAAGAAATATCTAAAGTTATAATTGGAGAAAAAGAAGTTACGTTTTATTTGAAAAATAGTGATAAAAGCTATTATACTAATAATCCAGAATCTGATAATTTTAAAGAAATGTTACTGTTAAATGATATACAAGTTGAAGAACAAATAAATTATATAATTATATTTGATGTAATGTTTTATTTAATTTTGTTTGCTGTTTTCGGATTCGCAATTTTTAAATTAATTCAGATGAGAGGTGCTACTTTTAAAATAATAAAACATAATGATACAAAGTTTTCAGATATAGCTGGTCTTGATGAATTAAAAAGAGATATGTTTCAAACAGTTGATATTTTGAAAAATCCTAAAAAATATGAGGAAAAAGGAATAAGAGCACCAACTGGAATAATGCTTGAAGGAAATCCAGGAAATGGAAAAACTTTATTTGCAAGAGCATTAGCTGGTGAAGCAAATATTAATTTTATTCCAACAAAAGCTACTGATTTTCAAAGTGCAATGATGTCAATTGGTCCAGCTAAGATAAAAACATTATTCAAAAAAGCAAGAAAACATGCACCTTGTATAATTTTTATAGATGAATTTGATGGTATTGGTGAAAGAAGGAATTATTCTGGTACAGGTATAGATAAGGAAAACAATAGAATTATTACTGCTATGTTAAATGAAATGGATGGTTTTGAAACAAAACCAGGAGTTTTAGTTATTGGCGCTACTAACAGTTATAATTCTTTAGATCCAGCATTAGTTAGAGCAGGACGATTTGATAAAAAATATGAAGTTACAAATCCAGATTATAAAACAAGAATTGAATTAATAGAAATATATATACGAAAAAAGCAATTGTCTGAGGATATTTCAAAAGAGAAGTTTGCAGATAGTTTAAATGGAATGAGTTGTTCTCAAATAGAAACAATTATTAATGAATCAGCTACACTCGCAATAATAAATAATCATGATAAAATATGTGAAGAAGATATTATTGAGGCAATTAAAAGAATTTGTAATGTTAGAAATGTAAAAATAAAACTAAAATAATTGAATATTTTGGAAAATAAAAGGTAAATTAATATATATGTTAATTTACCTTTTATTGACATAGATACCAAAATGTGATAACATGGTTTGGAAAACTAGATAAAAGGAGGTATAGATGCAAAGAACTAAATTAAAAGATAGAATTTTGCCAAAGTATACAAGAGGTGAAGAAATTTTTAATATGGTTTCTCATATTGTTGGAGCAGCATTTGGAGTAGTAGCTTTAGTGTTATGTGTTGTATTTTCAGCAATTCATCATAATGGATATGGTGTAATAAGTTCATCTATTTATGGAATTACAATAATTCTTTTATATACAATGTCTAGTATATATCATGGTATAAATGAAAAAAGATTTTCAAAAAGAGTATTTCAAGTATTAGATCACTGTTCAATATTTTTATTAATAGCAGGTTCTTATACACCATTTTGTTTAGTAATGTTTAGAGAATATAATCAGATACTTGGATGGACAATTTTGGGAATAATATGGGGAATGGCAATAATTGGAATAATATTAAATTCAATAGATATAAAAAGATATAAAAAATTTTCTATGATATGTTATTTAGGAATGGGTTGGTGTATTATTTTTACAGCTAATTTATTACCTAAATTATTAGGTGTTCCAGGACTTATATTATTAGTATCTGGAGGAATTGCATATTCGATAGGTGCAGTTTTGTATGGACTAGGAAAAAAGAAAAAATATATGCATTCAGTATTCCATTTATTTATATTATTAGGCAGTGTTCTACAATTTTTGAGTATATTATTATATGTTTTGTAATAAAAAGTAAAACGTTGACAATTTTTGAATTAATGATATAATTACAAATGTGGTAACACGAAAGGAATAATATATTTATGAATGAACCAAATAATAGAAAAGTATTAATATCAGTAAAAGTATCAACTTTATTATTAATTATCATAGCAATTATAGCAGTATTAATAATAGCTAATATTGTAGCAAATAAATTATCAGAAAATAAACAAGAGCAAATTAGTACAGCTCCAATAGAAGAAAATATTCCAGAAGAAGAAAATCAGCAACCAGTTGATATCACAGAATCCAGAGTAATACAGGCGAGTGTATCTTCAAGATCTTTGGAAATATCAAGAACAGAAGGAGAACAAGAGGAGCTTCATTCAATTGAAACACCAGTTGAGGAAGAGCCAGAAGAAATTATTGAAGAACAACCTGAAGTTATTACAACTCCAATATCAGAAGTTCAAATTGCTGTTGATATGGATTTAACAACAAGAACAGGTTTATCAAGAGAAGATTTTATTATATTAATGGCAGGAGTTAAACAAGATACATCAAATTTCTTTGAAGAAAATGCTGGTTTAATATATGATGTTTGTGAAAAATACCAATTAAATGAAATATTTTTCTGTGGACTTATATCAGCAGAGTCTGGATGGACAATAGCTCAAAATCATAGAAATACATACAACTATATAAGTTTGATGGGAAATAATGGATTAATAAGATTTGCATCAGTAGAAGATGGAATGGAAAAAGCAGCTCAAAGTTTACATGATAATTATTTAACACCTGGTGGTCGTTTTTATTATGGTTCAACACTTGCAGGAATGAAAACAAAATTTTGTCCAGCATCAAGTACATGGGTGAATTTGGTTTATCAAAGAATGCAACAAATATTAAATAATAGATAATTTTAAGTAGCGTTTATTTTTGTATAAACGCTATTTTATTTATAGAAAGGATGTCATTATGAAAATTGGAATTGATTTAGATGGAGTTGTTTTTGATAGTGAAACAACATTTAGAACATATGAAGAAATATTTGATGTTACTGAGTTAAAAGGAAATAATTTAATTGATAGAGAAGAGCCTAAATTTCAAGGAAGATATAATTGGACTAAAGAAGAGCAGAAAAGATTTATAGATAAATATTTTTTAACAGTATCAAGAGAAAGTGGTTTAATGTCAGGATTTTTAGCTGGATATAAATTTTTAAAAGATCAGGGACATGAATTAGTTGTAATTACAGCACGTGGTGGACATGTAAAAGAGATGAAAGATGATGCAATTCGTATATTAGAAGAAAACAATATAAAATTTGATAAATATTATTGGCAAGTAGAAGATAAATTGGAAATATGTAAAAAAGAAAATATTGATGTTATGATTGATGATGATTGGAGAATTATAAAGAAATTATCTGATAATGGTATAAAAACATTATATTTTAGAGATACAAATTTGAAGAAACTAGAAGAGAATAAATTTGTTAAAGAAATTAATAATTGGGGAGATATTTATAGAGAAATAGCACTAAAATAATTTAGTGCTATTTTTTTGTAAAAGCCTAAAAAGACCAAATTTATAGAATTGATATTGAAAATTTATAAAACCAACTCCTAAAAAAGTTATAAAATTTGTATTAGAAAATTTGTAATATTTATTCTTTTATATAAAGTGCTTTTGCAATATAAGGTACAACTTCATCAAAATCATACCATCCAGAACTTTTACTATCATTTTTTCCACCATTAGGATTAGAAACATAAACCATTCCATTTCCATCTGATGCAAGTAAGACAATATAATGTGATTTTTCAGTCCATCTATTTTTTAATCCATTATCCCAAACACAAACAAGAATAGGATTTCCAGATTCTAAATGTTCAGATATATTTTTTTCAGAACAATGAACACTATCATAATAAAAATCAGAATTTTCAATTCCAAATGTGTTTTTTAGTTCTTTTGAAAGATTCTCATAGTTTAATTTCGGATAATATTTTTTTCTAAGATATTCAGGTGTATAAGATTTATCATAACCACTTAAAATAATTGCCATTGAAGTGATTCCACATCCATTTTCTTCCATAGTACCACCCCAATATAAATTTTGACTCCAAGGACTATTTCCATTTTGTTTGTATTCAATAAATTTTTTATTATCAGTAGTTGTAAATGTTGTAAAATAACCATCTTTATCAGAAACTTTTTTCTGACCAGCTCCAGAATAATTATTATTTAAATCTTGTTTTATTACTTTATAATCAGAAGAATTAGAAATATTATGAAAAAATATTTCTAAACTTTTTTTATTATTTCGTATACAATTTAAAGTAAGTAATAAAAATACAATTATTAATATAATTTTTAATTTTGATTTCTTTTTCTTTTGCTTTCTCATAAAAACTCCTTATAAATAAATTTTATATAAAACTTCTTAAGGAATATTTAAATAAATATTAATTTTTTCTTAAAATGAATGTATAAAAAGCTTTACAATTAATTAATGAATAAATATAATTAGTTTAATATAAGGAGAGAGTATGGTAGAAGAAATAAACAAGATTTTAGAAAAGTTAAAAGAAATTAAATATGGTTGGGCAGATAAAAATGGAGTAATACATCAAAAAGCTGGTAGAAACTTTTTTATAAATAATTATAGATTACAAACAATAGAAGAAACTTTAGAATATAAAGTGGGTACATGCTGGGAGCAAGTAGAACTTGCAAGATATTATTTAGAAAAAGAAGATATTAAAAATCAAACATATTTAATTTTATATAATGACGAAAATAAAATTGCAAGACATTCAATTGCAATTGCAGAAGTGTTTGGAAAGTACTATTTAGTTGAAAATTCATGGAAAATAAATAAAACATTGAAAGGATATGATTGTCCAGAAGATATAATAATTTCAATTATTGATTTATTTCCTCGGAATGTATAAAATTTATAATTTTGATATGTCCAAAATAGAAATATATAATTATTCAAAACCAAGTTTTGGATTAAATTATAATGAGTTTACTGCATATTGTCGTACACAAAAACAAATTATATTGGATGATTATTTTTTTAGAAAATTAAATGAATTCTATATTTATGCTAATAAAGGTTTTTATGTAGATGAAGTTATAGAAAAAGAATATTATAAATTGGTTCATAGTTATTTTGTTAAAGATCATGATTGTAACTATGTTATAGATGTAAAAGATAAGGAAAATTTTGCAGAAATAGAAAATGATGTAGAACAAGAAATGAAAAAAATTAATGCTGAACCATGCTATATAATAACACCATTATCTGATTTATATTATAAAAGAAAACAGGTTTTTAAAAATTATGAAGAAGTAAATAAAGAAGTTTGGCAAATATATGAAGACTTCAATAATCTTGAAAATATAGAATCAAATTGCAATATGGAGATTAAACTAGAAAAATCTACTGATATGAAGAAACTAGCAGAAATAACATTGAAAGCCTTTAACACTGGAGACTCTCAAGATCCATATAGCCTTGATGAAGGATATTTAAAAATATATGAAAATTATAAAGGAACAAATGGCACAAAATATAATAGAGATTTTTATTTTATAAAAGCAGATGGAGAAATTGTTGGAGTTACAACAGCTGTTTATGATAAAAGAATTTATGGAATATATGGAATTGCAATTTTGAAAGAATTTAGAGGAAAAGGAATTGGAACAGAATGTTTAAAGCAACAATTAATGATTTGTAAAAAGAAGGATAGAAAAATTGCATTTCTTCAAACAGAAGAAGGATACTATCCTGCTGAATTATATAGAAAAATTGGTTTTAAAGATATATGTACAGCATATTATTATGTGAAAAAACATTGATGTTTTATGTAAAGTATGGTATAATTTAAAAGTCACTATTGTTAATAGCTTTTGAAAATTAGGAGGTATAAAAATGGCATTTGGCGATTGTCCTATGTGTAAAAGTACCCCATGTAAGTGTGGCTGGGATTATCAGCTTTGTACCAATGAATATATGTCGAAGATGATTGCAAACCTGCTTTCATATAGAAGCGACAAGTACAGTATACTGGAAAATGCCAAAAACATTCTTAAAGAAAAAGAGAAATAAAATGTTTTTCCTCTCGCAAATTTTGCGAGAGGTTTTTGCTTTATTTATGTAGTTTATTGACAAAAAAGATAATTTGCGAAAAAATAATGTGAAAAGTAAGAAAAATTTGGGGGCAAATAATATGAATAAATTTTTGTTTTTCTCATATATTTAACTATAAATATTTAGGAGAATTAAATGATAGTTTCAGTAATTTGTATAATTTTAGGATTTATTTTTTTAATTAAAGGTGCTGATTTTCTAGTAGAAGGTAGCAGTAAACTTGCGAAAATATTTCATATACCAGAAATAGTAATAGGTTTAACTATAATATCGATAGGAACATCAATGCCAGAATTATTTATAAGTACTACTTCTGCGATTGATGGGCATGCTGATATGTCAATTGGAAATATTATAGGAAGCAATATTGTAAATTTACTTTTTATTTTAGGAGCATCTGCAATTTTAAGTCCAATTACAGTACAAAAAAGTACTAAGAAATTTGATATTCCATTATGTCTAATTTTTACGATTATTTTTATGATAATATGTAATACTAATAATAAAATTACACGACTAGAAGGCTGTTTCCTTATAGTATTGTTTATATTATTCATAATTTATACAATATATATGGCGTTCAAAAATAAAACTCAAAACGAAGAATTTATAGAAGAGAATGGTAGTATATTAAAAAATATATTTTGGATATTTTTAGGAATAGTATCTTTAAAAGTTGGTGGTGATATAACTGTACATCATTCAGTAAATATTGCAAGGATTTTTAATTTAAGTGAAAAAGTAATTGGAGTTACAATACTTGCAATAGGAACAAGTTTACCAGAATTAGTTACATCTGTATCAGCAGCAATAAAAGGAAAAAGTGATATTGCAATTGGTAATATATTAGGTTCAAATATTTTTAATATGTTATTAATTATAGGTGTTACTTCTATAGTTTCTCCAATTACATATAATATAAATTATAATAAAGATTTACTAATATTAATAAACGGATTGCTGTTATTGCCACTATTTACAATGATTTATCCAAAAAACAAAATTGGAAAATTAAATGGAGCAATTTATCTGTTTATTTATGTAGAATATATAATAAGTTTATTTATACATTAAAAGCGATATGTTTTCATATCGCTTTTTTCATTTATTTACTTAAAATGCAATTATTAGTAAATAATTAATGAAAAAATTTCACATCATATAAATATAAAACAATTAAGGAGGAATTTTGATATGAAAAAAATAATTAGTATTGTTACATTATTATTAATATCTACAATACTTATGTTTTCAGTAAAAAGTTATGCAGTTTTATTAGACAAAGTTGATGTAAAGCTAGATAAAGAAAAAGTAAAACCAGGAGAAAATGTTACAGTAAATGTAAATTTTGGAGAAAGTTTAGGATCATATACAGGAAGTATTTCTTATGATAATAAGCTTTTTGAATATGTTAGTGCAGAAGGTGGGACAGTAAATGATACAACAGATAAAGTAAAACTTGTTTATTTTGATCAAACAGGTGGACAATCTCCAAGAAACAATATGAGTGTGACTTTTAAAGCAAAAGAAGGATTAACATCATCAAATCCAACTGAATTTACAGTAACACTAGAAGGAATGGCAAATAGTGATGCTTCAATAACTTTTGATGATATAACAACACCAATAGTAAAAACAGTAGTTGTAGAACCTGAATTTTTACCATACGAAATTAAATTAAACTATACTGGAAGACTTATTGAAAATGAAATAAAGGATATGAAAATAACTTATTCATCTAGTAGTGGACGTTATTATGAAAATGCAAGATTAGTTGCAAATATGATAACACCAGAAGGAGCAACAGCTCAATTAATAGGTATAGATCAAGAATCTTTAAAACATGATCTTCTTCAAAGTGGATGGGGAGATTCTCAAGGTTATAAAATTGGCGGAAAAGATTTTGCACAAGTTTTAAATGTACAAGGAACATTTTCTAAAGCAGGAGATTACAAATTAATTTTAAAATTAATAGATAGAGAAAATTCAGATGCAGTAATTTCTGAAAAATCATTTAATCTTATTGTAGGAACAGCAAGTAATCAAACAGGGACAACTCAAAAACCAGAAGAAAATAAACCTACTACGCAAGAAACACCAAACACACCAGCAACTACTCCATCGACTACACCAACAACTACTCCAACCAAATTACCAAAAACAGGCATAAATGTATATATACCATTCGGAATGATTTTATTGAGTTTAGCAGGTGCATTTATAATTAATAATAGAAAAAATAAATAGCTATAAGTAATGAGAATTTTCTCATTACTTACATAAAGAAAGGTAGAAAAATGGGAAGAAAAGAAAGGAGAAAGAAAAGAAAAAAGAAGATATTAAATTTCATAATTTTAACAACAATTGTGTTTATAACAATATATATTGGGATAGAAATATTTAGAGAAAAAAATTTTGAAAATGAAAATTATGAAATAAAAAGACTTTATGTAGAAAACAATTTAAGAGAAGAAATTGTAAAAGAAGATTTTTACTATCCAAAGGAAAGTGTTCAAGAAACATATAAAGGATATGATGTAATTGCTAAACTTGAAATCCCTAAAATTGAATTAGAAACATATATAATTAATTTTTCTGAAAGCGCATTAAATGTATCTGTTACTAAATTTTGGGGACCAAATGTAAATGAAGCAGGAAATTTTTGTATAGCTGGACATAATTTCAAAAATAAGAATATGTTTCACAATTTGAAAAAATTAGAGATTGGAGATGTATTTATGGTTAAAGATAATAAAGTTGGAATTGTAAATTATGAAATTTATAATATATATACAGTTGTTCCTGAAGACGTGTCATGCCTATCTCAAAATACAAATGGAGAAAAAGAAGTTACTTTAATTACTTGTACAAATGATTCTAAAAAAAGAATTATTATAAAATCACGAGAAAAGAGGGAATAAATGAAAAAAATAAAAATTTGTATTATAACTTTTATATTAGAATTATGTGCAATATTATTTTATTTTAAAGTAAATGCGTCATCTAAATTAGAAGGAATAGAGTGCTTTCCACTTAATTATCAAGGATATTTAAGAGAACTTAAAAATAAACACCCAAATTGGAATTTTACAGCATTATATACAGATTTAGATTGGAATTATGTAATAAATGAAGAAAACATTTTTGGTAGAAATTTAGTGCCAAAGAACTATTCAGACAATTGGAAAAATACAAATCCAAATGAATATAATTTAGAAATAGATTTAGGGTGGGTAGATAGTTCAAAAAGAGCAGTAGAATATTGTATGGATCCAAGAAATTTTTTGAATGAAATCAGAATATTTCAATTTGAAGGTTTATCTTATAATTCTAAAATAAATAATATTAATACAATTGAAAAAATTTTATATGGAACGGAATTCTACAATAAGAGAGTGTCTGAAAACTTTAGTGAAAAGTATTCAGATTTAATTTTAAGAGCAGGAGAAATTTCAAGTGTAAGTTCATCTCATTTAGCATCTCGTATAAAACAAGAAGTTGGACCATTTCTAACTCATAGTTCAATTAGTGGAAATGTTTCAGGATTTGAAGGACTATATAATTTTTATAATATAGGTGCAACAAGTTCAAGTGAGCCTATGGGAGCAATAAAAAATGGACTTACTTATGCAAGAGATGGAAAAGGTGCAAATGAACAAACTAAACAAAAATATTTAATTCCATGGAATACAAAAGAAAAAGCAATAACAGGTGGCGCAATTTTTATAGGAGATAGCTATATTAATAAAGGTCAAAATACAATTTATTTTCAAAAGTTTCATGTTAATTCTACTGTAAATAATGGACTATTTTGGCATCAATATATGACAAATGTACTTGCACCTTATAGTGAATCGAAATCAATCTACAATGGTTATAATAAAAGTAATTTATTAGATATTAATATGGAATTTATTATTCCTATTTATAATAATATGCCACAGGTTCCTGTACAGAATCCTAATATTGATATGAAAGATTTTTTTAATGATAATACAAGAGTGTATTGCAATAGAAATAATGTATATATTAGAACTGGTCCCAATACTTCATATGAGACAATTACTCAAGTATCTTATCCAGAAAAAATGAAACGAATAAAAGTAGGAAATCAAATGGGAGAAAAGTGGGATATGGTAGTTTTAGAAAATGGAATAATTGGGTATATTTATAATAATTATGTTTCGATAGATGAAAATATTTTGTATGGTGATGTAAATGGAGATGGAAAAATAACAAGTGTGGATTTATTAGTGTTGCAAAGACATATATTAGGAATTGAATTGCTTGATGAAAGAGGAAAGATTGCGGGAAATACTAGTAAAGATGGAAAAGAGCCAACTTCTGTTGATTTGCTTGTTATTCAAAGACATATTTTGGGAATAGAATATATAAGATAGGAGAAAGTTTATGCTAAAAAACTTAAGAATAAATCATGAAGGGATATTACCAAGTTTTAGTCCAGATATTACAGAATATTATTTGACTGTACCTGAAAATATTAATAAAATAGATGTTGAAGCTATTCCAGAAAATCCTAATTTGAAAGTTGAAATTACTGGAAATGATAATTTAAAAATTGGAGAAAATTTGATTACTGTTAATGTAACAGGTGAAGATGAAATTTATAATATACATGTTTTAAAAACAGATAATTATGAAACTTTAAATAATAATTTGGAAGTTTTATCAATTGAAAATGGATTGCTAGATCCACCGTTTGATAGTAATATAACTGAATATAAATTAGAAGTTATGTATGATGTTAAAAATTTGAATATTTTAGCTGTTCCTGAAAATGAAGATGCAATAATAGAAATTAGTCGGAGCATACGAATTGGATGTTGGTAACAATATTGTAGAAATTAATGTGATTTCTGAAAACAATAGTTCAAGAAAAATATATAAAATTGATGTTTATAGAAGAAGCAATGCAGAAACAAAAGAATATAATCAAAAACAAGAAGAAAATGAAGAAATTGTTCAGGAAATTATTAATAATCAAGTTATAGATGAACCATATAATGTTCAAAGAACAGCATTAACAGTATCATATATAAATAGCAATGAGATTATTAAAATTATGATATTAATATTTATTTTATGTACAATAGTGATTATTATTGCAAACAGGAAAAGGGATTAACATAAAATATAGACAAAAATAATTATATGTGTTATAATAATAGATGAGGTTTCTCAAATAAATAAAGGAGGTTAATAGTTTTTGTACCTGTAAACCAAAGTTTTACCAGACTATGAAAGGAAGGAACAATTATGCTGTTAATCAAAATTTTCTTAGCACTACTCGTAATCGCAGGAGCTTTTTTCTCAATCATCAAGAATATGGTAGCGTCTGTTCATGTAACTGATGACATGGATTCCTACGAAAAGCGGAGTCGTGAAAATGAAGCTGAAGGTCTTAAGTCAATCCTTAAGTTGAAGCCCATTGCTATCGGCACAATATGTGTGCTTTTTGTAGTAGCCAGCATTTTTGGAAGTGTATTTTTTACCAACGAGCAGGAAATCGGATTCACAAGAATGTTTGGGCAGAACACAATGATTGATGGACCTGGTATGCACTTTAAGATCCCGTTCTTGAGTGAGAAGAAGATTTACGATGCTACAACACAGGGTATGCCAATCGGGTATTATGAAGAAAGCGATGAAGTTATGCCAGAGGATAGTTTGATGATTACATCAGACTTCAACTTCGTAAACATCGATTTCTATGTTGAGTATCGTATCACAGACCCAATCGAGTACTGCTATGGATCTGATGACCCCGAAGGTGTTTTGAAAAACATTGCTCAGGCATCTATCAGAAATACTGTTGGACGGTATGATGTAGATGCAGTTATGACAACTGGCAAGGGTGAAATCGAGACAATGGTTCGTGAAGACATTATCAAAGAACTGGAATCCCACAGTTTGGGAATTACGATTGGTAATGTTACGATTCAGGATTCTGAAGCGCCTACTGCCAAAGTTGCGCAGGCTTTCACAGATGTAAGTGATGCTCGTACCAAGGCTGAAGAGGATATCAATCAGGCTCATGCATATGAGAATGGTAAGATTCCGGCAGCAGAGGCTCAGGCAGAGGAAATCAAACAGGCTGCTAATGCATCAAAGACTGAACGTGTCAATGAGGCAAAAGAGGAAGTAGCACGGTTTGAAGCTCTGTTCAAAGAATATCAGAACAATCCTGGAACTGTAAAACAGCGGTTGTACTATGAGGCGATGCAGGAAGTTCTTCCGAACATGGAGATTATCATTGGCGAAGATGCCAAGGTTATCTATGTAAAGGACGGATCTGAAAGCAAAGTTGGTACTTCAGCAGGCGTTTCCCAGGCAACTAAGAGCGCATCTGAAAATGCAACTGAGTAACTTTGGCAGTAACAGTTTCGCGTAACTTTTCAAAATAAACTTTGGAGGTAGACCAATATGAAGAAAAATGTAACAACAATCGTTTTTTCTGTAATCGCCATTTTGGTGATTTTCATCGGAACCAGTTTTTTCGGATACAATACCAAGAACAACAATGTGTTGATCGTCCAGCTTGGCGAGGTTGTTGACACTAAGACAGAACCTGGAATCTATTTTAAGATTCCTATCATTCAGAGCACAAAAAACATCTACGTTGGTGAGCGGCTGTATGATATTCCGTCTTCTGAGGTAATTACTTCGGATAAGAAGTCAATGATCGCAAACTGCTATGTAACATGGAAGATCACAGATCCCAAGAAGTACTATCAGACTTTGTCATCTGAGGCAGTGGCTCAGGGGAGAATTGACGTTGTGGTCTACAATGCCATGAAAAATGTAATAAGTTCCACTTCTCAGGATGATGTAATTGGTGGAAAAGATGGCTCCCTTGGAGAAACAATTATGAAAAAAATCTCAATGGAGCAGTATGGTATCACTATTACAGCTAATGAGATTAAAGTACTGGATTTACCGGATGTGAATAAAGAAGCTGTTTATAATCGGATGATTTCCGAACGGAATGCAATTGCAGCTGAATATAAAGCAAACGGTGAACGTGATGCAAAGAATATCAGAAGTGTAGCGGATGCTAAAGCAAGAACACTTATATCTGATGCACAGGTGATTGCAGCAACCACTAAGGCAGAAGGTGAAAGCGAGTATTTCAAAACTCTTGCAGATGCTTATGGCGCATCTCCTGAGAGACAGGAATTCTACAATTTCATTATCGGTTTGGATGCAATGAAAGAGTCTCTTACAAATGGCGGAACAATTGCCATCGATAAGGATTCACCGCTTTACAACATTCTGATTAATCAGAACTAAGTACAAAAAAGTAACTAGTAACCAATAATCCTTTAACTCCTCAGGCACATGTAATGTGTGCTGAGGAGTTTTTTTTATATTATGTAAAAAAATATATAGCTTAAAAAGCTTGATAAATAAAGAAATTCTATAATAATATAAAAAAAATAAAAAATAATTTACATAAACTATTGACATTATATTCTGTTGGTGCTATAATAATAATTGTCACAGGGAATTATTCCCAAAATCATAAAACTAAATAAGGAGGAAAAAGAATGACAGCAAGAGGCAAACCCTGTAACTTTTTCAAACACAAAAACTTAAATAAGTAGATCACAGCCGGCGGCCAATCCAGATAATCAGGCGAAGGGCCGAAGAGGAGAAGAGTATGAGGAAATGTTATACTAGCGGTTTTGTATAGCAAGTCAATTTTCCAAAACGTAAATGAATGATCGAATGCGGATGCGGTGCCAAAGAGCACAAGCGAGGAGGATCAGAAAATGAGAAAACGGTACACAAGTGGATTCATTTAGGTAAGAACATTTTTTTCAGAAATGAAAATGATCGTGATCGAGCGCCCGCAGAATGGCGGGCAAAAAAAGACGCAAAGCGCAATCGGAGGACTAAAATGAACAGACGGTATTTTAGTGGTTTTATCTAGCTACGAGTTTTGAAAACAAAAAACAATAGTTGCTGGAATCATATCGAATACGTAGTTTTATGAATTAATTAGCGCCACCCTAAATTTGGGGTGGCGCCGTTTTTTTATATTTGACATAATAGAAAAAAAGTAGTAAAATAATAGATGTAGTATATATGAACTGTGAAAAGGAAAAGTAAAATAGAGGTTACTTACAGAGAGAAAGTGTGATACGCTGAAAACACTTTTAAGAAAACATATTTGAAAAACTACCTTGGAGTTCCCATTTGAAAAAGTGGCGTGTAAGATACGTTAAAATCTGTTAAGAGTTAAACAGTAGGGTGGAACCGTGAGAAAATAAACTTACCCCTATAGGTAAAACTACCTATAGGGGCTTTTTGTATTTTAAAATTAATGTATTATAAAAAGCCCTTATAGAAAAGTACCTAAATAAATTTTTATACGCTATAAAGCGAAGAAAGGAATTTATTATGTTTAAAATTAAATTACATGGAGGACAAACAAGAGAAGTTGAAGAAGGTCTTTATTGGCATACAACTTCACATATTATGGCTCAAGCTGTAAAAAGATTATTCCCAAATGCAAAACTTGCAATTGGACCATCAATTGAAAATGGATTTTATTATGATTTTGATGTAGAAAAACCATTTTCAGAAGAAGATTTAAGAGTAATTGAAGAAGAAATGAAAAAAATAATTAAGGAAGATTTAGAACTTGAAAGATTTGAACTTCCAAGAGAAGAAGCTCTTAAATTAATGGAAGAAAAAGAAGAACCATATAAGGTAGAATTAATTAATGACCTACCAGAAGGAGAAGTTATTTCTTTTTACAAACAAGGGGATTTTACAGATTTATGTAGAGGACCTCATTTGCCTACAACAGGAGCTGTAAAAGCTGTTAAATTATTAACATCTTCAGGAGCTTATTGGAGAGGTGATGAGCATAATAAAATGCTTCAAAGAATTTATGGAATTTCATTCCCTAAAGCTAGCCAATTAGATGAATATTTAAATATGCTTGAAGAAGCAAAAAAAAGAGATCATAGAAAACTTGGAAAAGAATTAGATTTATTTTTCTTTGATGAAACAGCACCAGGTATGGCTTATTGGATGCCAAAAGGTTTCAAAATGATGAATATATTAATAGACCTTTGGAGAAAAGAACATGAAAAAAGAGGATATTTAGAATTTTCAGGACCACAATTAAATAGTAGTGAGCTTTGGAAAACATCAGGTCACTGGGATCATTATAAAGAAGATATGTTTATATTAACAGATTCAGATGGAAAAGAACAAGCCCTAAAACCAATGAACTGTCCAAATGCTATAAAAATATTTGCTTCAAAACTAAGAAGCTATAAAGATTTACCATTAAGATTTAATGATATAGATGTTATTCATAGAAATGAAAAATCAGGACAATTAAATGGATTATTTAGAGTAAGAATGTTTCGTCAAGATGATGCACATAACTTTATTACAGAAGATCAAATTGGTTCTGAAATTAAAGATATAGTTGAGATAGCAAAATATCTATATGGAATATTTGGATTAGACTTTGAATTAACATTATCAACAAGACCAGATGATTATATGGGTGATATTGAATTATGGAATAAAGCAGAAGCTAATTTAAGAGAAGTATTAGATGAATTATGCGGAGAAGGACAATATAGAATTAATGAAGGTGATGGAGCTTTCTATGGTCCAAAAATTGATATTAAAATGAAAGACTGCTTAGGAAGAGAATGGCAAATGGGAACAGTACAAGTTGATTTCCAATTACCACTTAGATTTAATTTATCTTATATAGATTCTAATGGAGAAAAGAAGACACCAATATTAATTCATAGAGCTTTATTTGGATCATTTGAAAGATTTATAGGTATTATCACAGAACACTTTGCAGGTGCATTCCCAGTATGGCTTGCTCCAGTACAAGTTAAAGTTTTACCAATATCAGATAATCAAAAAGAATATGCAGATAAAATTGTAGATGAATTAAGAAAAACAGGACTAAGAGTAGAATTAGATGATAGACAAGAAAAAATCGGATATAAGATTCGTGAAGCACAACTTCAAAAAGTACCATATATGTTGATTTTAGGAGAAAAAGAAGTAGAATCAAATGCTGTTGGTGTACGTGCTAGAAAAGAAGGAGATATTGGAGCTATGAAAATAGAAGAATTTATCTCAAAAATAGAAGAAGAAGTAAAAAGCTTCAAATAAAAGTTCAAAGTGAAATTTAAGGAGAGTCCCTAAATTTCACTTTTTATATTTTGAAATTTAGGGACATTTGAGAAATTTCATTTTTCTATTGTTATTTTTTCTGTTTATATATATAATGAAGGAAATTAAAGATGATAGGAAAGGAGTATTAAGATTAAATATCTTAATGAAAAAGTTGATGATAGTAGATAGAGGAACAAGTAAAGCAACTATAATTATATTAGTAATAATAATTTTTATATTAGCTGGAATTCTTGTGTATTCAGTAGTAACAAAGGATAAACAGACAAATTCTTCAAGTCCAGTGGTATCAGAAAATTATGAAGAAATTTCAGATAATAAAGAAGTATCATCACTAGATACTGTTCCAACTATGCAAGATAAAATATCAGGAAATAGAGTTTGGTGTGGTACTTTTCAACTTGTATGGAATGATATGCAAAATAATTTAGTAGAGGGAGATGTCAAATTTAATGAACCTAATGAAATGGTAGATAATTTGAACAAACAAACTTTTACTGAAGATAGTATTTCAGATGAATATTATTATAAAAAGTGGGGATTAGTAAGTTCAGACTTAAAAGAAGAAATTGCAAGTGGAATTAAAGAAAAATTTAATGAAACAAGTGATATTTTAGACGTATTTGACTGGACAGAGGAAAAAGATAAATATTTATTTTATACAATGTTAAGAAGAGATTTCGAATTTGAAAACGAATTTACTATATTAGAAAAAAATAAATTTGGAAATGAAGAAAATGTAGAATTTTTTGGTATAAATAGTGAAACAGAAGAATCTGTAAGAAATCAAGTAGAAGTTTTATATTATACAAATGAAAATGATTTTGCAGTTGTTCTATATACTAAACAAGGTGATAATGTAATGATTGTAAGAAATCCAGAAGGAAAAACTTTTGAAGAAATATATATAAATGCAAATGAAAAAGCTTCAAATGATAGTGGAAGTAAAACTTTTGGTGAGAAGGATACTTTATCAGTTCCAAATCTTAATATAGCTAATATGAAAAGATATTATGAATTAGAAAATAAGCCATTTAAAAATAAAGATAATGAACCAATATTTATATCTCAAGCATATCAAACAATAAAAATGACTTTAAATAATAAAGGTGGTTCTGTAAAAAGTGAAGCAGGACTAATTACTCAAAAATATGCAGGAAAAATAGAAACTGACCCTAGAGACTTCAACTTTAATGATAAATTTACAATGTTTTTACTAAGTGATTCAAATACACCTTATTTTGCACTAAATGTTGAAGATATTAAAGATTTTCAATAATCTATTTATTTTATAAAAAGTATATGTTATAATACAAATCATGTTGAAACTAGAGAAGAAGGCATCTATGAAAATAGATGCTTTTTTCTGCGTTTTTACCAATAAAAATTTCTAACTGAAAGTTCTGATTTTAAGAATTTAATTGTCTTAAAATTAGAAATCTATTTAAGGAGGTAAAAAAATGGATGAAAAAGAATTTTTAAGAGAAAAAGAAAAATTAGCAGAGGTTGTAGAAAAGCTAAACAATGAGGAAAAAGAACTTGAAGAGCATACAAGTAAGTCAGACAAGAATTATGAAAAAGAATCTTTTGTTAAAGCGCATCTACTTTATTTAAATCACAAGAAATTGTCAGATTTAAAGAAAATTAAAAATAAACCATATTTTGCAAGAATTGATTTTAAAGCAACTGAAGATGAAAAAGAAGAACTATATATTGGTAAATTATCTGTACTTGATAGTAATACACAAAAGCCTATAATTATTGATTGGAGAGCCCCAATATCAAATCTTTATTATGATGGTAGGATTGGAAAATCAAGTTACAAATCACCAGAAGGAATAGTCGAAGGTGAAATATCTTTAAAGAGACAATATTTTATAGAAAATCAAATTCTTGAAAAATATTCTGATATTGATTTAAAGACAAATGACGAATTATTACAAGTAGCACTTGCTGAAAAAGCTGATGATAGATTAAAAAATATAGTAGCAACAATACAAGGTGAACAAAACAATATAATTAGAGCAGATATGAATAAAGCTCTAATTGTGCAAGGAGTTGCAGGAAGCGGAAAGACAACTATTGCATTACATAGAATAGCATATTTAATTTATAATTGTGAAAAAGAATTTGATCCAGAGAATTTTATGATAATAGCACCAACAAAATTCTTTTTAAATTATATTTCAAATGTACTACCAGATTTAGGAGTTGAAAATGTTAAACAATATACATTTGAAGATTTGGCATATGAAATTATAGGTAAAAAACTAAAAATATCTGATAGTAATGAAAAACTTGTAACTATTGTAAATAAAGAATTTGATGAAATAAATAATGGTGATATAGAAACTATTATAAAAGAATCAAAACTTAAATCATCAATAGAATTTAAAAATATTGTAGATGGATATTTAAAACAAGTAGAAGATAATTACTTGCCACAAAAAGATTTTATTATTGAAAACATTAGAATAATGAGATATGAAAATATAAAGAAATTATTTACAGAAAATTATAAAGCTTTAGAGTTTGAGAGAAGAATAGAAGAAGTAAAAAAACATGTATTTTCAAAAATTAAAAATAATAAAGATACAATTGTAGAAGCAATTACGGCAAAAAGAAAATTCAAGATAAATAGAATGTTACAAGATAATACATTAAGTGAAGAAGAAAAAAGATTAAAAAGAATTGAAATTTTTGAAGAAACAGAAGATTTACTTAAGAAAATATATAAAGACAATATAAAAGTTGTAGATATATATTTTAATGAAATTAAGAAGAAAGATTGTGTTGAATACTATAAAGATTTTATTGAAAATTATATTTATGACAAAATTGATAATAAGATCTTAGCTGAATATTTAGTAAAAAATACATTAAAAAATCTTAATAAAAAAGAAATAGCATTTGAAGATTTGGCACCAATAATTTATATTCACTATAAAATTTATGGCTCAAAGATTAAGAAAAATTTGAGACATGTTATTATTGATGAAGCGCAAGATTATGGAGAATTTCAATTTAGCACTTTAAAAACAATTTTAAAAAGTAATTCAATGACAATATTAGGAGATATAGCCCAAGGAGTTCATTCATATAGAGGAATTGAGAACTGGAAAAAATTTATAGATATAGAATTTCCTGATAAAGAAGCAATTTATACAACTTTAGAGAAAACTTATAGAACAACAAAAGAAATTATGAATAAAGCAAATGAAGTTATTGATAAGTTACCAGATTTTGAAAAGCAATTTATAATAAAAGGAAAGCCAGTTATTGAAGGAAAAGATTCTATTCACATAACAAAACTAGATTCAGAAGATGAAATTGTAAAAGAATGTGCTAGAAAAATTGATGAATATATTGATTCTGGATTTAAATCTATTGCCATAATTGGAAAAGATATAAATGAATGTAAAAATATAAAAAAGAAAATTGAAAAGTATAATAAAAATGTAAAATTAATTCAAAGTAAAGATTCAGAATATAATGCAGGAATTTCGATTGTTCCTTCATATTTAGCAAAAGGTTTAGAATTTGATAGTGTAATTTTATTTAATGTAAATAGTGAAAAATACAAAAATAATGTATTAGATATAAAATTATTATATGTTGCAATTACTAGAGCAATGAGTAAATTAGATGCTTTTTATACTGAAAAAATTAGTGAAATATTAAATTAAAATTTTATAAATTAAACTATTCAAATTAAAATTTATATGATATACTTTCCATATATTTATAAAAAGGAGAAATGGGTTGTGGATAAATTTACAAAAGGCGATTTACAAAAGAAATTAAAATATTTAAATTTAGACTTAGAAAAAATCCCTGAAGAGATAATTGAATATGAGCCATTAAATTATAATGTTTCTAGGTTAAATAATGATAAAGACCATAGAGTTTTTAGATATGTTCCAATCGATAAAATAGAAATATTATTTACACCTTGCTTAAGAACCGACCCATTAAAAGAAAAATACGCTAAAGCTATGCCTTTGTTCAAATATATTCTTCCAGCAGAAAATGAAGAAGATATTGAAAAATATACTACATTTTTAAGAATGTTAGATAAAATTTCTATTCCAGATATAGAAAATATTGTTAATATTCAAAAAGAGTTAGATAAAAAGGAACCATTTAGAGTAAAATATAATAAAGATCACTTATGGCAAATTTACTATTCTGAAACAACTGGAATGTATTTTATGTTAGTTTGTACAAAAGAAGAAACATTTTCAGAATTCTTTTATTTATTAAAAATGAAGCTTGAATATGCTAAAAAGAAAGCGCCAAGCGTTCCTCAAATATATGTACCAATAAATGCAATAAATTATTCTGAGCAATTTTTAAATAGAACAGAAATTGCAGATTTAGAAAATTATTTATGGTTATTTACAAAGCATTGGGCATTATCTTTTGAGGTATATGATAAAAAGAATAGTTTATCATTACAAATAACTGGAGATACATATGTTTATGATAAAGTAAAAAGTACATATAAAATTAAATTATCAAACAGAGAAGAAGCATTAAAGTTTTATAAATTAATGAAAGCTTTATTTATAATGCAAACTGAAATAAAAAATCATTTTAATTTTATAACTAGAATTGATAGCAATAATGGTTTGGAATTATATATGGGGCAAACAAGGCTTACTTATGAAATGTTAACTGATTTTATAAAAAGTGAAATCAGAGTAGCAGAAGAAGAGATTAAAACTCAGAATGATCAAATAGAAGAATTAGAAGAAGAACTTTCAGGTGTAAAAGAGGCTGTAAAGATAAAAGAAGATGAATATTTAGTAAAGCAAAAAGAGATTTCTACATATTTAGAATACAAAAAAACTTTTATAGGAAAAGTAAAATATTTCTTTAAATCTTCAAAAATAAATAAAAAAATAAAAGATGACCAAGATTTAGAAAATAGTTTAACAAGAAAAGATGAAGAAAGTGAAGGGTCTAAAAAAGTTAATATAGATCCAACAAGTACAGCTTTTAAGGAAAAGAAATTTTATACAATCGAAGATTTAGTTACAATATATTCATTGTATGAAAAAGGTGAAAAAAATTATAAAAATTTAAATCAAGATTTAAAAGCTCAAAGACTAAAATTAGAAAATCTAATTTCAAAAGTAAAAAATGCAACATTATATATTGAAGAAATAGATAAGCATAAAAAAAGTATTTTTGATTTTTGGAAATACTCAAATAAAGATGAAAGATTAAGTCTTGAAATGGGTAATGATCAAGAAAAATCTGAAAATAAAAATGTTTTAAAGAAATCATTTAATATAGAATCTGATTTTGAAGATTTAGGAGCTAAAGTAGATACTATTCAAAGAAAGAAACTATCAAAAGAAGAGATGGATAGTGTGTTTTTAGCAAATACAGAAGTACTTTCAATGCTTAATATGCTTAGAAGAAATAATTTAGATAAAGATGCTATTGAAGAGACTTTAGAAGATTTAAAAGAACAATTTGACAATAATAGACTTTATATAGATAGTGAAACATTTGATATTTTTGGAAATATTTCTAATGATACAGCAATAAAATATATTGGAAATAGAAGTCATAGAGAAAATGAGAAAAGTAAGTTTAAAATATTAAATATAAATAAAAAGATTGATGTTTTTGACTTTACAGAAAAATTGCAAAGTACAATATCTTTTATAGAAGGAGCTATTCCAAAAGGAAAAGCAGAGTACGATTTTTCATTATATAAAGTATCTCAAATTACAGAACAAATTGATGAACAGGCTTTTGAAGTATATAATTTAAATGAAGAAAAAGCATTAGAAGAATATGAAGATGATGGTGAAGGTGCTTTAAATCTTATAAAATTAAATGTTAAGGAAGGATTACCATTATTATATTATTCTAATATAATTTTCTATGATAATAATAATCAAACACTTCCACTTGGAATGGATTTGTCATCAAGTGTATTAATAGATTGCAAAAAATTAGAATTTAAATTAATTGGAAAAAATAAATTTAGAACTAATAATTATTTCACAGAAAGCAAAAATTTAATTTTACCAAAATCTAAAGACGTATTTGTATATGAATATGATGTAGATTTAAAAAAGTAAATTAGAAAAGAGGTATTTGTATATGATAAAAAGAGCTGTAATAATAGTATTAGATAGCTTTGGAGTTGGAGAAACTCCAGATGCTGTAGAATATGGAGATGTTGGAAGTAATACTTTTGCTGGAATATATAATAACACAACTTTAAATATTCCTAATATGAAAAAATTAGGTTTATATAATATACAGGATATTGGAATAGATAATAAAGAAGAAAAACCAATAGGAATATATGGTAAAGCAGCAGAAAAAACAAAAGGAAAAAATAGTCCTGTTGGGCATTGGGAAATTGCAGGTTTTATAAAAGATGAGCCATTTAAAACTTATTATGAAGGATTTCCAAAAGATCTTTTAGATGAAATATCACAAAGAGCTGGAATAAAAGGATTTATATGTAATCAAAAAGGTTCAGGAACAGATTTCTTAACGAAATTTGGAGAAGAAAGCATAGAAAAGAAAATGCCAATTGTATATACATCAGCAGATAGTGTGCTTCAAATTGCTGCTCATGAAGAAGTATTTCCAGTTCAAGAATTATATAAAATATGTCAAATTGCAAGAGATGTAATTGATGAAAAAGGTTATGGAATAGGAACTGTTATAGCAAGACCATATATTGGAACATCAAGCGATAATTTTACAAGAACTTATAGTAGAAAAGATTATGAAGCAGAAAATTTCGGAAGAACAATGTTAGATGTATTCAGTGAAAATGGTAAAAAAGTATTAGCAATAGGAAAAATTGAAGATTTATTTTCAGGAAGAGGAATACATAGAGCTATTCATACAAATGGAAATGCAGATGGAATTGAAAAAACAATAGACGCAATCAAAAATGCAGAAGAAGACTTAATCTTTGTGAATTTAGTTGATTTTGATATGCTATATGGACATAGAAATAATATAGAGGGATATGCTAGAGCTTTAGAAGAATTTGATAATAAATTACCAGAAATATTAGATTCTTTGAAAGAAGATGATCTATTAATTTTAACAGCAGATCATGGAAATGACCCAAGTACACCAAGTACAGATCATTCAAGAGAATATATACCAATAGTTGCATATAGTAAAAATTTAAAGCCAAATGTTGATTTAGGAATAAGAGAAACATATGCAGATATATCAGCTACAATTCTAGATATATTTAATTTAGAAAAGTTAGAAAATGGAATAAGTTTTAAAAATGATATAATGTAAAAATGATGCGCTATTATTAGAAAACTTTTAATAGCGCATTTTCAATAAAATTTATTAAAAAACTAGACAAGTAAAATTATATATGTTAATATATTCATATGCTTGAGTTATGATAGCTGTTTGAGCAAAGCGAGATACAGATATCTTATACGATTGTCTTTATTAAATTTTATTGTTTTATATGCCTGAGTGGCGGAATTGGCAGACGCACACGACTCAAAATCGTGCGGGAAACCATGCGGGTTCGAGTCCCGCCTTAGGCACCAACGACGTATCTGTTCGAACTAAATTGAACAGAATTGATACAGAAATCAATCAGAAAATAAAATCTGGTTGATTTTTTTGTTGCTTAAAAACAATATTAAAATCATCCAAATGAAAGGATGGTGTTTGAAGTGAAGATAATTAAGCAAGAACTAGAATTTGAGGAATGTCTAAAACAGCGACTTGAGTTTATATGTGATTTTTCAAAAGTTACTCCTACTTTTATTAATGGTAGCATTAGAAAATTAGAGAGGACTAATCTTACATATATTGAGCCACATAGAGTAATTATTAAGAATATTACTTTTTTAGTGTTTAATTACTCTAATGATGTGTATATCTCTAACTTGACTAACAAGATTAAATTATCAGAGTTAGAAGAATATTTGAAAAACATATAATTGTAAATATTTGGCAACAACGATAATGAAATCGCTAATAATATTGCTAGAAAAGTAACTATACCAGATGAAAACAAGCAAATTAAGAATAAAAAGAAAAATAATGATACCAGATTTTAAAGGAGAAATTTTAGATGTGGAAAATGAAAAAGTAAAATATTTAATAGATATGATAAATGATATGGATATAAAAGATAAATTAAGATTAGCAATATGTATGAGCCAAAGCAAATGGAGTGGTCTTATATATAATACTAAAGAAAATTTTGAAAAATTTGATAATATGCTGAAAAGCATAGATGAAGAATACAGAACTACTTTGATAAATTTTGCTAAATATAAAATTGTAATGTTTGTAATGACTAAACTTATGGAAATGGAAATAACGGAACAAAATAAAGTTGCACTATTTTTATTTAATAATATAAAAATCTAGAAAACAATTGACTTTTACAAACAAAAGTTTTATACTAATGTTTGAATAATAAAATATTAAGAAACGGAGATGATATTATTGAAAAAATAGATGGAAATAATAAATCATTTGAAGATATAAAACATATTGATGAAAATGGTGTTGAATTTTGGTATGCTAGAGAACTTATGACTATTTTGGAATACTCTAATTGGCAGAACTTTGAGAAGATAATTGATAAAGCCAAAATGACGTGCCAAAATAGTGACATCAGTGTATTAGACCATTTTACTGACGTTAATAAAATGGTGCGAATCGGTTCAGGAGCTTATAGAGAGCAAATTGATTATAGATTAACTCGTTATGCTTGTTATTTAGTAGCACAAAATGGAGATAGTAGAAAAAAAGTAATTGCTACCGCACAAACTTATTTTGCAGTTCAAACAAGAAAACAAGAGATTAACGAAAAAGAATATAGTATGCTTACAGAAGAGGAAAAGAGATTTTATCAAAGAAACTTAACAAGGAAAGGCAATTATTCACTTAATCAAACTGCTAAAAATGCAGGAGTTAAAAACTTTGATAAATTCCATAATGCAGGATATAAAGGTCTATATAATGGTGAAACTGCTGATGATATTGCTAAAAGAAAAGGTTTAAGGTATAGAGAAGATATTTTAGACAATATGGGAAGTGATGAACTTATTGCAAATTTATTTAGAATTTCCCAAACAGAGCAAAGATTAAAAAGAGACAATGTAGATACCGAAAAGAAAGCTTGTGATACTCATAATAAAATAGGAAAAATAGTTAGAAAAGCAATTAAAGAAGCTGGACGGAACTATGCCTGAAAATTTAACTACTCCTAAAAAGAGCTTAAAGCAATTAGAAAAAGAAAACAATAAAAAATTGAAAAAAACAAATAAATAAATTATTGCTATGAAAGATGACCAGTATTTTTTTTACTGGTCATCAGTCGTTTTACAATATTTGCCTCCGTTTAAAGATTCTCTTTTGATTTTTGTCTATTTTTCAATTTTTGTATTATTGGTATTGAAAATATAAATCCAAAAATTATCATAGTTATTCCAACAAATGTTGAAGATTGACTAATAAAATCATTCGGATCTTTTGGGTTATACAAAATCATTATTTTTTGTCCAATATACTTATGACTAGTAACATCTACATGTCCAGAATATTCTTTTCCATCTACAAAAAATTTTGCACTCGCAGTCCAGTATCTAGTGTCTCTATGTGTGTCATACACTCTCTCGCAATATGTAATCTCTCCGATAGTTCTTTTCATTGTTATATTTGAACTTAATGCATATAATCCCATTAATACTAAAAAAATTACAACTATAGATAATATTATTAATGTAATATCCTTTTTTTCATATCAATCACATAAAACCTCCTTCACATTAATTTTATAATACTTACTGCATTGGTTCAATATCAATAATTCCCTCGAAAAAGCTTAAGTTTTTCATTATATTAATATCATAATTCTTATTAAAATTATTAAAGTGTTCAATTTGTTTATTAAGCTTGAATGTATTTTTATCTAAATCAATATCAACATTTACTTCAATTTTCTTTTTTATGTATAAATAGGCTCTATCTCCAATGTTAACTTTCGATTTATCTTTTCTAAAAATTGCTATATCAGTATAAGTATTATTTATTCTAATATAGGTTTGAGTATAATGACTAATACAATAATCATCATAAGTAAAAAATAATTGATTATTAGCTTTAACAATTGGATATAACCTATAATCTCTTCTTCTAAATCCTTGAGAATCTTCAGTATATCCATAACTTACTAATACAAAATCCTCTATTATACATTCTATAGGGGGTGTATTAAGAAAATATTTGGCTCTACTAATATGCATTTTATAAAATACAATATCAACAATTATAAATAGAATTAATGGAATTAATAAGATAATTGCTCTTATATTAATTTCTTCAAAAAATTCACTAAATAAGACATTTAAAAGAAGTAATGCAATTATTTGTGATATAAAAATTATTAAAAAAGCAATAAGTTTAGTCTTTATAATATTTAAAATATTTTTATTTTGATTATTCATTTAATTACCACCTCATCTTAATAGATATTATCATAGATTTAAGCGTTTATCAATAATCAAAAAATTTTTTTTGAAATACTTGAAAGTTTATAAAATTTATGTTAAATTATAAATAATAAATTGATTGATATTTGTATCAATCGTTAAAGGTGTGAAAAAAGTTGTAGATATCTACGTCAACCGCACCATAAAAAGCATAGCGGAAGCTATGCTTAAATTATTTTTATAGGTGGACTCGAAAAGGAACATACTGGATTAAGTTAAAAATAAATCTAGGGCCATTATTCGACCACTAGGTTTTAATTTTGAATACCTGTTTTTTAGTTTTATCATGACACCAAATGGTTGTATTAATCTCCTCAGGAGTTGCTTCAATAAGTCCCATAGCTTCAGGAGTTCCAAGCATTTCAAGAGGATGCAAAGCAATATATACTAGTAGCTGTGTCTATTTTGTACCAAAAGGAACAAGTTAAAGGAGGGATACTGCATTGTATTCCATCCTTTAATAAATTTTAAAGAAAATAAAAGTATACTTAATTTAACATGCTCCACGATCATTTGCTAAATCTTGTGACGCAACTATTCTTTTATGAATACTTCCATCTGGTGATATATATATACTATCAAAACATACTGGTTCATAAGTTAGTGATTGAAATTGTGATTGCTTAATTGGAGTTTTTAAATTACATGTTAAGTTTAAAATAGTTTTTATGCCAAATCTTTTTTCAAGTGATTTTGGTTCTAAATAGCATCCACTTTGTAAAGTATCATTTTGATGAATATCATTACAATAAGGTTTTAACAATTTTTGCAAGTCTACGAAATTTGGATCATTTGGATCATCAGTTGACATTTCTGAAAATTTTACTGAAGTAAATCCCAATTTTTTCATTTCTAAAGCAAATTCATCCATTTTATCAAATGAATCAATTCCTTTTTTATTAACAACACAATTAACTCTTAATTTAAGCTTTGGATTTAACTTATGAAATTCTTTTATCATATATAGTTGGGGAGTGACTCCAACTATATCATCATTTATTTTTTTATTTCCCATGACAGAAACAATAAGCTTATCTAATTTTGTTATAACAGGTAATAGGCACTCTAAATCATAACCATTAGTATTAACAGTAATTTTTCTCTTATAGGGTGCAATAGCATTAATAATTTTAACTAAGTCATCTGGAAATAATGTTGATTCTCCACCCAATAGAAGAACATCAGGATATTTATCTAATGCAATGGCATTTTCAATAATTTTATCTATATTTGTGTTAGAAGCTTTATTAAATCTTCCAACACAAAAGTAACACTTTCCATTACAGGCAGTAGTTGTTTGAATACACAATCTTGGTCCCATTCTTCCCATACAATAATTTTCTTTACTTCTTAAGGTAATTGACATTTAAATCATCTCCATTCAAAATTTTATTATCAAACGAATCATATACCCAACTATCAGTTACTGAACAATCAGGTTGAATAACGTTCATATAATCATGTTGATATTCAATATTATTTGGTATCCCAAAACTTTTGGCTTTAAATACATTATTAAAAGGACAGCATAGTTTTATATATGTTTTTATTTCTAAATATTTTGATAATTCAGGTAATTCAAAGAAACATCCTTTTAATGTAGCATTTTTTTGATGGATTCCAAACTTTATTAATAAATCTTGTAAATCAATAAAATTAACAGTTTCATTTGATGTAACTAATTCCATTAATTTAATTGCGGAAAAGCCTAGTTCTTTAGCTTTTTTAGCATAAGATTTTATTTCTTTTAAATTAGAAACAGTTTTATCTGTTACAACTACAGCTGCTATAATTTCAGTGTTTCCTTTATTTTTATTCAAATCTATTAAGTCTTTTTCATTAATATATATTTCAGTTGAATTTTTACTATAATCAAAAGAATGAATACTTAATGTTACAGTATCTAAGTATGGGATAGATTCTTTAATTATTTTTAAATTAGAACCATTACTTATTATACCAATATCTTTTTTGTAAGGTCTAATTCCTTTTAATACTTCAACTAAATCAGGATACAATGTTGGTTCTCCACCTAAAACATCAACTTTTGAAAAGTTTGTCATTGAATTGGCAGTATCAATAAATTTTTGAGCATCAGTAGAGTGTTTAAATGGTGTTCCATCTGCAATACAAAATTTACATTTACCATTACAACTGTTTAGTAATTTTATATTTAGCAAATTATAACTATTTCCACAAATACTATTTTGAGATGGTTTTAATATTATTTTTTCTTTATTATCCATAAAGTCTCCCTTCTATTTAAAGGTTAAAAATTTTGCATATTATATCATAAATATTTGTTTTATACAACTGTTTACATAAAAATATGCTTTTATATAAATATAAAACAATTGTAAAAAAATAGAAAAATTGATATAATTACTGTACTTAAAATTAAATATATAGCTAAAAGATTTTATTATGTCATAAAATAATATGTAAGTGTAAAATATAGGAGTAGAAAATGAAATTTTATAAAATGAATCATTCAGTAAACAGTGAAGATATACAAAAATTTAATTTTGAAAATCAAAGAATTGGAGTAATTGTTCATATTGAAGATAATAATGGAAAAATATTATTACAACAAAGAGGTGTAAAATCACGTGATGAAAATGGACTTTTTGAAGATGTAGGAGGTAGTGTAGAAAATAGTGATATAGATTTTAAATCTGCAATTATTCGTGAAATGCAAGAAGAAATGGGAAATGATGCTAATATAAAACTTTCAGATTCTACTGGAATTTATCATTGCTTTAAAAATAATATTAACTGGATATTTGTAATATTTGAAGGAGAATATATAGAGGGAAATATAAATATTATGGAACCAGAAAAATGTATGGGGTATAAATTTTTTACTTATGATGAAGCAATAAATTCTAATTTAGTTAGCGAAAGTTGTAAATTTTTAATAAAAGCAATTAACGATTAAATATAATAGATGGAAAAATGAAAGAAATATAATTACATATAATAAATATAAGGCACCCCAAAATTGGATTTTGGGGTGCCTTACAAAAGGATTGTTCAGGATGAGCTTGTAAGATTACGCATATTTTGTTTCAATCTGGTACACAATTTCTGTGTTGACCTGCTCTACTCCAACGGGAAGTGCTATATACCAACCTTCTCCGAGAAAAAAGCTACATAGCTCATTAATTGCAGCTTGTGCAGTCATTGAATCAGGGATTGTAGGAAGAGTATTGCTTTTGGAAGCTGACCACCGCTTTTTCAAGAACTTTAATGTGTGCTTTTCTTCAATTGCACGCACAATCTCTGAAATAGACGGCTTATTGGATTCCGAAAAACTGTTATACCAGTCCTGCCCAAGAAAGAAGTTGCATAACTCATTTATTGCAACAGTTGCTTTCATGGGAGCAGGGCATATTCCATAGTCACCTTCTTCACACAGTTTGGATAGCCGCTCACTGATCTGATCATTGGTTTCATGTTTACAAAATAATCTAAACATATTTTCCTCCTTTTTGGAAAACTCATATTGTAGTATCAAAACT
Source organism: uncultured Clostridia bacterium (assembly GCA_948530865.1). Taxonomy (GTDB): domain Bacteria; phylum Bacillota; class Clostridia; order TANB77; family CAG-508; genus Scatovivens. The sequence continues at coordinate 230,943 of CAOTKV010000001.1, forward strand.
TCTATTTAATTATACCATTTTTCTGAATTTATGTAAAGTATATGTAGTTCTTCAAAGTCAAATTGTATTAATAACTAGTTTATGATATAAATATAAATAGTTTAAAGAAAGGTAAAAAAGATAATGAATAATTTTATATATGAAATTCCAACCAAAGTATATTTTGGAGAAAATAATTTGAAATGTAATTTGGGAAAAGAAGTTGAAAAATATGGTAATAAAGTACTTTTACTTTATGGTGGTGGTTCTATAAAAAGAAGTGGTTTATATGAAAAGATTTTAGAAGAACTTAAAATGTTTAATATAAAAGTGTATGAGTTTTCAGGAATTCAGCCAAATCCACGTCATACAGCAATCAATGATGCAATTAAAATTTGTAAAGATAATAATATAGATAGTATCTTAGCAGTAGGTGGTGGGAGTGTTATAGATAGTAGCAAACTTATTGCATGTGGAAGATATTATGACGGTGATGCTTGGGATATTGTAATGGGAAAAGTACAAATTAGTAGAGCAATGCCAATAGTTACAATATTAACTTTATCAGCAACTGGTTCAGAAATGAATGGAACTGCAGTTATTTCTAATGTAGATATGAATTATAAAAAAGGAATGAAATCACCACTACTTGTACCAAAAGTTTCATTTTTAGATCCAACTATTACATATTCAGTAAATAAATATCAAACAGCATGTGGAAGTTTTGATATTTTATCACATATATTAGAAACTTATTTTTCAAGAAATAAAGGACTATATATGTTAGATACAGTAATGGAAGGAATGATGAAAACTGTAATAAAATATTCTAAAATTGCTTATAATGAACCTGATAACTATGAGGCAAGAGCTAATTTAATGTGGGCATCATCTTGGGCTATAAATGGTTTTGTTAGAATGGATAAACAACCAAATATCTGGGTAGGTCATTTACTAGAACATCAATTATCAGCTTTTTATGATATTACACATGGATTAGGTTTAGCAATCTTAATTCCAAGATATTTAAGATATGCGTTAAATGAAAATACAATAGATAGATATTATAATTTTGGAGTTAATGTTTGGAATATTGATAGTAGTTTACCTAAAATGAAAGTTGCAAAAAAATCAATAAGATGTTTGGAAAAACTTTTATATGAAGATTTGGAATTAACAAATAATTTATCAGATTTAAATATTGATAGTAAAAATTTTGAAGAAATGGCAAATCGTATATGTAATACTGGAATCATAGAAGGATTTGTAGATTTGAATAAAGATGATATAATTAATATTTTTAAAGAATGTTTATAAAAAAGGAGAAGAGCCATTATAATGCAATGGCTCTTTTTATCTCCTTATACTGGGGGACAATCTGCTTCGATTCGACCGCATCTGCTACACTCGTAGCATTTGACGCTGTCCTCCATAATTCTCTTGGAAATTTGGTACATGCCTAAAGTTGCAATTGTTGCGAAGCAGTTGAATGCATGATCTTCAGGTTCTTTCAGCTTTCCTACATAGCTCTGCCGTGTGTATTGTTTACATTTTCTGCAGTAACGTATAGTATTTTTTGCCATAATGTGTCCTCCTAAGATTATAAAATTGTTATTAACTCTATTAATTATAACATAATTTACATAAAGTTTCAAATAATTCTAAATAACTTTGCATTTTATGTAAAGCTATAGTATAATATATATACAACATGTAACAGTAGAAAATAGGAGGATTAAGTATGACAAAACGAAGAAATTTACTTGTGGTAATTATCACCCTCATTTTTGTGAGCATAGCACTAACTGGTTGTGATGACTCAGATCATGAAAGCAAGGACATCAAAGATGAAGTTAAGGAAGAGACTGTGTATGAAGGCGTTGCTCCACTAATTCTTATTTCAAAGGAAAAAATCGAAGGGTCAGACCTAAAACAGCAAACCTATTATGATCCAGAAACCATGATAATGTTTGTTCATTATATTAACTGTAATGACAAAGGGATTTCTGTGATGCATAATGCTGACGGTACTCCAAGAATTTATGATGGAACGTCTGAGGTGAAACCTTTGATTTTAATTTCCAAAGAAAAGATTAAGGATGCAGGGTCTACCCAATACACGTTCTATGATCCTGAAACGCTTGTTATGTATGTTCGGTATACAAATATGAACTGTTATGGGCTTTCAGAAATGCCAAGCCCAGACGGTAATCTTAGAACATACAATCCAAAAAAATAGCATTAAAAGAAAAGCTTGTACATCAGAGATGGTGTGCAAGCTTTTCTTCTTTATATATTTGTATGTAAAACTTGATTTTTATGTAAATCTAGTATATAATATATCAATCTAATAGTCTATATGACTTTAAATAGGAGGAATAGTAATGACAAAACGGAGAAATTTGCTTGTGGTAATTATCACCCTCATGTTCGTGTGTATGTTCTTAACGGGATGTGATGGCGGAGATCACGACAGCGCTTATATTGATGATGAGGCAGTCGAGGAAGAAACAAAAAAAGAGCCAGAGTTGAAAGGAGAAAAGGTAAAAGGTCTTGTATACATTGAAACTATCAAAATTGATATGGGAGCTGGATACAAAGATATGTCCCAGATCATTTTATACGATCCAGAAACTTATGTAATGTTTTCAGCTTTTTATTGGGGAGGTGATCTCAGCATTAATGAAATGCATAACTCTGATGGAACATTGCGACTATATGATCCTAACTGATTAAGAAAGGGGAAATGATGGATAATAATGAAAATGTAAAATTTTGGCAGTGTATTATATTTTTTATTGTAGTTATCCTGATGTGTGTAACTTTTGGAATGCAATTTTTTTGCAATAAAAATTATACTGAAGTTCATTTTTTTATGCGGATTGCAATAGTAATATTGTCAATTATCCTGAGTATAATAGATTCATATTTGAAAGAGAGAAAGAATATGTGGATTCATTTATCTTGGGCACTGATATGGACTTTTAATGCAATTGCAATAATAACAATTTCATGAATCTATTAAACAAAAGCCGTCTGTACTGATTTTGTACAGACGGCTTTTTGTTTTGATTACATATTAATATAACCGTAATCAGTGTGATCAACAATTTCTCGTATAGCGCAGTTTTTGGGATTTCTTTCATCATGATACCATTCAGGAGAATATCTGAAATAGCGGAGAAGAATGGTACGCAGTGTAGTTCCGTGTGTGAACACAAATAACGTTTCCACTCCATCTTCAGCATAATCTCGCTGGACAATATCGAGGAATTGGTAAGCCCTTATAGATACATCAAAAGGACTTTCTCCCAATGGAAGTTTTGTAAAAAACTTACCACCATTTTCTCTTTGACGTACATACTCCTCATATTCTGCCGGATACAGCTCAGCCCACTGCTTTTTAGGAATTGCATCAAAAAGCCCGAATTGTTGCTCAATGAGTGAAACTTCTTCTCGAATATCTGTGATATTCAAAAATTTGTTGAACTCATCGCATGTTTGCCTGGTCCGTATAAATGGACTTCTCCAAATTCGGGAATTATTTAGGTCAATTTCCTTTGAGTAGCAGTAGTTTGCAAGCCATAGACCAGCATTGCGAGCTTGCTCAATACCTTTGGGACTTAACTGAACTAAATGATCGGGTAACCGATGTTCATAGTTCCCTCCAATATTAGCGACAGACTCTCCATGACGTACAAGAAAAATTCGCATATAATCACCTCTCTATAATTTTTATGTAAACATTATATCATTGTTTTATTAATTAAGCAATATGTTATTTGCTACAATTATATTAATATGTTAAAATAGTTAAAAATTATATTATAGGAGAGAACAAATGGAAGAGTATTTAGAATTTGCAAAAGATATTGCATATAATGCAGGTAAAATAATAATGAAATATTTTAATAGTAGTAATGGGGCAAGTTATAAAGGAGATAAAACAATTGTTACTTTAGCAGATAAAGAGATAAATTCCTATTTAATAAGTAGAGTAAAAGAAAAATTCCCAGAACATTCAGTTGATGGAGAAGAAGAACAATTTGGAAAAAGTGACTATGTTTGGGTGTGTGATCCAGTTGATGGAACTGCAATGTATGCTAGACATATACCAGTAGCAGTATTTTCTTTAGGTTTGGTAATAAATGGAGAGTCACAGCTTGGTGTTGTATATGATGTTTTTACAGATAGTTTATATACTGCAATTAAAGGTAAAGGAGCATATAAAAATAATGAAAAGATTACAGTTAATAATTATGAACTAAATGATATGAAAACAGTATGTAATTTTGATATGTGGGCAAATGCAGAATATAATATATTTGATGTTATAAAAAAACTTGGTGAGAAAACATATTTTGTTGGAGTTGGAAGTGTTATTAGAGCTTGTATGTGTGTTGCAAGTGGTGATTTTTCTTTGGCAATATTCCCAGGAACAAAAAGAAAAAATTGTGATATAGCAGCAGTAAAAGTAATTGTTGAAGAAGCAGGAGGAAAAGTAACAAATCTTTTTGGTGAAGAACAAAGATATGATACAGATATTAAAGGGGCCATTGTAAGTAATAAAATAGTCCATGATGAAGTTGTAGAAACAATTAAGAAGTATATTTAATAAATATATTAATTTATAAATTTCTCCAAAACACTTGAAATAAAGCTTGTTTTCTGGTATAATATAGAATTAACAAGTTGAATTAATATAAAAGGAAGGGAGAATATTATAATAATGGAAAATTTAAAATATTTTGATAGATTTTATATAGATAGAGAAAAGGATATTGTTGTAGAACTATATAAAGCTGATAATATGGATGAAATAACATATATTATAAGAACTCCAAACCATAAAAGTGGAAATTTAATTACAAATTTAGCAAAAATATGTAATTTAGAAACTATAAGAGATGAAAATAATTTAAAAATAATAAAAAATACTATACCTGCTTCAATCAATGGTGGAAATGAAGAGGTATATATTTTTAGATTAGCAGGAATGAAAATTGCTAATATATATTCAAATAGAATTGAAGTAAAAGCAAAGATGCCTGCAATTACAAAAACATTAATGTCTCAAACAAAACAATATAATTTTGATATTAAAAAATCAATTGTAAAATCATATATTTTCAAAAAATCAAAATTTAGAACAGATGTACATACACATATGAATGCAAACTTATCACCAGATGTTTTAATATCACTTGGAATTGCAAACCAACTTAGATATCCATTATATTACATAAAAAAATTAAACTTGAAATTAACAGAGAAACAAGAAAAATCAATTTATAAAGATAGAAAAACTGTAGAAAAACAATTTGAAAATTCAGAATTAGTTGGAAAATATTTAACAAGAAAAATAGATGATAATACATTTATAAATTTTGCAGATTTAATATTAAATAATTTAGAAAATGCACAAGAAAATCTTCAGAAGGTTAGAACAAGTTTAGCATTATTGAAAGATGGGCAAGCGGTTTTTACAAACTTAGAAAAATTGTATATTTATAGATATGTATTTTGTAAAGGAACTGTATCAGAAAATAAAATTAAATTAAATAATAATAAAATTGAAAAAATACCTGAAGCAGACATAGTAAATTATGTTAAAAAAATGATAGAAGACAAAAAAGCGGGAAGTAAATATGAACATAACACATTAAGACAAGATAAATATTTATGGATAGCAAGAGAATATCAAAAACAAGGAATTATATATTCAGAAATTGCTGATACAGATTTAGCTAAAGTTGGTGAACCAGCAATAAAAGTCTTAGAAGATATACATGAAGTTATGCCGAAAATTGAAGAAGAAACAGGTGTACAAATCAGACTATTATTTGCGATAAGACGTATACCATTAACAATAATAAAAGATCAAACAACAAATTCAAATTATTTAAGAGAAAATTTAGATGTTTTAAGAGCAATTGCAAGAAGTCCATATATTGTTGGAAGTGATTTTATAGGTGAAGAAATAAATGATATTACAGAACTAAAACCAGTAATAAAAGAACTTGTACAATATGCTGTAAATGAAGACGATGGATTTACAGTAAGAATACATGCAGGAGAAAATGATAGTTTAAGAGATAATGTGGCAAAATCAATAGAATGTATAAAAGATTCATTATTAGAAGGTCAGAAATTACCTAGATTTAGATTAGGTCATGGTTTATATACAGCAGATTTGAATTCAAAAGAAGGTAAAGATTTAATAAAACTAATGAAAGAAACAGGAGCAATTTTAGAGTTTCAATTAACATCTAATGTAAGATTAAATAATTTAACAGCATTAGATAAACATCCATTAAAAACATATTTAAAAAATGGAGTTAAATGTATACAAGGTACTGATGGATGTGGATTTTACGGAACTGATACTCTTGATGAACAGTTAGCTCTTCAAAATTTAATAGGACTTAATGAAAAAGATTTTTCAAAAATGAGAGAAGTAGAAGATGAGATAATAGAACATTCTAAAAAGTATTTTAAAGAGAAATCTAAGAAATTTGAAGAATTTCTTGCAGGTAGAACAATAAGAGAAGCTATACTTGAAAATGAGAAAGAAAATTTTGAAAAAAGCAAAAATAATATGATACCTATGAGAATTAGTGATAAATTAGATTCAGAAGAAATGTTAAAAACAAAAATAAAAAAATTACCAGAAGACAAAATACCAATCATTATAGCAGGTGGAAGTTTTAATGCTAAAAATAGAGAAACAGTTTTAAGTGATGAAGGAAAAAATGCTGTAAGAAAATTAGTAGAAAACTTAGATGATGAAAAAGTATATTTTGTAGTAGGACATAAAATTAATGGATATGAAAAAGCAGTTTTAGATGTAGCAAAAGAATTAAACAAAAAAATTGAAATAAATGCAATTGTTCCTAAAGAAGTATCTGCAGAAGAGGTAGATAATCTATTAAAAGAAAATATAAATGGAGTTAGAATATCAACAGAAAGAGAAGAAATGGGAATATACAAAAGCTTTAATTATGAAATATTTGAAAGAAGAAATTCAATAGTTGTAGCATTTGATGGAAATTCTCCAGTATCAAATTTAGTTCAAGAAGCTAAAAATGGAAAAGGAAAAGCAAAAATATATGTTAATTCAGATGTAGAAGCATTAAAAGATAAAGCAACATCATTAGAAGGATATGTAAAAGCATTTAAAGTAAATGACAATTTAGCTGAAAAAATATTATCAGACTATCCAGAATTAGGAGATGATAATAAATTAGCTTAAAAAATTACATTTTTATAACAAATATTGAATTATTATCTACATATTGGTAAAATATACTTGTAATACGTAAAAAAAATAGAGGTATAACAAAAGATGGAGTCAAAAAGAAATAAGAAAAATTTGTATATAAATGTACAAAATGCTATAAAAAGTGCTAAAATACAAAAGTATTTTAGAGAGCATCAAGAAGTCTCAGAAGAAGGGCTTACTTTTTTGGGGTATTTTAACAAGAAAAATGATTTACAAATAGAAAAGTTAAAAAATCTAAAATTAAAAATTCAATTACTTCAAACAGTTAAAGTAAAAGAAAATGAAAAAAGCGATTCAAAAGATATGATGTCAGATTTATATGCATGTGCAATTGCTGATTTAGCAGGAAAGTTTACATCAGAAATGAGTACATTATATAATGAAATAAAGATGGATTGTAATGAATCACAAGAAGAATTAGAAGAAACAGTTTATAAAATGGCTTTAGAGAAAATTGCAAATAGTAAAAATTATTTACCAGTTGCTCATAAAGAAAAACAATTTGAAATATTTGGAGATACTAAAGCACAAATAGAATTTTTAAGGTTAGAAAATAGAAATATAGAAAATCAAATTATTCTTGAAAGAGGAAGTAAATTTGAAACAGAATTTAAGTAGAAATGCTTGACAAAGTTGCTAAGAGGTTGTATACTATTTTAGTAACTTTGAAATAAAATTTATTTTGACATATATAAAAAAGTCACTAAAGGAGGGAATTGAAATGGCACAACCAAAAAGAAGATGGTCAAAAGCTAGAACTGGATCAAAAAGATCTACATGGAAAATAGAAGAAACAAATTTATCAACATGTTCACATTGTCATCAACCAGTTAGACCACATACTGTTTGCTCAAATTGTGGTTACTATGATGGAAAAGAAGTAATTGCTAAAAAAGCTGAATAATTAAAAACAACTTATAAAAGACATATTTTTATATGTCTTTTTTTGTTTACAAAATTCGCTTTTTATTATAAAATAATCAAGTAAAAAAGTATTTTTTAATTAGGAGTGTTTATGGAAGATAGAATAGACAAACAAAATTATTATTTAGATATAGCAGAAACTGTTGCATCAAGAGCAACATGTTTAAGAAAAAAATATGGATCTGTAATAGTTAATCATGATCAAATAATTGCTACTGGATATTGTGGTGCACCTAGAGGAAGAATTAATTGTTGTGATTTAGGATATTGCACAAAGAAAAAATTACTTCCAGATCAAAGACATAGTGGATATGATGCTTGTAGATCTGTACATAGTGAGCAAAATGCGATTATAAGTGCTTCGAGAGAAGAAATGATTGGAGCAACATTATATCTTGTTGGATATAGAACAGAAAATCATGATTATGAAGAAGGTGCAGCACCTTGCTTGATGTGTAGAAAATTAATAATAAATGCAGGAATTGAAAAAGTTTATGTAAGAGTTAATAAAACAGAATATCATATTTTTGATGTAGAAGAATGGGTAAAAAATGATGAACTTTTAAATGGGCAATTACAATACTAAATTATTGTAAAAGAGGGAGTTTAAATTGAAAGAAAAAATATTAAAAAACAAAAAAAATATAGATTATCTAATATTAATAATTATAGGATTTATTCTATGTATACCATTAATGAATTCATCATTAGATGTTTATCACGATGATGGAATTCAACATATATCAAGAGCATTTGGAACCTTATCGTCTATAAAACAAAATGGATTTTTTCCAAATGTAATTATTGAATTTGCAGACAATTTTGGATATTCATGGAATTTATTTTATGGTCCATTAACTACATATGGAATTATTATTATTAATTTTATTTCTAATAATTTTATAATCGCCTATAAAATATTTGCTTTTATATCATTAATATTATCTGGAATTTTTATGTATAAATTTATAAATGCATATACTAAAAATAACAATGTCGCATTACTTGCTAGTATATTATATATGACATTTCCATATCATTTAACAGATTTATATACTAGAAATGCAATTGCTGAATATGCTTCATTTATGTTTATACCATTAGTTTTTTACGGATTATATAATTTATTTTATACATCAAATAAACATTACTATTTAGCAATTCGGAGCAATAGGTTTGATATTAACACACAATATTTCAACAATGCTTGTTGCTTTTTTTGCACTATTATATTTAGGACTAAATTTTGAAAAGATAAAGCAATCTCATATAAAAAAAGGATTAATTATTAATATTATTTTTATTTTCCTTATTACAAGTTTTTATTGGATACCATTATTAGAGGCAAAATTTACAGCTAATTATCAAGTATATGAACCAGGTATGATGGCAACAAATGAAAATACAGCAAGCCATGGTTTGAAATTAAGACAATTTTTTGTAACTTTAAATGATGGGGCTTATGTATTTGAACTTGGAATTCATTTTATAATAATTTTAGCATTTTCTATAATGGCATTTAAAAATATAAAACAAGAACTAAAGGAAACATATGGATTTTTTCTAATATCAGGAGTTTTTTCATTATGGATGTCTACAAAATATTTTCCATGGAAGATACTTCCAGAAGAGATTTGTATTATTCAATTTCCATGGAGATGTATGATGCTTGCAGGATTTTTCTTTAGTGTTGTGTGTGCATTAAATATATATACACTTGTAAAGAAATTTAATGGAAAAGATGTTGCTATTATTTCAGCAATTTCAATAATATATGTTTCAGCATTATCAGGGATGATACCATATAATAATGAAATAAAAAATATAGAAAATATAGAACTTGGTAAAATTTCAGGAAGTGAATATGAAACAGTAGCAGGGACTGCCAAAGCAGAATACTTACCAGCTAGTGCATATGAAAATAGATTTTATATAGCAACAAGAGATGATAATATTTATACATTAGAAGGAAAAGCAGTAATTGAAAACGAATCAAAAAATGGAACTCATTATACTGCTAATATAAGAACTTTTGAGGAAGAATACACAATACTAGAATTACCTTATATTTATTATCCAGGATATGAAGTAAGACTTGATGGAATGATTTGTCAATCTTTTGAGACAGAGAATGGATTTTTAGGAATAGTTTTAGGAAAAGATGATTCAGCAGAATTAGAAGTAAATTATAAAGGAACTATTGCAATGGCAATTTCAATTATGATTTCTGTAACATCAAGTATTATATTAGTAATTTATGTATGTAAAAAACACTAAAACCTTGAAAAATAAGGAAATTTGTTATATAATATATAAACTTTTAAAAATATAAGTAAGGAGATAAAAATGTCTAAACCAATAGTCGCAATAATTGGAAAACCAAATGTAGGAAAATCAAGATTTTTCAATTATGTAGTAGGTCAAAGAATATCAATAGTAGAAGATACACCAGGAGTCACTAGAGATAGAGTTTATGCAGATACATCATGGAGAGATAGAGAATTCACATTAATAGATACAGGTGGTATAGAGCCAGAATCACAAGATATAATAATTTCGCAAATGAGAGAACAAGCAAATATTGCCATAGGAGTTGCAGATGTTATAATATTTATGACAGATATTAGACAAGGAGTTACAGCTGCTGATACAGAAATTGCAATGATGCTAAAGAAATCTCACAAACCAATTATTTTAGTATGTAATAAATCAGACAATTATGGGGAGCCACCAGCAGAACTTTATGAATTTTATAATTTAGGTATAGGAGAACCTCATCCTATTTCAGCAGCTAATGCAATAGGAATTGGTGATTTATTAGATGAGATATATGATAAATTACCACCTAAAGATGAAAATGAATCTGATAATGATAGAATAAAAGTTGCAATAATAGGAAAGCCAAATGTTGGAAAGTCTTCACTTTTGAATAAAATATTAGGAGAAGATAGAAGTATAGTAAGTAATATTGCGGGAACAACTAGAGATGCAATAGATTCAAATTTTGAAAATGAATATGGAAAATACACTTTTATAGATACAGCAGGAGTTAGAAAAAAAGCAAAAGTAAATGAATCTATTGAGAAATTTAGTGTAATGAGAACTCTTTTAGCAATTGAAAGAGCCGATGTTTGTTTAGTTTTGATAGATGCAAATGAAGGTGTAACAGATCAAGATGCTAAAATTTTAGGAGAGGCTCATGAAGCAGGAAAAGGAATAATAATAGTAGTAAATAAGTGGGATGAAATAGAAAAGGAAAATGGAACTTTAGAAAAATTCAAAAAAGAAGTTTACAATTCTCTTTCTTATGCTAGCTATGCACCAATATTATTCATATCAGCTAAAACTGGACAAAGAGTAAATAAAATTTTTGAAATGGTAAATCATGTAGCAGAAGAAAATGATAAAAGAATTTCAACATCTGTAATAAATGAAGTAATAAATGAAGCAATAGCTGTAGTTCAACCACCAACAGATAAAGGAAAAAGATTAAAGATAATGTATGGAACTCAAGCATGTTCTAAACCACCAACATTTGTTATTTTTTGTAATAACAAATCTTTATTCCATTTTTCTTATCAAAGATATTTAATAAATTGTTTTAGAAATAATTTTGGATTTGAAGGAACACCAGTTAGATTGATAATTAGAGAAAAGGGTGAAAAAGATAATTAAATCAAATTGATTGACTATTATATATTTTTATAATATAGTATGGTCAAACAGACAAAAGCAAAATAAGTACTAATACTGTAATAACAGTATTACCAAAAGGAGGAACTATTATGGTAGTATACATAATAATGGCAATTATTGCTTATTCAATAGGAAGTATTAATTTTTCTGTTTTAGTTAGCAGAAAAATGGCGGGATTTGATGTAAGAGAAAAAGGAAGTGGAAATGCAGGGTCAACAAATGTTTTAAGAACAGTAGGAAAAAAAGCTGCAGTTATTACATTAGTTTGTGATATTTTAAAAGGAATTGTAGCAGTTTTAATATCAATATTAATTGGAAAAATCGCAAAAGAATGTAGTTCTGCAATTTTAGTAGAAATTGCAGCATTAGCAGTTGTTTTAGGACATACTTTTCCTATATTTTTTGAGTTTAGAGGAGGAAAAGGTGTTGCAACAAGTTTAGGTCTTGTTTTAATAATAAATTGGAAAATTGGACTAATTTGTTTAGTATTTGCGCTTGCATTAATGGCAATTACAAGAATGGTGTCTTTAGGATCAATTTCAGCAGCAGTATTATTTGCTGTATTAACATTATTTATTAGAGATTCATATATAGTTGAATATGAAGCTAGTTTTATAATATTTGGAATATTATTAGCAGCATTTGTTGTATTCAACCATAGGAGTAATTTAAAAAGAATTATTTCAGGAACTGAGAATAAATTAAGCTTTAGTAAAAAAGAAGAACCAGCTAAAGAACAAAACGAAGTAAAAGATAAATAATTTTCACATAAAATTCACAAAATGGAAATAAAAAGACAAGAGTATCAAAATAAAATTATAAAGCAAATAATTTTATTTTGTAAAAAAATTAAGGAGAATATCAAATGAAAAAAATAGCAATAATAGGAAGTGGAAGCTGGGGATGTGCATTAGGAATATATCTAGCTAAAAATGGAAATGAAGTAAAAATATGGTCATTTAATGAAGAAGAAAAAAGAATGATAAATGAAGAAAAAAAATGTGTTTTCTTACCAAAAGCAGTTATACCAGATAATATAATTTGCTCAGGAGATTTTAAGGAAGTTTTAGAAGGAGCAGAAATTATTTTACATGTAACTCCTTCAAAATTTGTAAGAAGTACATTAAAGCAATATAAAGATTTAGTAAAAAAAGAGCAATTTTTTGTAATGTGTTCAAAAGGTTTTGAAGCAGAAACAAATTTAACTTTAGATGATGTCATAGAAGAAGAATTACCAAATGTTCGTTATGGAATACTATCAGGACCAAGTCATGCAGAAGAAGTTTCTTTAGATATACCAACAGCATTAGTAATTGCATCAAAATATGAAGCTTTGAAAGAAGAAATTATAGAAGCTTTTAAATCAAATACAATGAGAATTTACAAATCTAGTGATGTAAGAGGTGCAGAGCTTGGAGCAGCATTAAAAAATATAATCGCTTTTTGTGCTGGAGCAGCAGTAGGATTAGAACTTGGAGATAATACATTTGCAGCATTACTTACAAGAGGTTTAGTAGAAATTGCAAGACTTGGAACAACAATGGGAGGAGAAGAAAAAACATTTTATGGTTTAACAGGTTTAGGTGATTTAATAGTAACATGTGGAAGTGAGCATAGTAGAAATAGAAGAGCAGGAGAATTAATAGGAAAAGGCTACTCAATAGATGAAGCTAAAAAGCAAATAGGAATGACAATCGAAAGTATTGATAATATTGATGTTGCATATAGTTTAGCTCAAAAATACAATGTTGAAATGCCAATAGTAAATGCAGTATACGATGTATTATATAATGGATTAGATGCAAGAGAAGCTGTTAACAATTTAATGACAAGAGAATTAAAAGAAGAATAAACTAACGTAAAGAGTATAAAATAAATATAATATTTCATAAACTAAAGTAAAAAGGGAGGAATTAGAAATGGATTTTTTAAATAAATTAGGAAAGAAAGCTAATGAAGCATATCAAGTAACAAAAGAAAAGGCAACAGAAGCATATAAAGTTACTAAGGAAAAAGCTAGTGATATTTCAGAAGAAATAAAATTAAAATCAAAAATAAATTCTTTAGAAGAAAAAAATTATGAAATTTATGCTGAAATTGGTGAAATTGTTTATAATGAAGTAAAAAATGGAACAGATGTTTCAAAAGATGAAGTAACAGTTAAATGTGAGGAAATTTCTAGAAATAGAGATGAAATTGAAAAATTAAAAACAGATCTTTTAGCAGTAAAAAAAATAAAAAAATGTGCTAATTGTGGAGAAGAATTAGACATAAATGTAGAATTTTGCTCTAAATGTGGCAAAGAACAACCAAAAATCGAAAAAGTTGAAATAAAGGAAGAACCACAAGAATCAGTAAAAGAAGCAGAAGTTGTCGAAGTAAATAATGTAGAAGAAAATAGTAATTCAAATAACGAAGAAGAGAATAATAATTAATATAGTACAAAGTGGTCAGAAAAATTATCTGACCACTTTGTTAGATGCTATAACTGTTGCAAATAATGAGATAAGTAGATAACTAAGTTACAAAAGTACCATAATACTAAGAAAATAAAGAGGTGTAAAATGAAATTAGTAGTTCAAAGAGTAAGTAGTGCAAAAGTAGAAGTTGAAAATAAAATTGTTGGAAAAATAAATAAAGGTTTCATGGTTTTGTGTGGAATAACACATGAAGACACAGAAAAAGAAGCTGATGTTTTAGCTAGAAAGCTTTGCAACTTAAGAGTTTTTGAAGATGAAAATGAAAAAATGAATCTTTCTATAAAAGATGTAGGAGGAGAGCTTTTAATAATTTCTCAATTTACTCTTTATGCAGACAGTATGAGTAGTGGTAATAGACCTAGTTTTATTGCAGCTGCACGTCCTGAAAAAGCAGAACCATTATATGAGTATTTTTTGAAAAAATGTGAAGAATATGGAATTCATGTAGAAAAAGGAATATTTGGTGCAGATATGCAAGTATCACTAGTAAATGATGGACCAGTAACAATTATTCTAGAAAAATAATTAGTTTGGATATCTTTCATATATATATTTTATTAAATTATTTATATTATTGTCTGAAACACAGATATAAACATCTTTATCTAAGCATATCCATAATTTAATATTATATTTTTGATCATTATCTATAAAACATGAAATTAAATCTATCATTTCAATAGGATTGTCATATTCTATTTTACAAATTAAATTGTTTTTTAACTTTAAATTCTTAGAATAATATTGTTCTAAGAACTTTTTTATTTCACCGTTTTTTTCACTATAAAAATTTAATGTTGTTTTCATGAGATTCCTTTCTAAATTGGTATTTGTGTGAGTAAATTTTAATTATAAAAATATTAAGTGCAAAATTTAAAATTACTGCAATAAATAAAATGTACAATAGCCTAAAATTTAAGTAACTACTATAACATTACTGCTTAGCAGATAGTTATGTTTTAGACTATTTAGAAATTATTATTTGGTGAGTAATTTTTTGCACTTTTTTATTAAAGCTTTTTAGAATTATTTACAAAGCATAATTTAATATAGGTAAAAAATTACTCACCAAATAATAATTTTATTTTATGTATAAATTTCGAAAAATATTCTGATAATAATGTTGGAGGAAGTTTATGACAAAAAAATATATTTTTAATTTTGTAATTTTAATAATGATGTTAATTTTATTTACTGGATGTACAGGAATTGAAAGTGAAACAAAAGAGGCTAGTATAGAGGATAAGGCTAAAAGTGAGATTGAGTATTTAGAAGATGAAATTTTTACAGTACTTAATAAATATTCAAAAAATGAATATATGACTGATGATGATACAGTTGATTGGGAAAAAGTAAATACTGAGACTCAAAAAGTAGGAAAAGTATTAGATACAATGATATTAGACTTTGGAGAAGCAAAGATTTCTAATGATGAATTAAATAAGTTTAGAACAGAAATTAATAATTTATTGATTTCTACTTCAAGTGGTGATGAAAGAACTTTTTTTTATAGTATTAGTAATTTGTATTCTCTATTACCAGAGTATTATGGAAAATTTTCAGGTGATAATAACAAAAAAGATATAATGACTTTGAAGTCATTAGTTCTAAAAAGCTATGTAAATTCACACTTTTTAGAATGGGATGGAGCAAAAGCTAATGCTAATTTTGCTGAAAATAAATATAAAGAAATGGCAGATAATTTGGATTATATGAAAGAATATTCGTATAATTTAAATAAGACATATGTTCTAGTAGAAGAATTTAAAAATGCAGTTGATGCAGAACAAGCAGAATTAAGTAAAACCAAATATATTAATTTCATAGAAAAAACAGAATAGAAAAATGGGGTTATGAAGTCTCATTATTCTAAAAAATAGTAGAAAAAAATATAATAATATGATAAAATATTTTTATTAAATTTAAAGAAAAGAGGAATAAAGGAATTATGAAAACACTTGAAAGTCTTGTAACTGTATATATATATATATATATTAGCGGACTTTTATAATTTATTTAATAATCTTTATATCCAAATTAAGAAACTTAAACAATAGTCAAATTTTAATGACTATTATTTAGGTTTCTTTTTGTTTTCTAAAATAAATCGAGGAGGGAAAAAATGAAAAAGAAAATTTTATTAATAGGAACTATACTAATTTTAAGTGTTATATTGATTGAATTAACAGGTTGTACAAATGCCAAAAATGAAACTGTTGATAACAAAAATGAAAATAGCACAATTCAAAAAAAAGAAAATTTAGACGAGTCTAAAGATACAAATATTAAACTTGATGCAAGATATACTTCAAGTTCAAAGGATTGCCAAATAGATTTATATAGTGATAATACCATGTATTTGGCTTATGTATCTAGAACAGGTACTTCTGAATACTATAATAGATAATATGCATATACTTTAAATAAGGAGAAAAATTATGTTTTTAATATTTAATATAGATGATATGTTTGATGGAATGTCAGCAGGTGTTGGAATGATATTAAAATTAGCTATTATAGTTGGAATTATAACTCCGCCACTAATGTTTTTAGAAGGCGGAGATTGGCTTGCAATAGTATTGCCAATTTTAGTTTTTTCAATAATAGCATGTATAACTAATATAGTTACACTAATTAAATCAATAAAATTAATTGCAAACAGAAGGAATACTAGAAAAGTAAGGATACAAGCTTTTTTTGTAATGATAAGCATAATTTTACTTTCAATTTTAGGATTTATTTTTCCAAATTACTTAGAAATTATTAATATAAAAGTTAACAATATTATAAGTATGATATTATTACCATTTCTATTTAATGTGTTATTTTACATATTACTTCTTGGAACTAATATTACTATTAAATATTGTTTTTGTGCAATAAAAGATTATTTAATTGAAATATTTTTAAAAAAGATTTTTAAGTTTACATTTATAATCTTATATATATACTCGATAGTATTCTTATGGTCAAAAGGATATTTTATAAAAGAGAATTATTCAGATATTCTGTTATCTTGTGTAACATATTATGATAATAAATATGAAGAAAATCGTAATGGAGATTTTAATGTAATTGATATAATTGAACAACAATTAAGATATATTAAAGATGTTGTTTCAGAAGATCAAAATGAAATTAATAAACTTGTTGAATCAAGATTATTATCATTAGAAGATGAAAACTTTAAAGTTAATTTTATGAGAGTATATTTGTTTTCAGATTCAATGAAAGAATTATTTAATGAAAAATATGGATTAGATATATCAATAAAATTATTAAGTAATACTGAATATGAGAATAAAATATGGATATTAAATGTATATGACTGGATGTATGGAAGAACCTTGTATTATAAATTTGATATAGAACAGTGCAAAGTATTGGAGGAATTTAATAGTGAAGTTTCAGTAAATATTCTTATACAAAAATATAGGAGAGAATTTAATGAAAAACGCAATATGCAGTAAAAATAAAACCAGGATAAAAAATTATCCTGGTTTTAATGTTAGCTATTAACTGTATCTTTTAAAGCTTTTCCATTTTTTGATGCAGGTATTTTTATTTCTTCTTTAATGTCAATGATTTTAAAGGATTTTATAAATAGTAATAATTTTTAATGTTTAAGTTGATATTTTATATGTATTAATTTCGTATAGTATATTTAGTACAGCTATATAAAATAATTACTATAGATTATATACTTTTTTTCTTTATTTTGTTATAATAACTAAAGAAAAAGAGAAAGTAGGTATATAATAATGAAAAAGAAAATTATATGTGTTATTACAATGGTACTATTATGTAGTATGTTATTTATATTAACAGGTTGTTCTAGTAATAATGATATTAATAACGAAAATATAGCTGATGATGAGCCTATCAATTTATCTGAAGCTAACCAAACAGATGATAGTATTAATTTAAATATAGTAGGGAAATGGGAGGTAACAGGAACAAATAATAATGTATTTACACTAGGAGAATTATATGGAACAGCATTTTCAAATGCAAACGAATTAACATTTAAAGAAGATGGTACATATGTATTAGGATTAGGAGTAACATATTGGCAAGAAGGAAATTATGAAGTTAATGGGGATGTAATTAAATTAACTAATACTGAAATAAAAGGAGATAATCCAGATGGTAAAGTTGCTCAAGAATTTATAATTAAAAATCAAAATGATAAGATACAAATAATTTTACAAGAAAAACAAGAGCCTAATATAGTAGTTGATGTAATATTTGAAAAATCAGATAAAATTTCAAATGCTGAAGGTATTAACTCTTCAAGTGAAACTACAACTAACAGAATATTAGCAGGAGAATTTTATTTAGAATATGGAAACTATATAAATACATATTATAGCAATGATGATTTTATGGGTGGAACATACACCTTAAATGAAGATGGTACATTTTCTTGCACAAATTCACAGGGAACAGCAACAGGAACATATAAGGTATCACAAGAGACATATCAAAATTCAGCAGAAACATTTACAGATTGGTTAATAAGTTTTAAATCATCTAATACTGAACTTATAAATGCAAATATGGATTGGATAATTGATGGAAATAATCAGTTTAGTGGAGTTCAAGATGGTGGAACATTTAAATATATGGGAAAATAAAAGATAAAAGTACTTGAGGAATATATAATAATGTGATAAGATAACAATATTGAATTAAGAGAAAAGGGGAATAAAGATATTATGAAAATGCTTGAAAGTCTTGTAACTGTATATATATATATATATTAGAGCGCTTTTGTAATTTATATAATATCTTTATATCCAAATTAAGAAACTTAAATAATAGTCAAGCTGTAACGACTATTATTTAGGTTTCTTTTTGTTTTCTAAAACAGATTAATTGGTATTCGTCAAATAGATACAAATTCAATGTTATATGGTTTATTAGATAAATTATGGTAAATTTACATCAACAAGCGGAGAAACATAAAATGGAACATATAAAGTAATAGATTTATCTTCAATTGATATGTATTTCAGTGGAAAAATGGCAGGCTCTATGGAAAAATTTGTTTATCAAGAAAATTAAAAAGTAGATAATAAAAAATAGCTTCCAGTTAAAATATTAACTAGAAGCTATTTTAAAATCTAATTATTTTCATTATCAAATTCAATTAATTTTTGAACAATTTGAACAGCATTTGATGCAGCACCTTTTCTAATGTTATCAGAAACACACCAAAAATTAATTCCAGATTCAACACTAAAGTCTCTTCTGATTCTTCCTACAAAAGATTCGTCATGACCAGTAGCATTTAATGCAAGTGGATATATATTATTTTCTGGATCGTCTTGAACAATAACTCCAGGAGCATTTTTTAATGCTTCTTTTAATTCATTTAAATCAAAAGATTGTTCAAATTCAACATTAATAGATTCACTATGAGAATTTACAACAGGAACACGTACTGTTGTTGCTGTTATTTTTAATTCTGGTTTATTTAAAATTTTTCTTGTTTCATTTATCATTTTTTCTTCTTCTTTGGTATATCCATTATCTAAGAATGAATCAATATGAGGTAAACAGTTATTAACAATTGGATAAGGAAATTTTTTTGGCTCCTCATCATGTAAACCTCTTTCTAAATCATTAACTCCTTCTTGACCAGCACCAGATACAGCTTGATATGTAGAATAAACAATTCTTTTTATTGTATATTTGTCATCTAATACTTTTAATGGAAGAACAGCTTGAATAGTTGAACAATTAGGATTTGCAATAATTCCATGATTATTTTTTATTTCTTCAGGATTAACTTCTGGAACAACCAAAGGAACATTTTTATCCATTCTAAATGCACTACTGTTGTCTATAACTATGCAACCTTTTTCAGCTGCAATAGGAGCAAAGAATTTTGAAGCATCACTTCCAGCAGAAAATATTGCAAAATCAAAACCTTCATCAAAAGAAGTACTTTTCAATTCTTGAACTAAACATTGTTTTCCTTTAAAAAAGAAATCTGTTCCAGCCGATTTTCTAGTTGCAAAAAAAGAGCATTGAGAAATAGGTAGGTCGTATTCTTGAATTACTTCAACAACTTTTCTACCAACAATTCCTGTTGCTCCAACAATAGCTAATTTATATTCTTTCATAATAAACCTCCTTTTATTTTATTCAAGGAATATGTAATATTATATTCCAAAAAAAAGAATTTGTACATAGAAAATAAAAAATAAGACTTAAAAAGTCTTATTTTAATAACTATTTAAATAATATTCTATATAATCACTAAATTCTTCCTTAAATTCTTCAAAAGAATCATATGAATCTGTATAATATTTATAGTATACTTGTCTAAGCTCTGAATCTGAAATATAATCATTTATATTAAACTCATTATTATTATTATTATTATTATTATTGTCTAAATTAGTATTTGTTTCATTGATAGTATTGTTAAAACTTCTATTTAATTCTTTTGTTTTTTGGTCTTTTTTATAAGAATTGTATTGAAGAATTGTTGCTATAAATATAATTAAATAAAAAATAAATACAACAACTATAACTAAAAAATTGGCTCCAAGTTTGCGAGCAAAAGAATCAAAAACAACGTCTCCCTGATTAGAATAATCTGAATTTGGTGTTTTAGAGCGATGATAATCAGAATATCTTTTCTCATATTCATTAGACTTTGCAGTATAAGAATATCTATTTTGATAACTTGTGTATGGGTTATAATTAGAAGAATATTTTGGTGGGGTATAACTGTAGCTTTCAGAATAAGATGGGGGATCTATTTCAGCATTATAACTTGCTCTTTTTTCAGAATCTGAAAGTATATCATAAGCTTCATTAATTTCTTGTGTTTTTTTCTCGGCAAAAGCTTTATCTCCTTGATATAAATCTGGGTGATATTTTTTAACTAGTGTTTTATATGCATTTCTAATTTCTTCTTGTGAAGCATTTTTGCTAACACCTAAAATTTCATAAAAAGTCATTTTTTTCTCCAATTTTTAAGATTTTAATTAGGATCATCATTATTTATCATAGGGATTTATAATTTATTTTTCTCCAAAAATCTCTCTTATAATAATTATAAATATAAAAAAATAAAAAAGCAATATTTTATTATTTTTGTCAATTATTAAGTTAAAATCTTGAATTATAGGTGAAAATAGTATAAAATGTAAAAGTTATTAGGAGGAATTATTGTGCAGGAAAATCAAGAAAAATTTATAAAATTAGTTAATGAGAAAGTATTTAATAAAGATTTAAAATATTCAATTTTAACAATGGGATGTCAGCTAAATGAAAATGATTCAGAGAAAATTTCAGGAATGCTAGAAAAAATGGGATTTTCTGAAATTGAGGATTATAAAAATGCTGATTTAGTAATTTTCAATACTTGCTGTGTTAGGGAAAATGCAGAAGAGAGATTATTTGGAAAAATTGGAGAAATCAAAAAAATAAAAGAAAATAGGAATGTTATTTTAGCTATTGGAGGTTGTATGATGCAAGAAGAAGGAATGCTTCAAAAAATCAAGAAAAGCTATCCTTTTGTAAATGTAATATTTGGTACTCATACAATGCAAAATTTACCAGAAGATATTTATAAAGCTATAATAAATAATGAAAAAGTAAAAGATGTTATAGATATTGATGGTGAAATTTATGAAGGCTTACCAATAAAGAGAAATGATAAATTTAAAGCATCAGTTACTATAATGTATGGATGTAATAATTTTTGTACATATTGTATAGTTCCATATGTTAGAGGACGTGAAAGAAGTAGAGAACCAGAGAAAATTTTAGAAGAAGTAAAAGAACTTGCAAAAGAAGGATATAAAGAAATAACTTTACTTGGTCAAAATGTAAATTCATATGTTGGGAATGATAAAATTAAAAATTTTGCTGATCTTTTAAATGAAGTTTGTAAAATTTCAGGTATAGAAAGAATTAGATTTATATCACCACATCCAAAAGATTTTACAGATGATGTAATTGATGCAATAGCAAATAATGAAAAAATTTGTAAAATTATACATCTTCCACTTCAATCAGGAAATACCAAAGTATTAAATGCCATGAATAGAAGATATTCTAAAGAACAATATTTAGAATTGGTGGAAAAAATGAAAAAAAGAATTCCTAATGTAGTATTATCAACAGATATAATTGTTGGTTTTCCAGAAGAAACTGACGAAGAATTTGAAGATACATTAGATGTTGTAAGAAAAGTAAATTTTGAACAAATATTTATGTTTATATATTCTGTAAGAGAAGGAACAGTAGCAGAAAAAATGAAACAAGTTCCAGAAGAAAAGAAACATGAGAGATTTGAAAGATTAAAAGAATTATACGATTCAAGAGTTGATGAGAATAATGAAAAATATTTGAATACAGTTCAAAAGCTTTTAATAGAAGGAAAAAGCAAGAATAATGAAAAAATGTTTGAAGGTAGAACTGATACAAATAAAGTTGTTATTTTTAAGCCAAATGATGAAAATAAGATTGGAGATATAGTTTCTGTAAAAATTATAGAAACACATAAATGGTATTTAAAGGGAGAAATTATTAAATAAATGAAAAAGGAAGAATTAAAAAAATTTTTAGAAGAACTTAAATATGAGGAAAGTTCCATTGGTGATATACTTGAACTTGTAGATAATGAAAGTGATATAAAATCATTATATGAAAAAATGGATTTTTTAACCAAAATAGGAGTAACACCTGAAGGAATAGATATTATATTATCTGATAATCCATTATTTTTAACAACAGATTTAGAAACAGTAAAACGTAGTGTTAATTTTTTGAAAAATATAAAACTTGAAAATATATCAAAAATTATTGAAATTAATTCAGAATTATTAAGTACTCAAGATAAAATAATGAGTGAAAATTATAAATTATTAAGAGTTTTAATGCCTGAAAAAGAAGTATTAAACATGTTAAAAATAGATAGTGAAATTTTATCATTTAACACAGATTACTTAGAAAAAAGATTTGAATTTTTTATAAAAAATGGTTTGAAGGATAAAATTAAAACAATTATTTTAAATAAAATAGAAGCATTTGAAGATGATGAAGAAGATATAGATTTAGAAGAATTGAAAGGAATGTAAAAACTATGGCAGAAGAATATTCACCTATGATGCAAAGTTATTTGGCAACAAAGGAACAATATAAAGATTGTATTTTGTTTTATAGATTAGGAGATTTCTATGAAATGTTTTTTGATGATGCAATTGTTGCATCAAGGGAATTAGAAATTACATTAACTGGAAAAGCATGTGGGTTAGAAGAAAAAGCGCCAATGTGCGGTGTGCCACATCATGCAGTAGAAATATATTTATCAAGATTAATTGCAAAAGGATATAAAGTTGCAATATGTGAGCAATTAGAAGATCCTAAAAAAGCTAAAGGAATTGTTAAAAGAGATGTTATAAGAGTTGTTACTCCAGGTACAGTTATTGAAAATAATATGCTTGAAGAAAAGAAAAATAATTACATCATGAGTATTGTAAAAAAAGGTATTTATTATGGAATTGCAATTTGTGATATTAGTACAGGAGATTTTTATGCAACTCAAATTAAATTATCTGAAAATAATTTTGAAAAGTTATTAGATGAATATGCTAGATATTCACCTGCAGAACTTGTTGTAAATCCAGCTATGGGAGATTCTGAAAAAGAATTAAATATCATGAAAGATAGAAATAATACTTTTGTTACAGTAAGAGGAAATGAAATTTTCGATACAGATGATACTGCACTTTTAAACTTATATACAATTGTAGATGGATTTGATAAGCAAAAGGAAAAGTTTCATGATGAGGAACTTATTGTTGCAAGTATTAATGGATTAATAAATTATTTTACAGAAACTCAAAAAGTTAAACTAGAACATATAAATAGAATTCAAGTTTATGAAGTAAAAAAATATATGGCGTTAGATATTAATGCCAGAAGAAGTTTAGAATTAACTGAAAGAATGAGAGATAAATCTAAAAAGGGTACTCTTATTGGTGTACTTGATAAAACTTCAACTTCAATGGGAGGAAGACTTCTAAGACGTTGGATAAATGATCCTTTATTAGATGTTAATGAAATAAATGAAAGATTAGAATCAGTTAAAGAATTAAAAGATAATATAATGCTTAGAGGCGATATTATAGACATTTTAAAAAAAGTATATGATATTGAAAGATTAGCAGGTAAAATTTCTTATGGTAATGCAAATGCACGAGATATGATTTCACTAAAAAACTCTTTATACAATTTGCCAGAATTGAAAAATGTATTATCTATGTCAAATTCTAAACTTTTAAAGAAGCTATATAATAAATTAGATGAATTAAAAGATATATATGAATTAATTGAAAAATCAATAGTTGATGAACCACCTATTAGTGTTAAAGAAGGTGGGATTATAAAAAAAGGTTATAATGAACTTATTGATGAATATAGAGAGGCTGGAACAGAAGGAAAAAACTGGATTGTTGCATTAGAAGCTAAAGAAAAAGAAAGAACAGGAATTAAAAATTTAAAGATAGGATATACAAAAGTTTTTGGATATTACATAGAAATTACAAGATCATTTTTAAATCAAGTTCCAGAAAATTATGTCAGAAAGCAAACATTAACAGGTGCAGAAAGATTTATAACAGATGAATTGAAAGCAATTGAAGATAAAATCTTAGGTTCACAAGAAAAAGTTGTTAGTTTAGAATATGATGAATTTTCTAAAATTAGAAGTGAAATTGCAAGTAATATTGAAAGACTTCAATGTTCAGCAAGCAGTATTGCAAATATTGATGTTCTAACAAGTTTAGCAGTTGTGGCTGAAAATAATAATTATGTTTGTCCAGATGTAAATGATGGAGATATTATAGATATAAAAGCAGGACGACATCCAGTTGTTGAAAAAATGATTGATAGTGGTGAATTTGTAGATAATGATACATATTTAGATTGTAATGAAACAAGAGTTGCAATTATAACAGGACCAAATATGGCTGGTAAATCTACATATATGAGACAAGTTGCAATAATTGTATTAATGGCACAAATAGGAAGCTTTGTACCAGCGCAAAGTGCAACAATTGGAATTGTAGATAAGATATTTACTAGAGTTGGCGCTTCTGATGATTTAAGTAGTGGACAAAGTACTTTTATGGTTGAAATGAATGAAGTTGCAAACATATTGAAAGATTCTACACCAAAAAGTTTAGTAATTTTGGATGAGATAGGAAGAGGAACATCTACATATGATGGGCTTTCAATTGCATGGGCTGTTGCAGAATATATTGCAGACAAAGAAAAAATTGGTTGTAAAACTTTATTTGCAACACATTATCATGAATTATTAGAATTAGAAGAAAAGGTAGAAGGAATCAAAAATTACCAAGTTGAAGTTAAAGAAAAAGGTGAAGATGTAATTTTTTTAAGGAAAATTATTAAAGGTGGAACTGATGAAAGTTATGGTATACATGTAGCAAAACTTGCAGGAGTTCCTAAAAATGTAGTAATAAGAGCAAATAAAATATTGCGTTCACTTGAAAAAGGTGGAGTAAAAATAAAAGAAGAAAAAGAAACCAAAAAACAAGTAGAAGGTCAATTTGATTTATTTAATTTGAAATTTGCAGATATATCACATGAACTAGATAAAATAAATATAAACGAACTTACTCCAATAGATGCATTAAATACATTAGTAAAATTAAAAGACATGATGACTAATTAGTGATAATAATTTTTGTAATTTATTAAAACTTCTTGCATATAATATATTTAGAATATATTGTGTAAGGAGTTTTTTATGTGTGGTTTTACTGGAATAGTAAATTTTGAGAAAGATATTTCTAACCAATTTTCTATACTAAAAAATATGTCAGAAACATTAGCTAAGAGAGGTCCAGATGAAGATGGAATGCACTTTTCAAAACATGTTAATTTGGCTCATAGAAGATTATCTATTATAGATATAGAAAATGGAAAACAACCAATGTCAGTAATAATTGACGAGGTTACATATACAATTGTATATAATGGACAATTATATAATACAGAAGAAATTAGAAATATTTTAATTGAGAATGGATTTAAGTTTAAAGGACATTCTGATACAGAAGTTATATTAAAGGCATATGTTTTCTATGGTAAAGATATTTGTAAACACTTAAATGGAATATATGCATTTGCAATTTGGAATGATAAAAAAGAGGAAATATTTATTGCAAGAGATCATTTTGGAATAAAGCCATTTTATTATTTTATTGTTGATAATAATTTTATATTTGCTTCTGAAATTAAAGCAATTTTAGAACATCCACTTTGCAAACCTATTTTAGATAAACAAGGAATATCTGAACTTTTTGGAGTTGGACCAAGTCATACACCTGGATTAACACCATTTAAAGGAATATTGGAACTAGAACCAGCTCACTTTATTGTTTATAATAGAGATAGCTTTAGAAAAGAAGAGTATTGGAAATTAGAAACAAAAGAACATACAGATAGTTTAAAGCAAACTTGTGAAAAAATAAGATATTTGCTTAAAGATTCGGTTGAACGTCAATTAATTTCTGATGTTCCTATTGGAACACTACTTTCAGGTGGATTGGATTCGAGTATAATTTCAAAATATGCATCAGATTATTATAAAGAAAAATATGGAGAAAAATTAAGAACGTTTTCTGTTGACTATGTTGATCAAGAAAAGAATTTTATTAAAAATGATTTTCAACCAAATACAGATAATTACTATATTGATTTGATGGTAAAATATTTGGATACAGATCATAAGAAAATTATATTAGATACACCAGAACTGTTTGAAAGCTTAGAAGATGCCATGGTAGCAAGAGATTTTCCAGGGATGGCAGATGTTGATTCTTCATATTTGTTATTTTTTAAAAATCTAAAAAAAGATATTACAGTAACACTTTCTGGGGAATGTTCTGATGAAATTTTTGGTGGGTATCCATGGTATTTCAGAGAAGATGCTTTAAAAAGTAATACTTTTCCATGGTCAATTGCAACAGCTGAAAGACAAAGGTTACTAAATAAAGATATTAGTAATGAACTTTCACTAAAAGATTATATTGATAGTAGATATAATGAATCATTATCAAAGGTTGAATTTTTAGAAAGTGATACAGAAAATAATAAGACACATAGAAAATTAATTTATTTAACATCAAATTGGTTTATGCAAACACTTTTAGATAGAACAGATAGAATGTGTATGTTTAATGGTTTTGAAGTAAGAGTACCATTTTGTGATTATAGAATTGTTGAGTATGCTTGGAATATTCCATGGGAAATGAAAGCATATGAAGGAAGAGAAAAGGGGTTATTAAGATATGCTTTTGAAGGAATACTTCCAGAAGAAGTTGTATATAGAAAGAAAAGTCCATATCCAAAAACTCATAATCCAAATTACATGGAAATTGTTAAAAAGAAATTATCAAAAATTATGGAAGATAAAAATGCCCCAATTAATAATTTATTAAATAGAGAATATATTTTGGAAATTATAGAAACAGAGGGAAAAGCATTTGCAAGACCATGGTTTGGTCAATTAATGACAGGACCACAACTTATGGCATATTTAATACAAGTAAATATGTGGCTTGAAAAATACAATCCAAAAATTGAGATATAAATAGTTTAGAGGTCGCTTTTGGGCGACCTCTTTTCAAACTTAAATATTTCTCCTTTTATAATGTTTGAATCAAAGTTTGATAAAAATTCCAGATATCATCTAATGTTTTGGCATTAGGATAGTTGTCGCTTGTCTTGATATCTGATAAGAGAATACCATGACAACCATATTTGGCACATTCATCTAGATTTTCTTCTTTATCATCAATCAACATACAAGGATAGTTTGGATAAAGAAAATCTGATTTGCTCCTATCATAAGGTACATATATGATGTCGCTGTAAGCTTTTGGAGAAAGATTTTTATTAATCCAAAAAGCTTTTTCTTTAGTAACACCAATGCGTTTTATTACCTTAGATAAACCAATAACATAAGATTCAGCATTTATCCGCTCTAATAAATCAGAAATACCAGGACGTACAGGGATGGTTCTAAAATAACCTAGAGTCCACATATTGGTGCGTGCATTTTTGTCAGACTCGAAAAGGTTCATCACACCATCCATGTCAACATAGCAAATAAAATCTTTTTTCAATGGAAGTTACCTCCTGCATGATTATGGATAAGTCTGGGTTAACAGTAAAATTTTACAACATTGTTCTCCTTTCATTGGGTGTTGGGGTTAATAGTTAGCCTACTAAATCAATGTATAATGCTTAAGTAAGAGAATACTAAAATATACAGGTTACATAATAACACAAAATTGCCTGAAAATCAAGGAAAAGAAGGTGCTTTTTTTATATAATATGTGTTGATTTTTTATGCATTTAATGATATAAATTAGAATATGAAAATTATAATCAGGAGGAATTATGGGCTTTTTTGATAAATTAAAACAAGGGTTAGGAAAAACCAAAAATTCTATTGATGCAAAAATCAATAATGTGTTTAGTGTTTTTAGAAAAGTTGATGAAGAATTATTAGAAGAACTAGAGGAAGTTTTAGTAATGTCAGATATTGGTATGGAAACTTCTGTAAAAATTATAGATGAATTAAGAATAAAAATAAAAAAAGAAAAAATAGAAGATGAAGAATCAGTAAAGAAAGCACTAAAAGAAATAATGGCAGATATATTAAATATAGCTGAGCCAAAACTTAATTTAGAAACAAAACCATCAGTGATTTTAATTGTTGGAGTTAACGGAGTTGGAAAAACAACATCAATCGGAAAAATTGCAAACAATTTAGTAAAAGAAGGAAAAAAAGTTGTTGTAGCTGCTGCAGATACATTTAGAGCTGCTGCTGTTGAACAACTAGAAATTTGGGCTGAAAGATCTGGAAGTCAAATTGTAAAAAAAGAAGAAGGAGCAGATCCAGCATCAGTAGTTTTTGAAGCAATTCAAAAAACAAAGCAATCAGAAGCAGATGTTTTAATTGTAGATACAGCAGGAAGATTACACAACAAGAAATATTTAATGGACGAGCTTTTTAAAATAAAAAAAGTAATAGAAAAAGAAATGCCAGATGCGAGTAAAGAAGTTTTATTAGTTTTAGATGCAGAAACTGGTCAAAATGCAATATCACAAGTCAAAGCATTTAAAGAAACAACAGATATTACAGGAATTGTTTTAACAAAACTTGATGGTACAGCTAAAGGTGGAGTTGTTTTAGGTATTGTTTCAGAAAATCAAATACCTGTAAAATTTATTGGCGTTGGAGAACAAATTGATGATATGCAAGTGTTTAATGCACAAGAATTTTTAAATGCAATTATTTAATAAATAAAGACTTCGGTTAAGTATTTTGAGAAAGGAAATGAAAATGGGAAAAAAAGATAATAATCAAAAAGTTGAAGTCGCAAAAGCAGAAGTTAATAAAAAAACAAATGAAACAAAGAAAAAAGTAAATAAAACAAGAAGAATAGCAGTTTTATTAGTATTATTAGTTTTTGTTGTAATTACAGGAATTTCTTTAAGAGCAGAATATTTAAATTATTTAGAAATTGGTGAAACTTACATTTCTGTACTTATACAAAAAATTCAAAATAAATATATTGTTTTAGGAACTGTATTTGTTACTACATATATTTTTATATATGTTTTAAACAAATTTATTATAAAAGGTCTTAAAAAGTTTTTTGATGAAGAAAAAAAGGAAATGCCTAAACTTCCAAATAAAAGTTTAAGTTTAGTTGTAGCTTTATTAAGTGGAACAATTGCATCATCAATGCTTGCTGACAAATTGGCAATTTTTAATAATGCAGGTGTATTTGGAATTGAAGATCCAATATTTAGAATGGATATTGGATATTATATGTTTACATTACCATTTATTCAAACTGTGCTTATGTTCTGTATAGGATTTTGCATAGTTACACTTATTTATATAGCATTATATTTTGTAATTGCATTAAATAGTTATTTTGATGGAGTAGATGGTGAAACATTAAAGAAAAATACATTTGTAAAATTAGAATTATTTGTTGTTATATTACTTGCAATAGCTTTTTGCACATACATTTTTGTAAATGCTCAAAATATTTTAACTGGAAATATAGTTCAAATTGGAGATGAAAATACTACAAGTCTAGTAGGAGCAGGAAAATCAGATGTAACAGTTAAATTATGGGGATATAGAATTTTAAGTTTTGTTATTGCAGTTTCAGTTATTAGATTATTGTCTTATGTAAAAAAAGGTAATTTCAAACAAGGAATAATATCTGTATTATTAGTTCCAACATATTTACTAATTTTATTTGTTGTTTTAATAGGTTTTCAAGCAATAAATGTTGGAAGAAACGAATTAGACTCTGAAAAAGATTATATAGCATTTAATATTGATAATACTAAAAAAGCATATAATATAGATATAAATCAACAAAATATAGATAATTATACAACTATAACTTCTGAACAAGTTGAAAACAATCAAGATGTTATAAATAATATTCCATTAATTACAGAGGATGTTACTTTAACAACAGTTGCAGAACATCAAGAAAATAGTGTCTACTATAATTATGAAAATACTTTTTTAGCACTTTATAAAATTAATGGAAGTAAAGAATTAGTATATATTACACCACGAGAAATATTAACTGATAATACAATTAGCTATAACAATAAATCACTAAAATATACACATGGTTATTCAGCTGTTGTAAGTTCAGCAACAGATACAGATGAAACAGGATATGCAAAATATATTTTGTCAGATTTTACAAGCCAAGATATTTTAAATATCAAACAACCTAGAATATATTTTGGACTAGAAACAAATAGTTTAATAAAAACTAATACATCTTTTGGAAAAGAATATGATTATCCAATTACAGCATCTAAATATGAGGAGAATACATATAATGGAAATGCTGGATTAAATCTTGGTTTTTTAGATAGACTAGTTTTAGCAATTAATCAAAAAGATTTTAGACTTGCTTTATCAACAGATATAACTAAAGATACAAAAATTGTATTAAATAGAAATGTAATTGAAAGAGCAAAGAAAATATTACCAGATGTATTATATGATGAAAATCCATATTTAGTTATAACAGATGAAGGAAAATTAGTTTGGGTATTAGATGGATATACAAGATCTTGCAATTATCCATATTCTCAAATATCAACAATAGATATTAAAGGATATAAAGAAAGATTAAATTATATTAGAAATTCTGTAAAAGTATTAATTGATGCTTATGATGGAACAACAACATTTTATATTACAGATAAATCAGATCCTATAATAATGACATATAGAAATATGTATCCAGACTTATTTACAGAAAAGGAATTACCAAATGATATAAAAGAACATTTGGTATATCCAAAATTTTTATACAACATTCAAGCTAATATGGTAAATATATATCATGATATAAGTGAAGATACTTTATATAGAGCTGATGATATTTGGCAAATAACAACAAAAGCTAATTCTGCAAATTCAAAAGTAACAGGTGTTCAAATGCAACCATATTACACAATGTTAAAAACAATAGATAGTGATAAACCAGAATTAGGGCTTGTTATAACTTATAACAAACTAGAAAAACAAAATATTACATCATATTTAGTTGGTACTGTTGAAAATGGAAAATCAGAACTTGCATTATATAAATTTAATTCTGAAAGCAATGTTGTTGGAATACTACAACTTAACAATCAAATAGAACAAGATGAAAGAATTTCTAAAGAATTAGAAACTATAAATACAAGTGGAACCAAACTTATAAAAGACATGATAATAGTTCCAATAAATAAATCTTTATTATATGTTGAACCAGTATATCAAGTAATGCTTAATGAAAGTGAAATACCAGTTTTAAGAAAAGTTATTGTAGCATCAGGAAATACAGTTGCAATTGGAGACACTTTAGATTCAGCTCTTAAAAATTTATTTAATGAGGCTTATGCAGTAGATTTGGAATTTGTAAATGTTGAAGATATAACTGCATTAGTAGATTCAGTTATAAAAGCTAATAACAATTTGAAAGAATCTTTAAATGCAAATGATTTTGAATTAATAGGAAAAGATATTACAAATCTTCAAGCAATAGTAAATCAATTAGAAAATGCAAGAAAAATTGAAATAGAAAAAGAAAACGAAAAAACCAAATTAACTAATAATGTATCAAATACAAATTCAGTAGCAGAAAATGTAGTAAATAACAATACTGTAAATCAAACAACTAATGTAGTTAATAACTAATATTGTAAAATGAGAGGTAATAATATGAATTTAGCAAATAAACTAACTATTTTTAGAGTAATTTTAGTTCCTATTTTTGTAATAGTAGGATATTTAGGAACTATAGGTTTTATAACAGGAGAATGGCTTGGAATACCAACATCTTTCTGGATAATGAATATAATATTTATTATAGCTTCTATAACAGATAAATTAGATGGGTATATAGCACGTTCAAGAAATCAAGTTACAACATTTGGTAAATTCTTAGATCCATTAGCAGATAAAATTTTAGTTTTATCTGCTCTTGTAATGCTTGTAGAATTTGATAAAATTCCAGCATGGATACCAATAATCGTATTAACTAGAGAATTTTTGGTTAGCGGATATAGATTAATTGCTGTAGAAAAAGGTGGAAAAGTAATCGCTGCTTCTATTTGGGGAAAATTAAAAACAGTTACACAAATGGTTGCAATAATTTTAGTATTTGTAGATAAATTTAATTTCTTTAATTTTATGATAGCAAATACAAATAAAGCAGAAGCTATGGCAAGCAGTATACAAATATATATGACTTCAGGAGAAATATTTTTAAATGTTATTACTTCAGTTATTATGTTAGTTTCTGTAGTGGCAACAATTTTCTCAGGATATGACTATTTAAAAAATGGAAAAGATTTATTTAAAGAGGAAAACTAATGAACAAGGAAAATGCTAAAAAAAGAATAAAAGAGCTTAAAAAAATAACTGAATATCATGCAAAAAAATATTATGATGATGATAGTCCTGAAATAAGTGATTTTGAATATGATATGTTAATGCTAGAACTTAGGAATTTGGAAAAAGAATATCCAGATTTAATTACTTCAGATTCTCTAACACAACATGTTGGCGGAACTGTAAAAGAAGGATTTGAAAAAGTAGAACATGAAGTACCACTTCAAAGTCTTCAAGATATATTTGATTTTAATGAATTATATGCTTTTGATGAAAGAGTAAGAAAAGTAATAGATGAATCTAATAATGGGATGGAACAAATTGAATTTGACATGCCAAACGAAACAAACAAAGAAATAAAAAGTAAAATAAAATATGTTGTTGAAACTAAAATTGATGGTTTATCTGTTAGCCTAGAATATAAGAAAGGAATATTCGTTAGAGGTGCAACTAGAGGAAATGGTTTAGTTGGAGAAGATATTACAGATAATTTAAAAACAATAAAACATATTCCAAGAAAATTAAAAGAACCAATAGATATTACTGTTAGAGGTGAAGTGTTTATTGGAAAAAATGAATTTGAAAAAATGAACCAAGAAAGAGAAGAAAATGAAGAACCATTATTTGCAAATGCTAGAAATGCAGCAGCAGGTTCTTTAAGACAACTTGATTCAAAAATCGCAGCATCAAGACCATTAGATATATATGTGTTTAATGTTCAAAAATCAGATTCAGTAAAATTTTCTTCACATATAGAATCTCTTTTATATCTTGAAAAAATAGGATTTAATGTTAATCCAGTAAAAGTTCTATGCAATAGTATAGAAGAAACTATTGAAGAAATAAATAAAATAGGAGATAATAGAGATGAACTTTCTTTCGGAATTGATGGAGCTGTTATTAAAGTTGATGATTTAGAAATGAGAGAAATTTTAGGTTCAAATTATAAAACTCCAAAGTGGGCAATTGCATACAAATACCCACCAGAACAAAAAGAAACAATTTTAAAAGATATAACATTTCAAGTTGGAAGAACTGGAGCAATTACTCCAATGGCAATATTAGAACCAGTTAAAGTGGCTGGGTCAACTATATCAAAAACAACATTGCATAATGAAGATTTTATTATAGAAAAAGATTTAAGAGTTGGAGATACAGTAGTAATTCAAAAAGCTGGAGATGTTATACCAGAGGTAGTAAATGTTATAAAAGAAAAAAGAACAGGAAAAGAATTACCATTTGTTATGGTTAATAAATGTCCAGTATGTGGTGCAGATGCAGTAAGAGAAGAAGGCGAATCAGCAGTTAGATGTATAGGTGTAGAATGCCCTGCAAAACAATATAGAAATATACTTCATTTTGCATCTCGTGAGGCAATGAATATAAAAGGTCTTGGAGATAGTATAATTGAAGAATTATTAAATAGAAATCTAATATCTAATATAGCAGATTTATATAATCTAAAATTAGAAGATATTGCATCATTAAAGAAAAATGGCACAAAGTTTGCTCAGAATTTAATTGAAGCAATAAATGAAAGTAAAAATAATGAATTATATAGATTAATAAATGGGTTAGGAATTAGGCATATTGGTGTAAAAGCTGCTAAGCAATTAGAAAAAAAATACAAAACTATGGAACAATTAAAAAATGCTTCCCTTGAAAGCTTAATTGAAATTGATGATATGGGTGAAATAATGGCAGAAAGTGTATTTGAATTTTTTGCTCAAGATCAAACTAAAGATTTGATACAAAAATTAGAAGACTTTGGATTAAATATGACATCTAAAGAATCAAGTACAAGAGATGGAAGATTTGAAGGGAAGATTTTTGTATTAACAGGAGGCTTAGATAATTATTCAAGAAAAGAAGCAGAAGAGATAATTGAGAATTTAGGTGGAAAAACATCATCATCAGTTTCTAAGAAAACTACATATGTTTTAGCTGGTGAAGATGGTGGAAGTAAATTAACTAAAGCCCAAGAACTAGGAATACCAATAATAAATGAACAAGAATTTATAAATATGATAAAATAAAAAACAAAGGAAAGAGGTAAAAAGAAATGAACGAACAAACAAATGAAAAGTGTGGATTTTACAACACAGTTGTAGCTTGGGCTTGTATTATTTGGGCAGTAGCATCAATTGGTTTAATGATGTATTTTACAGGATTAAATCAAGTAACATTTGCAATTATGACAGTAGGACAATTATTTATAATAATGGGAATTATCCTATTAAACAGAAAAAAGCTAATTGGAGCATTATCAGTATTTGCTGGAATGAGTTGTGTTGTAATTCCTGCAGTAAATGAATGGGGAGGAATGCTTTTTGCAGGAGTGCAAGGAAGCCCAATTATTCCAACATTATTATCAACAGCAATTGCAGTAATTGGACTTGCAATGATTATAGTTCCAGAGGTATTAGAAGATATTTCAAAATCTAAATGTAAACAAATAGTTGAAGCTGAATGTGTAGATTTTGATGAGAATAAACAACAAGATGGAACTATTGCATATGCTCCAATATATCAATATGAATACAATGGGAATTTATATACAAAATGTACTGGAAGATATAAAAGAACAGGGTTACCTGATATAGGAAATAGAATTGAATTAAAAATCAATGAATTTAAACCACAAGAAGTTTATATAGAAGCATCAAAGGCTTCAAAAATGATTATATATATTTTTGGAGTAAGTTTCTTTACTATGGGACTAGGTATGATTTTAACAATACTTGGTATTTAAAACAGAAAGGGATAAGAATCATTGGACAATAAATATACATTTGAAATGTTTTGGGAAGATTTAGATAATGGATATAAAATATATTATAAATATATGGGATGTAAATATTTAGTTTATAAATTAGCTAAAAACTGCTATAAAAATGAACTTATTGAAGCTCCTGAAAAATGCCCACATCAAAAAAATGCAGTATATACTTTAAAAAGAGTTAAGGAAATATTTCCATTCATGGAAGAAATAGAATATTTTACAGGGATTTGAATCTAAATGGGGGGTACAATGGAAGATAACATATTAGATCCTAATTTAATAGATGGAGAAGATTATCAAGAAGTTTCTTTAAGACCAAAAAAACTAAGTGAATATATTGGACAAAAAAAGGTAAAAGAAAGTATGAGTGTATATATAGAAGCGGCAAAAAAGAGAGGAGAAGCTCTTGACCATGTACTTTTATATGGACCTCCAGGTCTTGGAAAAACAACTCTTTCAAATATTATTGCAAATGAATTAGAAAGTAATATAAAAATTACTTCTGGACCTGCAATAGAAAGACCAGGAGATTTAGCAGCACTACTTACAAATTTAGCTCCAAATGATGTTTTATTTATTGATGAAATACATAGATTAAATAAAAATATAGAAGAAATATTATATCCAGCTTTAGAAGATTTTTGCTTAGATATAATTATAGGAAAAGGACCAACAGCCAAGTCAATAAGATTAGACTTACCAAAATTTACTTTAGTTGGAGCTACAACAAGAGTTGGTTCACTATCTACTCCATTGAGAGATAGATTTGGAATAGTATCAAAACTTGAGTTATATTCTGTAAAAGATTTAACAACAATAATAGAAAGATCAAGTAAGCTTTTAGATATAGAAATTGAAAAAGAAGCGGCTTTTGAGCTTGCAAAACGTTCTAGGGGAACTCCTAGAATTGCAAATAGATTATTAAAAAGAATCAGAGATTATGCAATGGTATTAGGAGATGGTGTTTTAACACTAGATATAACTAAAATGGCTCTTGATAAATTAGATATTGATGATTTGGGATTGGATAATACAGATAGAAAAATATTAGAAACAATAATTTATAAATATGCTGGAAAAGCAGTTGGAGTTGAAACATTAGCTGCAACATTAAATGAAGAAGTTGAAACAATTGAAGATGTTTATGAACCATACTTAATGCAAATAGGTTTTTTGGCAAGAACTCCAAGAGGAAGGGTTGTTACAGCTACAGGATATGAGCATTTGGGAATAGAATATAAATTTTAAGCTTTGAAAGGATAATATATGAAAAAAGTTATAGTTATAGGAGCAGGACCAGCTGGTTTAACTGCTGCTTATGAATTAGTAAAAGATAATAATGAAGAATATGAAGTTATCATATTAGAAGAATCTAACGATATAGGTGGAATTTCAAAAACAGTAAGATATAATGGCAATAGAATGGATATAGGAGGACACAGATTTTTCTCAAAAGACCAAGAAGTTATGAACTTTTGGGAAGAATTAATGCCAATACAAGGTGTAAATTCTTTTGATGATGAAAAATTAAAAAGAGAAAAACCATTAAAAGAAGGCGGACCAAATCCAGAAAAAGAAGATACAGTAATGCTTGTAAGAACAAGAGTATCAAGAATTTATTATTTAAAGAAATTTTTCGATTATCCTATAAGTTTAAAATTGCAAACATTTACAAATATGGGACTTTTCCGTACAATAAAAGCTGGATTTAGTTATTTAAAAACAATATTTGTAAAGAAAAAAGAAGATTCATTAGAGAATTTTTATATAAATCGTTTTGGTAAAGTTTTATATAGTATGTTTTTTGAAAAATATACAGAAAAACTTTGGGGAAGACATCCAAAAGAAATCTCAGCAGATTGGGGAGCACAGAGAGTTAAAGGTGTTTCTATTACAGCTGTTATAAAAGATGCTTTTTCAAAAATATTTAAATCAAAGAAAAAGAAACAAGAAGTTGAAACATCATTAATTGAACAATTCTGGTATCCAAAATATGGACCAGGACAACTTTGGGAAACATTAGCAGAAAAAATAGAAGAAAACGGCGGAAAAATATTAAAGGGTTATTCTGTTAAAAAATTGAAAATCGAAGATAAAACTATAAAAAGTGTAGTATGTGAAGTAAATGGTGTAGAAGTTATTTTAGAGGGAGATATTTTTATATCTACAATGCCAGTAAAAGATTTAGTAGCAGGATTTATTGGAATAGAAGTACCTCAAAATATGAAAGATATTGCACTTGGACTTCCATATGTTGATTTTCAAACAGTTGGTGTATTAGTTAAAAAAATAAAATTAACTAATAAAACAAAAATGAAAACATTAGGAAATATTGTTCCAGATTGTTGGATTTATGTACAAGAGCCAGAAGTTAAAATGTTAAGATTGCAAATATTTAATAACTGGTCACCTTATTTGGTTAAAGATGCTGAAAATACTGTTTGGATAGGGCTTGAATATACTTGTCAAGAAAATGATAAATATTGGAATATGTCTGATAAAGAATTTTCAGAATTTGCTATTAATGAACTTGCAAGTATGAATATTATAGATAAAGAAGATGTTTTAGATAGTCATAGAGAAAGAATTAAAAAAGCATATCCAGCATACTTTGATACATATGAACATATGGACAAGCTTGTTGAATATTTAGATACATTTGGTAATCTTTATTGCATTGGTAGAAACGGTCAACATAGATATAATAATATGGATCATTCTATGGCAACAGCATTTGAAGCAGTAAAAAATATAAAAGAAGGCATTACAACAAAAGACAATATTTGGAATGTTAATACAGAAAAAGAATATCATGAAACAAAAACAAATTAAAAGTGTTGTAATGAAATTTATATATGAAAAAACACTTATCTAAAATTTTAATTAACTTAATAATCACATTATTTCTAGAAGTAATTGTTTTTAACATTACTTCTTATCGTGTTTTATTAGGGAATTTTGAAAAAAGAACTTATACAGAATTTGAACTTGAACAATATGACGATTCAAGAGCTATTTTAAAAATAGATAATATAAATACAAAAGTAGGAACAATAAAAATTAATTTTGACAAAACAGTAGATGAAGTAAAAGAATATAAAATATATTTTTCAGATGAGACAAGCTCAAGTTATAGAGGTTTAAACTCCAAAAATTATATTCCTAAAAATGAAAAATCAAAATATATGCCACTATATTTATCAGGTAATGTAAAAGGAATAATGATATCTGTTGATAAACATATTTATGAAAGTGAGCAAATATCTGAAGTTGTATTAAATGAAAAGATTCCTTTTGAATTTAATATAGTAAGATTTATAATCACTTTAGGAACACTTATAGTTATTTATTTTCTTAAAAATGAAAAAAGCTTTAATGAAGATTATTCAATAAAAAATTTGACTCAAGAATTAGCATTGCTTTTTGTACTTGCGATATTTTTGGTGCTATCTATTTTTATAAACCAAAATTCAATTGAACCAGATAATTTGAAAATATACAATAAAATGTTTGTAAACAGTATATATAAAGGACAATTATATTTAGATTATCAGCCAAGTGAAGATTTTTTAAATTTAGAGAATCCATACGATGATTTGCAAAGAGGAACAGTAGAAAGAGGAAAAGATTATTTATGGGATACAGCCTATTATAACGGAAAATTTTATGTGTATTTTGGAATTTTACCACTATTAATATTTTTCTTGCCATATTATGCAATTACAAAAAAATATTTAGATATAGCTACTGTTGTATTTGTTCTTTCAATTGCTATACTAATTTTAATTAAAGAGATTTTAACTAAAATAATAAATAGATATTTTGAAAAAATTCCTTTTAAATTTGTGCTATTTTCTTTAATCATGTTATGTGCTGGATCATTAGTACTTTATGCAGAGGGAATGTCAAGAGTTTATGAACTAGCAATCGTATCAGGACTTTATTGTGTACTTCAAGGAATTTATTTTATTTTAAAATCTTTAGAATGTGATGAAAAGAAATACTTTAATATATTTGCAGGTTCACTTTTCTTAAGTTTATCAGTTGCATGCAGACCGACAGATTTATTTGTATCAGTTTTAATATTACCTTATTTAATAAAATTATTGATAGAAAATGTAAAAGGACTTAAAACAGATAAAAAGCCTTTAATAAAATTGATTTTTGCTGTTGCACTACCATATCTTACAGTTGGTGCATTGCTTATGTTATATAATTATGCGAGATTTGAAAATCCTTTTGAATTTGGAACTAAATATCAATTAACTGTTGTAAATATGTCTACATTAAAAAATAGAATTTTTGCACTGCCAACAGGAATAATTGCAAATTTATTTAGTATACCAAACTTTATACCAGATTTTCCATTTATTACAAATCATAATAAATTATTACAATTTTATGGATACTATTATATAGAAAATATGATAGGTGGGCTATTTATAATTGCTCCAATTTGCTTTATGAATTTTCTTATTGTAAAAGCAAATAAAAAAACTGAAAATAAAGAGTTAAAAGTATTGATTAATTCATTAGTAATAGTTGCAACTTTTATAGCTCTTTTAAGTATTATGATGGCTGGAAGTAATGAAAGATATTTAATTGATTATGCTTGGATGTTTATATTATCAGGAATTTTAATATTTATAGTAATATTTAATAGTTTAAAATCTGATGAAACCAAAAATATACTAAGAAAGTTTTTAGGAGTAGTTACAATATTTACGTTTTTAATTGGAATATGTTCAGGAATTGTTTCAGAAAAAGAAAATATGAAAAATTATTCTGAAGATGTTTACTATAAGACAAAATATATAATTTGTTTTTGGGAATAGGAGAGTAAAATGAAATTATTATTACATACTTGTTGTGCACCTTGTAGCGTGTATTGCATAGACTCATTAAGAGGAGAAGGGATAGAACCAGTTTCATATTGGTTCAATCCTAATATACACCCATATATTGAGTATAAAACAAGAAGAGATACTTTAATTGAATATTCAAAAATGATTAATTTAGAATTAATTATTGATGAAAACTATGGTTTAAGAGAATTTTGTAAAGAAGTAATTGATGATTTAGATAATAGATGTGTTAAATATTGTTATAGAGTTCGTATAGAGCAAACTGCAAAATATGCCAAAGAAAATGGATATGATGCTTTTACAAGTACTCTTTTTGTTAGTCCTTATCAAAAACATGAAGAATTAAAAAAAGTATGTGAAGAGATGGCCAAAAAATATGATATAGAATTTTTATATAGAGATTTTAGACAAGGATTTAGAGAAGGCCAAAATAAGGCTCGTGAACTTGGATTATATATGCAAAAGTACTGTGGATGTGTTTTTTCTGAGGAAGAAAGATATGCACAAAAAATAGAAAAAGATAAAAAGAAGTTTTGTGATATTAATCAATAATTTTAGAAAATAATAGGAGTTAAGACATGGAAAAAGAATTAAAAGAAGAAACTAAAAAAGCAATAAAGGAAGCAAAGAAAAAACAATCTAAATTTATTAATGAATTTAAAGAATTTGCATTAAGAGGAAATGTATTAGATTTAGCAGTTGGTGTATTAATAGGAAGTGCATTTCAAAATATAGTAACTTCTTTTACTAAAAACATTATATCACCAATATTAGGGTGCTTTGGTGAAGTGAACTTTTCTGAATTTTCACTTAAAATTGGAAACTTAAATATTACATATGGAGCTTTTATAACAGATATAATTAATTTTATAATAATGGCTTTTGTTGTTTTTCTTATTGTAAAATTTATGAATAAGTTAGCAAACCTTGGAAGTAAAAACAAACAAGAAATAAAAGAAGAAAAAACAACAAAAATTTGTCCATATTGCTTTGGCGAAATTAATATAAAAGCAACTAGATGCATGCATTGTACATCAGAATTGAACAAAGAAGTAGAAAAGGCTACCTTGAGCAAATAGCTCAAAGTAGCCTTTTTGAATAATTTAGAGCAATCCCATTATAAGCGGGAACATTGCAAATGCATTGTTAAAAATGTGAATTGACATTGTTACACGTAAGTCTTTTGTTTTATAATACCGATAGCCGAAATAAAGTGCATCTCCTATATATGCCCATACATAGTACAGAGCATTACTATCGTTAACAACATGCATTGAGGCAAAGATTACTGCTGAAACTATAACATATATTTTTTTGTTAGAGATAAATTGATATGGCAAATACCGAAAAATAAATTCCTCAAAAATCGGTCCAATAACAATAATCATTATTGAATTAATGATTGGAGCCTGATAAAAACTATTTACAACTTGTGTCTGATTTTCTGGTTCACCAATAATAAAAGCAGACAATAGAAAATTTGTGACACAAGAAAATATAAAAAACATTCCGATTTCTTTTATAATTTTAACAATCTCTTTGCCAACATCTTTTAGTGTAGTATCACATATAGTTTCAAGTAGCCATCTTTCAAAGTAACAGTAAAATATTAAAGTTATTATCGACATAAGTGCGCCAATAATTATATCTACTGCAAGTGGTAACTGTATTTCCAGTAATGTGATAATAAATAAAGAATAAAGAACAAAGAACAAATGCTAAGATTTCCTTTGTTCTATCAACTGTTAACTTACTAAAAATCCGATTAATTCTACTCATAAATTTTCCTCCTAAATTAACTACAAACTACTAAGTTTTTAAGTTACAATATAAAATACAACAAGAATATTATAACACAAAATTATGTAAAGTACAATATCAAAATATAATTGAAAAAGCTCTCTTCCAATGGGAAGAGAGCTTAATTCATGTAAGAAAATCTTTCATAAAAATGCAAAGCATTTTATAGAATTTTAATAAATCATCAATAGAACGGCTTTCATCATTACAGTGGCATAAATCCTCTTCATCATCAGATACTGCAAACCGAGGACCAAAGATATTACAGCCAAATTTAGATTTAAAAGCAGCATTATATCCGATTCCAGGAGCAATTGTTGCTATTCCTTTTTTTCCAAGAACCTCTTCATATGCTTTGATTTGAGATTCTATAATTGGAGAATCAGGATTTATGAAATTCGGCATAGTTAATTTTATAATTTGAATATTAGCATTATATCTATTAGACAAATTTGAAATTAAATCTAAAAAGTCTGATTCTTTTGTGCAAATAGAAATTCTAAAATTCAAATTTACTGTTAACAATCCATTTTCAATCTTGCAAGTAGTAGGGCAAACAGATGTTGGTAAAACAGATATACCATTAATCTGATTTATTGTATCCATTACTTCAAAATTAGATAATGTACAATCTTGAATATCGTTCATAAGCTGTAAAAATGTAGGAAATTGATTTTTGAAAATCTCATATAATTCTTGAACAAGAAGATTCAAAGCATTTTTTCCATTATGAGGAATTGATGAGTGACAAGATTTTCCAATTTTACTTATAATGTTTCCATCTGATAAAGTTGCTGTTGCAAATCCTGGTACAATGTTTGTAGCACCACCAGGTATGCTAATATTTTGAATAAAAGTATCTTTACAGATTTGACTTTTAAAGTTAAATTCGATATCTGCATATCCTCGAGAACCAAACTGAACGCCATCTCCATCAATTGTAGTTGCATAATCAGGAATTGGATGATTTTCTAAATTGTATTTTTCCATATCAATCCAAATTCCCTCTTCAGAAGAACCTACAATTATGATCCAAGGCTTGTTAAATACATGTTCGTAAGTTTTAGCAGAAAGAAGAGCTAAAACTAAAGCGCCTTTGTCATCAATAATTCCTCTTCCATAAATTCTACTATTTAAAATTTCGCCAAGAGGATTGTGTTGCCATTTAGATTTGTCATAATCAACAGTATCAATATGACAAACTAATGCTAATTTGCATGAACGATGAAAATTCAAGGGATTGTTAGAAATTCTCATAACCAATCCGTCAGCTTGTCTATCATAGCAAAAATTGAGTTCTCTGCAAATAATTTCCAATTCATTAAAGACTTTTTGAATACCATAAGAGTCACCATTTATGCTATTAATAGCCAAAAGCCGAAGAGAGTAATCTTTTATAATATTCCGAACTTGAAAAGAATCATTCCAATTAATGTTCATAAATTTTCTCCTTTTATATAAATTAGGCAAATGCCTTAAATTATGAGTAGATTATACTACCATTTATGTAAACAGTCAATTTAAAATAGTGATTTTATTAAATTACTAAATAATTACATTTTTATAATAATTTAAAAACTTTTAAGAAAAATAATAATTAAATGATATAATAAATTCAAATAATTATATTTATACAAAGGAGATATGTATGGAAAATCTTGAAAACACGATGGAGATTTCTGCTATAAAGGATAAAAATGAATTAATTAAAAAT
This sequence comes from uncultured Clostridia bacterium, assembly GCA_948530865.1. GTDB lineage: Bacteria > Bacillota > Clostridia > TANB77 > CAG-508 > Scatovivens. The sequence continues at coordinate 275,462 of CAOTKV010000001.1, forward strand.
TTAGAATTGAAAAATCTTATACAATTTAAATTAGATAAAACAGAATTTCAAATAAAGGATTTAGATAGTATAGATGAAATAATATTAGATTCTCAAAATATAGTTGGAGCATATAATAAAGTATATTTTGAAGAAGTAACTTTATTTAGAAATTTGAAAAAAATATCAATAAGAAATTTAGGTTTAACATTAAATGATATAAAAAATGTAAGTAATATTAAAAATATTGAATTTGTTAATTGTGAAATAAGAGATATAACAATGTTTAGTAATGTAGAACATTTATCACTAATTAATACAGAAATAGATAATTTTGAAGAGATAAAAAAATTATCAAATCTTATAGAACTACAACTTATTAATATTAAAATTGATAACTTTGAATTTTTAAAAACTTTTACAAATTTAAAAAAATTAGTAATAAAAAATATCAAAGATTTTTCTTTATCTAAAATTGATTTTTCTTTACCAATAGAATATTTATCAGTAGAAAAAATTGATAAATTGGAATTAGAGATTATTTCAAAATATAAAAATCTAAAAACATTATCAGTTGATAGAGAAGAATCATATAATTTTGAAAAAGAATTGAAAGAATTAAAAAATATAAAAATTTTATTAAACGATATGTATGAATATTAAAGGAGTAATATATGATAACTGTTACTAATACTAGAGAATTAGAAAGTAGATATGATTTAAGCACAATAAGAGATGATGAACAAATATTTGTTTTAGGACGGAATGGCTGGTAAACAAAAATATAATCAAGAAAGGTATCAGCAAAGAAGAACATATAGTGGAAGAGAATTAAAACAAATAATTGGACAAATGAAAGTTATAGAAGGCAATATTCCTAAAGAATGGAATCAAATGCAAAAAGCAAAATATATTTATGAAGTTTTAGGTAAAAACATAGAATACAGTCTTAGTGCTCAAAGACCATCTAGTTTGTCTGTTATTCTAGATAGAAAAGGTGTATGTGCAGGATATGCTTTACTTTATAAAGAAATGATGGATAGACAAGGTATACAATGTGATTATATTAGAGGGATAGGATTTTCTCCAAATAGAACTCAAAGAGAAAAACATGCTTGGAATGTATTAACAATAGATGGAAAGTCTTTTCCAGTAGATTTAACATGGGACTCTCCTGCACTTAGAAGAGGAGATACACAGTTACAATATTTTGGGAATAATCCTAGATTTTTTGAAAGACATATAACAGAACAAGATGAAATACAATACAATTATCAAGTACTTCCAACGGATTTTGTAAATTCAATAAATACAGATCCAAATGTAAGACAAGCTGGTTTAGACCAAAATGATAAAATGAGTATAATTAAACTTGCAATAGAACAAACATATACAAAATATAAAAATAAATTTGGACCTCAGTCAGCTAAAGAACAGGTTGTAAAAGCAATTGAAAAATATGTAACAACTGGTTATTCAGATAGTTTTACAAGACAAGGACAAGCAAGAGCACAAATCGAAGAACATATTACTCCAACAGAAATGTTAGATTTAATAGCAAAGTCTTTTACAGAACAAAATTATAATGGATATAATAAAGATTTTAAAGGAAGAGTTCTAGAAAGTTCAGTAAACCAAACATCCCAAAGATATGGAATAGATCATACTGCTAATGCTTTAGCAGATTATATTAAAACTGGGAAAACTTTAGGATTTACAAGAAAAAATGATGCTAGAAGTAATTTAACTACTTATGCTGTATTTCCAAGAGATGCTATAAATCTAGTGATAGATACAGTAACAGATAAAGCTATTGAAGATATAGAAAAAGATAAGACAATACAAGTAAAAAATTCTTATTTTTCTATTGATGAACTTTCAGAAGTAGATTTACCAGAAGAAAAGAAGAATAATGTTATTTCAAAAGCAATAGATTGGATTAAACAAAAAACAAAAGAAAAGTTTGCATCAAAGGGAAAACAAAATCAAGAAATTAAAAAATCAAGAGAAGATGATGGAGAAAGATAAAAGAAAGGAAAGATATAATGGAATTTGCAGAAGCGTGCTGTGAGGTCGATTTTATTTTAGAAAACTTAAATCCAGAAGATAAGAAAATGTTACCACAAAAAGTAATAGAATTTTTCAAAGAAAATAAATCAGAAACTTATATTGTTAATTTGACAACAGAAAAAACATTATTAGAACAGCATTTAAAAGATGAAACAAAAGCATTTTTACAAATAATAAATTATAAATATTTTGCAGACAAAAACCAAAAAGAAGAGTTTTTAAAAATTTTTAAAGAAAATAAAAATACAGACATATTCTTTAAAAATGAAATTGAAGTAGAAGAAGTATGTATTGATGAAAAAAATGAAATAACAGAACTAACAATATATAAAGAAAATAAAATAATTGCTTTTTTGAAAAAGATTTTGAATTTTTTTAGAAAATAAAAGGAGTATTTATGAAAGAAATATTAGAGTCTGTTACTAATCCATATGAAATAGAAAATTATAAAAGATTATTAGAAATTTATTTAGATGCTAAAGATAATAATGAATTTTATGCAAGTGTTGTTTCTTATTATGATGATAGAGATTATGATTCAGCACTTAAAGATGCAAAAATAACTAATTCAAACTTTTTGAAAACTAGAAGTATGGGAATTTGGCAAGTTATGGAAGAATTTGCTGATTTTTTCAAAACAGAACATAGAATTTATATAAACTCACCATTACATAATATTGGTACTATTGTAGATGAATTTATTGAAGAATGTGAATCTAATAATTTGCCATTTGAATTAAAATTTTTAACAAAAAATATAAAAAGAAATGATTCAATTGTTATAGGTTCAAGTACAGAAACGTATAGGAAGCATATAGATATTTTAAGAAAAATTGCTAAAAATCATCCAGAAATAATTGAAGAATGTGGAACTCCACCACTACTTACAGGAAATTTAGATGGCTGGATGGGACTTGCAGATGAAAATGTTACAAATAGATATGTAAGTTATACACAATCAAGATTAAAAGCTTTTTCTAAAAGTGTAAGTAGATATGTATATGAACATCAAGAACTTGCAGAAGAATTAGGAGATAGTGGAATATCAGAAATTTATGAAATATTATCTGATGATTATTATGATGAGAATGAAGAAGATAAACAAGAAGAATTGGATATGTATCTTGATGATTGTCATCTTGAGCCAAATAGTAAAACAATTTTAAGAGAATATATTAAGAAAAGACCAGAAGTACTTATTGAAATTTATGAAGGTTTTTTTAGAGAATGCGATAAAATGGATATTGATTCTGAAAGACCAACATTTTATAAAGGATCACAAGAAGCTCTTTTAGAAAATGCTGAAAGACCAAAAGTTGCTATTACAGACGAAATTAGAGAGAAAATACAAAACACTTCATCTGCAATTATTACTAATATGTATTTAGGAAATAATAATAGAGAAGAATTATCTATTGAAAATAAAGTCGAAATAATGAAAAGCATTATTAGTAAGAATGCTCAAGAAAGAGCTGAGCAGATATGTGCTTATGAAGATTTAAAATATTTAAATGCAATAGGCCTTTTAAGTGATGAAGTAGTAGAAAAATTATATACAAAAGATACAGTAGATTTGTTATATAGATATGAAAATCAGCAAGCCGAAATATATCCAAGACTTTCAAGAAGAGAAAAAACATTAAAACAAATTTTAGAAAGCAAAGATAATAAATTATCAGATGAACAAATAAAACAAAAAATAGATGATAGAAGAAAATCTATTATTGAATATTTGAAAACTCCAATAGTTACAGAACAATCTGAAAGACAAATGAATTATGAACAAGAATTATATAATACATACCAAAAAGATAGAACTTTTCCATATGAATTAAGAAATTGTTTTGAACTTCATATTAATTTAATAAAAGATGATATTACAGGTACTGTGCAAAAACAAGAATTAAAAAGAACAATTTGTGAAGAATTGCAAACAAAAACTATTGATAATATAGATTTAAAAAAAGTAAAACCAAATAAAGATGATTTTGATTATGAATGGTAAAAGGAGAAAAAAGTGGAACTAATAGATTATTTTCAATATAATTCAATATTAATATTAACATATTTTTTTGTTTCAGTTGCTGTGCTAATTTTAAAATATATAACTGCTGGAAAAAGTAATGATATATTGTTTTCATCTTATAGAAGTTCACCTTTTAATCCACTTACATATGTTAGGTTATTTACACATGTTTTAGGTCATAGTGATTGGAAACATTTATCAAATAATTTTCTATATATTTTATTAATAGGACCTATGATAGAGGAAAAATATGGCACTATTAATTTATTAATAATGATGTTAATAACAGCAGGAGTGATAGGAATAATAAATAGTATAGTTGGAAGAAAAAGAATATTAGGAGCAAGTGGAATTGTATTTATGCTTATAATGATGAGTTCTTTTGTTAATATACAAGAAACCAAAATTCCATTAACTTTAATTTTAATTTTCATTTTTTATGTAATTAATGAAATTATAGATGGATTAATAAAAAAAGATAATATATCACATATGGGACATATAATTGGAGCATGTTGTGGTTGTGTATATGGATATATATATTATGTTGTTGGAATGTCAAATATACCAATGTTTTTTGCCTAAAAACTTGAATTACATGGTATATCTGTGATATAATTTCTTTTACTATTACCAAAGGAGGTACAATATGGCAGTTAAAACACAAAATCGGAAAACATTAAATTTTACCACTATTCATAAGCGAATTTCAGAACAAGGTAAAACAATTTCTGAACTTGCTCCTGAATACAGTATGACAGAAGAAGCATTTCTTCAAGAGATGAGAAGTGGTCTAGGTCCTAAAGTTTTTTCAGCCCTAAAAAAAACGAGTGCGAAAAACGAGAAAGCTCGAGAAAGACTAAAAATTTCTGCTGAAAGAAAACGTCGGAACAATCAAAAAACAAGTCAAACTAATATTGATGATTGTGATGTTGAAACAGAAGAAATGTTAGCTGAAAAAAAGATGAGAGAACTAGTATCTCAGAAAGATGAAACAGAGAAGTGGATAAGTTTTTGGGATGGCACTCTAATTCCTCTGGATAAAAATAAATCAGAGAGTAATCAAAAAATTGCAAGTTTTAAGGCAGAAATTGCTGAATTGGAAAAAAAGATTGCTCAAGAGGAAGAATTGCTTGAAAGTTTAGAAGAAAACTATCAAACCAGTATTAATAAAAAAGCAGAATTAGAAACTAAGCTTTCAGAAATTACAGATGAAATAAAACTTCTTTCTCAAAAAAGAATCTATTTGGTAGCACCAGGCTATCATGGAGAATGTCCGAGTTTTGGTAGATTTATTTCTACAGAAGAAATTGTAGGAATGAATGTTGAAATTCAAAAAGGTGAACTTCTTATAAATGATGAGAGTTTAAATAATATGATGTCATGTGGTTACTATGATATACGAGAATACATGCGGGCTTTGGAATTTGCAAAGCTATGCATTGCAAATATAGTAGAATATGACGAGTATGCGATTTTGGTTGATGATGAAAGGATTTCCAAAGTACTTGAAACACAGGGAATAGAAATCAAATAACTGTAAATAGTTTTTAACATATAATTATGTGAAATAAATGCAAAGAGTAAGTAGTATAATCTGCTTACTCTTTTGTATTGACAAAAAAGTGTAGTGTGATAAAATCATCATAAGATTTAAAGTTATGGCTTATAATATATTACAAACAGGAGGTAATATTGGAAAAATTAGTAGTTATTGATGGAAATAGTATTTTAAATAGAGCGTTTTATGGGATAATGAGTAGCAAAATGCTTCAAACAGCAGATGGAACATATACAAATGCTGTTTATGGTTTTTTGGCAATAATGTTTAAGTTAATAGAAGATGTAAATCCAGATTATATGGTTGTAGCATTTGATGTAAAACATCCAACCAAAAGACATGAAATGTATGCTGAATATAAAGGAACAAGACATGGTATGCCAGATGAACTTGCGGCTCAAATGCCTATAATAAAAGAAGTTTTAGAAGCAATGAATATAAAAATTATAGAACTTGCAGGGTATGAAGCCGATGATATTCTAGGAACACTTAGTAAAAGTTCTGAAAAGGAAAATATTGAGGTAACATTGCTTACAGGAGATAGAGATTCTTTTCAGCTTGCTTCAGATAAAACAACAATAAGAATTCCTAGAACTAAAAATGGAAAAACAGAAACAGAAAATTTTGATAGAAATAAAGTTTTAGAAGTTTATGGAATAGAGCCACAAGAACTTATAGAAGTAAAAGGATTAATGGGAGATAAATCAGATAATATTCCAGGCGTTCCAGGTGTTGGAGAAAAAACAGCATTAAATTTAATTAAAGAATTTCATTCTATAGATACAATATATGAAAAATTAGAGGCAGGTGAGCCTATTGCAAAAGGAAAGTTAAAAGAAAACTTAGAAGCGAATAAAGATTTAGCGATTCTTTCACGTGAACTTGGAAGAATAGATGTAAATGCACCAATAGATAAAGACTTGGAACATTTTAGAGTAAAACAATGGGATAATAAAAAAGTTTTAGAATTATTTAGAAATTTAAGATTTAATAGATATATAGATAGATTTAATTTAGAACAAAGTCAATCAAATGAAGAAGTAAAAGATGTTAAAGATCTTTTTGAATATATTGAATTAAAAGATTCAAAAGAAATAATTTCTAAAATAAAATTAAATAAAATACTTTATTATTGTTTTGAAAAGTTAAAGAATAATGATGAAAATTTGATTATAAAAAAAGAAATAACATATATTAATATTTATGATGATAAAAAAGTTTATAATGTTGAATTTTCAGCAGATTTTAAAGAGATATTTGAAGATAAAGAAATTTTAAAATGTAGTTATAATTTAAAAGAGGATTATATATTATTAAAACAGATTGGTATTAATTCGCAAAATATGATGTATGATGCTAAAATTGCAGTTTATATTTTAAATTCTGTTTCTAATGCATATTCTATGGAGGATATATCAAGACAGTTTTTAGAAATTGATATATCTGATTATGAAGAAAATAAAGAAAAATCAGGAGTACAAACAAGTTTATTTGATGAAGTATCTACTGATGAAAAAAGAGCAAATTTCACATATGCATTATATGCTTATGTAATTGGAATAACTAGAGAAAAGATTTTAAAAGAATTAGAAAATATTAATTCATTAGAGTTATTTAATAATATTGAAATGCCAATAGTAGAAATATTAGCAGAAATGCAATATGAAGGTATGTATGTTGATAAACATGAATTAGTAAAATATGGTGAAAACCTAAAAAAACATATTGAAGAATTAAGAATTGATATATATAAAATGGCTGGTGAGGAGTTTAATATTAATTCACCAAAACAATTAGGGGTTATACTATTTGAAAAATTAGAATTAAAACCATGTAAAAAAACCAAAAGTGGTTATTCAACAGATGTAGATGCATTAGATAAGATAAAAGATGCACATCCTATAGTAGATAAAATTTTAGAGTATAGACAACTTATGAAATTAAATTCTACTTATGTAGAAGGGTTAATTCCTTTTATTAATCCTAAAACTGAAAGAATTCATACTTTTTTCCATCAAACAGTTACAGCTACTGGAAGATTAAGTAGTACAGAACCGAACTTACAAAATATTCCAACAAGAAGTGAAATAGGAAAAAAATTAAGAAAAGTATTTAAACCAGAAGAGGGTAGGATTTTTGTAGATGCAGATTATTCTCAAGTAGAATTAAGAGTTATGGCACATATGTCAAATGATGAAACAATGATAAAAGCTTTTAATTCAGATGCAGATATTCATACAATATGTGCTTCTCAAGTATTTAAAGTTCCAATTGAAGAAGTTTCAAAACAATTAAGAAGTAAAGCTAAAGCTGTTAATTTTGGAATTGTATATGGTATAAGTGAATTTGGTCTTGCTGAGCAAATAGATATAAAAAGAAATGAAGCAAAAGAGTATATTGAGCAATATTTAGATACTTATCATGGAATAAAAGAATATATGGATAATATTGTTGAAGAGGCAAAAAAGAATGGATGCGTATCAACTTTGTTTGGAAGAAGAAGATATATACCAGAATTGAATTCTAAGAATTACATGATTAGAAAATTTGGAGATAGAGCTGCTATGAATACACCTATACAAGGTACAGCAGCAGATATCATGAAAATTGCAATGATTAAAGTTTATAATGAATTAAAAAATAGAAACTTGAAATCAAAATTAATATTGCAAATTCATGATGAACTTTTAATTGAAACAGTATTAGAAGAAAAAGAAGAAGTAGAAAAATTATTAAAAGAATGTATGGAGGAAAGTGCAAATCTTTCTGTACCATTAACTGTTGAAGTTGAAGAAGGCAAAAGTTGGTATCAAGCTAAATAATCAACTAAACAGAAAGGAATAAATTATGAAAAAAAAGAAAAAAGAAGAGTTGTTTGAAAACTATTCCAAAAGAAATATGACAATATATTTAATTCTTAGAGCTTTAGTTATTTTAACATTAATAAGACAGGTATTTCTTGGGAATTGGAATAATGTTTTTTTATGTGGATTTACATTAATATTATTTTTAGTTCCAGTAATTATTGATAAAAAATTTAATATACAACTTCCAGATGCTCTTCAAGTTATAATTTTATTATTTATATATTCAGCAGAAATTTTAGGAGAAATTAATGAATATTATATTGTAATAAAACATTGGGATACAATGCTTCATACTTTAAATGGATTTTTGTGTGCAGCAATAGGATTTTCTCTAATAGATATATTAAATCGTAAAGAATTTTTTCATGCAACAATGTCAGCTGTATTTGTTGCTTTAGTAGCATTTTGTTTTTCAATGACAATAGGGGTATTGTGGGAATTTTTTGAATATGGAATGGATACTATATTTTTAAAAGATATGCAAAAAGACAAAATAGTTACTACTATTTCAACAGTAAATATTCATCCAGAAGGAAAAAATATACCAGTAGTAGTAAAAGATATAAGCAAAACAATAATAGAATCTAAAGATAAAAATGGAAATAAAACTGAAACTATTATAGATGGTGGATATTTAGATATAGGAATTAATGATACAATGAAAGATTTAATAGTAAATTTCATTGGTGCTGTAACCTTTTCAATAATTGGACTTCTTTATATAAAAAATAAAGATGAATATAAATTTGCAGAAAATTTTATTCCAATAATGAGGAAGTCAAAAAAAGCAAACAGTTGACAAAAAACGACTTATGTAGTAAAATACATGTTGTAAAAGTATTATCAAGAGTGGACGAGAGAATCGGCTTTTAGACTCCACAGCAACCTATTAATTTAGGTGCTAATACCGACAGAGCACAAAAAGATGCTTTGAATGATGATTATGGTAATAATATGAATTATTCAGGAACTCTATTTGTGCATAGAGTTCTTTTTGTTTTATCAAAAAGAAAAACTTAAAAAGGAGGATTTAATTATGAGAAGATTATTTACATCAGAAAGTGTTACAGAAGGACATCCAGATAAACTATGTGATTATATATCAGATAGTATTTTGGATAGTTATTTTGCAAAAGATCCATATTCAAGAGTTGCATGTGAAACTGTTGCTGGAAAAGGGCAAATTTTAGTTACAGGAGAAATTACTTCAAATGCAGAAGTTGATATTGAACAAATAGTAAGAAATACTATAAAAGAAGTTGGTTTTGATAATAGTGAAACTGATATTGATTATAGAACTTGCAAAGTTTTATTAAACATATCAAAGCAGTCAGCAGATATTGCACTTGGAGTGGACAAGTCACTAGAAAATAAAGAAGGAATACATGAAGAAGAATCAGAAGGTGCAGGAGACCAAGGTATGATGTTTGGTTTTGCAACTAATGAAACAGAAGATTATATGCCAATGCCAATATATTTAGCACATAAACTAGCTAAAAGATTAAGCGAGGTTAGAAAAGAAAATATAATTAACTACATAAGACCAGATGGAAAAGTTCAAGTTACAGTAGAATATGAAGATAATAAACCAGTGAGAATAGATACAATTGTTCTATCTACACAGCATAATAGTGATGCAGATTTAGAAAAATTAAAAGCTGATATAAAACAGTATGTAATAAAACCAATAGTACCAGCAGAATTGCTAGATTCAGAAACAAAATACTATATAAATCCTACTGGAAGATTTGTTATTGGTGGACCATTAGGAGATAGTGGATTAACTGGTAGAAAGATTATTGTTGATACATATGGTGGATATAGTCGTCATGGTGGAGGAGCTTTTTCTGGTAAAGATCCAACTAAAGTTGATAGATCAGCAGCATATATGGCAAGATTTATTGCTAAAAATATTGTTGCAAATGGATTTGCAAGTAAATGTGAAATTCAACTTTCTTATGCAATAGGTGTTGCAGAACCACTTTCTATATATGTAGATACATTTGGGACTGGAAAAATTTCAGATAGTGAAATAATTCAAAAAATAAGAAACAACTTTAAACTTACACCAAGAGGAATTATTGAAAGTTTAGATTTAAGAAGACCAATATACAAGAAAACGACTAATTATGGTCATTTTGGCAAAAAAGATTTACCATGGGAGCAAATAATAAAATTAGCATAGATGTAAGGTAAATGTAATATAGCATTTATTGACTTTTGCTGTCATTATCTATATAATTTAATTGAATAATTGAGACTATTGTAGTATTAATTATTCAATTGAATTAAGAGGTGATAATGTGAAATATAAAAAATTGGTAATAAGTATAATATTAGTAATGATTGCATCATATTTATTAATATCATTTAATCCAATAACTTCAAGTAAAGTTTTAGCAGTAAGAGGTGCACCAGGAAATTTAACTAGAGATATAGATGGATTAGACGATGGATTATATCCAGGCTATAAACAATTAATAAAAAGCTTGCAAGCAAGTCATCCTAATTATACATTTTTACTTTATTACACAGGATTAGATTGGGGAGAAGTATTAGTAACAGAATATCAAGGTCATAATGGAACACCTTTAAATTTATTTCAAGTAGGTGCAAAATATAATGGAAAATGGCTTTGCCCAATTTGTGGAAATAGAGTTTTTGATAATGGGTCATGGTGTTGTGCGTCACTTGATGCTTTAGCATATATGATAGATCCTAGAAATTCAATAAATGAAAATGATGTTTTTCAATTTAAAGATTTAGAGGGGGCAGATGTATCATATGATGATATAGCAAGAGCTGTTTCAGGATATGGAGCATATTTGAATAATGGAGAAGCAATTCAAGCAATTGTTGATGCTAGTCATGAATATAATATAAATGGATATTTCTTAGTTGCTAAAATTGTTAATGAACATGGAAAGAATGGTTCTACTCTAAGTAATGGTAATGGTTATAATGGCAATTATGTAGGATGTTATAATTATTTTAATATAGGTTCTTATGGTAATGGTTCATCTACAATAATAAATAATGGATTAGCATATGCTCAAAGTCACGGTTGGACATCTAGAAGAGCTTCAATTTTTGGTGGAGCAAAAGAGGTTAAAAATAGCTATATATCAAGGTATAGTCAAAACACATTATATTATCAAAAATTTAATGTATCAGGAAAATCGGCACTAGGTTCACATCAATATCAACAAAATATAATGGCTGCTCAAAGTCAAGGAACAAGTTTAAGAAAGTATTATAGTAATTTAGGTGCAAATAATCATGTATTTATAATACCAGTTTATGAGAATATGCCAAAAACAGCATGCACTAGACCAAATCAATCAGAGCCAAGTACAATTTTCTATGAAATTGCAAATATACAAAATATAAATACACTAACTGTTAGAGCATCAGCAAATGGTACTGCAATAGGAACTCTAAATAATGGAGAAAGAATTAAAGTATTACAAAGATCTGCAGCTCCAATAAATGGTTCATATTGGGATTTAATTGTTTCAGAAAGAACAGGAACTTATGGGTATGCTGAAAGAATAAGAGGAAATCAAACATTTATTTTTGCAGATGGTACAACAGGAGGTAATGCACCACCACCAGCACCAATTAAGCCACAAGAACCACCAAAACCTGTTAAACCACCTAAGAATTTAGAAACTGATGTAAGAGTAATATTTGATTATGGACCATGTATTGAAATTTTACCAGATATAACATGTAATGATGTAAGAACAAAATATAAAGAAGTTGGAGAAATGACAATTGTAGATTCAGCTGGAAATCAAGTAACATCAGATACATTAGCAACTGGACATAAAGCTTCAATTGGTGGTACTACATATACAATTATAAAAAGAGGCGATGTAAATGGAGATGGAAGTCTTAATATAATGGATGCAATTTCTATGTTAAACGCTGTACAAAATAATACAAATTTAGAAGCAGTTAATAAAAGAGCAGCATGTGTAAAAGGTAATGCAAACTTTAATATAACAGATGTTGTATATTTATTAAATTGTATAAAAGAAGAAGCTTTTTTAGGCTTATAAAATTTAAGGAGGAAAAATAATGAATTGTACTAATTGCGGGAAAGAAATTCTAGAAGGAGAAGACAAAATTTGTGAAGAATGCAAAAAGAAACTTTTAGAAGAACTTTCAAACGAAAATGAAAAAGAAAAGACAGAAGAAGTATCACAAGAAGAGAAAAAAGAAGAAGATTCAAAAAAAGAATCTAAAAAAGAGAAAAAGGAAGATGAGTTTAAAGTAACAAATGGTACAGAAAAAAATAGTAAACTTAAGTTTGTTATAGCAGGTGCTATTATAGTATTAATTATAGCATTAGCAAGTTTAATAATTTTACAAGCTTTAGGTGGTTTCTCTAATAAAATTGGAAATACAATAGGAAATATAAGAAACTATGGATATGGTGTAGATGATGGAAAATATATTTATTATTTATCTCCAAATGAAGATTCTTCAAAGGTAGGAATCTGTAAAGTAAAGAATAATGGAAAAGAAGAACCACAAGAATTATTTATGGAAGATATAGATATTCTTTCAATAAATTCTTATAAAAATTATATATATTTTATAGGAGTTGGAGCAGAAGTATATAGTGAATCAGATGAAGTTGATAATAAAATATATAGAATGAAAAAAGATGGTTCAGATTTAGAAGTTATAAATGACAACAACTTTAATAATGATTGTTATGAAATATATGTATTAAACAATTCAGTTTACTATATTGGTGCAGATGAAAATATTTATAAAATGGATTTAAATGGAACAAATGCTCAAAAAGTTGCTGATAATGGAACTGGTTATATAGGAATCACAAATAAATATATTATATATAATGTTGCAAATGAATCTGGAGATAATTATATAACATATATTATGAATTTGGATGGAACAAATGGAAGACCAATTTTAGAAAATAAAAGATTATATAGTGTAGATATAGAAAATGACTATGTTTACTATACAAATACAGATAAACAAATATATAGAACAAAGATTGATTCTGGAGAAGAAGAATTAATACTAGATACAACAGCATATAACTTAAATTTAAAAGATGGTTATTTATATTACTTAAATTATGTTGATGCAGAAAATGAAGATTACACAGTTTGCTTATATAGAGCAAAAGCTGATGGAACAGAAAAAGAAGCACAAAAAGTAAAAGAATTATCAACATATTCTTCATATATAAATGTTGTAGGTGATTGGGTAATGTACTTAGACCACGATAATGAATCAGGATTTATAAATCTTGTTAATAAAGATATGACAGGAACTGAAAAGAAAATATATAATTTAGAATATGCAGAATATTATAATGAAACAGTTGATGAATCAAATGTTTCAGAAACACCAGAAACTCCTGAAGATACAGCAACACCATCAGATGCAACAAATACAACAGTGACAGACACTACTACTACACCTGCTCCAACAAATACTGAAGCTCCAGTTGCCAATACAGTTCAATAAAAAATATAGCTCGCCTAAAATTACTAATAGGCGAGTTTTTTATTGATAAAACAACAAATATATGATATAACACTTATGTTAACTTCAAAAACCCAAAATGAAGGTATATGATATGTTTGAATTTTTGCTTCGGAAAACAGTTTTAAGAAAATTAAATAGGGAGGATCAGGATATTGCACTTGTGTTAAAGGATGAAATCCAGTTATCTGTACTTTGTTTTTTGGCACTGATTACAGTTCTACTAATGCCATGTGTGTTATTACTGGTAATATGTTTTTTAGTAGAGGAAACACTGGTAAATTCGGGATGTATTATTTTTACCTTTTTGCATACTATGGATTTGTTGCATGGCTTATTTATAAGTTTGTATCTGAAATTTCAATTTTTATGTGTTTAATTCATTCTAAAAAAATATACAACAAAAGGGGGATGTTCTTTTAAAAGAAGATTTTGAAAAGATAGAAGAAGAGAATTACAAATTATATAGTGATATAACACATCAAGAGTGTAAAGGTTACTGCTATTGGACTTGCTTTTCAATCTTGAAATGTTTGAAAAAGGTGAAATAAGATTTGTTGCAGAAAAGCTTTTCGATTTAAAAACCCCCAGGCAAATTACTTGCCTGGGGGTTTTTAGGTTATTTAATACGATTTTTGAAAAAAACAGATTTACATCTGAGCGTTGAAAAGGTTCTTAAGCGAATAGATTATATCGTCTGTGTCAGCATTGATACTTGCAGCCTCATTTATCTGAGAAATCTTTTTCAAAGCATCGATATTGGCATTGTATCCGATTGTGTAAATCGGAACATTCAAGTTCTCTATAAATGGACTTACTTTTTCAAGAGATCCATCACTGTTACCATCACTGAGTACAAAAAGCATAAACTTAGCATCAGGATGATCAGCTTTGGACTGTTCAAGCATCTGAAGACCAACTGCGATTGCATCAAATGTCCTTGTGCCACCAGCACCGCTTAATCCATTGATTTCTCCATTGAAATAAGCTCTGTGGTTAAGATCAAATTTGGCAATGGGGAGGTTGATTGTGACATCGCTGTTGTAGGTAACTAATCCTACATAGTTTTCAGAGTTGATATACTGACCAGCGTTGATAAGTGACTCTTTCATTGCATTAAGAGGAGCACCGTCAACACTTCCAGAAGTATCGATGATGAACACGGCAACAATTTCCTGACCATTGTCTTTCTTGTTTTTCCAGAGTTGCTGTGCATCTAAAAGGGTGTTTCCATCTGCATTACGAACTTCAGGTACATAATCACTGTGACCACCGAATCCGTATTCTTTAGCAGATTCCTGAGCTTCCTGACTTGTAGCAAAATCAACAAAAAGCTTCATTACTTCTTTTTTATCAGCAGAAAGATCACCAATACTGTAAAGCGGATTATCATGTCTTACACCAAATGGTACGAAAACATAGTTACGAAGTGCAGGTTTGTTAGCAAAACCCTGATATTCCAGAATCATTGCATCTAAAACACCAGAATCAATAGCACCCTGCATCTGCACCGTATTGTAAGAAACAACAGGCACATTAGCCTGAAAAGCCTGGAAGTTGGCGATTGCCTCTTCACTAAGTGGATTAGAGCTATCGAAGGTAAGAAGTTCAGACATAAGGAAATTAATACCTGCTGAGCTTGCATAAGGATTTGTATAACCCATAGCAATTTCATTGTTAATAGTTGCCTCTACAATGGTTTCTAAGTTCACAGAACCATATTTCTCTGTAATCTTATTATAAGTTTCCTTATTCAGAACAATACCTGCAACGTTTCTAACCAAAGATTCAGTTTCCTGAGTAAGAGTCACACCGTGGGCTTTAAGCATGCTAATCCAACATTCATTGGAAGGTGTGATTGCATCAGGAACACTTTTACCAGAGACGATATAGTCTACCATTACGCCTGAAGAAATACTTCTAAGGCTAACAGAAACTGTTTTTCCGTCTGAAGTAGTATAACCCTGCTTGTTAAAATCTTCAACAACTTTGACAAGCCATGTGTTATAATCGGTTTCAGAAGATTCTTTCATTGTTTCTCTGCCAGCTTTTTCAGGGGAAGAGAATATTTCGATGTTTACTTCACCTTTTCCTTCAACCTTATAGAAATATGTTCCGATTTCTGGAAGCTCATCCTGCAGAGAACTTGCCTCAAGGTCAACAGTTCCTTTGGTAGGGTGTTCTACTTTTTTTACATCAACTTTTTTATCAACGTACCGGTTCAGCTCTTCAACTGTTTGTTCAGCTGTGATCTGATTTGTTGTTTTTCCAGCATTGTCTACCAGTGACATGATGCCGAAGATTGCTGCGAAAACGATTACTGCGAGAATTGCGGTTCCTCCAATTACTTTACGTTTACTCATAAATTGTCTCCTCCTTATTGATTGTTGTTTGGTTCCTGAGTTTCATTGTAACTACTTTCGAAGGGCTTGAATTCATCCCTCTTCAGTACTTTGTTGAGCGCATCTGTCATATCACGAATTTCATCGACATTTATATGATGCGTATCTCCAATTGCACTTAAGGCAAGAAGTAAATCAGAATACTCCTTCAAAATGGTTTGATTGCTATCCAGCTTTTCATTAATGAAATTCCTATGAACTGAGATGTCTACTGAATCTGGATTTGAGAGATATTCCTTGTTATCAAACACAATAAGCCGATTAATAATGCTTTTTACATTGCTAAAAGCAAAAAACTCAGCTTTATTTGCTGTTTGATTCAAATATTTAAAGCTCTCAGAAACGCCATTTTGTTCCAGAAGTACTTTTAATGAGTCTTTCCTTCTTTGTAGTACTTTTAACTGTTCAATTGCTTTAGTTATTTCCGGCTTGAAGGAAGGATCAGTTCTGATACATTGCCATAGAGCAGCGATACAATCATCAATAGTCTCCAGTTTGTCGACTTTATAATCAACCTTATCTTTACTGAGCAAGATCATGTAATTTCCGAAGAAAAACATGAATATGCCGAACACAGCCAGAGAGATTGACAGTGCAAACTTGAATGCACCGCTACTTGGATTGAATCCCAATCCCAAGAATTTGTCAGAAAAACAAAGGATTGTGATGCCAATGAAAGCAACATTGAAAAGAATTAGCTTAATAGGTTTCCGCATAAGTTTTCCTCCTTATCATATTATTATGTGGTAAATAGGTAAGTACCCCTATTATACCTAACCTAAAAAAGATAAGCTATCTATATAATGTTAACATAATTTGGAGAAAAAAGCAATCACTTATTGAAAAATAAACAAGTTCATGGTATAATTTAAATGTTAGCACTTTGACAATTAAATATCTTTTACGCACAAATACAATTTAAGGAGGTATTCATATGAGTTTCGTAAAGGAAAAATACCAATTTTGGGCATTGGGAATTGTTGTTGGAATTTTATTAATAATTATCAATAACATCTTTTTAATTCCCAAAGAAGAACGGGCAAACCGAACTGAGATACTTGTAAACGCACCACAGCAAATGCATGACGCACTTGTTCAGACCTTGGAAGATGTCCGGTTGGATGATGACTATGTTCTTAAGTTTACAGATAGCAAGCAGGCTAATTTTACTGTAAACCAGGGATTGAATGCAAAAGGTGAGCTTATTGCTTATTCACCATTTGTTGCAGTATTCAATTCAGAGAATGACTATATCAAGGATCTTAAGGCACAGGAAATTTTTGTTAAGTCAGAAGTAGATTCAGATGAATTTGATTTTGATTTCAAAAAAGTGATTGATCAGATTCTTCAGGGCGAAACTAACTTTAAGGTGTATTATCCTGAGCGGGATTCTGTTTACTGGGATGAATTCTATAGCTTTCTTCTTTTTACTGTGAATGATGGATATTATCCTAAAGACGGTAAAGATATGGAAGAGGCTATTGAGGTTACCCAAAAATTTCTGAATAGCAAAAATGCAGAACCAATCAATGAGAAAGCATTAATAAGAAACAATGGTATTCCCAAAAACAGCATTTATTTCATGACTTATGTAGATCTTGCAAGACTATATAAAATTTCAAGCCTTAAGAATTTTAAGATAATGTATCCAACCTCAGTTGTGTATCACAGTTATTATGCTGATTTTGATGAGACTGGAAAGGTGCTTTTCGATTCATTATACGAAGCTGAAAAAGGCATTCTTGCAACAAAGAATCATGCAGGATATGTTAACCTGTACTATGCATACTACAACACTCTATATTCCAATGGAACTACTTATTTTAGTGATTCAGATCCTGGAAAAAGAGACATCTATAATGGTGTAGAAATTCCACAAAGCAATGTAACTATAAATAATAGCATCAATAAGGAGGAGCAGTAATGAAGAAAATCAAAGTAAGCGAAGGCTACAAAAAAGATGATGGAACCTTCGTTCACACAGTGACGATTGGTGAAGAACGGTTCGAGAATGTGGAGAACATCAAAAAGTATCAGAAATGTGACTCAAGCAACTGTAAATACTTCCGGGAATGTCAGTGGAATGACGGTGTGGTCAGAAAGTTCGACTGCCAAAAGAATCGTGCTAGGGCAATTGGAGTTTATAACTTTATTACTGGCACAATGATAACATGTTTCTTCTGCTATTTATTTTTAGAAAGGCATGTTAGCTTTTTTAAAGGCGCTGGAATTATGCTTCTTGCTATTGTTGGGCTGGATGTTATCTGCACTATTATTGAAACTGCTGTACCCAATATTCGGGACAATCATTTTCATAAAATGTTGCAGAAAAGAGATGGAAAACTGAAAGCAAGAACTAAAAAACAGAAAGCTGCTGAGGAAGCCAGAAAAGCCAATGAAGAATTTGAAAAGATGTCTGGTTCTATGTATTATCAGGATATCGTTAATGCTGAAAATGCTGTTAACACTCTGAAGAAACTTTCAGATGAGTGTGATTTCGGTGACAATGATGAAAAAATCGATCAGTGTGTTAGAAAGCTGATTGAAATTATTGGAGTACTGAAGGAAGATGATTCTGGATATGGAAGAGTGGCATATCTTTTTGAAGTGTATATTGAGGAGTTTTATAACACCTTAAAGATGTATACAAACTTCATTAAGGCAGACATTCACAATTCCAGAAACGAACAGTTGCTTACTGAGTGTGTGGATTCGTTCCTGAAGTATCTGAACAATCAGAAAGTTCAGGCAATCTTCGATAAATCCTCAGTTGAAATTCAGTTCAGAACTGCAGCAGAAACTTTGAAAAAAATGGTAGATAGTAAAGGAGAGGAATAATATGAGAGCAAAAAGATTAGCACAGTGGATTCTTACCATCATCGTAGCTACAGTACTTATTTTGGGGGAAAGCACTATCAAGCAGGCTTTTTTTACCGAAAAAACACCGATTACTGTGTACGCACCAGAAAGTATGCAGTCGGCTTTCAAAAAAGCCTTGTCTGCCTCGGATCTGACTAATTGCAAAATTGTGATGACAGATGATCCAGTGAATGCGGACATTACTGTTGATTATGGCAAAGAAAATGACAGCAGATATATGCAGTTTGCATTTTCACCTTTTATTATGGGCTATAATACAGATGATGACAGGTTCAAGGAACTAAAAAATGCTGAAATTCTTGTTTCCTCTGAATACAACAAGAAACTTTACGAAATGGACTTTCTTAAAGTCATTGATGAAGTGATTGAGGAAGGCAAGTGGAAGAATCTTGGAGTTAAGGATATAGGAACTATTCGGTTGTTCTATCCCGCTGAAACAACAGAATACTGGCATGATTTCTACAATTTTATGCTGGTGACCGTAAATGGCGGAAAATATCCGACTACATCAGCTGAAATGGATAAAGCTGTTGAGTATGTTGAAAGATTTACAAAGAGCGAGTGTACAGAAGCTGTTGCAGATTACGGTGAAAGATTGAATAGAACAGATGGCTTTTCGGAGAATTGTTTATATGTTATGCCTGAGGCTATCGCAAAAAAGCTCTCCAACGACAAAAGTGAGTACGTTAGACTGATTTTCCCATTGCAAACGACATACATGTATTACTATGTAATTGGGAACACAGATAATGGAAAAGCTGTTGTAAAAGCAATTAATGAATCCGACTTTTTTTCCAAGCTTAGGTCCAATAATTATAGAAGTACAAAGTACTATGAGCTTGGAGATGTATATCGGAGCGTTTATGACGAGCGCGATGTATACAATATTGTTGAAGTTCCCAAAGAAAACTTTTTTACAGGGGAATTTGATCAGTAAGCGTAAAAAGATATTTAGCCCGTGGACACGAATGTGTCCACGGGTTTTCTCATTTAAAAGTGAAATATTATCAAATTAACATAAAAAGTTGAAATCAACTTTATATTGTGATATAATATAAGATGTACATTGAAAAATTTATATGAATTGGAGGACGTGCTATGACAACTATGAATAACAACGATTTTGCAACTATCAACAACACAACTCATGAGGAGAAAATGAATATAATGAAGGAAACAACAACACAAACCGTTGCAACTATGGAGCAGCCCACACCTATTGTTCAGGAAGCAGATTTTCCCCAGCAGCCGACACGGCTTCAGCAGATTATGAGTAGATATCGGAGAGAGAATAATGTTCCAACTGTTGCTCCTGCTACAATGCCTACTAAAGTGAACCCGCTGGCAAATGTAAAGATCTCAACTGAGGTTAAAACTAAAAAGTTTGAAGATCTCAGACCAGAGATTCAGCAGAAAGTTTTGGCACGAATCGATGGAATCGATTACATGAAGTCTGCTGACATCCAGAACTTTGGATCTTCTAAACAAAGCCCGATGACCAAGCATGCGGAAATTATTATTTCCAAATATTCCGCCAGTGACGTTGGAGAGCTTGCAGATCCAATGACGGATTTGGTTGCTACCTTAAAGAGTAAGAATCCAAAAGAAATTGTCCGAAGGGTCAGTGTTGATCCAGATAAGGAGTTGGGGGTTCTTTCCAGTTTCAGGGAAATGCTTTCCATGAAGAAAGCAAAGAAAAAGATGTTCAAAGCACTTGCTGAACATGATACAATTAAGAAAAATATTAATGCGATTGAGGTGGAACTGGAGAAACAGAAGATAGATCTCACTAAAGATGTGGCAACTTATGAGCAAATGGAAAAAGATACCATAGAGCAAATAACTGAGTTTGAGCTGGATTGTATTGCTCTCTATCTTATGAGAGAGGATGCACAGGCGAAACTCGATGCTTTGGTTCAGAGAGGTACTCTTGATGCCATGGAACTGAATGATGCGAATGCTCTGCAGAAGGCTATCGATAGAATCGATAGAAGGATTTATATAATCCAGACCATCCGGGTAGCGACTATTCAGTCCATTCCTCAGCTCAGGGTTCTGGTAAACGGCGATGAGATCATATGCGAGAAAATTGATGAGGTCAGCAGTTTGGTTATTCCGCTGTGGACTTGGCAGTATGCAATCGCTATCGGCGCACTGAAACAGAAGGAGGCTCTTAGCATTCAGAAGACTATTAGAGGAATTACCTCTAAGCTTCTTACTGGAAATGCAAAGATGCTTCATGACAACATCATTGCGGCTCAGAACGAACTGTATGCAGCAGCTGTTGCCATTGAAGATCTTGTAGTAGTACAGGAATATATCGATGATATGGTTACTAAAGTCAATGATGTCAGGAATGAAGCAAGTCAGAAATGCGTGGAAGGTATGAAGACCATGAAGGCAATCGAGCAGAAGAACTACGACCTCATGTCTAAGGGTATCAATACTGCAACTGAAGTACAGTAAACCAATTCAGCTTACAGCTAAGTAAGTAATTAGTAACCCCATAGGGAACATGCAAATGCATGAACCCTATGGGGTTCTTTTTATATTCATAAAAGTATAGGCTGAATTTGTTCATTATCTAAAGCATATTCTAAAGTTTTTTTGATATATGTTGGATCAAAAACTAATGAATTAGGTTTTGTAATAGGGTTATCTTGTTTAAAAGGAACAAAATAATAATTTCTTCTATTAAGTAGTTTTCCGATATTTTCAGCAGAACCAGATAAAGCATTGTTTGTAGATATTGCTATTACAACTGGTCTATTATTTCTTAAATGAGATTTTACAGCCATAGTAACTGGAGTATCTATAATGTCATTTGCAAGTTTGGCAATAGTATTTCCAGAACATGGAGCAACTATAAGTATATCAAACATTTTTTTTGGCCCAATAGGCTCTGCATCTTGTATTGTATGAATTACTTTATTATTAGTTAGAGTTTCTAATTGATTTATAAAATCTTTAGCTTTTCCAAATTTTGTATCTAGTTTATAACTATTAAAACTCATAATAGGGAAAATTTCTATATTACTAATTTCTTTTAATTTTTCTATTTGTTCAATTGTTTTTTTGAAAGTACAAAAAGAGCCAGTAAGAGCAAATCCAATCTTTTTTTCTTCTAAATTCATTTTACAACTCCTTTCAATAATGTATATAAATAAACATTTATATCAATATATTTTATGTAATTATGTATACTAAAGTTATTGAAAAAGATAAAAATTCCAAACATGAAATTTGTTGACATTTTATGTAACCTATGCTATAATTAACTCATAGCGCCTAGCTATATTTATTAAAAAGAGACTAAAATAATATAAGACTGAAGGAGGAATTGACATGAGAGTAAGAATCGGAGATTCCATTAGTAACCTGTACAGAAAGATTGTAGACAATCATGAATCTTTTGAGGTACGGGATTATGTAGCTTTAGACATGAAAGAAAGAGAAGAAATACTTTCTGAAACTTTCGGAAGACGTTTTAAGGCATTTTGGAACTCATGTAACCGCAGTACAATTTTCAAGAAGGAGGCTCAAGAGGAAGAAAAGGAAAAAATTGAAAACAACAACAGTTTTCTTGTTACAACGAAAGTAAAAAGTGGATTTACAGCAATGCTCTGTTTTTATTTCGATATATACAAGGATGTATTCGAAATTGAAATCAGTAGTGTAACTGCAGACAATTCAGCACAGGAACAGGAGTATATTCAGGTTCTTAATAAGGATCTGGAAGAAATTAAAGCATGCATGGAGGATAAGTATATTGAGAAGATGTTTGTGAAAGACTTTTTTGCTACCATTCATGCTCATCGGCTGAGTGTAGTAACTGGCACAGAAGCGAGCCTAATGTTTGAAATATATCAAAAGGCTAAACAGTATTATCCAGACTTCAGCGATATATCGTATCTTCAGCAGATGATGGTTATGCATAAAGGATATCTTCGCGGAAGAGTGAAAGGTCATTTTGCACATGATATATATGGGTTTGCAAAATCCACATTTGAGCAACTTGATGAAGAAGGATTAATTAGTAAACTTAATAATGATGGGAAAATTAAGAACCTTGTGTATGAGCGGAGGATTGACCGTAGAGATCCTGGCAATCCTTCTGTAATTTGGCAGCAAAATTATTTGGTGTATGCTACGTATGAGTATACCTCATCAATGACTGATGAAAAGCTTCGTACTTCTTATCATCCAAGTGACTTATGGCTGTACCTTACACAGCTATAAGTTTCCCATAAGGGAGGTGCGGGTCTTATGTCGAAAATTTCATATGTCACTTTTTTGAAGGAGATGCGCATTGCATCTCCTTCACTTTTTATATTATAGAAATTACTTTACAATTTCTATAATATAAAACCTTCGAAAATATTCCACAGAAAAATTGCATAGTAATTTTTTGCTGATGAACAAAAATGAACCACATAAATATGTTAAATGATTGAGAATGTTAAAAGTGATTCTTTTGTTCTTGTATTTAATTTAAGATATGATATAATTAATAAGTTAATATAAAAAGGAGATGTAATAGATGTTTGTTGAACATAAATTTTATATAGGTTTAAGTGATATAAATATAGAAAAGGAATTAACTAATACATGTTTGCTTAGATATTTAGAAGATGTTGCAGGATTACATTCTGAAATAGCAGGATATGGAATTACAGATATGAATACTACAAGAAAATCATGGATTTTACTATCTTGGAAAGTTGAAGTAAAACAAAGACCTTTAATAAATGATTCTTTAACAGTTAAAACTTGGTCAAGATGTATAGATAGATTTTATGCATTTCGTGATTTTGAGGTTAGAAATCAATATGATGAGATAGTTTGTATAGCAACATCAAAATGGGTGTTTATGGATATAGATAGTGGAAGATTAGTAAAAGTTTCAGATGAGATTGCTGAAAAGTATAAACCAGAATTAAATTCTAAAGTTTTTGAAGAACAAGATTTACCAAAATTAAAAGAACCTGAAGGAAAAATTCTTAAAACAGAATTTAAAATAACTAGAAATTTAATTGATATAAATAAGCATTTGCATAATATTTATTATTTAGATATTGCTAAAGAAGCGTTACCAGAGGAAATTGGAATATCAAATGAATTAAATTATTTTGAAATTATGTATAAAAAAGAAATAAAACTAGGTGAAAATGTAAAAGCAATTTATGCTAAGAATGATGATTTTCACTATGTAACAATAAAAAATGAAGATGAAAGTATTATACATGCAATTATTAGATTAAAATAATATAAAGGAAAAATATGAAAGAGAAGACAAAAGAAATAGAAAGTTTTATAAAAAAATATTATAAATTAATTATCATTTTTATATGTTTAATTGGAACTATTGAAATAATTGGTGATATTTTTGAAAAAGATATTATGAGAAAAGATGTTATAGGATATCATTTGGTTTCTACATATTTGATGTCAGATACTGCAACTATTGTAGCGAAATTTATCACTAATTTTGGTGGGGTAAGTGGAATTGTTATAATAGCATTAATTTTCTTTATTTTAGTAAAAAAGAAAATATTTGGATTTTTAGTATTCTTAAATTTAGCAATTTCAGGAGGTTTAAATCAATTATTAAAAAGAATAATTCAGAGACCTAGACCAACAGAGTATAGATTAATTAATGAATCAGGATATAGTTTTCCATCAGGACATTCTATGGTTAGTGCAGCTTTTTATGGATTATTTATATATTTGATATATAAATACGTAAAAAATAAATATATAAAATATGGATTAATTACTATATTAACATTATTAATAATTAGTATAGGAATAAGCAGAATTTATTTAGGAGTTCATTACACAAGTGATGTACTCGCAGGATTTCTTATTTCAATAAGTTATTTAATTATATTCACTAGTGTAATAAATGATTATTTAGATGAAATTAAATGAGATTTACAAAAGAGAAAGGTTAAGGAAATTAACTTTTCTCTTTATTAATATAGAAAGGAAAAAATAGATGAAATTAATTGGAGTTATGGGAAATGGAGGTTCTGGAAAAACAACTTTTACAGAACATTTAGACAAAAGAGAAAATGTGGGAGTTATTCATGTAGATGATTTAGTTGGAGAAATTAAAAGAAAATATTTTACAATGTTTTTACAAGCAAAAGAGAATAATACAACAGAAAGTACAAAAGCTAATCCAAAGTTAAAATCTAATTCTAAAAAGTTTTTTTATCAAAATAAATTTGCTTTTAAATTTCTTATGGCAGTAAGAAGTAAATTGATAGAAAAACAATTAAATAAAAGGATAGAAGAATTTAAAAGTGGTGAAAAAGGAGTAATTGTGATTGATGATTGGGCATTATCTACTCACAAAAAATTGTTTCCTAAATTTAATCATGTTTATACAGTAGAAAGACCTTATTTAAGCAGAAGAAAAGGAATTCAAGAAAGAGATGCATTAACTACAAAGGAAGCTAAAGTAAATGATTTACCATATGCTTTAGGTTTTTTAAAACCAGCTGTTGGACAAAATACATCTATTATAAAAAATGATGGAAGTATAAAAGAATTACAAAACAAAGCAGATTTAGAATATGAACGTTTAGGAGAACTTACATTTGATGAAAAATATAATGCAAGAGATAAAGTTGATTTAAGAAGTGCTACTCAGAGATTAACAAAGTTATCTATTAAAGAAGATAGAGAATTTACAAAATAGCGAACATTATTTCGTAAATAATATTGACACCTAAAATATATCGTGATAGAATACAAACATAAGAACTAGTGTTTGGTATTCTATTTTTTTATTAAGGAGTATAAACGTGGAAAGACAAATTTTACATGTTGATGTTAATAATGCTTTTTTATCTTGGACAGCTGTTCATATGTTAAAAAATGGCTATCCAATAGATATTAGAACAATTCCAGCTATTATTGGTGGAGATGAAGAAAAACGTTCTGGAATAGTTTTAGCCAAAAGTCCAGTTGCCAAAAAATTTGGAATTGTTACAGGAGAGCCAATATATTTTGCAAGAAAAAAATGTAATAAATTAGAAGTATTTCAAGGGGATTTTGAAGTATTTAATAAAGCTTCTAATGATTTATACAAAATATTATCAGAATATACAGATAAAATTGAACGTTTTAGCATAGATGAATGTTTTTTAGATATGACAGGATATTTAAGAAATAGAAAATTAATAGATATAGCATATGAAATCAATAATAGAGTTGAGAAAGAACTTGGATTTACAGTAAATGTGGGGGTATCTAGTAATAAATTATTAGCTAAAATGGCATCAGATTTTGAAAAACCAAACAAAGTTCATACATTATATGAATATGAAATTGAAGATAAAATGTGGCACTTGCCAGTTTCAGAATTATTTATGATAGGTAGAAAAACAGTTCCTAAATTATACAATTTAAGAATAAAAACAATTGGCGATTTGGCAAAAACAGATAAAGGTTTTTTAATAAAAAGATTTGGGAAATTTGGATTAATGATATGGAACTATGCAAATGGGATAGATGAGCAAGAAGTTATTAGTAAAAAAGAAGAACCTAAAAGTATTGGAAATTCAGTAACACTTCCTATGGATGTTTCAAATTCAGAAGAAATTACTAAAATTATTCTAGCATTATGTGAGCAAGTTTCTTTTAGATTAAGAAAGCATAACTTAATTGCAAATACAGTTAATGTTCAATTAAGAACTAAAGATTTTATAGATTATTCACATCAAAAGCAATTAAAATATGCAACAGCTTCTACAAAAGAAATTTTAGAAACTGCAAAAGAAGTATTTAATGAAATGTATAAAAAAGAACTAATAAGGCTTGTTGGTGTTAGAGTAGATAATCTTGAAAGTAAAGATGAAGTTCAAATGTCTTTTTTTGCAGAGAAAGAAGAGGAAAAACAAGAAAAAATAGATAATGTATTAGATAATTTAAAAAATAAATATGGATATAATACTATCACAAGAGCTGGAAAACTGGATGTTGAAAATATTGTAAGGGGTAAAGAAAAGAAAATGAAATAATGGAAAAACGCTACTTTAAAATTAAGTGGCGCTCTTATCGGAGTTGCTAGCAGTAGAATAGACATAAAAGCTTTTTGGGGGATTACAGGGTTTTTTGGGGAATAGCTTAGGAGTATTATTTTTTATATTTATATTATCTATCCAGCTAGCAATTCCACCTTTGCAGATTTCTACAAACCAATCGACTAAGTTACATATACCATAATTATAATACATTTACATAAAAAGTCGATTTGCAATTTTTGCGCAAAGTTATTGTAAATTATTTTTATTATATATATAATTGTAATAAAATGAAAATGGAGGTGTTAAAATGATAAATCCTGAGGAAAATCCAGAATTTTTAAATGATTTTTTAGCATATAGTTCAACAATTTTAAATAAATCAGAAAATACAATAAAGGAATATAATTATGATTTAGCACATTTTCTAAAATATATAAGTTTTAAATATAAATTAACAGATGTAAAAGATGAAGAGTTTATAAAAACAATTAAAATTAATAATTTTGAGCTTAAAACATTAGAGAAAATAACATTACCAGATATTCACTCATTTTTATCATATTTAAAAACTTGTTATAATTGTAAACCAGCAACTCTTGCTAGAAAAACAGCTAGTATAAAAGTATTTTTTAAATATATGTGCAATAAAACAAAAAAGATTCCTACAAATCCTGCTCAAGATTTAGAAACTCCAAAAATTGGTAAAAGATTACCTAAATATCTAACATTAGAACAAAGTAAAGAACTCTTGGAAGCTTCTGCTTCACTTGAGGGACATGGAAATCATGATAACACAGAACGTAATTTTGCAATGATAACAATACTTTTAAATTGCGGTGTACGTTTATCAGAGTTAGTTGGAATTAATATAAGTGATATAGATTTTGAAAACAATAAAATGAATGTTGTTGGTAAAGGAGACAAGGAAAGAACAATATATCTAAATAATGCATGTATGAAAGCTATTAAAAAGTATTTAGAGGTAAGACCAAGAGATGGTGTAAAATTTAATTCGCGTGATGCATTATTTTTAAGTGAACAAAAAAAGAGAATTAGTAGAAGAACTGTTCAATATATTGTAAAAAACGAACTAAGAAATGCTGGAATAGAAAAAGCAAGTACTTATTCTGTACATAAATTAAGACATACAGCAGCAACTTTAATGTATAAATATGGGAATGTTGATATTAGAGCACTTCAGGAATTACTTGGACATGAAAGTATATCAACTACTGAAATATATACACATGTAGATAATGAACAAATAAGAAATGCTGTTGAGAATAATCCATTAGCAAATTTATAATTATAAGGAAGATTAAATTATGAAACTAAAGAATCCCACATTAATAGAATATTTTGGGACTGATACACTAACAGAAGATATGAATATAAATTCATTAAAAATAGCATTGGACCAAGTGTATAATTTGAAAGAGATTAGAGAAATCCAAATGATGTTTGCTATTTCTAATATTGATATAGTTGAAAGACTATCTAATGATGATTTTGAGCCATTTGAAGAAGAAAATCGTGATGAAAAATTTTCAAGAGTTTTAAAACAGCTAATTTCTCAAGGGATATTTGAAGATGAACATGTAGGAGATTTTAAAAATCTTAAAGAACTAAATATTGATGGAAGCCAAGTAGATAACGAAAAAGTATTAGAAGAGATAAAAAATAAAATAACTGTGTCTCATAGAAAAGAAAGTTTTCCAATTAGATAAATATTAGAAAGAGAAAGTATATGAAATTAGTAAAAATTCCTGATGATAAATATTATAATTATAGATTACAAGCAATGTTTGATTGTTATAAATGGGATCCTCAGTTTTTTGATAGTAATACTTTAGCAAAATATGTATTAGTGCTAACTAATGAAGAAAATAATGAAGTAATTAAACTTACTAAAAATTTAGATAAAGAAACTAGATTAGCAGAAGAATATTTGAATAAAAATATTAAAGTTGCAAAAAAGTTGGCACTTCCCCAAAAAATAATAGAGCAGATACCAAATATGCAAACGTATGATAAGAATCAAAATATTAGACTTATGAGATATGATTTTCATCCAAGTGTAGATGATAATTGGGTTGTAACTGAAGTAAATAGTGATGTTCCAGGTGGATTCGCAGAAAGTTCATTATTACCAGAACTAGCTTGCAAAATAATTGATATGCCTGAATTAGAATACAATTCATTTGGTGAAATAATGGTGAAAGCAATAAATAGTAAATTAAATAGAAAAGGTACTATTATGATGGTGCATTGTACATGTTTTAGTGACGATAGACAAGTTATGCAATATATGGGTGATAGGCTAAAACAAGAAGGTTATAATATTATTTATGGAGCTGCAGATCATATTAATTTTAAAGATAAAAAAGCATATTGTATTTTAGATAACAATCAATGTAATATAGATTTAATTTTTAGATTTACACCATTAGAATGGCTTATTCAAATGAAACCACGTAGATGGGATGGATATTTTAATACCATAACTAAATCTTGTAATCACCCTATTGCTATATATAGTCAAAGCAAAAGATTTCCTTTTGTTTGGGATGATTTAGAAAAAGCAGGTATAAGTATGAAAACATGGAGAAATTTATTACCAGAAACAATACAAGTAAAAGATTTAGGTACAAAAGAAGGATTTATTTATAAGCCTGTGTATGGTAGAGTAGGAGAGAAAATTTCTATAAAAGAAGCATGTAAAGGTGACGAATATACAAAAATTTTAAAAGATGTAAAAATGCATCCAAATCAATATTTAGCACAAAAAAGATTTCAAAGTATGCCTTTAAAAGGTGAGGATGGGATAGAATATCACATTTGCCTTGGTTCATATACAATTGAAGGAGAACATGCTGGATATTATGCACGAATGAGTCCATATCCAAGAATCGATTCCTATGCTGCTGATATACCAGTATTAATTGAAAAATAAAGGAAGAAAAGATGAAAGGAAAAGAAATATATAAAATATATGCACCAATTAATGCAAAATGGACAGAGTGGGTAAGACCAGTTCCTTTTGTAGCAATTGATACATATAACAGGAAACAAGATACTAATTGGTTAGATAGAAAAGTAATGTTCTTAAATCAATATGAACAAGATACAGCTATATTCGTTGATTTACCAGCAAAAGAATGTATAGAGTTTGGCATATCTTTAGCTTACTTTGGTTATAGACCTATACCAATATTTAATGGAACTGATGAGCAAGAAGGGGCTCAAGCTACAACAGATACATATATAGTTGAAAAGTATTTAATAAATGCTAGTGAAAAATTAAAAAATATAAAATTAAATAGTGATGCAAATCCTGTATTTTTACTAGATAGTTCTCGCATAAACAGATATAGAGCAAAAGAATCAATATTTGATAATAGCTGGGATTTATATAAACAAGATATTCCCTCTGTTCAGTATTTTAAAAACAATGGTATAAGTAAAATAATTGTTGTTGGAAATGAAATACAACGAGATTTAAGAAAAATATTTTTTGAATTTCAAGATACTGGAATTGAATTTTATTTAAGTAGCGGGTATTCGCCTGCTCAAAAAGTTAGATTGAAGAAAACATTAAAAGAAAAATTTGAGAAAGAAGAATTATAATAATGATTGAATTTAACAATAAAATAGTGCAGTTTGGTTTTGGAGCAGTTGGCAAGAGCTTTTTTGAAAAAATTTCTAAAGAAATAAAATTTGATAAAGATAAATATTTTGTAATATCTAGAGATAAACTTGAATATACGTTTTTTATTGAACTTGGCGGTAATGTAGGAAATTTTATTGTTGCTGAAATTAATAGAAAAAATTTTAAAAGTATTTTTTCTAAATATTTAGAAGAGGGAGACTTTTTAATTGATTTTGCTGATAATGTTGGAACAAAAGATTTTGTAGAATGGTGTGCAAATAATAATATAATGTATTTAAATACAGGCGAAACAGATTGGGATGATAATTGGTATAGTATTTTTGAAGAAAACTTGAAAAAAAATGAATTACGTAATAATTTAAAACAAAAAGAAAATGTAAATAAATATCCAATCGTATTGCAACACGGAAATAATCCAGGTTTAGTATCACATTTTGTAAAAGCAGGGCTTGAATATATTGTTAAAAAACAATTTAAAAACAATATAGAATATAATAAACTTATAGAAGAAAATAAATTTAATAAACTTGCCCAAAAACTTGATTTAAAAAGTATTCATGTAAATGATAATGATTATCAAGAAGTGAATGAAAAATTTGATGAAAGTAAATTATATAGTACTTGGTCAGTTGATTCATTTTTTTTCGAAATGCTAAGCGAATCAACTGTTAATATAGGCACGAATGAGAAAATAGATTATCAAAAAGACTGTAAAATGATAGATTTAAAAAATGGTTTTTTAGAGTTTAAAGATTTGGCAATAGATAAAATTGGAAAAACATATTATCCTAAAGGTAAATTTGAAGCATTTATAGTTCCTCATGAAGAGACTATAACTATTGCAAAATCTCTTGAAGTGAAGAATGAAAATGAGGCTATATATAGACCAACAGTTATGTTTTTATATTCTCCATGTGATTTTGCAGTAAAATATTTAAAAAGTGCTAGAGTAGACAAATCTTTACAACTAGATACTAATAGAAAACAAAATATTATAAGAGGATTTAAGTATCCTGAAAGAGCTGAAATAATATATAAAGAACAAATAAAAAATGGTACAGAATACGTTGGAGTATTACTTTTAGGAAGTAAATTTGATCCAGTATGGGTAGGAAATAGGATAAAAAAGAACTTTTTATATAGAAGTAGGGAGACATCATTTTGGCAGACTCCAACAATTACGCCAGTTGCTATGTCAGCATTATCAGCTAGCTGTTGGATGATAAAAAATCAAAATAAAGGTGGAATATATTTTCCAGATGATATTAATGAATACAAAGATATAATTAATTTTGCAGAAAAATATATTTCAAAAACAATTTATAAAACATTTAGTAAGAAAAAAGTAGAACATGAATTAGGAATTAATTTAAATTCTTTACAACTAAAAGATATATTATTAAAAAAGGAAGAGTAAACTCTTCCTTTTTAAGTAGTGTTTAATGGCCACCGCCACCACCACCACCACCACGGCCTCCACCGCCATAACCATGTCCGCCAAATCCACCACCTCTTGATGATGTATGAATAGAACGACCAAATGATCTAGCGGTTCTATGGAAATTAGCTGAATGTATATAGCAGTGATGATTTAATATTGGGCTACTATCAATATTAAATTCTTTTGCATGTATTTTTATAGCTTTTATAACTTTTTCTGAGATTCCAAAAGCTGTTGCATAGATTAAATATTTTTCCCATAACGGTAATTCATGTACTTCTTTTTCATTAATTAAAGTATCGCTATTTAAGAAATTATATAAACCACACCATTTTGCTTGTTCGTTTGCTCCATATTGTGTAAATAAAACTGAATTACTAGCCTTGCTTGATAAATAAATATATTTCCATATATAAGCAATACCTAAAATAGTATATGCTCCAAAACTTAAAGCCATAGGTGTAAAATAAGAAATTGCATTTACAAGTACTAATAAAAGTAGTCCAAAAGTTAAACTTGAATTTGCACTAATATTAAATTCTTTTTGAGGAGAATCATAATTTGATGCTTGGAAATATCCTTGCATTACACCGCTTTCTAAAGCTGGTTTCTTTTCTATATCTTTTACAAAAGCATTTGTAAATACATAATCAGTATCAATACAATTTTGCAATTTAGAAAGCGTAATTGAGTTATTATAGTTTCTAGCATGCCTTTCTAATAATTGTAAATAAAGTCTTTCTGATGTAGTAAGAGGTTCTAAAGTAGCCCCAGAATTATCATTTATTGTTATATAAATAGGTTCTGGTGAATAATCTGGTGAATCAACAAATTCTGGAGTTATATATCGAGTAGATATAGGTTCTAAAGTAATTATTGTATTAGAATTAGTCCAATCAGTTAAATTATTTTCTTTTGCGACTGTTACATATTGTTTTCTTATCAAACTAAGTAAAACAGCTGCATATTCTTCTTGTTTTTCTTTGTTTTCATTAAATGGATCTTTCATAAATACTAATTCAGAAGCAAAAATTGGATCTAAATCACTTGGTATTTCTCTAAAATATTCATAGTTAGTTTCTGGTTCATAGAAATTATATTTTGATTTAATTTTATAATATTTATGTTTTGCTGTATATACTATAATAATACTTCCAAATATAGATGCTATTAATAACAAAGTTTTAAAGGTGTTAAATACTTCATTTTGTGTTGTATAATATTCATTTTCTGCAATACATTCATCTAAAACATTTTCGTCTGAATATATATTATTAGGTGCATATTTTGTAAAAATATGTTTATCTTCACCATATGAAAGTAAACAAAATTCTATATAACGATTATGATAATTGAATTTTAAATCTTGCTTATCTAGGTTAATCGAAAAAGTATGATAACCAGGATTTATAGAATTTGATTCTGTATATGGAATCCTAGAATTAGCTGTTCCAAAAGTATATGAATAATATGTAGATGGCATAATATCATTTGGTATAAGAATTTGTGCTTTGTATGAATTTAATTTTTTTATTGAATTTCCAGAGTACATACTTAAGTATAATTCAGAACAATCATTATATTTTAAAACAGCATTATTTAGTGAATATACAATTTTAAAAGTCATTTTTTCTCTATAAGTCCAAGGAATGTATATTAGTAAAGATTCGTCATTATCAGGATATCTTCCAGTTCCTTTACTATGATGCCAACACATTGTACCGCTTGGAGTAAAATCTTCATCTTCCCAATACATTTTTGATGTTTCCAAATAAGGTACTTCAGTACCATCAGATAGGATTTGAGTAACTGATTCTACATCGTAATCTACTTTTTGCCCATCAACAATATCTTCTGGAAGTTCTCTCCATAGTTCTTTATAAGTATTATATTTTGAAGATGCATGTACATCAAATGTTATGTATTCAGTAATTTCTACATTGGCTTTTCCATTTTCGTCATCATGTAATATTGCAGTATATTCAACATCTGTTAAATTGCAATAGTCATTAGGATTTAGGTTAAAGCCTTCAAAACCAAACTCCTCTAAAGAAAAACCTTCAAAAAGAAGAATCATAAAAAATATAAACATATAAAACAAAAAAGGTGCTATTAATGTAAGGATGCCTTTTGTAATATTTTTTAGCTTCATAAGAAAAAATTTTAAGTATTTCATTTATACCTCCCAAATTAAATATATATAGAAATTATATATGTGTTTGGCAGTTTTGTAAATAAGATTAAAAAATTGTAAAATCAAATTTACAATCAATTTTTTGAAAAATAATTGAAAATAATTTTTCAAAGTGATATACTACTAAATGCTTAGAATCAAATAAAAATATGATACAAATTATTTAGGAGGAAAATATGAGTAAAAAAGTATATGAAGTAAAAGATGATGAAAAATTATTTGCAGAAAAAGTAGCAGGTGACTGTTGGAAAATGCCTAATATAAGTATCAATAGACAAGTTTCTGGAAGATACTACTTTACTGATAAAAGGATTGCTTTTTTAGCATCAGGATTAATTGGAACAGAAAGTGTAAGTTGGGAAATTGAGATGAAAGATATTGATACAGTAAAAACTTGTTTAACACCACCATTTTTTCCATTTGGTATTTTTATTAAAATGAAAAATGGAGATAAGTATAAATTATCTATTTTTGGACGTAAAAAATATTTTGATTGGATAAATGAGCATAATAAATAATTATCAAAAATAAGGAAACTATGATATAATAGATGCTATTAAATAAATTATCAAGAACTAGTAGAAAAAATTGGTGCTGAAGGAATAATATAAATAACGATGAAAGCAGATAATTAATGAATTATCTGCTTTTTGTGTAGGATATTTAATGTGGGTAAGATTTTTGATTTTTAGAAAATAAGTGGAGTAGGAGAGAGGGGCAGTTAAAATTTATAAAAAAGATATTAAATAAAAAATATAATTTTGAATCTAAATTTGAACTAAAAATTTTTTATGAATAAAAATTTGAAAATAAAAATTTAAAAAATATAAAAATTAAAATAATAAATTTATAAATTAAAAATTATAAAATTTCAAGCTTCAAATTTAAAATTTATATTTTTAAATTTGTTTGGTAAAATTTAAAAAACCGAACATTTGTATATGAATTTTAAAAATATTTAGATTAGTTTGAATTTTATAAAATTTATTATTTGTATTAATATAATTAGAAAAATTATATAACCATTATGAATACTTAATTACAGCATTACAGCTATAAAATATTGATGCATGAAAATCAATTTTAATCCATTTTTATTTTAAACTAATATAACTTACTGTCTTAAATAATCGTTTATCCTGGTGCGTTGTTAATTTTAGTAATTTTACTATAAAAATTTTGTATCTACATAGTAAAAAATTTATACTATTAGAAAAACGCCCAAAAAGTGCTAAAATAACGACGCACGAGAATCGATTTTAAGGCATTTTTAAAAATTAGTAATATAGTTTGTTGTCTAAAAATATGGGCTATTTTAGAGTTTCAAGGGATTTAGAGATTTTTGAAAAAAAATTAGATATAAATTTAAAATAAGGATAAAAATTTTTATAATAAACAAATTATATAGATAAATAATTAAAATGGCTAAAAATTGATTTTAGAAGGTCATGAGAATATTGATATAGTAAGTAATAGATAAAGATTATAATAAGAATATAAATATAGAATAAACAAAGATATATAATTGAATATAAGCAGTATAAAACAGCTGTAAGTCTGATATTTGAAGAAGTATAGGTTTATGGCTGTTTTATATATAAGTCCTATTCTTATTTGCGCAAAACTTTGATTTTGCGCAATGTCTACTATCAATAAAAAGAAGCCTAATATTTAACCCTAGACCTCTTTCCTCTATATCTTATCTAAAAAATTTTTTCTTCCTACAAATCTTTTTTATATTAAAAATTTCTAAAATATTTTATTTTTAATTAAATTCTTTACAAATATATTTCTTAGATTTAAATATTAATATTAAATTTTTTTATTTAATTTAAAAATTCATCAAATTTATTATAATCAAAAATAATTCCATTAATCACATTTTTGTGCAGATTCTACATTCTCTCTCCTATTCGTTTTATATATCATAATATCTAAAATTCATTTTGCATGGAAAAAAGCCCCAGTCAGTCTGACTAGGGCCTTTTCTTATAGGGTGATATTAGTTGTTAGCATTACCTGCTATTGTCTGCATGTATTCTGTGAACATTTTTTCGATTTCTTCGCCAGTAATTGTTTCGTTCATGAGAAGCGACTCTGCGAGTTTGTCTAAAAATGCACGGTTTTGGTTGATAATTTCTTCTGCCTGTTTTTGAGCCTCCTTCAAAATGTCTTTTATTTTTGTACCAATATTGCTGAGGGTATCATTACCAAAGAAAGAGATTTCCTGAGAATTTGAACCATTAAATGAAATTGGTCCAATGTCCGAATCCATTCCATAGTAAATAATCATCTCTCTTGCTGTTTTTGTTGCAACTTCCAGATCGTTAGATGCACCTGTAGAGACGTCACCTAAAACGATTTGTTCGGCAGCTCTACCAGCAAGCAGAACAGTTAATCTTTCTTTCATTTCTGTTTTGCTGATATAGTTTTTGTCTTCAACTGTATCATGCCAAGTATATCCTCCAGCAGTGCCTCTTGGAACAATAGACACTTCTTTGATTGTTGCTTGTGTTGGAAGAAATTTACTTACTAAAGCATGCCCAGCCTCATGATTGGCTGTAAGTCGACGTTCTTTTTCGGATACTACCTTGCCTGCCTTTTTCAAGCCAACAGTAATTTTCTTGAGAGCTT
The DNA here is from genome assembly GCA_948530865.1 of uncultured Clostridia bacterium. Classification (GTDB taxonomy): domain Bacteria; phylum Bacillota; class Clostridia; order TANB77; family CAG-508; genus Scatovivens. The sequence goes on from CAOTKV010000001.1 coordinate 312,754, forward strand.
CATCAATATCCTTAGATATGATATAAGCATGAGCTTTTCTTGCAGCTACAAGTGCCGACTCATTTAAGAGGTTTTCAAGTTCAGCGCCTGAAAAGCCAGCTGTGTTATAAGCAATTTTTTCAAGATCCACATCATCAGATAAAGGCTTATCTTTAGAATGGATTTTGAGAATATCTCTCCGACCTTTGATATCAGGAAGTCCGATATGAATTTTCCTATCAAATCTTCCAGGTCTTGTGAGTGCAGGATCCAAACTGCTTAGACGGTTTGTAGCAGCTAATACAATTACATCACGCTTACTTCCAAATCCATCCATCTCTGCCAGCAACTGCTCAATAGTTTGATTGTGTTCTGAGTTTCCAGAATCATTACGTTTAGAGCCAACTGCATCAATTTCATCAATAAAGATAATGCAAGGAGCATTTTTCCGTGCCTCTTTGAAAAGTCCTCTAATTCTTGATGCTCCAACACCAACATATTTTTCGATAAATTCAGATCCAGATATAGCTAAGTATTTTACACCAGCCTCACCTGCCACAGCTTTTGCCAGAAGAGTTTTACCTGTTCCAGGAGTACCTGAAAGAAGTACACCTTTAGGAATTTTGGCTCCTAATTTAGTGTATTTATCAGGATTCTTAAGAAAATCAACTACTTCCTCAAGTTCCTGTTTTTCTTCATCAAGTCCTGCAACATCTGTAAATCTTATATCACTATTGGCAACTTTTTCTGTGTAATTGATGTCCGTGTTGAATACACTCATAAAAGAAGGTGCGTTGTTGCTTTCTTTTCCAGAACTATTGGAAGAAAAATCTCCTTTGAAAATCTTTAATGTTCTTTTTACTTGAATTACAATCATAAGAATCATGAATCCAATGTATACCCAAAGAACAAAATTAAAGATAGAACTTGCTGTTGAAAGTGGATTGGTTGTTTCTGTAGTTGAAATATTTATATCTCGCCCACTTTCGATTTTTTTCTGCACAAACTGTAAGAAGATTTCTTCACTTGGAATTGTTGCTCTGTAAGCTATTGATTCGTTCGAAGTGACAGTTACAACAGGTGTTGTAGTGTTTAATTCGATATTGCTTGCAGTACCATTTTCAATCATCCGAATAAGCTCAGGATAAGAGATCTCTGTTACTTCTTCACTGTTTGGACTGCTTGAGAATGCTCTGAATAACATGAATGCAAAGAGAAGCACAAACAGTAACCAGATTTTTGATGTTTTCTTTTTCATTGAATTACCTCCATAAGATGTTGTTTTTTTGTTGCATAAGAAATTATATCACCCTATTTAATTTTAAAAGTACACTATTTTTATTATAACATTATATTATGTTAATTTCAATCGTTATTTTTTACTATAAGTTAGTTTATCCTAAACTTTCATAATATGAATTATAAAGTTTTGCATAATATCCATCTAAATTTAGTAGTTCGTTATGATTTCCTTGTTCTATTATTGATCCATTATTTAGAACTATAATTTTATCTACATTTACAATAGTTGAAAGTCTATGAGCTATAAATATTGCAGTCTTTTGAGCTGATAAAATGTCTATAGATTTTTGAATTAGACTTTCTGTATATGTATCTATATTTGCTGTTGCTTCGTCTAATATGAATATATCTGGATTATGTGCAAATATCCTAGAAAATGCTAATAACTGTTTTTGTCCAGCTGAAAATGATTCTCCTCTTTCTTTAGATATTTCTTCTATTCCATTTGGTAAATTATTTATAAATTCATCTGCAGAAGCCATTTTGATTGCATTTTCAATTTCTTCATTTGAAATTTTCTTATTTAATTTTATATTATCTTTTATACTTCTAGCGAATATAAATGGATCTTGTAATACTGTTCCAATATGTCTTCTTAAATATCTTATATTTATATCTTTTATGTTTATTCCATCTAATAATATTTCACCTTTTTGAATTTCATAAAATCTATTAACTAAGTTTGTAATTGTAGTTTTTCCTGAACCTGTTTTTCCAACTAATGCAATAGTCTCACCTGGCTCAATTGTAAAGCTAATATCTTTTAAAATCCAATTTTCATCATTATATGCAAACCATACATGTTTAAATTCTATTTTTCCAACGATTTTTTCTGGTTCTATCCCAGATTCAAAATCTTCTAAAAATTCTTTTTCGTCTAATATATCATATATTTTATTTATAGATACAAATGCTTCTTGAACAATTTCAATACTATCAATAGTTCTATTTATAGGTTCAAATAATGATTTTATATAACTTACAAATATGTATATTGCACCAACTTCCATTGAAATTCCCCAAAAGTGGTAAATACAACTAGTTATTATTATAGTAATTGCTAAATTTTCAAATAAAGTCATTATACCGGGAAATATGCCTTCAAAAATAGTTGCTTTTAAACGTTTATTTATAAACTCTTGAGTATATCCTTCATATTCATTTTGTTTTTCCTCTTGAATGTTAAATATTTTTATTAACTTTGCTCCATAAATTGATTCTGCTAAAAATGTGTTTAAATTTGTTCTAACAACTTTTGATGTTTCATATATTTTATTTAATATTTTGGTTAAAGCAATAGATGTGATTATAACAAAAGGTATTACTATAAAAGATAATAAACTTAATTTTATACTAAAGTAAATCATAATACATATAACTGCAAATATAGACATTAAATCTTTAAATAAAGTTGTAATAACATCTTTAAATAATGCTGATATATCATCTACATCGTTAGTTATTCTTGCATATAATTTTCCTGCTGGTGTTTTATCATGAAATTTTATATTTGCTTCTTGAGTATATTTGTATATTTTATTTCTTAAAGTATATAAAATTTCTTCTCCCATTATATTAGTTTTCATTCTTGTATAATAATCTAAAACATTACCAAAAACAACAATTGCAAGATAAGTTACACCAATTAAATTAATTGAAATAAAAGCTTTCTCGCTAATACCTAAACTTAGAAAATCATCAATTACAACTTTTACTAAATATGGTTTTGAAAGTTCCATTAAATCAATTATTATTGCTAATATGGAAACCAAAAATATTGTTTTTAAATGTGGTTTTGCCATTTTATAACATCTGTTTAAAGTTTTATTTTTCATAAATTTTTCCCCCCCTTTCGCAATATATCTATGCTAGTAATTCTTGATTATTTGATGATTGTTGATTGTAGAATTTATTGTATAACCCATTATTATTCAATAATTCATTATGAGTACCTTCTTCAATAATTTTACCAGAATCTAAAACAATTATATGGTCGCTATCTTTTACATCAGAAATTCTATTTGAAATTATTATACATGTTTTTCCATTAACTAATTCTTTTATATTTTTTAATACTTTTTCTTCTGTTTTATTATCTAGTGCAGAAAAAGTATCATCAAAAATTACAAATTTACTATTCCTTAAAAAAGCACGTGAAATAACAACTCTTTGTTTTTGACCTCCTGATAAATCTATTCCCTTTTCTCCTATTACTGTGTAAATATCATTATTCATATTCATTAAATCATCTGAAAGCATTGCTTTTTCAGTACTATTTTTAATTTCTGAATCGTTGAAATCTTCTCTAAAAAGCCTAATATTATCTTTTATTGTTGTTGAAAATAAAAAGTTATCTTGTGTTATATAACAAATACTTTCTCTTAATAAAGATAAATTAATAGAATTTATGTCTTGATTATTTATAAATATTTTACCTTCTGGTACAGTATATAATTTTAATAATAAATTCATTAATGTTGTTTTACCACTACCAATAGTTCCAATTATTCCTAAAGTCGAACCTTCTTTTATTGTTATATTAATATTTTCTAATACTTTATCAATGTTTCCTGGATAATTGAAACTTAAGTTTTTTATCGTAATATCACCATGAATTCTTTGAGTTTTTTTACTATTTTCAGAGATTAAAATTTCTTTTTCTAAAGTAAATACTTTATCTAATCTATGGAATGAAATTTGAGCTCTTTTGAATTTTGAAATTATACCTGGTAGCCAAAATATTGGTGTAAAAAATAAATCAATATATCCATTAAAAGCAACAAAATCACCAATTGAAATTGTTTTATCTAATACTAATTTTGAACCATAAAGTATTGTTATTCCATAACAAAATCCAAAGCAAATTGATACTGATGAAGATAATAATGTTGAGTATACATCAATTGCAATATTTCCTTTTTTTAATATAGCATTTTTCTTAATAAATTTTTTTAATTGATTTCGTTCGCCTGAATAAGCTTTTGTTGTTCTAATTGCATCTGTACTTTCTTGAACATATTCGGAAAGGCTTGTAAAATATCTTTGCCCCTTTTTATAGCTTTTTTCAACATATTTTTTTAGTATAATAACTATATAAACTGTTATTAATATAGGACATAATGTTGCGATTGTTAATGATAGATTTACATTTTTCATAGTATTTGTAGCTATTATAAATACAAATACTATTCTAGTTCCATGTGATAAAAGCCTATATAGAAATCCTCTTATTTCTCCTACATCTTTAATAAAATATGACATTAATTCACCATTTTTGATATTTTGTATACTTGTTAATTTTACACTTAAAAATTGGCTGAAAAGCTTGTCTTTTAATTCTTTTTCAAAATATCTAGTACATTTTCCAACTAAATATTTCCAAATAACACGTATCAATAAAATACCAATTGATGCTAATATTAAAAGAATTATATTATTTAATATTAAGGGTTTATTTTTTTCAATATTGTAAAGTAAATCTATAATTATTCCTAAAATTTTAGAAGGATAAGTAAGAAGATATACATTTAATCCAACAAGTACAATTATAGCTATATATTGAAATAATTGCTTTTTTATTATATTTTGTAATAATTTTTTCATATTTTTCCTCCTATTTTGAAATTAAGTTTTCATAAAAAAAGTGAAATTTAAAGAAAGTCCCTAAATTTCACTTGTATATTTTTATTTTAAACTCTTTGATATTAACTCTATAAATTCACTATTATTTTTTGTTTTCATCATATAATTAATTAATCTTTCAGTTAAGTCTGCAGTTGATAAACTAGAAAGACTTTTTCTAATTGAATTTACAGTTTCATATTCTTTTTGAGTTAATAGTAGTTCATCTCTTCTAGTACCAGATTTATTAACATCGATTGCAGGAAATACTCTTTTTTCTGATAAGCTTCTATCTAGGAAAACTTCCATATTACCTGTACCTTTGAATTCTTCAAAGATTACTTCATCCATTCTACTACCAGTATCTACTAATGCTGTTCCTAAAACTGTTAAACTACCAGCATCTTCAGTATTTCTAGCAGCACCGAAAAAACGTTTTGGTTTATGAAGAGCTGCTGGATCGAAACCACCTGATAATGTTCTTCCTGATGAAGGAATTACTAAGTTATAGGCTCTTGCTAAACGAGTAATACTATCAAGTAAAACAACAACATCTTTATTTTGTTCTGTTAATCTTTTTGCTCTTTCAATAACCATTTCAGCTACTTTTACATGATGCTCTGGTTGCTCATCAAAAGTAGAATAAATTACATCACCTTTTATTGAACGTTTCATTTCTGTAACTTCTTCTGGTCTTTCATCTATAAGAAGTACTATTAAATATACTTCGGGATTATTTGCTGTTATGCTATTTGCAATTTTCTTTAATATAGTAGTTTTTCCAGCTTTTGGTGGAGCTACTATCATTCCTCTTTGACCTTTTCCAATTGGAGACATTAAGTCCATTAAACGCATGGTATATTCAGAACTTGTTGTTTCTAATTTTAATTTTTTTTGAGGATATATTGGTGTTAAGTCATCAAAGTTCTTTCTTTTCATGGCTTTTTCAGGATGTTCTCCATTTACTTCACCAACATAAATAAGTGCTGGAAATCTTTCACCTTCTTTTGGAATTCTTTTTATTCCTTTTACCTTATCTCCTGTATCTAGTTTGAATCTTCTAATTTGTACAGGTGAAACATAAACATCTTTATTTGTAGATAAATAGTTGTCTCCTCTTAAGAAACCATATCCATCAGGTAAAAGTTCTAAAATTCCTTCAACATATTCGTCATCTTGACTATTCAATTTATATTCATTTGAAGATTCTTCTTTATTTATTTCTGCTTTTTCTTCTGTAATTTTTTTAGAAATAGTCTCTTCTTCATTTTTTTGATTATAATTTTCTAGAATTTTTTCTATAAGTTCTGATTTTTTTAATTTTGAATAATTAGGAATTCCTTTATCTTTGGCTAAATTTTTTAAATCGATTAGTGATAAACTCTCTAATTCCATATTTTGCCCCCTTATTTAATTTTTTATATTGGAAACTAATTTTTTAGATACAAAATTTAAGATAAAAATACGAACGATATGAAATGAAAAAATAAATTTGAAAGTAAATAGACTAAAGATTCTATTTACTTATATCAATATAAACTGTTTCATTTGGATAATACATATCAAGTTTTTCTCTAGCTACTTCTTCAATATATTCTTCAGAATTTACATTCTTTTGAGTAGCTTCTAAATCTGCTTTTTTTTCTATTAAACTTTCCTTTTGAGATGTATAATAAGCTATATCTTTTTCATAAGAATTTATTTTTGTTTGTTGTTTTATTGTTGTAAATATAACATATATTACTAATAAAATTACTATTAAATTCATTGCTTTATTTATTTTTGATATATTCATCCTACGTATCTCCATTGCTTTTAATTTTTCTTAATAATTGTAATAGTTTTAAGAATATCTTTGCAAAGAAATAAAATATTTTTTTACATATTCTTACAAATTCATATAGAATTATAACATATAAATTGCTTATTGTCAAAGAATAAATTAGTACTCCTAGAAATATTCCAAGAAATAAATAAAATCTTATTTCACCACCATTTAATTTAATAATACCAAATATAATTAAAATACCAGAAATTAATAAAAATAATAAGTCTTCTATAAAAGTAATTATATCTTTAGTTTTAAATGATTTTCGAAGTACTTTAAAAAAATCAAATATTAATCCTATAATTATTCCTATAATAAAGAAAAGTAAAAAAATTTCTTCTTGTGAAAAGAATTTCATTATAATATCACCTTACTTAAATATTTTGCTTAAAATGTTTTTGTTTTTGGAAATACTAGAATCAGAGCTTGAATATGTTAAACTATTTATTTTCCCATCAACCATAAAATCTGATGTATCAATACTTAATTTATTTATTTTTAAATCTTCACCTTTTATTGTAAGTAGCCCCAGTTCTGTTTCTATAATAATTATTTGATCATCAAAACTTAGCACATCAACAATTCCAGTAATATTTAACTTTTCACGATTTTCTAAAACTATATTTTGAAAAGTGTTAGACATTTTTTTTAGTTCATCCATATAATACCTCCTTTTTGTTCTAATTTATATTTATTCAAAAAATAAAAAAATAGAACAAAAAGAGTTTATCCTTTAAGATAAACTCTTTTGTTCTTATTCTCCAAAGAATTTTTTATGAATTGAATTAACTGCTAAATCTGCTTGATTAGAATTTACAAGTACAGAAATTTTTATTTCTGAAGTAGAAATCATATGCATGTTTATATTATTTTCGTATAATGCTTCAAACATATCAGCAGCAACACCAGGTTTATTAGCAATTCCAACTCCAATTATAGAGACTTTTGATAGGTTTTCACTATGAAGAACATCTTGAAATCCTAATTCTTTCTTATTTTTTTCAAGTACTTCTAATGTCTTTTTTAAATCATTCATTTTTACAGTAAATGCAATATCTTTTGTAATATGTTCACCAAATGATTGAACAATAACATCTACATTGATTAAATTTCTTGAAAGAACTCTAAATAATTGATATGTTTTTCCGATTTTATTTTCAAGTCCAACTAAAGTTATTCTGGAAATATAATCGTCTTTTGTAACACCATTAATTACTAAATCTTCAAGATTTTTATCAGTTACTAATGTACCAATACTATTTTTTTCGAATGTAGATTTTACATATATTGGTACATTATATTTTTTTCCTATTTCAACACATCTATTATGAAGAACTTTGGCTCCCATACTAGACATTTCAAGCATTTCATCATAAGATATTGTTTTTAATTTTTTTACAGTATTTACAATTCTAGGATCTGATGTATACACACCATCAACATCCGTAAAAATATCACATTTTTCAGCCTTTAAGCTGGCAGCGATTGCAACTGCTGTTGTATCAGAACCACCTCTACCAAATGTAGTAATATTACCAGATTCATCTACACCTTGAAATCCTGCAACTATAACAATATTTCCTGAATTTAAGTATTCTTCAATAGTTTCATTATGAATATATCTAATTCTACTATTTGTAAACTCGCTATTTGTTATTATTGGTATTTGCCAGCCTGCAAGTGATACTGCTTTGTGCTTTTTTTCATTTAATAACATTGCAAGTTTTGCTGTGGTGATTTGCTCACCAGTAGATACTAAAACATCATGTTCTCTTTCGTTTGGATTATCTGTAATTTCTGCTTCTTCAGCTATTAGTTTATCTGTAGTTTTTCCTTGTGCTGAGACAACAACTACTACTTTGTTTCCTTTCTTTTTTTCGTTAATAATATGTTCTGCTACATATCCTAATTTTTCAACATTAGCAACAGAACTGCCTCCAAATTTTTGTACAATTATTCCCATATGTTGTACCTCTTTGTAATAGGTTAATAGTATTTTTTAAATTTAAAAATTACTATGTAAGTTGATTATAATAAACCATAATGCCCTTATATATAGTATATATTTAATTTCTAATTTAGTGATTTATTATAACAAATTTTCTTATAAAATGTATTATAACATATTTTATTTATAATACAAATAGTTTTTAAAATAAAAAATAGATTTTAAATTACTTTAAAATCTATTTTTGTTTATCATTATTTATCTTTTTGCAAATTTTCCGCAATCACAATCATCGTTATATTTTTTATATTTTCCTGTTTTATCACAATCTGCTTTTGTAGTTGTGTGATTACCTTTCCAATAATAACAATATTGACATTCTTGAGATGCCATATGTATCACCTCCATTATTGAATTAACTATACTTTTATTTTAACAAAATTCGACATAAAAATCAATAATTTTTAAAGCATTTCATTTCTTAAGATTGCTTCTGCATTAAATGTTGTTAATTCATCTAAATATTCTGGAGAAACTACTTTTTTTAATTTTTTCATTATTTTAGGAAAATATTTATATATGGTTCCTGCTCTATGAACGTCTGATCCTAAAAAGCTTGCCAAATTATTTTTTAAGATTTTTTTGACTGTAGTTTTTGCAGAAAAACCATAATATCCAATAATGCTTGCATAATTACATTGAAATAAAACTCCCATTTCTTGTAATTCATATAAGTAATTAAAGTTATTTTGAACAACAGAATATCTTTCAGGATGAGCCAAAATTAATTTATAATTACTTTCTTGAAGTTTAATAATTAAATCTTTTAAATTAGGAAATTCAGTCCTTAGTGGTAATTCAAATAATATATAATTTGTTCCATTTATTGTTGATGCTTTACCTTCTTTTAAAAAATCTATCATGTTATAAGAAGCAAAAATTTCACTTCCAAGTATAATTTCTGGAAAGTCTTCTTCTTGATTTAATTCAGTTATCATTTCATTTCTTTTATATTCAGGTATTTCATAACAATCATAAGCATAATGAGATGTTGAAATTATTTTTTCAAAACCTAAGTCTCTTGCTTCTAATATTATTTTTTTTGATTCTTCAATATTTTGGGAACCATCATCAACTCCTGGTAATATATGAGAGTGGAAATCAATCATCTATTCTGACCTTCTTTGCTTTCTTTGTTTTGGTTTTGCTGATTGCATTTTACTACCATAGTAGTATGAATTTTCATATGTTTTTGAAGTAACTTGTACTTTATTTAATATAATTCCTGCTACTTTTCCTTGAACATTTTCGATTGCAGCTTTTGCTTTGTTTAAATCTTCCATTTTTGTTATGTTTTGAGCTGAAACAATTAAGTTAAAATCTACTAATCTAGCCATTATTAAAGAATCTGCAACTATTAAGCAAGGTGGTGCATCAAAAATTATTACATCAAATTTTTCTACTAAAGAATTTATTACTTTACTCATTTTATTTGAAACTAATAATTCAGAAGGATTTGGAGGAACACTACCAGATGTTATAACAAATAAATTTTCTATATCTGTAGCTTGAACATAGTTTTCAATATTTTCTTTTTGAAGTGCAAAGTCTGAATCTACAACTCCAGATAAGAAATTTGATAATCCTGGTCTTGGATTTAAATTAAACATTGTATATTGACGACCTTTTCTCATGTCTATATCTATTATCAAAACTTTTTTATTAATTTGAGCAAATGCTATAGCTAAATTTGCAGAAACATAACTTTTCCCTTCTCCAGGAATAGTGCTTGTTATTTGCATAACTTTTTTTTCTGAGTCTGCATTCATAAATTGAATATTTGTTCTTAATGCTCTAAACATTTCAGCTTCTGGTGATTTAGGACTATTTACAACAACTAATTCACTTTTCATTATTTATCATTCCTCCTATTTTTATATTGATTTTTGTTTCTACTTCTGCTTTTATAATTATCATTGTAATTAGAATGATATTGTTGATTATTTGATTCTTCATTTGTAACTTCATTAGTTGTGTAATTTTCAAATACACTATCATTACTGCTATTTGGTTTTATTTCTTGAGCTGTTTCTGATTTTATATTATCAGAATCAAATCCAGAAATTTTGTATAAATTATCAGCTTGAGCTTGAACATTTTTTCTTGCACTTTCACTAGTTAAAACAATTGATGCAAGAACAGGTACATGTAATGCTTTTTCAATATCTGTATCAGACTTAACTGTTGTATCTAACATGTTAATTAATAAAATATAACCTGAGATTAAAATAGCACCAACAAATGCAAAGATTATAATATTTTTTGTAAGATGAATATTTGATGGTGTATAATTTACTTCTGCTTTATCTAATATGTTTAAATTATCTAATTTATATATTTCATTTACTTTTTCAACAAATACATTTGCTGTTTCACTTGTTATTTTACAAGCCATTTCAGGTTCTGTATATTCAACTGTTATTATAAGTATTTCTGTATCTGCCTTTGTTGAAACAGATGTTATTTTTTGTAGTTCTTCTATACTCATATCAAGATTAAGATTTTTTATAACTTGTGAAGCTGTTGCTTTACTTGTAGCTATTGATTTATAATTATCAACTAGTTTAGAGTTTAATGTAACATCAGATGTTGTAATTGAACTTGTATCAATATCTTGTATATTATTTCTTTCAGTTCCAGTTTGAACTAAAACTAAACTTGTAGTTGATTTATAAGTTGGTGTTATAAATTTTAATGTATATATTGCACCTAAAAGTGCAAAAATAATTACTACTAATATAATTAGAAGTTTTCTTTTCATAAATATTGAGATTAATTCCTTTAAGTCTAATTCTTCCATAGATTCCTCCAATTAAAATAATTTTGCAAATAAAATTTGCATTTTTTCATTTGTTTAAAATTAAATAAAAAATTTAACTATTATATCTATTATAATTTTAATACTTAATTGATTATATTATATAGCTATTTTTTTTGCAATGTTTTTTTGAAACTTTTTTATGTTTACTTATTGACAAATTACTCTTTGTTTAACATCTTCAAATAAGCCTGCATAAAGGCATTTAAGTTTCCATCCATTACAGAATCAACATTACCAACTTCATAGTTTGTTCTATGATCTTTTACTAATGTATATGGGCAAAATACATAAGAGCGAATTTGACTTCCCCATGCAATATCTTTTTGTTCACCTTTTAATTCTGAAATTGCTTCTTTATTTTCTTTTTCTTTTAAATCCAATAATTTTGATTTCAGCATTCTCATAGCAGTTTCTTTATTCATTGTCTGAGAACGTTCAGATTGACAAGAAACAACAATATTTGTTGGAATGTGTGTTATACGCACAGCTGAATCTGTTTTATTTATATGTTGTCCACCTGCTCCAGATGCTCTGTAAGTATCTATTCTTAAATCATCTGAATTAATTTCTATTTGAACATCATCAGTTATTTCTGGTAGAACTTCTACAGAAGCAAATGATGTATGCCTTCTCCCCCCACTATCAAATGGTGATATTCTTACTAATCTATGAACTCCCATTTCGCCTTTTAAATATCCATATGCATAATCACCAGATACTAAAAATGTTACACTTTTAATTCCAGCTTCATCTCCATCTAAATAATCTAATTCTTTTATAGAAAAATCATTTGAGGAAGCCCATTTTCCATACATTCTATATAGCATTTCAACCCAATCTTGAGATTCTGTACCACCTGCTCCAGGGTGCATTGTTACAATAGCATTATTAAAATCATAATTTCCAGAAAGTAATGTTTCAATTTCTAATTTTTCACATTGTTCATTAATTTTTTGTGAATTTAATAATAATTCTTTTATAAGTTCCTCTTCTGGTTCTAAATTAAGAAGTTCATTCATTTCTATTAGATTAGTTAATTCAGATTCCAAATTTTCATATAACCCAATTTTCTTTTGAAGTTTTTTAATTTTAGAAAAAACTAATGTAGAATTTTCTTGGTTATTCCAAAAATTTTCAGATAAAGATTCTTTTTCTAATTTACTTAGTTCAAATTTTAAAGATTCAATTTTCATTGAATCTTTAATTTCTTCTAATTTATTTTTTAATTCATTTAAAAATTTTAAATTTTCTTCTAATTCTAACATGTATATTTAATCCTTTTTATTAAACTTTAAACACATTTACTATATCATTTATCTTTACTTTGGTCAAGTAAACTTTGGCATAAAGAAAAAGCCTGCCGAAGAATTCTTCAGCAGACTTTTATTAGAATTGTGAAATTTATAAACTCTTATTTTTGCTTACATCGTAAAGCATACCGTTTGTTATGACACTAAAACCTTTAGAGTTGAAATTACACAAATGAGAATCTGGAGTCATAATTTTACTGCACTCCATCTTTTTATTGGACATATGATCAAGTATATTGACGATATGCAAATTATCTTGACTAGGAATATAAATAACGCCCTTATTAAAGGAGATGTTCTTTACATTCATATCAGGAATATTTACATATCCTTCAGTATGGTGGCCATTAGAGGATTTGATAGTGATAAATTTCCCCTTGTTACTGATTACCAACCATATTTTTGTGGTATCATCATAAAGAATGTTATACTTAGAATCAGAGCTGAAATCAAAATCGCAAAGAGCTTCGCTATTGCAATAGATTGTATCAACTCCATTTTTGTTACGTTTAACCAACATGAATTTGGAACCAAACTTTACCAAAAAGCCAACAGTTTCTTGATCTACCAAGAATTTAATTTTTTCCCGTTTAACTACTTTTTCAGAATCAAATTCAATTTGGTAAATTAAGCCATCTTTGCTTAAATAAAGTGTATTACCATTTATTACAACATTATCTGAATCATAAGAAAGAAACTCATAGAAAACCTGCCTATCAGTATTTTGATTAAAACCGATAACTTTATCAGAGTATATTGCAAAAGCAATTGGCAAGGATTCTAACCTGATAATATCAAGGATTTCTAAGCAGTATGGAAAATGTATTATAGATTCGCTATTGTTAAGTGACATAATTACATAATACTCGTTATTTTCATTCTTACATATTGCAAAATTGTGGTTTATGATGCGAACTACATCTTCCTTAAAAGGGTTATTCCGTTTAGCAATAAAATTTGAGCCAATTGAAAGTGTTTCTAGATCTTCTACTTCAGAATCTTCTTTTGAATCCTCTTCAGAATCTTTTTTAGGCTCATCGAGTTCTGGAACAGAACGAAAGTTTTCACCATACAAATTCCAATATTGTGCTTTCAGCTCAGGAACGATACTCTTTCTACTATCTCCTTCAAAGATATTCAAAAATGCATCTTGTAAGCTTTGATTCATCCAATCCCAACTAATAGTAATTGTAGGAATTGGAATTCCATGATGTCCTAAAAGTGATAATCTACGTTCCATTTTATCAGGAATTTCTAAGACTTGTTCGCCAATCTTATAGATTCCAGCGAATGGATGTGTCAGGGTAAGATAATAAAATGCCTGAATAGCATATGAATACCAGTCATCCTTTTTTGTAATGTTGTTACTATTTTTAGATACAGGGTCAATATAACCTTCAGTCCAGAATAGCGGAGAGATATTATCAACTCCCATTCCATCAAAGTCCAAGAAGTATACATTTTTATCTGTATCAAAAAGAATATTTCTGCCATTCAAATCGCCAATAAAGATATTTGCCTTGTTATGCAATATTTGAATCCCTTCACCTGCTGTGATTAATATTTCGAGAATGTCTTTTCGGTCAAAATTAAGCTCATCCAAGGCAAGTTTGTCTTTTAAGACTGATAATGGTTTACCCACTATCTTTTCATCCATAACGTAGCCTAAGATTTTTCCACTACTTTTATCAACAAGAATCTTTTTCGGAATTATATACTTAAATTTATAATCTTTATTGTTTATCTCATCTAAGATTCCTGACTTTGACAAAATTGCAGCGAGAACCTTATTCTTAAAGCTATAGTTAACATTTGGCTTAAAAATTTTAGCAAGTGAGTTTCTACCATACTCATATATAATAGATTCACCACCCTGACTGAAAACCTTCCATGAGGAAATTTCTGATTCCGTTATATATTCAATATCCAACTTTTTCAATTGTTTTCTATCCACACATTTTGGGCAGAATAAGTAGTCTGCACTATAATAAATCTTGTGAATAGGACAATACATAGTTAATGTTTGGGAATATTTTTTTAGTGTATCTAAAATAGCATCCAAATTATTTCCAAACTTACTAGTATCAAGAATAATGCTTGGATCGGAATCAATTATGCTACGAACATACTGAGATGTCCATTTTGAAGTATTTTTCTGCGGAGTGTATTTTCCAAGAAAATCTACATTAACAAGTTGCACCTGTTTTTTATGGTTCTTACTTAAAAAAACATTACCAAATGGATTTTTTATAAACCCAAAATCATGATACATGAGTTCTTTAACCTGTAATATTAATCGGATTAAACTCATAATTCTTGGCAAGTTTTCTAAGTGCTCAGTATCCTTTAAATCGTTGAAATCTGAACTTTCAAAATCTATGGAATCATATACATATCCAATAAATTTTTTAGAATCATCTAAAGCTTTTTTACAAGGAATAAAGCATTCCTGTTGTAGATGATTTGGATTATCAGACAAATTATTATCGATTATTCTATTGATATTTTTTTCAACTGCCTTTAAATCCACAATACCATCATCTTTATAAACTTTAAGATTTTGTGAGTTATAGTGATGTCTGTAATGAATAGCATATTCATCTTCAAAGACTTTGCTGTAATGTCTCTCCAAAGTATCATGATTAATAACACATCGAGTTTTCTGGCATACAGGACACATATCATAGTCGCCATCATAGTAGATTCTGTGCTCTTCACAATACGTGTTCATTCTTGCAGAATAGTGAATCAGCGAACTTCCAATGTCGTATCCACTCAAATCCAAGTCAACAAATGCATTTTTATTGTAACCATTACGTACTAAGAGATCAAAGAAACCCTTAATATGTTCTCTTGTAGATCTATAGTTATTAGAGCTGATTCTAAAATTTTCATCTAATGGATTGATATAGAATGAAAATATACCATCTGCATCCTTTTTATGAGTAATATTAATATTGATTTTAGAATACTCGATATAGTAATTTGAAAAATTACTTATCAACATTCCAGCAATTTTTAGAATTTCTTTATTATTGAAACTCAAAATCTTACTCATAGTTAATGGCTGACCAAGAAATGGCGTTGTTACATATCCTACAACATGATACATATTTTCTGAGTTCAAATCTAAGGAATAAATGATTTCGGAAATTTTGACAAAGTTCACATACTTATTAAATCTGCCTATATTTTCCCTAATTTCACTATCTAAAGATTCGACCTGATTTTTTATAGCTGAGATACTTTTCCTACACCATAAGGTTACAATCTGTCTACCATCAGGTAAGGACTGTACATTTCCTCTTTCAAGATTTACTCCATATTTTTGTTCTACTTCATGTTCAAATAAAAACGGAATGGAGTTCTCTGGATTGTAGATAAAATTGCTGTCAAATGCTAACATATCATCAAGAAGCTTCATATCAGAATCGATAAACTTATCGAAGGCTGTGCTTGCAATCCAAGGACGAGGATTTTTATTTAAAGCAAAATTACAAAATTCCTTTGCAAGTATAGGACTTAAATACCGAACTTCTTTTTTCTCGTACAAAGCGGTTTTATTGCAGATCTTTCCATAAGTTTTTTCCAAGTAAGCAAGAAGCAGTTTGAAAAATACTATGGTAATTTCTTCATCAATCTTATTCGAATCATCAGAAACAAGATTATAAAGATCTTCGATTTTTACAACTTTGAAATCATTGCTTGGGTAAACCACCAAATCAGTTTCAATATTAAACTCTTGTTTATTAGTTTCGAAATCGGAATATGATCTTTTGAGCATTCTATGAATATAATTTCTCATTTCAGAAACAAAATCAAGAATATCGCGCTGGTTATCAAAACTATTGTTTAAAATTTCCACACGCTTACTTGTATCTGTTTCAATTTTGTACTCATATCCAATAATGTTTCCTTCAAAATCTATAATCCAATTATAAAAACTTTCTTCAACAAAAGGCCGAACTTTTTTTATAAATCCAGTTTTATCCTCCAAAAATTCTCTGAATTCAGAAGAGATTTCTGTATAGATTTTTATACAATTGTTGTAAACTGTATATACTTCAGTAGTTTCTGTTACAGGTAAATTCGCACTGAGATCAGGATTGCTTACAATACGCTTGTTATAATAAAAGTCAGCATTATAAGATTCTAATCCTTCAGCCTTTAAAATCGAATCAAAGTCGTCAGGAACAATCCCATCTTTGCAGTATCGATAGCACATTTGTACTATTGGCATGTGATAAGGAAAATCTGTTATCAGATTACAGAGTTTATTTTCTGCAATAATTGGCTGATAATGTTCCTCCATACTTTCACCAGCAGAGAATACATAGTGAATGTATTTTATTAAGCAATTATTTGTAGAACTTTCCAAATTTCTGTCTGGACCAAAATATGAAATAAAATCGGAAATGTTCGTACAATTGTCATTATTGAAGATTGAGTCATCGATAATATAGCCATTTTCCTGCATGGAATGTGCAAATGAAACGAGTTCTCTTAGTTTTTCAATCTGAGATAACTTATCCCAGTTATATTCAAAAGAAAATTCTATATTAGCAAATAAGATTTTTACTGTGCCAAATTTGTCTGCAACAAAGTCTGTGAGCTTAAAAGTGACATGGTTTGATTTTATAGCCTCTCCCCATTCTTTCAAGCCTTTTGCAATTTCAAGAATTCGTTTTCCAACTTCTTCATCTTCAATTAGAACAACCATTTTTGTGTCTTTGATATAAACTTCTTCTTTTCCCTCAACCTTAGAAACCAAATTGTAAGAACCTTTGCTAAAGTTGTTAAAAACAAATTTTTTGAATTTATTGTACATAAGTTCTCTCCTTTTATGGATTGTGGGAGAACAATGTTCCCCCACAGCATTTGGTCAACGTGTTATCAAATATTATATATCACCAATCCAAGAGTTATCCTCCAATGCCTGAGCAGTTGCCTGAGAGTATTCCTGAGACTGACTATTCTCAGCAGTCTGGCTGAAGAAGTTAGCTCCAAGAGATTTTGAACTCTGAGACTGCTCTTTACAGGAATTGGAAAGATCAACGCCAAGGAAGTTTAAAAGAGCTTTACGATCTGTTACATCGATATTTGCCATAAAACCATGTTCTACACCAAAGTCTGCATTAATATCAGTTCCTAAAGCTGCAAAAGCTGTTGTGATTTTTGCAAAGTTCATTTCCTGTACAGCACTTGCTCCCTGATAATCACTTGCATGGTCATAATAAGGCATGCCATCAGATATGCAAACAAAAGTTACCTGAGGCTGTACTCCTGTGCGTTTAACTACTTCTCGGATATATGAGTTAAGATATTCTTTAACTCGAATGAGAGAATAGTTAAGCGCAGTTCCTCCATCTGTTGAGTACCAAGTTTCCATTTCTTTTACAGGTCTAAAATCTCCAGGATAAAAATCGTTGTCGAACCTACAAATTGATACAACAATTGAATTGGCCAAATAGAAATCGCTAAAGCTTTCTTTGAACATCTCAAGGCCTTTTATTACATTGGATACATCCTTATGCATAGAACCAGAGGCATCAAGAAGAATCAGGAAAATGTGAATCTCAGAAGAAGAAAAACCGAAAAAGTTAGACATAATATTACCTCCATTTTATAAGTTTTGTGTGTTTGTTTTCAGGCTACTTAATACATTGTTTAAACCATTAAAGTAGAAAGAATTTATGAATACATTGCCATTTACAACCTTAAAATCAAAATTTAGATTTTTCAGTGTTTTGACAATTTCTTCTGCGTAGTTATCTAAACTAAAAATAACTACATATTCTTTATTAGAAGAATCAATTACTTCCTGTTTCCGCTTAATAATGGTTTTTTTATTGTAGGGATATTTGGTAATATACTTATTAAGATGATTTATCAGATCATTTGGGGTATTTTGTATTACCTCAATAGCATCGAAAAGCAACGATAAGAAGTATATTTCCTTGTAAGTGGTATCTTTAGATACATTTTTGAGTAGTTTAATGAGTAACAGAACACGTTCATCATGTGTTGTAGCAAAAATGCCTACTAAGGCTACATTGGCATTGGCAACAGGAGAAACTAATACATCTTTTTCGACTACAGTTATATCCATTTTACCAATCAATTTTACCTTAAGCTTCTCTTTTTCCACCCCATTCATTTTTAGCATTTCGAGTAAATTTGACTCAAAAGCAAAGATCTCTTCCCAAAATTCAGGTTCTAAAAGCACTGCATTGAGATTTTCAGAATATGTGAGGTGAGCAAGCAATTTTTCTGACTTCTTTTTTAAAACTTTGTAACATTCCTCATCAGAAATCAAAGGCAAAAGTTCAATCAAGTCTGACAATTCGTCTTTTATGAAAGCAATATATGCTGTTACATAATCGAACTCTTCGAAATTAGTCATCATTACTGATCTAATAAGCAAATCTTTTGGCTGGATGCTAGAACTCCGTATGCTGGACTTGAAAATTTCATAATCCACATATGAAAGTAATTCTATAACCCGCTCTTTGAGTTGCCTATCTGCCAAAATGTAATAACTGTCTTTGAATTCTTCAGCAATCTTTCTTTCAGATTGGATAGCATATTCGAGTTGTGTGCAAACTTTTTCCCTTTCACATTCTTTCGAATGAAAAATAGAAACGTTGTATAAAATATTCAATTTTTTAATTAGTTGTTGTAAACGTTTTGAGATAATGTGGAACTTTACTGTGCTTTCAATGAAATTGTGAATGTCTTTTTCGAGCCTAACCACTTCACCGATTTTGGTTGTGTCTGTATCAGGATCGATTTCGAAAGTTAATAACTTCTTTAACTCATCCAAACTCGAGTTGTATGAAGCTCTTAAAGATTCAATTCGCTGAAAAAATTCATTGTATTCGTTAGGAAAATCACTTTCGAATATAGCAATTTCTTGCTCAAGCGAGTAAAGTTTTGTAAGTAGTGTCCTTTTGGCAATATTTATTCTTTCTTCCAATGAATCTTCTGAAAGTTCATTTTCAGATAGATTAGAAGAGGTTGCCTGGTCTACTTCAGAACTGGATGCAAGTTGTGGTGTAACATTTTCTATTGCATTACCAGAAATTCGGGAAAAAATGGAGTTAAAAAATTGATAAAATTTTTCCATAAATGTCATGGTATTCCTCCTATCTTACTGATAGTCTCTGCAAATAGCACCAATTGAATGGAAGCCAACTTCAGCTGCATTTATAAAATACTCATCTGTAAGACAGAAGTACTTATTTACAACCTTGACCTTGCTCGCAATCTTTTGAAAACACTCTAATGCTGTTTCTTTTGGAGCAATAGAACAGTTGTCTCTGCAGGTGCCAACACCAATTACTGTAATCCTGTCAATTAGTACATTTTCAGTAGGTTTTTCTTCCGTTGCATAGTATTTACTTGAAACTAATTTTTCAAGTTTAACCAAAGCGTCAAACAAACGAACTTTTTCGCCAGTCATTTCGTTGTAGGAAATGTCTGGTTTTTCAGTAGAAGAAATTTCAAAAATTTCGCTTTGTGCAATTTTTTCTCCATAATTTATAATGCATACCAAATCTGATTGAGCGAAACTTTGTACAAGTTGTATAACCTTATCTTTTTCTCTTGCCATTGTTTCAGTATTTTCTACCAAGATGATAGTAAGCTGTTTGTTTATAAACCGCTTTACTGGTGGCTTAGGAAAGATTTTTTTTGTATAGCTACTAAATCCACCACCAGGTATTATTTCAACTGGTTTAGATTCCACAACAGGTTTTACTTCTGTTACTGTAGCTTCAGAAACTGTACTGGTAGTTTTTCCAAGCGTTTTTGCAACGTTTTTTTCTACCTCAGGCGATAATGGCTCTGCTACATCTGCCAAACCATACATCATTTGAAATTCCAAATTTGGATCAGGAACTTTGCTTGCCTGAGCAGGTTTATTCTCAAATTGTACCTGCTTTTCAGATAATTTTGGCTTTTCTGGTGTAGTGATTGTAGTTACCTCTGGTTTCACTGTAGTAGTTTTTTTCTCTTCTACAAACGGTTTTGCTGGTTCGTGTTGATATCCACCCTTTTTTTCACTCATTTTTTTATTTTTTGATTTTGAGAATATACCCATTATTTTTTACCTCCAAATATTCCAATTGTGACATCGTCAAAGAAACGCATTCTCTGTTCTCTAATAAGTGTTTCAAGCAAAGAATAATTTCCAGTTGCAATACCAGTATCCAAATCTTTCATACCACCTTTTGCTATTGGCATAAGTCCGTCAGAAGCAATTATAACTTTGCTAAATGACTTTTTGTCAAAAATAAAGGTTTTGAAGTTATTTGTTTGGAAATTAATTGGCGCTGTCTGACAGTATCTATATGCAAAGTATGGTGGGCATTTTCCATATGCAAATTTCATGTAACTAATCAATCCTTTTGCGTTTTCGGTAACAATGTATCCATCTCCAAAGAGTTTCACAACGTACTTATCTTCTGTTTCAAAACAAGCTATAATTGTAAACAAAAGATTTTCCATAATGAAGTCTTTTTCGAGTTCATCACGAGTTGCATAATATTTTGCTGACAGCCGGATAATATCATCAAAGACACTTTTTACATTACCTTCAAATTTGTCTAAGTTATCGCAATCCTCCTTTCTTGAGAAAAGCTGACCAAACAGCCGGACTCCAGAATCGGAATATTTTGCAGCACTGCATCCATCTAAAACAAGAAGCATTTTACCGTGCTCAATACCCAAATCCTGGTTGTTAATACCATCTGTGTAGTGACCAAATCCTTGAGAAGATATAATCATATTTCTCTTTTCTCCTTTCTAAATATATATTTTTAGAAATAACATTAATATTATATCACTATATTATGTAAATTACAATAAGAAAGAGCGAATTTCTTTTGAAATTCGCTCTTTCTTATTGATTTTGTCTGAAATTAAAATTGCAGACTTGCATTTCCTCCAGTTGGAGTTTTGCTCGGTTGTTCATTGTTTAATGATTCAATGGATGCTCCGACAACAGGTTCAAGCTGTTCAATCAAGCCGTTAAGCTCGGTGACATCAGCCTTCATCTTAGGAAGCATTTCTGTAGCAACTTTTTTGATGTTTTCACAACTGCTGATTACTGTAGTAACTGCAGTCTTTGCTGCCTCAGTATTGTAGAAGCTTGCATACATCGCCTTTTCTGCCTGCTCTGCTGTCATTCCAACAGACAGGCTGACATCTTTGATAAGTTCATCATTCAGCCTTACAACTGCATTCTGCCCTTCAAGAACTTCTTTTGTCTGGGCGTTCAGAATAGCATTTCGGAGCTGCTGGCCTACGAGAGCCAAACTGTTGCTAACCTGCGTGTTGATTGCAATCTGGACATCGATATTACTTCGCTTAATAAGCGATAGCTGACCAACGCTCAAATAGTACATGATTCGGGACTTTTTGAGGTTGTTCATTTTAATAACGAAGATATCATGTCCTTCTTTCAATTCCTGGTAATCATGTGCATACTGTGCGATTCCAGTCTGCTGATGCTTATCTTCGATTGCTTTCATTTCATTAACGATTCGTTCCTCGGCAATTTCACCAGCAATGATGTATTTCTCCAAAAGAGAAATTGTTTCAATATCACTCATTGCAGAATTTGTGATATCGCCCATTGCTTTTTTTAACATATCGATCCAGGAATCGCAGGATGTCTTCAGCTCTACTAAGAGCTTGTAGCTTGTTACAGCGCTTTTCTGAAGTTTCTCTGTTCGTGAGTTACCTTTGGACCCGCTGGTGAGCTTAAGCAATAACTTCTGAAAAAGCCCAGGCTCCTGAAGAACCAGATTGAAATCATCATAGCTGTTGGAAGCCTTTTTCGAGAGCTCAATTACTCGTGAAATGACTTCCTGATCAGCATGAGATCCTCTTTCATCCTTCAGGAAACTTCCGCATTGGTCAAATGTTCTCTTCAAAGGTACAGAAGCGTAGTTCATGACGTTTTCAAGTTTCCGAACATCAATACTGTCTGCCAGCGCCATTACCTCCTGCCGTTCAGCCTCAGTGTAAGCAGAAAGTGCCTGCTGAACATTGAGCGGAACAACATCTGTAGCCGTTTGGGGAACGGAGATGCTTACTCCAATATTGCTTACATCGGGAGTCTGTACAGTAGTATCCATAGTCTGAGCCATCATCTGAGTGTTGTTTTCCATCTTGTTTACCTCCATTGTTTTGTTTTAAACATTGAATTGGTTACTGTAATACGTTTACAATTATATCACTTTTACTATGTTATGTCAATCAATATTAAATGTATTTAATATTTTTATTTAGATAAAAAAGAAGTGTATCTAATTTTAGTTACACTTCTTTTCTAAAATTTTTAATTATTTTTTCCACAGCAATTCTTATACTTTTTGCCTGAGCCACATGGACATGGATCATTTCTTCCAACTTTAGGCCCATCATTTACAATAGGTTTTGCTTTTTCTGTTGTTGCACCATTTTGAGGTACATTATTTGTTTCACCAACAGCATTTATTGAAGACATGGCACTATTGTCTAAGCTTTCACCTGTTATACTTGCTGCTGATTGTCTTTTTATATCTTTATTTGCTTTTACAACATGTAACATTATTTTTGTAACTTCAAGTTGAATTTGATTTATCATATCAGCAAACATATCTCCACCCTCAATTCTATATTGAACTACAGGGTCTTTTTGACCATATGCTCTTAAACCAATACCATTTTTTAGTTCATCCATTTCATCAATATGATCCATCCATTTATTATCAACAACTTTTAATAAAACAACTCTTTCAAGTTCTCTTATATCATTTCCAAATTCTTTTTCTTTAGATTCATAGCTTTTTATTGCTTTTTCTTTTAATTCTTTAACTAATGCATCACTTGAGATTTTGTTTGAATTTAATTCATCGACTTCCCCAATATTTAAACTTACTTTAATTTCATTTAATAATGATTCTTTATTAACTTTTCCATTATCAATTTCTTCTCTATAAGTATCTACAATCATTTCACAAGAACTTTCAATCATATTAACTATATTTTCTCTGATATCTGTTCCATCTAAAACACTCATTCTTTCTTTGTAGATTAAGTTTCTTTGAGTATTCATAACATCATCATAACTTAAAATATGTTTTCTTATTGAGAAGTTTCTTCCTTCAACTTTACTTTGAGCACTTTCAATTGTTTTTGCAATAAGCTTATTTTCAATTGGTAAATCTTCTGGAATATTTCCTTTATCAAACACTCTAGTGATTAAATCACCACCAAATATTTTAAGAAGATTATCATCTAAACCTAAATAGAATCTAGTTTCACCAGGATCTCCTTGACGACCACTACGTCCACGTAACTGATTATCAATTCTTCTTGATTCATGTCTTTCTGTACCAATGATTTTTAAACCACCAGCTTGAATTACTTTTTCTTTTTCATCTTTTATATCTTCATTAAATTTATTTTCTAATTCTTTGAATTTTGCTCTTGCATCTAAAATATCTTTATCATCAGTTTCATTAAATGCAGTTGCTTGTTCAATTAACCTTTCTTCATATTGCATTTTTCTCATTTCTTGTTTTGCAAGATATTCACTATTTCCACCAAGCATAATATCAGTACCACGACCAGCCATGTTAGTAGCAATTGTAACTGCACCATATTTACCTGCTTGAGCGATTATTTCGGCTTCTTTTTCATGGTTTTTAGCATTTAATACTTCATGTTCAATTCCTTCTAATTTTAATAATTTGCTTATTTTTTCAGAATTTTCAATTGAAACTGTACCAACTAAAACTGGTTGACCTTTTTCATGTGATAATTTTATATCTTCTACTACTGCTCTAAATTTTGCTGGTTCATTTTTATATATGATATCTGTTTGATCATTTCTAATTAATGGTTTGTTTGTAGGAATAGCTACAACATCTAAGCTATAAATTTCTCTGAACTCATCTTCTTCTGTCATGGCTGTACCTGTCATACCAGATAATTTGTTATACATTCTAAAGTAATTTTGGAATGTAATTGTTGCAAGAGTTTTTGATTCATCAGCAATTTTAACACCTTCTTTTGCTTCTATTGCTTGATGTAATCCATCATTATATCTTCTTCCATACATAATACGACCAGTAAATTCATCTACTATAAGAACTTCACCATCTTTTACGATGTAATCAATATCTCTTTTCATAATACCATGAGCACGTAAAGCTTGATTGATATTATGAACAATGTCAGAATTATCTAAATCGTTTAAATTTTCAAGACCAAATTCTCTTTCTGCTTTTTCTATACCTTTTTGTGTTAATGTTGCAGACTTTGCTTTTAAATCTACTATATAATCATATTTTTCATTATCTTCAATTTGTTCAAAATCTTTAACATCTTCTTCAATAATTACTTTTGGTTGTAACTTTCTAACAAATGAATTTGCTTTTTTATATAAATCTGATGATTTATTTGCTCTACCTGAAATAATAAGTGGTGTACGAGCTTCATCAATTAAAATACTATCAATTTCGTCTACAATTGCATAATTAAGACCTCTTTGAACCATTTCTTCTTTATGAATAACCATATTATCTCTTAAATAATCAAATCCAAATTCATTATTTGTTCCATAAGTTATATCAGCTCTATATGCAGATTGTTTTTCATTAAATGGCATTCTTCCATAAATTAAGCCAACAGAAAGACCTAAAAATCTATAAATTTTTCCCATCCATTCACTATCTCTTTTGGCTAAATATTCGTTAACAGTAACAACATGAACACCATTTCCAGTAAGAGCATTTAAGTATACTGGTAATGTAGCAACTAATGTTTTACCTTCACCAGTTCTCATTTCAGAAATTCTACCTTGGTGAAGAACAATACCACCTATTAATTGGACATCAAAATGTCTCATTCCCAAAACTCTTTTTGAAGCTTCTCTAACAACTGCAAAAGCTTCTGGTAATATATCATCTAAAGTTTTTCCTTTAGCTAATTCTTCTTTAAAATAAGCTGTTTTTGCTGTTAATTCTTTATCTGTTAATTTTTCTATTTCTGTTTCTAGTCCATTAATTTTTTCAACTATAGGCATTACTTTTTTTACTTGTTTTTCACTATAGTTTCCAAAAATTTTATCAAAAAGTCCCATACGACTGCCTCCTATTTTGCTTTTAAAATATACTTTTAAACTATATCACTAAATGCTATATTTTGCAAGAACAAAAGTGGACATTCCTACTAAATAAAAAATAGGAGTAAATTTATTACTCCCAAGCTTTATTAATGTTCAAGTGATTTATCTTTTTTTTTATGTTCTCCAGCTCTTCTATAAACATCTATTAATTTATCTCTAATTATGCTTTGAGAATAATTAGATTTTGTATATTCTGCAATATGATCATTATCAAAAAATAGTTCGCCATTAACTATTTTTTCAACAGATTCAGCTAGAGCTTCTGTACTTTGGGCATAATCTTTTAAATAAGATGTTACTTCATCTTCTAAACCAAATTCTGCTACAGCTTTTTTGGCTAATTCTTCTCTTTCAGTAGAATTTGCAATTACATAATCACTACTTAAAACATCTAAAGCCTCTTTTTCTTCTTGACTTAAAGATACAGGTCTTTCAGGTAGTGGTTTTATAAGAACACCTAAATCTGTTTTTATAATATTTTGATTTGGTAATTTTTCTTTTTTAGTATTAAGTATTCCTGGGATACCACCTGAATTGCTTCCTATAACTGGATGTCCACAGGCTGTACCTTCTATAACAACTAGTCCAAATGGTTCATCTCTTGAAGGAATTAAAGAAACATCTGCTAAATTTTGTAATTTACAAATTACATTATGTGGTTGTCTACCAACAAAGTGAGTATTTTGTAATCCAAGTTGTTCTACTTCTGCTTTTAGTTTTGCTTCTAATGCACCAGAGCCAACAATTAAAGTTAAAGGTTTCTTTCCCTCACTCATAAGTTTATCTTCATATAATTTTGCTCCAGCAAGTAATGAATCTATTCCTTTAAAGTCAGCAAATTTACCTACAAATAAAATTAAACTATCATAATCCATATCTATTTTTCCATCTGGTGTTCTATCAGATGTTAACATAGGAATTACATCTTCTCTTTTTATAGTTTTATCAACGTAAAATGTTTTTGGATCATATCCATTTTCTAATAATTCAACTTTATCTGCTGCAAAAGGAAATAAACTATTGAATTTTTCTTTTTGAGCATCTGAAATAACAATAATTTTATCTGATTTTTTTGCAGATTTTTCTGATTCTCTAATATAAAATTCATATTTTCTTTTATCATCTAAAACATCTACTAATTGCATAATATCAGCTTTACTTCCTACAATTGCTTTAGATTCTATTAAATCTTTAACTCCTCTTCTTATATCTTTTACTGAAGAGGCTCTCATATAAACTTCTTCTACTTTAGCAATATCAGATGTAGAAAGTCCAAAACTTCCATCTTTTGAATTTGCTTTTAAAGTATTTAATTTATTTAATGTTGTAGAAAGTTCTTTTTTTGATCTTTCATATCCCATTAAATCTGTTCCATGAATTGTAGTAACAACTGGTTTATCCATATCAGTAGCAGAACTACTTAATAACCAATTGTGTTGAGCATGGATAACATCACAATTTTTAGCTTCTTCACTTAGAGCATTTCTATCTGCTGTAACATATTGTTCAAGATCTTCAAGACCAACTTTCCAAAAGTTTGCAGTACTTTCTGTATGAGTTGTGAACATTAAGTAGTTAAAAGGTAATTGTCCTTCTAATTTTTCAGGTTGTTCTGCTTCTGAAGTGAATGGTACTAAATGATATTTAACACCATCTAATTTATCAAAATTACTTCTATTATTTCCAGTAATTATAGTAACTTCATGACCAGCTTCTTGGTATGATTTAGCTTGTGTAGTAACTAATGCACCACTTCCAGCACCTTGTGTTGGGAAAGCAGTAGCCATTAATATTTTCATTTTATCTTTTTCCATATTAATACTCCTTTTATAGTTTATTTTGTCAAATCGACTTCATATTATCACACAGATTTGTAAAAGTCTATAATATAATAAAATTAATTTTTACTTGTTTTTTTATCTTAGGTTTGATATATTTAAATTGTAGTTACTAACGTGTTTTTTATTTAGAAAGGAGAGATTTTCATGAATATGGATCTCACGCGACGGGTTATACCTGTAGAAAGAGTAACAAAAAGTAAACATGGCACTGAGGATAAAAACAGTCGCAAACGCCAGCAACACCTCTTTAACTCTAATCATGATCCAACTGAAGATGAAATTAAAAGCAAACCTACATTCAAAAAGATACTTCAAGATACAATCGAAATATCTGAAGAAGGAAGAAAACAGTCACTTGAAAGCAAGAAAAACTAAAATAATACTTGATGAAATGAGGTCGAAAAAAATATGGTAACAGATTTCTAAAACAATCTTTATGTTAATTTACATAAGGATTGTTTTTATATTATACAAAAATAAGTCATATTAAAAACTTTTTTTCATACACTTTAATATAAATTTTTAAATAGGAGATTTTTGATATGATTATTTATAATGTAAAGGTAAACAAAAGACTTATATTAAAATCCGTTTTATTGATAATGCTTATTATATGTATTACATTAGGTGCAATTGGAATATATAATATTTGTAAAAATATAAATCAAAATAAAGAATATAATTTAATTGATGACTCTATTCCCTCTTCTGAATATGCATTAATATCAAAAGATAATTATACAAACATTTTACAGCAGGTTCACAACAATATAGATACATATGTTGGTCAAAAGATAGCATTTTCAGGATATGTTTATAGAGTAAAAAATTTTTCTGATGACCAATTTGTTTTAGCAAGAGATATGGATATTGGAAATAATCAAACATTAATTGTGGGTTTCTTATGTTCTTGTGAAAACATTTCAGAATATCCTTCTTATACATGGGTAAATATTAAAGGTGAAATAACAAAAGGTACATACAATGATGTCGATAGTCCAATTATAAAAGTAACTTCTATAGAAAAAACATCAAAACCAGAAAATGCTAATGTGTCTCTTCCAGATGATGAATATGTTCCAACTGCAGTGATTTATTGAAATAATGAAATTTAGGGACGCTTGAAAAATTTCATTTTAAATGTCAGTAATTGAATTTACAATTCCTTTATCTAAACTTTCAGCAAATATATTTTTCACTATAATTAAAATAATTGGACCTATAAGTAATCCAAGTATTCCCATTATTTTAAATCCAGTATACATAGAAATTAGTGTAAATATTGGATGAATACCTATATTATTACTTACAAGTTTTGGTTCTAATAATTGTTTTAGAACAAGAGTAAAAATATATAATCCTATTATTGAAATTGCAAGTGAGTTGTTAGAATTAAGGAAAAGAATAATGCTCCACGGAATCATTACACTACCTGCTCCTAGTATTGGTAGTGCATCTACGAATCCTATTACAATAGCCATTAATATAGGATAGTCTACATTCATTCCTATTAAATAAAATATATTAAGACCACTTAAAACAACCATAAATGTAATTATACTTAAAAGAATTTCTGCTTTTAGATAACCTCCTAGTGAAGAGGTTATTTCTTTTGCATGTTTTGTTATTTTACTAACCATTTTTTTTGATAAATGATGTTCCATTCTATCTAAAATGTAAAATTTATCAGAAGTTATAAAATAAGTTGCAAGAATAGTAATAATAACATTTATAAACATATTTGGAATTGAAGTTATATAATTTAATACTTTATTCAATAATTCTTTAAGGTATCTTGTTATAGTGTTTAAATAATCTGTTGTAGTATCTTCAAAGATATTTATTACATTATCTGAAATTTTAATTTTATCAAAATCAAAACCAGAAACTTTGTTTGATATAAATTCTAATGTTTTTTCTAAATAAATATTTAATCCTTCAAGTAAATTAGTTGTTTCTGATACAAGCCTTATTATTCCCCACACCAATAATGTTGTTATAATTGAAAAAATTGTAGCAAGTACAATAACACTACTTACTTTTCTACTTAAATTTGTATGTTTATTTACAAATTTTATTATAGGATCAATTAGTATGGAAATTACATATGCAATTAAAAAAGGAATATAGAAAATAGTTAGTTTAAATATAAAAATAAAACTAACTATAATCAATATTCCTATAAAACTTTTTTTCAAAATAGACCAATAGTTCATAATTAAAACTCACCTATTTTGATTATATACAAATTTTATAAGTTTATACTTATTTTTTATAAATTACAAAATGAATTCATGTTATTCATATTATACATATTCATATTGTTTTGCATATTAGGGTTTTGAAATTGTCTTCTTGATATAAGTTCTCTTATAATAAGAATTTTAATAATATCTCTAAGCAAGCTATCGTTTGAGCTATTTGTGGAATTTGCATTTCTTGTTGTTTGAGTATTTGTATTCATACGTGTTGATGTATTTGTTGTTGTAGTATTTTGATTTGTTTGTGAAACAGAAGCAGTATTAGTTTGAGTATTACTGTTTCTTTCTTGTGTTGTTACTTGTTCATTATCGTTATCGTTTTCATAATTAATTTGACCATCAGTAATATTGTAAACAGTATCAACCATATTATTTAATACATCCTCATTAAAAAATTGATAATTGCTGTTAGAAACAACTCTTGAAATAACTGGCATTAAAATTCTATATAAACTTGGGTACATATTATTGATGCTTACAGGTTGATTTGGAATTTGGTTTTGAAATTGATTTGGGCACATCCCATTATTCATATACATAGGATTAGTCATATTATTCATCCCATTTGGATTATATGTATTTGCCCCATACATTTGATTTCCAAAATACAAATCTTGCATGTAATTATCATTTCCAGAATAAAACATATTTTTCCCTCCTTCAATACATTATATGAAGGGAGATTGTTATTTATGTGAGTATTATTTTTTTTCTAGCTTTATTAATATCAAATATATTATGAATGGAAGTTCCGCTTTTGAAAGTAATTTGAAATTAGAAGTTCTAAATAAATACTCATACAAATAACAATTTATTTCACTATTTCTTTTACATATTGCTTAAATATTTCTCCTCTTTCTGCAAAGTTCTTAAACATATCAAAACTTGCACTAGCTGGAGAAAATAATACAATGTCACCGTTTTTGGCTAATTGATTTGCAGTTTGTACAGTTTGGTATAAAGATTTACATTTATATATTTCTAAATCTTTTTTAGTTTTTTTAAGTTCTTGTTTTACTGCTTTTTCAATTTTATTGGATGTTTGACCAAGTAAAATTAAAGCTTTACAATTATCTACAATGGGTTTTCCCAAAACCGTATAATCTAAATTTTTGTCATAACCACCTGCAATTAAAATAATATTTTTTAATGCAAAAGCATTAAGACCAGCCATTGTTCTTGTAGGGCTAGAACTTACAGAATCGTTATACCATTTTATTCTATTTTTTGTTTCTTTTATTAATTCTAATCTATGCTCTACTCCCTTAAATTCTGATAAAACTTTATCTATAGTTTCTTTTTTAACTAAATCTTTTGTTGCTATTATTGCAGAACAAGCATTTTCAAAGTTATGAACGCCACGAAGTTTCATATTTCTTGTATCAAAAACATGTTTTCTTAATCCATTTTCACATATTTTAATTTTGCCATCTTCTGAATCGTAAATATATCCATCAGGTATTTTATTTTTACTACTGAAATATATTGCTTTTCCTGGTGCTTCTTCAAAACATTTTTTTGTAATTTCATTATCATAATTTAAAATTAATAATCCAGTTTCATCTTGATGTTTGAAAATATTTTTCTTTGCATCTATATATTCTTCCATATCGCTGTGAACATTTAAATGATTTGGAGTAATATTTGTAATTACTGATATTTTAGGACTTATTTTCATGTTCATTAATTGAAAACTGCTTAATTCAAGAACAATTATATCTTCTGGTAACATATCTTTTATTTTTGTAAATAATGGGATACCTATATTTCCACCTAAATAACATGTATATCCATCTTCTTTTAAAATTTCGTGAATTAAAGTTGTAGTAGTAGTTTTCCCATCACTTCCGGTTACTCCAATTACAAGACAAGGAGCAAGTTCAATAACCATTTCAACTTCTGTTGTAATAATTGCTCCACGTTCTGCTTCGTCCATAAGTTCAGGAGTAGTTGGAAGACAACTAGGCGAACGAAAGATTATATCAAAACCAACTAAATTTTCTAAGTAATTTTTTCCAAAGTAAAATTTCATTCCGTAATTTACAATTTTATCTAAAGTGCATTTTTCTATGTCATCGATCTCTCTTCCATCAAAAATTGTAACATTTGATTTATAATCATGTAGATAATCTATTAATGGAATATTACTAATGCCTAAACCAATAATAGCTACTTTTCTTCCTTTTAAGTAATTATTGAATTCTAATAATTTTTCATTTATGTAATCCATACTACACCTCCCCTTAATTTTTTATATATTTACTTAAATTAATTCTGGTAATTTAATTTTACCTAAAACTTTTTTTGTTGATTCTGAAACAGACTTACAATTTGTTACATCTATTTCAATAGTAATAGGACTATATTCATAAAAACCAGCTTGTTTTTGAAGTGAATCCCTTTTTATTATATTTTCTCTAATTTCATCTGCTGTTTCTATATTATTGTATTGCATACATTTCCTTTTTACTCTTTCTTCTAAATCTGCAACAATAAAAAAGTGATAGTCACATTCAGGATATATTTGCATTACACTCCTTCCAGAAACAATAACATTATGAGTTTCTTTTAAATTGTCAATTAAATTTTTGGCAAATTTAAACAAATTTTTATTATCTGCACTTCCACCAATTGTAGAAACTGCAAGTGATGCTTCTTTAGATTGTATTGCATCTTCATCAACTTTTTTGTTGTTTATATATACTATTGTTTCATTATTTTCAATTTTTATTTGAATTTTAAATAAATCCATCATTTCTTTTATATCTAATTTATGACCTTGTTTTTTTAACTCTTCAAGTTTACTACCATTTTGAATCATTGCATAAACTATTGCTCTATATAAATTTCCACCATTTAATAAAATTGTGTTTGGAATTTCTTTTATAAGTTCTCTACAAATACTAGTTTTTCCTGCTCCAACTAATCCTTCTATTCCGATTACAATATTTTCCATATAATCCCCACTTTTATTTTTATTTATATACTTTATGCATTATATCAAAATTATGTTATTTCTTCAACATAAAAATTAAATGTATATTTTGAAAAAATTAGTAAATAATAATTCTTATCAAAGGAGGTGCTTTCTAAGATGTCAAAGAAAAATAATCAATCAAAAGGAAATAATAACTCAAATAATAACAAAAACAACAATAATAACGAAACATCAAAAAATTAGTTTTTAAGTAGTGACTTTTTAAGCTTTACTTAATACTTATTTTTATAAATAAAAAGTATTGTTTAAATAGATACTATTTAAGATAAAAAGTGAAATTTATGGACTGTCCCTAAATTTCACTTTTATTTTTTTACATATCTAAATATTTTTTTAAGAATGATCCTGTGTAAGACTTATCATTTTTACAAATTTGTTCAGGAGTACCGATTGCAATTACTTCTCCACCTTTTTCTCCACCTTCAGGTCCCAAATCTATAATATGATCTGCTGTTTTTATTAAATCCAAATTGTGTTCAATAACAAGAATTGTATTTCCAGTATCTACAAGTCTTTGCAAGATATCTACTAATCTATGAACATCTGCAATATGAAGACCTGTTGTAGGTTCGTCTAAAATATATAATGTTTTTCCAGTAGCTCTTTTAGAAAGCTCTGTTGCAAGTTTTACTCTTTGTGCTTCACCACCAGATAATGTTGTTGAAGGTTGTCCAAGTTTTATGTAGTTTAACCCAACATCTGCTAATGTTTGAATTTTTGTTTTAATACGAGGAATATTACTAAAAAATTCTAATGCTTCTTCAACTGTCATTTCCAAGACATCTGAAATGCTTTTTCCTTTATATTTAACTTCTAATGTTTCTCTAGAGTATCTTGTTCCTTTACATACTTCACAAGGTACATAAATATCTGGCAGAAAGTTCATTTCTATTTTTAATACTCCATCACCTTGACAAGCTTCACATCTACCACCAGGGACATTAAAACTAAATCTTCCTTTTTGATATCCTCTCATTTTTGCTTCATTTGTTTCTGCAAAAATTTCTCTAATTATATCAAAAACACCAGTATAAGTTGCTGGATTTGAACGTGGAGTTCTACCAATTGGAGATTGATCTATATTTATTATTTTATCTATATTTTCAATTCCTTTTATCTTACTGCATTTTCCTGATTTTTCAGTAGATCTGTTTATTTCTTTTGCTAAATTTTTGTATAAAACTTCATTTACTAAAGTTGACTTTCCTGAACCAGAAACACCAGTTACACAGTTGAATACTCCTAAAGGAATTTTTACAGTAACATCTTTTAAATTGTTTTCTGTTGCTTTTACAATTTCAAGACATTTTCCATTGGATTTTCTTCTTTTCTTTGGAACTGATATTTTTTCTTTTCCACTTAAATATCTACCAGTTATAGAAGTTTCAATATTTTTTATTTCTTCTGCTGTTCCTTGTGCAATAACATTACCTCCATGAACACCTGCACCAGGACCAATATCTATAATTTGATCAGCTGCATACATTGTGTCTTCATCATGCTCAACAACAACAAGTGTGTTTCCTAAATCACGTAATTTTTTCATTGTAGCTAAAAGTCTATCATTATCTCTTTGATGAAGACCAATACTTGGTTCATCTAATATATACAATACTCCTGATAATCCAGAACCAATTTGAGTAGCAAGCCTAATACGTTGTGCTTCTCCACCAGATAATGTACCTGCACTTCTAGAAAGAGTAAGATATTCAAGCCCAACATCTGTTAAGAATTGCAAACGTACAATTATTTCTTTTAAAATTACATCTGCAATCATTTTATCTGTTTTACTAAGTGTTAGATTACTTAAATATTCTTTTAATTTTATAATAGATAAATCTGTAATTTCACTAATATTTTTATCTCCAACTTTTACAGATAAAACTTCTTTTTTTAATCTTGCGCCATTACATGTATAACATGGGCTATTACTCATATATAGCTCGTAAAATTGTCTCATACCATCAGATTTTGTTTCTCTATATCTTCTATCAAGAGTTGGTAATACTCCTTCAAAGGCTTGAGTAAACTTTCGTACTCCAGCTGAAGAGGAATATTCGAAATCAATTTCTTCATCACCTGTACCATAAAGTATTTTTTCCATGAATTCTTTTGGTAATTTTTTTATTGGTTTATTTTTTATATCAACACCATAATGTTTACCAATGCTTTCGAAATACATTTTTGCCATAGTATCACCTTTTTTTAGAGTACTAGAACCAAATGCTTTTACACCATCATATAATGTTTTTGTTTTATCTGGGACAATTAAATCTTCGTCCATTTTCATTAAGAATCCTATACCAGAACAATCTGGACATGCTCCCATAGGGTTATTAAATGAAAACATTCTTGGTGATAATTCTTCAAAGCTAATATTGCAATCTGGACATGCATAGTTACTGCTAAATAAAAATTCTCCTTGAGAACCAGCATCTACTTTTACTAAACTATTTGAATGTTTCATTGCTGTTTCAATAGATTCTGCTAATCTATTTCTAATTTCTTCTTTAACAACTAATCTATCAACTATTATATCGATATTGTGTTTTTTGTTTCTATCTAATTCAATATCATCAGATAGCTCATATGTTTGTCCATCTATTTTGACTCTAACAAAACCTTCTTTTTGCATATCTTCTAAAAGTTTTGTGTATTCTCCTTTTTTTGCTCTTACAATTGGACTTAATATTTGAATTTTTGTACCTTGTTCAAAAGATAAAACACTATCAACTATTTGATCTATAGATTGTTTTTCTATTTTTCTTCCACATTTTGGACAATAAGGTACACCAATTCTTGCATAAAGTAAACGTAAAAAATCGTATATTTCTGTAACAGTACCAACTGTTGAACGGGGGTTTTTGGAAGTTGTTTTTTGATCTATTGAAATGGCTGGTGAAAGTCCTTCTATACTTTCTACATCAGGCTTTTCCATCATTCCTAGAAATTGTCTTGCATATGATGATAAACTTTCGACATATCTTCTTTGGCCTTCTGCATAAATGGTATCAAACGCAAGTGAAGACTTTCCTGAACCAGAAAGCCCTGTAACAACTACCAATTTATTTTTTGGAATTTCTAAATTAATATTTTTTAAATTGTGCACTTTTGCACCTTTAATAATAATTTTATCGTTCATTTTTCACTCCTCTAAATTATAGATAAATTTACTACTAAGATAGTGTTTGTTGTAATTTTCAAAAAGTGTTCCTATTATATCACAAAAACAAAAGTTTGTATACTGTTTTTTGAAAATATACATAAGTTAATTTATGGAATTTACTAATAGACAAACTAATAACTTTGTGATATAATATTGAAACTCAAATATATATTTATATAATGTATATCTTTATTAGTACATTACAATAAAGAAAATTTGGGAATACAAAATAAGAAAAGGATGGTAGAAAATTATGCCCCTGAAACTCATTCGTGAAGAGGAAACCAGTAATATCTATTCAAATTCTGATTTCCCGCATCTAAGATTTATTGAACGGACAGACAAATTCTCTATTGATGATATCATCTTTTCTGATGAAATCCCACTTAAAGGAGTTGTTCTGAATCAACTGTCTAACAATTGGATGAACCTTTTGGAAAAGGCAGGTGTTGTTCAAAGCACTATTATTGCAAGTGACTCTTCTTCTCTGATGAAATTTGGAATCGATGAGAAGTTTTCTGGCAGAATGGTTGTGGTTAAAGAGTTTGATCCTATTCCTTTGGAGTGTATTGTAAGAGGATATTATGTAGAAGAATCTGAAAGCTGGAATGCATACAGAGAACATAATAATATGTATGGTAATGTTCTTCCTAAAGATCTAAAAGATTCTCAAATGCTCTTAAGACCAATTTATACTCCTTCGATAAAAGGTAAAGCTAATCAACCTGATATCAACATTTCTTTTGCAGATTCAATTGATGTTATTAAAAAATATTTGATTGAAAATGTTGATCTTGATAAAGAACAAAAGAAATGTTTATACGCTCTCGCATTTTCTGTTGCAACAGCTATTCGTGATACTTCAATTAAAGCATATAAATATGCACACAGCTATGCTATTCAAAGAGGAATCATTATTGCAGATGCGAAACTTGAATTTGGAACTGTTTCAGATGTTTACAGTGGAAAACGCAAATTAGTCATTATTTCGGAAGCGTTCACTCCTGATACATGCAGGTTTTGGAACGTAAAAAGTTATCAGGTTGGAAGACCTCAACCAAGTTTGGATAAACACATTATCAAAAGGTATGTGCGTAGTAACCTTAAATGGAATAATTCTCTCAAGAAACCGCCAGTTCTTCCTCAAGATATTTTGGAAGAAACTGCTAATGTATATTGGAACATGTTGGAACGTCTTTTTGACAGAAATATTATTGAGGTTACATCGGAACTTGCTTGGGACTGGAATTTTGCCCAGCAGGATATTTTGATTTAAAAAGACTAAACGAATTGAGAAATTCTTATACCCAAAATAGAAAGATTGCTTCTTAACAAGAAGCAGTCTTTTGTTATTTAGTAGGAAAGCGCTCTGCACTTCCTACTAAATAACAGCGTATGCTCATTTTGCACACGATTTTGCTATACAAAATCGGCGCAACGAACAAAGATGAGCCGCTTAAATATGTTAAAAGTGACTCTTCTGTTCTTGATATTTATGTTAACTGTTGTTTTTATGTAGCAATTATGATATAATTATTTATATTTAAGTTTTTATAAACAGCCCCTTAGGGACTACGTAACTGGTGATTTTACATCTCAATCAATATTGAAAGGAGCATATTATGGAAATGAAACTCAAAGAAACTTTGATAGGTCTTGCAACAGATAGTGAGAGATACCTGAAGTTCAAAAAGAAAGTTGCAATTCCTGTGATAGTTATTGCAATGTTTTTACTGCTTTTTGATGTACCTTTGGTAATAACAAAGCTTTGGCTTGGGGTTGCCATTGGAGTGATACTGCTTTTTAAAAGTATAGAGGCAATTGAACGGAACAAACTAATCACTGACAGAAATAAGCTGAGCTATATTATACTTAGCAGTGCGGATGTTTGGTATTATGCTATGTTGTTTTTTATAGCATATCCGTTAGTTTTGGTAATAAGTAACATTTTCGGCATTATTGGTTGTGTTTTTGGTTGTATTATCATAATATTCGCTATATCGCTGATTTCAAAGGCTTTAGGAGGGTATTTTGACGATAAACTGAAAAAAATCGAAATGATGTATTAAAGAGTTTCACACCCCAGCTACAATTAATTAGTGGCTGGGGTGTTTAGTTTTACTTCATATCTTCTAATTCTTTAATTTTATCTCTTAATTCTGCTGCTTTTTCAAATTCCATACTTTGAGCATATTTAAGCATTTCATCTGTAAGTTTAGAAATAATATCTTCAATACTTTCATCTTTGCTAATATTATATTTACTTTGTATATCTTCAACAATTGTTGCTTTAATAACATCTCTAACTGATTTTTTTATTGTTTGAGGAGTTATTCCATGATCTAAATTGTATTGCTCTTGGATTTTTCTTCTTCTATTTGTTTCTGTAATTGCTTTTTCCATTGAATCTGTTAATTCATCTGCATACATGATAACTCTACCTTCTGTATTTCTAGCTGCACGACCAATTGTTTGTATTAAAGAACGTTCTGAACGAAGGAAGCCTTCTTTATCAGCATCAAGTATTGCAACTAATGAAACTTCTGGAATATCTAAACCTTCTCTTAAAAGATTTATTCCAACTAATACATCAAATTCTCCTATACGTAAATCTCTAATTATTTCCATTCTTTCTAGTGCTTTTATTTCAGAGTGCATATATCGTACACGTATACCAGCATTTCTTAAATAAGCTGTTAAGTCTTCAGCCATTTTTTTAGTAAGGGTTGTTACAAGTACCCTATCACCTTTTTCTACTTGAATATCAATTTGATTCATTAAATCATCTATTTGATTTTCAGTTGGTTTTACTTCTATTTTTGGATCTAAAAGTCCTGTTGGACGTATAATTTGTTCTACTACATTTTTCTTACTATGTTCTTTTTCATAATCAGCAGGTGTTGCACTAACAAAAACACATTGATTAATTCTTTCTTCAAATTCTTCAAATTTTAGTGGTCTATTATCAAATGCTGATGGTAATCTAAAACCATAGTTTACTAAAGATTCTTTTCTTGCTCTATCACCATTATACATTGCTCTTACTTGTGGGATTGTAGCATGTGATTCATCTATTAGTAGTAAATAATCATCAGGAAAATAATCGAATAAAGTGTATGGTGGACTTCCTGCTTCTCTACCACTTATATGCCTAGAATAGTTTTCTATACCCTGACAAAATCCAGTTTCTTTAAGCATTTCAATGTCGAAATTTGTTCTTTCTTCAATACGTTGGGCTTCTATTAATTTTTTATTTTCTGTAAAATATGCTACTTGTTTTTCCATCTCTTCTTCTATTGTTGTAAGTGCTCTATCTAATTTATCTCTACTTGTTACATAGTGAGAGTTTGGATATATCATAACATGTTCTCTTGTAGCTGTTGATTTTCCAGTTAATGGATTTATTTCAGAAATTTTTTCAATTTCATCTCCCCAAAACTCTACTCTTATTGCAGTTTCTTCTTGATTTGAAGGGAATATTTCTAGTATATCTCCTTTTGCTCTAAAAGTTCCTCTTTTAAAATCCATCTCATTTCTTGTATATTGCATATTTACTAATTTTTTCATTACTTTTGTTCTATCTATTTCCATTTCTGGACGTAATGATACAATCATATTTTCATAATCAATAGGATCTCCTAAACCATATATACAAGAAACTGATGCAACTACTATTACATCTCTTGTTTCAAAAAGTGATGCTGTCGCTGAGTGACGTAATTTATCTATTTCATCATTAATGGATGCATCTTTTTCTATATATGTGTCTGAAGAGGCTATATATGCTTCGGGTTGATAATAATCGTAATAAGAAACAAAATACTCAACTCTATTTTCTGGAAAAAACTCTTTGAATTCGGAATAAAGTTGTCCAGCCAAAGTTTTATTATGTGCTAAAACTAAAGTTGGTTTTTGTGTTCTTTCAATTATATTTGCCATTGTGAAAGTTTTACCAGAACCTGTAACTCCAAGTAATGTCTGGAATTTCTTACCTTCATTTATTCCATTTACTAAGTAATCTATTGCTTGTGGTTGGTCTCCTGTTGGCTTATATTCTGAATGAATTTTAAACATGTTTCCTCCATAATTAATATTTTTAAAATTAAAAAATATTATATCAAATTTAAGTATAAAAAACAAGGTATGTATCATTATGATACAAATATTTAACAATTAAATTACATCTTTTTGACAATTATTGACATTTTTTGTCATTATGATATATTTTCAATATACAATTTTGTATGTAATAACTGTGTATGTATAATTTTATGAATGGTTAAAAACGATTGGAGGTTGACATTATGAAAAAATCATTTAAGAAATGTGTGCGGATAATACTTATATTATTTTTTGTATTATCTTATTGGTTTGTCAGTAATGCATTTTCTGCTTACCAGCCCAAAGAAATTCAAATTGAAAATGTTGAGATCGATACTTTTGATAGTTCTATGTTTGTTGATTGCAGTTTATTTTATTATAACCAATTAACAGATTCAGAAAAAGAAGTATATCAAGTTTTTAGTAATTCGAAAAATGCTTTTATTAATAATGAAGAGATTTATTGTTTGTCATCTGAAGAGTTATGGAATACAACCACTTCTTTTGAAATGATAAAAAAATCAATGACAGCATATTGTTATGATACTCCAGAAAGTACAATTTATATTAATCATTATATGATTAAAGCAATATATAATATTCAGAATAATTGTTATGATTATTATGTAAAACCACATATTAAATATAAGAATTATTCGAATGTTGATACAAAAGAAATTGAAAATAACCTTGAGGAGATTGAACAAGTTACAAAAGAATTTGTTATGACATTGTCTGGAACAGATGCTGAAAAATTAACTCAAATTCATAATTGGTTAATTGATGGTGCAAGATATGATATGACTCTTTCATTGCCTAATACAGCTAATATTTATGGTGCAATTATAGATAAAAGTTGTATTTGTGCGGGATTTGCTAACGCTTTTAAATATGTTGCCGATATGGCAGATTTAAAAGTTATATATGTTACTGGGACAGCCTTTTTTTCGGGGACAACAGCATATCATGCTTGGAATCTTGCTAATGTAGAGGGTAAATGGAAAATAGTAGATGTAACATGGGATTTATCTTGTTCAAATGAATATGAATTTTCAAAAAGATTTCTGCTTATCTTTCGTGATGAAGAAAATGGAACTGCACATATTCCTGAAACTGAAAAATTTGTCTATCCGGATTAAATTGTTTGCCTGGATACAGTGTTTGTATCCAGGATTTTTTAATTAATTTTTGAAACTATGTAATTATTTTGAGTAAGAATAATATATCCTTTTTCTTGTTCTTCAAAAGAACTGAACACAATATTAAGTGCTCCATCTATTGTTTCTCTATTATTTACTATTCCTATATTTTTAATACTAATATTTTTATCAGCTAATATATTTGCAATTTTTGCTATTGCTCCACTTTCATCTTTTATTGTTATATTTAATGTTGGAAGAGCTTGTCCATTTACCTTTTTATTTATAAAACTGTCTCTGTATTTTTTTGAAGAATCAAAAAAGTTGTATACATTTTTTGAGTTATTTATATTGTCTTTAATTTCATTTAATGTTTGGATATATTTTTCTAGTATAGGTATTATTTCTTTTTTATTTTCGCTACAAATATGCATCCACATTGTTGGATCTGATGATGCAATTCTTGTTATATCTTTAAATCCACCTGCTGCTAATGTTTTCAGGTTTTCTTTTTCATCATCTAAATCTTTTACTAGATTTACAAGTCCAGCAGCAATTACATATGGAACATGACTTATTGCTGCTACAATATAATCATGCTTTTCAGGTTCTACTGTAACTGGGATTGCTTTTAATTCTTTCACAATTGTTTCTACCTTTTTTGTTGCTTCGATATTACTATTTTTTGTTATTATATAGTATGTGTTTTCAAAAAGATAATTATTTGATGTATTATACCCTGTTCTTTCTGAGCCAACCATTGGATGACCACCAACAAAATTTACATCTATTTTTTCTAATGCTTGAATTATGCTATTTTTTGTACTTCCAATATCAGTTATTATGCAATCTTTTTTTATTATATATTTCAACCTGTTTGCATATTCTGAAATAAATCCAACAGGAGTGCATAAAAATATTATGTCTGTATCTTTAAAGTCTTCTAAATTTGTAGTATATTCTGTTATTGAGTTGTCTTTTTTTGCTTGTTTTAATGACTCAATATTATTATCAAATGCTATAATTGAACAAATTTTTGAAGAGGTTATTAAAGTTTTAGCAATACAGCCACCCATAAATCCAAGTCCTATAATTCCTATTTTATACATTTTATCACCTTCATTTTTATAAATTTTAAATATTATATCAGAATTTATATTTATAATAAATATAAAATGGTAAGATAATTTCTATCTTACCACCAATATTTTAATTATTTATTCGTAAAACTTCTCCTACATAGATTAAGTTTACGTTTTGTATGTGATTAAGTTCTGCAATTTTTTGCACAGTAGTATCAAATTTTAATGCAAGTTCGCTTAATGTATCTCCTCTTTCAACAGTATAATGTATATGATTTGTATCATATAGTACTTCATTATTAGGATTACTATTTATAGGTACTTTAATTTCTTCTCCAGGATATATTAAATTTGGGGTTTTAATATTATTTAAAATAACTAATTCTTTTACAGTAGTACCATATTTTAAAGCAATTCCACTAAGAGTATCTCCAGATTTTACAATATAGCTTGCATCATGATTATAATTTTTTGAATCTCCAGTTTGTTTAATTTGATAAGTGTCATCTAATAATATTTCATTTGTAAATTTATCTTTATCTACAAATCCTCTAATTCCTGCAACTTCTCCACGACTTGTATATTGAAAACCATCGCAATAGTCCCAGTTACTTTCTCCAGGCATTTCTACTCCATATTCTGCAATCCATAAGGGATAATTTTGAGCAAGTTCTTTACTGAAAATATTTCTTGCATCATATGCATCACTATAAATAATAACATCTTTTCCTGTAATTTCTTTAACTTTTTCTAAAAAGGCTCTTGAAATATTATTAATTTCAGAAACTGTTAAGTTTCCAAATACTTCAAAATCCATAGCTAATTTGCAATCTGCATTTGTATTAGATATTACAGAACAAAAGAATTCAGCTTGCCTTATAGCTTCTTCTTTACTTCTTGCAGTTAAGAAATGATAAAATCCTACTTTTAAACCATTAACTTTTGCATTATTATAATTTATCTTAAAATATGAATCTATTATGTTTTCTCCTTGGCTCGATTTTATATAAACAATATCAATTCCACTATTTTTTACTTGAGTATAGTTTATAGAACCTTGCCAATTACTAACATCTATTCCATCATAGAACTGATTTCCAGATAGAGTTGTAGCAAAAGAAGTTAATGGTAAAAAAGTTAGTAATAATGTAATAATAAAAGTTTTAAGTTTCATCTTTACCTCCAATCTAGTATTTTTCTATAATATGAATGGTAAAGTATTTTTGAAACTTGTAAATTTATTTATCTTCAATAATTAATTGGTAACCATTTTCTCTATCTTCTTCAATATCTTTAGCTGTAATTTTTAGATGTTCTTGTTCTAAATTATCTATATTAACTATTGTATCTATTTGCTCTTCTCCATCTTCTGACATAAGTGTATATGTTACTGTATTATCTCCATTTGACATTTTTTCTTCTTTCATTTCTGTAAGTTTATATTTACTTTTATCATAATCAATTGTAATTATTTCTTTATATTTTTCTTTAATATCTTCTACTAATTTTCCTTCTGTTGCTGCATTTACAGTTAGAAAACTTCCAGATAATAAGATTATAGTTGTTGCACATAATGAGATAATTTGCTTTCTTTTACTTATTTTCATGGCATACTCCTTTTCTAAATTAGATACAACTATTTTATTTCTGACATTTTTTAATATTTTATTATTCAATTCATTATTTTCCATAGCTGTACCCTCTTTCTTTCAATTTCTTTCTTACAGATTTTCTTAATCTATGTAAAATTACTTTTACTTTTCCTTCTGAAATATTGAGCTCTTTCGAAATTTCTTTTATTTTCTCAGATTTGTAATAAAATTTTATAAATATTTCTTTTTCTTCTTCTTTCATATTATCTAAAGTTTCAGATATAATTTTGCTTTTCTCATTTTCTTCCACTAATGTATTTATATCTATTGAATTAGTAAGTTCATTTTCATAGTATTCTATATTTTCAATGGTATGATATATATATATACTTCTATACTTCTTTTTTATTAAGTTTTTAGTTATTCCAACTAAGTAAGGTTTTATTTTTATATTTTTGTCTACTTTTTGATAATTTTTCCATATAACCATAAATACATCAGATAATACTTCTTCAATATCTTCTTTATTACTTATATAGTTTTTTACTATAGTATAAATATATGGATTATATGTTTGTATTACAAGTTCAATATTAAAATTATTAT
This sequence comes from uncultured Clostridia bacterium, assembly GCA_948530865.1. Classification (GTDB taxonomy): domain Bacteria; phylum Bacillota; class Clostridia; order TANB77; family CAG-508; genus Scatovivens. The sequence continues at coordinate 357,589 of CAOTKV010000001.1, forward strand.
TGTTTTGAAAATCTGCGATTGTTTTATTATCCAATTTAGATCTAAACTCCTTTTATAAAAAGTACTTTCATTTATATAATACCATTTTTTTTTAAAAGGTTACAAAAAAACTAGAAATTAGGTTATTTCTAATTTCTAGTTTTTTATATAGCTATAATGGTTTTATTTTATGATATTATTTTTTGTAGCTTTGCTATTTATTATTCTAATTCTAACATATAATATTATTGCAATAATAACTAATATACCAATTATTCCAAATACTATTGCATTAGATCCTGCTTTTGGTAAAACACCATCTTTTATATTATCAGAAGTGTTTGTAGTAACTTTTATATTAGTACTATTGTTAGATGCATTACTATTTGGTTTATTACTACTATTATTATTATTGTTATTATTGTTGTTATTGTTGCTATTGTTATTACCATTGTTGCCATTATTATTAGTTGTATTATTAGAAGAAGTATTATTAACAGCAGTAGTATTATTATTTGTTGTAGTATTGTTAACAGATGTGTTTGTAGAAGGTTTGTCATCTGGAGTATTTGGACTTCCATTTTTTACTTTGACATTTGTTCTTATAGCATCTAATCTTACTTCATCTTTTCCATTTGAAGCAGCTATATCACTTACTGTTATTGTAAGATTTTCTTTACTTTGTTCTTTTACTTTAAAAAAGATTTTAAACATTACTTCATCAGTTGTTCCATAATCATCTCTATCAGTAGCAAATTTTCCATTATCCTCATTATAAGAAGGACGTGCCCATTTGCTTTCACCTTCTAATTTCACTAATTCTAAACTATCTCTATCATATTCTATTTTTCCGCCTAAAGCAATAAGTCCTTTATCCATTTGAATATTAGATAGTTTTACATCTACTGTAAATTCTTCTCCTTTACTTACTTCATTTTTTGAAGACTGTAAAGACATTTCAAAAGTAGAAGTAGCATATACATTAATTACCATACTTATTGTTATTAATAAAATCAAACTTAAAACTATTATTTTTTTCATTATATCTCCTTTTATTAATCTTCGATTAATATTAATTTTATTTGAGCTACATCTGTTATTGTTATTTCATTATCATAATTCATATCTGCTGCTTTTAAACTAGCTCCTGATAATAATTCTTTTTCAATATAATGTAATTTTAATTGAGCCAAATCTGTTATTGTTATTTCACCATTTTGATCAATATCACCAGTTACTACTAATGTAAGATGATATGTTTCTCCAACATCTACTGTCATACCTGTTGCTATAATATCATTATCTTGAAGTATATTTCCTGATTTATCTTTTATTATTACATTTGGATATGCATCAACATTAGCTTTAAATTCACTAACTGTTGTTCCAGCAGGAATTTTTGTTACATATTCATCTCCAATAACATATACTTCTGAAGTAAATCTATCTTCTTCTTGTTTTACTTTTTCAATTTCTATATTGATTTCAGCATTTTTTGAAGAAATATCGTTTACAGCATTACTTGCAACAATATCTTTTACTTTTATAACTGTATTTGTAGTTTCTTCAATTGTTTCTTTTGCCTTAAATTTTATTGTAAATATAGTAGAATCATTTGATACATAATTATTATTATCTGTTATAAACTTGAAGTTTTGATCATTAAATCCACCTTGGATATCCCAACCATTTTGACTTGTTATATCAATTCTTTCTAGAACATTAGTGTCATAATCAAGTTGACCACCTATAGCAATTAATCCTCTATCAATATTTTTTAAATCATGAATATTTACATCAACTGAGAATTCATCTCCTGGATGGATTGTTTTGTTTTCAGATTTTACAATTGAAGTTGAGAATTCTGCAGTATTAACATTTGGAAGTACTGGATCTGGTAAAGCTGGTGGTTCTACTACAGTTTCTTGTCTTTCTGCTTCTTTTTGTATTACTTCTTTGGCAACGAAAGTTGCTTGAATTATATTATCTTCATTTACTATATCTTCATAATTTACAGTAACATCCATTGAATCTTTGTTTGTTACTTCTATTTCTTTACCACAAATATTTATAGTTTCAATTTCATATCCTTCATTTGGAACTATATTAAGATTTGCAGATTCGTTTTCTTTTAATGTAATAATATTTCCTTCATCTCTATTAGCACCATTTATTTGACCACCATCTACAGCGGATACTATAACAGATTTATCTTGTGGAACTGTACCATCATTTTCTACAACTGCTATTGCAAATGGGCTGAATGAATCACATGTAACAACTAAACCATATTTTGTTACTACACAAGGAATTTCTTCAACTCCTGTAACATTTCCAGCGTCATCTCTTTTGAAATGATAAGCTTTAAATGTAACTCCAGCATCATCTGGACCATATCCTGCTGGGAATCCAAGAGATAATCTTAGTTTATGTCCTGTTTTTACAACATATTTTTTACATACATTTAATGAAATATTGTATGTTTCACTTGTAATTAATTCTTGATTGTCTAATTGTTCTTCCATTAAATTATTCATTGAGTCTTTTTCTGCTTGGGTTGTTCTTGTTGTTACTAAAGCTATTCTGCTTTTTAATTTTTCAGATACTGGTTGCCCATCACTTGTTTGCCATCCATTTAATGATAAATCTTCATTTTCAAGAAGTGTTGGTCTAGCAAATACATTCCAGCTTTTTGCTGCATTCATACTATAAGAACATGCTATTAAATTATAGGCTCCATAAGAGATGTAATTTGGTTCTTTATTACTATTTTTTCCTACTAAACCTGTTATATAAATTCTATATATAGCATCGTCATCTGCAAACATTTTACTAAATGTTAAATCAAATGTTATTCTATTTTTTCCATCAAAAGTAAAGTTTTCTATTTTTGATTCAGCAACACCTGTTGCTCCTGTTGATTCCATTCTATAACCAGCTTCTGTTGCTCCGTCTGCTAATACTAAATCATCAGTATAAGTAACATCAACATGGTAAGTAGGTCCTACTGTAAGTGATGCTGTTGCTACTGGTGTTTGATGTTTTATATATGGAGGAGCTTTATATGTTCCATTTGGGTTATATAGTTTTCCTGATTCAGCTACAAAATCACTTTCATCACCTTGATAAGTGTATCCTGCTAATCCTTCTGATGGTTCTAATGTTGTTACTGCAAATTCCATATATTCTGAATTTGGAACTGATATATATATGTGATCTCCATAATCTTTAAATGCACCTGGTGCATATAGTTCTGGGTTCATATATCCCCATTTACCTTCAATCCAAACATCATCACTAGGTTTGTATTCATGATATTTAATTAATATATATTTTCCTTCTTTAGCTGCTTCTGCATAACCTTTATTGTTATAGCTAATATAAAAGTCTCCTGCATTGTATTCTTCTGTCTCTGTTCCTTCTTGTTTAAATTTTACTAATAAACCATTTACATTTGTCACATTGTCAATACCATAATCATCTACATTTAATTCAGGATATTTAAAAGTATAATTTCCTGCTGCTTCTACTGTTTCTATAGGAGTATGTTCTATGTTCATAGTTTCTGTTCCAACCATACAATATCTTGTATTTTCGAAACCTTCTTGTATGTCACTACCTGGTATAAAGTCTGGATGTGTTGGATCCATAGTAGTATCACGTAAAAATGGATCATCTAATGTTGCATCTATTGCATACCAAACTTTTTCTGTGCTTCTTGCAAGTGTTTCCTTTTCTATTTCTACATAATTCCACATATGAGGAACAGCTGCTGCACCATCAGATTGATGAGTTCCTTGTACTAAAATTGAATTAATTCCTACTTTATCTAAAATAGTTTTTAAAGATCTTGCATATCCTTCACATACAGCTTCTTTTTTTACAAGAGCTCCATAAGGTGTTCCTAAAAATCCTTCATTTCCTTCTACACAATCACTTTCTAATCTATAACCTGTATTATTAATTATTTCATTATGTGCTAATTTAATTTGTTGTACTGTTCTATCTTGATTTTCATTAACTTCAATATTATTAACTTTATCTACAATTTCATTTACCTTTGTGTCGAATTCGCTAATTGCGTTTTCTACTTGTTCTACATTATTAAATCCTGAAATATAATAGTTTGAATGTCTTCCAGAACCAATATATGCATGATATTTATTGTTTGCATCTTTTGTTGTTCTAATTGTTAATATTTGGAAATTTACATAAAAAATTTCAGGATAGTCTGCATAGAAAGCATATCTTGCTGCATTCATCGCTGAAATTAAATTTGAATTTCCTTTTTCATATTCTTTTACTTGTTCTTCTGTTAAAAGACCATTTTCTACAAGATCATAGTCTTGTGTTCCTGTTTTTAATATACCTTCAGTATACATATTATATAATGCTTCATAAATTATTTTTGATTCAGAATTAAGTTGGTCATAATGAAATTTTCCTTCATTTTCTGTTGCATAAGAAAAATTATTAAATGCAATCCAACTAATTTGTGAAACAAAAAATGTAATAAGTAATAAAATAACTGCTATTTTTTTTAATTTCATAAAATAAATTTCCTCTCTTTCATACATAATTTATTATTCATAGATAAACAGTATTATAACATTCTATATTATAGCATATATTGTTTATAAAGTCAACTTTTTCCAATAACTAATTACTTTAAAGTTTATATAGTGAAAAAATAGGCGTAAATTGCATAAAAAAGCATTTTATGGTATAATTAAAATAGTTGTAACAACAAAAAAATATTTCATAATAAAGGAGATCAGTATGGACAACTACATCAAAAACATTATCGAGGCTGGTAAAGTCTACAGCATGAATGATTTTCGCACTATTATGACAGATCGGATGGGCGGTTGGCGTAATCAGGATATAAGACTTGCATGGGAAGGCGATGGCAAAGATAGAGCAAGCATCTGTATTTCGCCTGATGAAGCAGAGATTCTCTTTGAAAAAGGTTTACTGAAAAAGGTTCAGAGAGATTATAAAGACAAGTTATATATTCAAACTGTCTACTGTGACATTAGAGAATTCGATGGCGCTATTGTTTGTGGGATGCTTTCTCCTAGCACTATTATGAGAAACAGCATTCGAGACTATGCAAAGAAAATGGGCTATATCATTGATAAGCCTGTACCTGTCGAGATGTTTAATGGTACGAAATCATTAACATGTAATGAGAATGGAACATACAAGATTACATACAAGTGGTCTGATGAAGTACTTGGAAAATTTAATATGGAAACAGTTCGGCATTTTACACGACGCTTTTTTGACAGGGAATTTGCTGAAATTAAAGTTTGTTTTAAGAATAAAAAGTTCTACAAGTCCCCTATTTTAACTGTATCAGAAAAAGAGTTCAGTGTAGATAATCTGAGCGAAAAAGAAACTTTTAACAGGATTAGTATCGATGCATTTAGAGAGTATGATATTCAGGTTAAGCTTTTGAGTCCAACAATTGACAGAGTTAATCTTCTTAAAGCTCTTGTTTATATAGGATTCGCATGTGATTCCTGTCCTGAAAATATCCACATGAGATATGAGGAATCTCTTAAGACTACTAATTTATTTTTGAATCTTCCTCATGCACCATATACTCCAGTTCTTAGCCAAGAACGTAAAAGTGTGAAACTTCATTCTGGAACAGTAGTAAGCGTTCCTTCAATTTGTGGAAGCGAATACTATTACTATAAAATTGATATTCCCTATTCTGAAGGCGTTCGCTGTTTGATGAAGAACTTTGAAAGGTTGATGGAGGCAAAATATGAAAGAAAATTCTTTTATATAAGTTTTGAGCCATATTCAGAAAGAGTTGGATTTATGGTTCTGAATGATGCAGTAGGACATTTTGGAAATCAGATTGAAGATGAGTTTGCAATATTGGACTATGCTATAACCATTCTGCAAAACATAGCAAATCTGAATTATCATCAACTGGTTAGAACAATGTTAGACTTTTTTGCATCAGATGTTACTGTTCCATATAAGGAAACGTTTGACTACTATTATAAGTGGCTTTATGAGAACCTCAAGTAAGTAACTGATTTAACAATTGTATCCTTTATTTGATGTCGCTAATAAAATCGTATTTGCAAAAAAAGCGCCTATTCATTTTGAATAGGTGCTTTTTCATATTTATCTTTCTTCTACTTCTTTATCTGATTGTTTTTCTATTGATTCTTTATAATGTGAATAAAATAAATCTGATGTAGATTTAAATTTTTCATTTATTTCATCAATACTTACATTTGGTGTTGCTTTTATGTGCTTTTGCATATTTTCTGGAACTTCTCCTCCCGTTTTTTCTATAACATCAATTAATGTATTAGTAAATTCTGCTAAAAAATATCCACGGTTTGTAGGATCTAATTTTCTTCTTGTTGCAATATCTTCTATTCTATCATATGGAGATACAATTCCATCAGATGTTGCCATTAAATCTGCAATATTTAAAACAATATCATATGTACTGTATTGATAATTTTCTAAAAATAATGTTATATCATCTTTTTCTGTTTCAGGTTTCCAGCAAGGATTTCCGTTTTCATCTACATAAAATCCTTCTTCTGCTTGTTCATTACTAGCACATCTTCCACCATTTAAAAACGAATGAGTTAAGCAAGAAATAGCTTCATCTTTCCAACCTTCATCAACTAATTTTTCATATCCAATTGTAACATGTTCAAAACTATGCGTTACTTTTCTTCCATAATCGTGTAAGATTCCCTGAATTTGAGCAGTGTTTGAATCAATACCAAGTTTAGTTGCTAGTTGTTTGGCAAGTTTTCCTTCATATAGTACATGGCTAATCCAACTACTTGTATTGATTTTTCCATCATTTATAGTTCTTTCTCCTAGAGGCTTTCCGCTTTCTATACATTTATAAGCAAGTTCAACAATTTTAGATTTAGTTATACTGTTGGTTTTGTTATTTTGAGTAAGATTATAACAAACATCAGAAGGTAATTTTAATTCCCTTTCCATAAGTGAAATTAAATTTGATAAATCTTCTTTTGACAAATCTTTTGTAATAAGAAGAAATGCATCACCTATTGTATGGTTACTTTTTTCTGCTTTTAATGTATTTAATGCTTTTTTCTTATATTCTTCATTGCTAAAATATAATTTCATATATCCTCCTTTTTTATTTGAAACTAACGTTTTTATTATAACACATTTTTGATATAAAAGCAAGAAAACCCCAGCAACAGCTGAGGTTCTTACAATCCTGAAAATTATTTGTATGATTTTAAGGTATTTTTATATGAAATTGAAAACCAGTATTCCATGAGGCTTTCTGCCATTTGAAGCTCATGTTTTGTGGGTTTGGCTACTGAAGTTAACTTTAGTAGACCAAAAAATGATGTTTGATAAGCGAGTATTGTAAGAAAAATCGCCACTGGAATGGAAATGACTGATAAAGTAATAGTAGGCATGAAAAACGGTACAGATAAAAACGCAAAAAGTATTCCAACTGATTCGTGCGGTTTCATGTAACGATCCTTATCATGTCTATAAATATTTGCCTGTTCTATTTCTTTCTGAAGTGGTGGCCGATGATGTTCTTCGAAGGCATTTATTGCTTTGTTTAAAGCTCCCTGCCATCTCAAAATAGCCTGACCAATTTCGGTTTTTCTTTTATAGAGTCCATTTAATATAGAAAATTCAAATAGATATATAAAAGAGTAAGTAAAGAAATAGAAGCCTATGCAAATTCTTATAGGTACATCAAAAAAGTTTCTAAGAATCATAGGAAAAAACAAAGCAAACATTATCTCACAAGTTAACCGTATTAATGTAGAAAGCATCCCTCTTTCTACATAACTATCACTACAAAATGAATGAAATATTTCTTCCTTTCCTTCCCATAGACATGCAGGTTCATTTTTTATGGTGTATCCGTCTCCATTTTTATCATAGGCTATACAAACCTGTGATTGGTCAGGAGTGTAAATCATCATACCATGAACACCTACAGTTGACCGAATCTTTTCCTTTAATAACATATTTTATACCTCCATATTTTTTATGCACAATATTATATCATACTTCTAACAATTTGACAAATCAGCTGTAACAAGAGGTATTAAGTATTCTCTTTTTGGATTGCTCATATTTTCTAATATTTCTATTGCATTATTCTTTTTTAACAAATGAATTTTTCCAAATTCTATTTCTAAATTGTTCTTTTTTAAATATTCTAAGTATGTATTGTAATGTTTTTTCATTTCTTCTGAACTTATTTTTAAATTTGCTTTTGCAAAAATTTGAACTTTAGGTTTTTCATTTTGTTCTGTTTCATATATGTATTTTAGTTTTAAGCTACTTACTTGAGAATTATCATATAAATTAATATTTACTTCCTCCATAACTTCTCTTGAAATTGTTTTCATTATATTAACTATTCCATTTTCTATGTCTTTTTTGTCTACATTTCCGCCAGAGATTTGTAGCACATGTGGATATGACATTTTCTCATCAAGTTCTCCAATTAAATAGTAGCCATCACTTGTTTCTAATAAAGCTCCAGCGCTTATATTTATACAACTATATTCTAGCGGTAAACCAATTCTCTCATCATATAAATAATGTGCAAAATTAGATTTTTGACATGATATATATATCTTGGTATCATTAGATTCATACTTATTTACACATGTTACTTCTCCATTATATAATACAGGATTTTTACTTTTAAATTCTTGCCATCCTTTTTTTATTTTTTCTTTTATTTCTTCTGGTAAGATTATATTTTTATCTTCATAAGTAATTGATATTTTTTTATTTTCAATATTTTTTATCATAAACTAACTTCCTTAAATAAATTTTTGTTATTATATCATAAAATTGGTATTTAGTGAGTAATTTTAATTGTATAACTTATATTTTTGTATTACTCACCAAATAACAATTTTTAGTATTGTATTTCATATTTTTATAGTAGTATAATAATTCTAGAGGTAATCAAAATGAATGTTAAATTAGAAAGTAAAATAAGTGAAGACTCAGAATTTCAAAATATTATACAAGATTTAATTCGCAATAAAACCGTTCAAGAAATGAAAAATTATAGACAACACTTTAATACAAGTTGTTATGAGCATTGTTATGTTGCGTCTTATTATTGTTACAAGATTTGTAAAGCTTTAAAATTAGATTACAAATCAGCAGCTCGTGGAGCTATGCTTCATGATTTATTTTTGTATGATTGGAGAGTTAAAAATAATCGCTCAGGATGGCATGCTTTTACGCATGGAAAAACAGCATATGAAAATTCCTCAAAAATTTTTGAATTAAATAAAATAGAAAAAGATATGATAATTAAGCATATGTGGCCAGTTACACTTGCTATTCCTAGATATCCTCAAACTTTTATTTTAACATTAGTTGATAAGTATTGTGCTACAATGGAATCTTTTGAAGAAATGTTTTCAGGATTTTCTGTTAGAAAAGCACTACATTATTCATACGTGTTTTTGGCTTTAGTTATTTTTAAAAGAAAGCCATAAAAAGAAGTTAGAAACTTCTATTATAAATTACATTTCTAACTTCTTTTATATTATCAAAAATCTGTTTTTCAAAATTCTTTTTTATATTATATTCTTTAAACAGAAGTTCTCTAATTCGATTTTTCTTTTCTGCTGAATAGCTGTTCCATTTTGGCTGAATTTCTTCCATAAGTTCTATCCATTTCAAATAGACTTCTTTATTTTTCTTATAAATATTGTGATTTCCGTTAACCCATTTATTTATAGTAGTAATTTTATTTGTATCTATTGGGCATGCTTCTGTATTTATAAATAAATCTCTTTTTACATCAATTGGCACTAATGGGAAAACAACACATTGCATAGGTTTTACTTTATTTATTTGGCATTTGAAGTTTTTTCTATTATTAAATATACATTCCCTTTTTTCGCCAATTCCTTTTATTACAATTTCAGGCTCTTCCCCCTTTACTTCTTCTGTATAGTTATCTAAAAACTCTTGTATAGAAATTTTTAAAAACTTACTTATTTCTAAAACATTTATTGGTGTTATTTTTATATTCCCCCTATATTCGCAACATTTCTCACATAAAGTACAATTTAATTTTGCTTTAGATTTTAAATTTAATATCTCGTGTGCTTCTGTCATTTGTTTCTCCTAATTAATTTAATATGTAATCATTATAATTATATATTATTATTTTGTCTATAAAATATTTAGATGCTCTAATAATATTTTTATACCTAATAAAATTAGTACTAAACCGTCCTGCAAATTCTGCTTTGTTTTGATATTTGTTTCCAAATTTATTTCCTATTTTAACACCTATTAATGATAATATAAATGTTACTATTCCTATTATCAAAACTGATATTGTAATATCTACATTTAATATTGCAAATGTTATTCCAACAGCTAATGCATCTATACTAGTTGCTATTGCTAAGACTATCATTGTTTTAAAATCAACATTATCATTGCATTTTTCAAGTTCATCATCAAATGATTCTTTAATCATATTTCCACCAATAAATCCAAGTAATATAAATGCAATCCAGTGATCAACATGAGAAACAAAATCTTCAAATGTTGTTCCTAAAAAATATCCTATAACAGGCATTAGTGCTTGGAAACCTCCAAAATAAATAGCTATTATAATTGCTTTTTTCCAATTTAATTTTTTCATTGATAATCCTTTACATATAGAAACTGCAAATGCATCCATTGCAAGGCTTATTCCAATTAGAAATATTTCAATTAGTCCCATTTTACTCCTCCATATTTAATATATATTTAAAGATATGATTAATATGTTTGACCTTTACACAAAAAAGAGACTATGTTTGCTATGTTTTAGCAAACAAGTCTCATTATTTAAAGTAAAGCCAGATATATAAATATCAGTATGTTGACTTTACTACTTTTATAGCCAATTACTCCCTCATTTCTGTTACTATTATAACGTAACGGTTAATTATAATCAAGTATTAATATGCAACAATTAAATCATCATTATTATTTTCTTCATTTACTAATTCTAATTCATTCAACTTTTCAAATGTATTTAAGTTATATGAAATTATTCCATTATAATGTAATGTGTATAATGTATCTTCTATATAAATTGCTCTTTCTATTCCATTGAAGTCTTTATTATTTAAGATTTCTGCATATTTTTCAAAACCATTTTCTAAATCAATTTTGAATATTTCTAGTCTGTTTTGACTATCATAGCTAACTGGAAATCCTATTAGATTGTCAGATTTTTTATAGAATAATGATTTATGATTATATAATATTTCTGAGTGAACATATTCAGTACCAATATCTATACTAAACATTTCTTTTGGATTTTCTACATCAGATACATCAAACATAGACATTTTCATGTTATCATTTGTTATTCCACCATGACCATTAGATTTTGTATTGTAACCAATTCCTATTATATGATTTTCATCATATGGATGTAAGTATGAACTATATCCTGGTATTTTTAATTCACCTTTAATTTGTGGATTTGTTGGGTCTGATAAATCTATTACAAATAATGGGTCTATTTGTTTGAATGTTACAATATATCCAATTTTTCCTATAAATCTTACTGAATAAATTTGTTCGTCTTTTGCTAAGTCATCTATTCTTCCGATTTCTTTTAAATTTTTATCTAAAACATATAACCTATTTGAGTATTTAATCTCAGGAACTTTAGTGATTGGAACACCATCTGCATCTCCTACAATTTCTTCCTCTCCTTCTCTTATTGTATATGTTGTAGCAAGTCTTAAATTTCCTTCATATTCATCCATTGAAAATTGATTATTTAGATAACCTTCAACTTCGCCTTTGGCTTGTAAGACAATTTGTGAACCAGTTAAAGAAAATTTATAAATTGTTGTATTTGCATTCCAATTATTATCATAAACAGTTTGAGATAAGTATAAATTATTTTCGCTTGCATATACATCTTCACTTGCTCCAAAAAAAGTTTCTACACTTATTTCTTCATTATTATTGATATTAAATCCACCAATTAACATATAATTCTTGTCATCTGTTCCTATAAAATATGCAATATCTGTACAGTCTATACTTCTTGTTTTTTGTTCTGTAATTGAATCTTGAACTCTTGGTAATAGTTCTTCTTCTTCTATTCCATCATAATAATAAACAGCTTTTCTACTAATAATAAATACATTATCTCCTATCATTCTGGAATTCATGTAATTACCGTCTAATCCAACTTCTCTAATGATTTTTGGAGTTTCTTTATTAGATATATCATAAACAATTGCTTTTGCTAAATTAGTACTTGTTATTCTTGCAGTATCTGAATAAACAGCCATTTTAGCATTTTCTACTTCTGCCATATCTTCTTCATAATCATTTCTGTTTACTACTTCTTCATATTCATAAAAGTTTCCTAAAACAATTAATTTATCATTATTAATAAAAATTTCTCTAGGGTTAAATCCCTTTTTATCTTCTCTTATTTTAATATCTGAAATTATTTTTAATTCTTTGCTATCAACAATAAAAACTTTATTTCCTGTTACATAATAAATGTAATTTCCATCTGTTTTTACAATATCTGCTTCATCAACATTATCAACTTGTACATTTGTTTTTGAATAATCACCACTTCCTGTATCTGAGTTTTCTTCTACTGATTCTTTTTGTTCTAAATCATTTACACTAAGTGTTACATCAGTTTTCATTGTTGCATTTCTATAATAACTTCCATTTTCATGTAAAGCCTCTTTTAGTTCTTTCATATCTTTAAATCTAGGCAAATCATTTTTTATAGTAATAGCTATATTTTCTGTATTTGAATCTTCTGAATTATAATTCTCAAATTCAAAAATTCCAATAGAAAAGATTATTAAAATTACTGCTACACTAGATAATATTTTTATGTAAGATATTTTATTTTGTTTAGTTTGTTTCATTTTTCTTATAGTTTTTTCTTTTAATTCATTACTTGCATGTATTTGATCTATTGCATTTTTATAATTATCTTTATTCATCTTCAAAACCTCCTTCTAATTTTTCCTTTAAGATTTCTCTTGCTCTAAAAAGCCAAGTTTTAATAGTTCCTTCACTTTTCTTCATTAATTTTGAAATTTCTTTTACTTTGTATCCCTCATAATATAATAAATATATTACTGTTCTATAATTTTGAGGTAGTTCACAGACTACTGAATAAACGTCTTCTTCTTCTTTTGTTTCAAAAATCATATTTTCGTCTAAATTAATAACTCTTTTATTCCATACATTACGTTTTAAATTTTTGGTTAAGTTAATTGTAACTCTAATAAACCAAGCTTTTTCGTGTTCACTATTTTCAAATTTAGGATGTTTTTCACTGTATACCATAAATACATCTTGAAAAATATCTTCAGCATTTTCAATTGTGCCACATCTGGTTAATGCAATTCTATAAACCATATTAGAGTATTTTTCTACTATTTCGTTTATCATATTTACCTCCTATCTATTAAGAATACACATTAGAAGTTGTTTTGGTTTCAAAAATTTTAAATTTTTTTCCATATCATTTTATTATTTTTAAATTCATATGAAACTTTTTCATTATCATATAAATAAGATAAGTATGATTTTATTGTACTTCCTATAAGAACATATTGATTTGTATTCATTGTTAAATTGTAGAAGTCGAAAATTTCTTTTAGGATTTCTTCAAAGGTTTTTTCTGTTTCACAAATTTGAGTAATTTTATTTAAAATTTCATAGATTTTATTTTCATTTAACTCAATTAAATTACTTATATCATGTGTTGCTAAGCAATGCGAAGGAATATATAAATTACCATTAAGTGTTTTTAACATATTTAAAGTGTTCAAATATTCTTTAATATCATAAATAAAAAATAAATGATATTTCTCAATTGTTTCTCTACTAAATAATGCATCTGCAAGAAAGTATATATTGTCAGATGTCTTTATTCCAATCATGTCAAAAAAGTGTCCTTTTAAATTTATATATTCTAATCCTTCTGGTAAATTAGTGTTAATATTCTCTACATATGATTCTTTTGCCAATAGAAATTTATTTTTTAAGTCTTTAAATGGATATCCACCATATAGAAAAGATGGTTCTAATATTGGATTTTCTGTAAAATTCTTTTCGATACCATATGTAAATATTTTACAGTTTGTTCTATCTTGAATTATTTTATTTCCGCCAATATGATCTGCATTTGAATGTGTATTTATAATTCCTTTTATATTCCATCTCTGTTCATTAACTATCTTTAATATTTTCTTTCCAGCATCTTTATCATTTCCAGAATCTATAATATATACATTTTCTTCATCAATTTTATAAATACCAATATTGGTAGGATTTTTTATATAATAAGTTTTTTCACCTATTTGTATAAGTTCCATAGCTCCTCCTTTATTTTAAAGATAAATATTCTATGTATTCTTCTAGACACATATCTAAATTATTTATTGTTTTGGCATGTTCAACTCCAACATATCTCCAATGCCATGGCTCATAATCTACTTTAGTTATATTTTCTTTATCTTTTCTATATCTTAAAATAAATCCATAATTTTCAGCATTTTCCTCAAGCCATTTGTATGCAGGTGTTTTGTCAAAATCATAATTGACATAATTAAAATCTATAGCAAGTCCAAGATTATGTTCGCTAGTTCCAGGTTTGTTTATGTTTTTTTGTGTTAGTAATTCTGCGTTTTCTGGGGTTTCACCATTTTGTATATATTCATTAATTTTTTCATTATATACTTCTGATTGATAATCAACACTTCTAAAAGCTGACTGTACCCAAGCGTTATTTATCTTGTCCTCTTTCATATCATTTAACATTTGATTTAATTCATCTACTATTCTTGAATCTACTTCTCTATATTTATCTATTTTTGTTAGATTAAGTTCATAATTTTCAGGAAGTGAATGTTCGAAATTTACTAATGTAATTCTCCAGTCATCAATTTCTTTTCTAATTTCAACAGCATTATCTTCGTTTAATATTACATCAAATACTTCATTTGTAATAGTATTTTCTGTTTGTGTGTTATCTAAAGTGTTTGTAGGTGATTCTTTTTTAGAAAATTTATATTTTAAAAGGAATATAAATATTAGAAAAAATAAAATAAATATTATTACTTTAAATAATTTTTTCATATGTATCCCTCCTATCTATTATTTGTGAGATGATTATATCATATAATTAGTGTAAAATTAAAGAAATTTAATTTATCTTTTCATTGACAAAAAAACTAATCATTTATATATTAACTTTAAGATTATTTTAGGAGATATTTTATGGAAGAAATTGTTGTGTTTTCTGAGATTAAAGTTTTAATTTTAGCAATTATAGCAACTTTAATTTTTACAGGAATTCTTAAATATAAAAAAATTTCAAAAGAAAAAGCAAAAGGTTTTTTCTTAATTTATATACTCTTTATTATTAGTTTAGGTATTTTGTATTATTTTAAAGGAATGTTTATTCCATCTCATCTTTTTTCATGTGTTTGGGTTGTATTTAGTATACTTAGTATTTTTATTTTAAAGAAACTGAAAATTTATGAAACAAAATTTGGAATATTTTTTGTTTTTTTATCAATATTTGCTGTTCAGCTTGGTTATATAGCCTATACTCCGTTTTGGGCTAGACAACATGATAGTAGAGACTTTATGAATTATCAATTTGGTGGTCATTTTGGTTATATTGGTTATATATTTTTTAATAATCATTTGCCTATTGGTAATCCAACTGATTATTGGTGTTTTTTCAATCCACCGCTTTTTTATATAGTATCAGCACTTTTTATGAAATTTCAAATGCTTTTTAACTTTACTATTGAACAAGGTTTAGAAAATCTTCAAATATTATCAGCTTTATATACTATTGTTTTTATAATTTATGTATATAGAATTTTAAAAGAAGTAAATATAAAGAAAGTTATAATACCATTAATATTATTTGTTGGTCTTTCTCCTGCAATAGTTATAATGTCTGGAAGCTTAAATAATGATATTTTATCAATAATGTTATCTACAATGGCGATATTTTATTGTATTAAATGGTATCAAACTGATTTGCTAAGTGATTTAATAAAAATTGCAATTACTATTTCTCTTGCAATTATGACTAAAATTAGTACAGCCCTTATTGCAGTTGCAATTGCTATAGTTTTTTTGGTCAAAGTTATCAAAAATAGAAATGATATAAAAAGATATGTAAAATATTTTTCAATTTTTGCATTAATTTCATTACCAATAGGATTATGGTTTCCTATTAAAAACCTTATTTTGTATAATATTCCTATTACATATGTTCAATCAGTTGATGAAGATAATGATGCAAATATTTCTAAATATTCAATTTTGGAAAGATTATTTTATGTACAAGATGGACAATTAGAAAGTATTAATATAAATATGAGTAAAGAAAAAGCTGAATATAATATTTTACTAACAACATTAAAATCATATATTGTTGATGAACAAATTGATTATGAAAATAGTGGTACTTTAAAGGTAATAATTCCATTAATTTTTATATGCCTAGCAATAATATCAATTTTATTTGTAATAAATTTAGTATATGTTTTGAAAAATTATAAGGAAATTAATAATGGCTGGATTTTATTTTTCTTATTATTATTTGTTTTAGAAATAATATCATATCTAAAATTTTGTTTTGATTATCCATTTACTTTCACAATGAATTTTAGATACATAGTTCCTACTTTAATTTCATATACAGTCATAACTGGAACTGCTTGTGAAAAAAATAATAAATTATTAACAATAAATACATCAATAATAATTATATTTGTTTTATTATCAATATTTATGTTTACTGAAATTTAGGGTCAGTCGAAAAATTTCATTTTCAATTTATAATTAAGAGAGGTCTTAAAATGTTACTTTTAAGACCTCTCATTTTTTGATTAAAATCTGATTATTTTGTTATACATATCAATTGCATAGTTATCTGTCATTCCAGAGATGTAATAAATAATTGCTTTGTAATATTCTTTTTCGTCTTCGATATCAAAAATGACACTGTTGAGATTAATACCAGGACGCACTTTGTTCCAATAATTTGAAAGCCATAGTTCAAAGTCTCCCATCAGATCTGGTGCTATCTTTCGCATTTTGTCCCGATTTGTATATGATTCTTTTAAAAACTCATAAATGCTTTTCAGTACCAAATCAAAGAATTTTGTTGCCTCAATAAGCTTATCTGTTAAGTAAATATTTTTGTAATTAAACTTTTTAATCTCCTTAACAAGATAAAACATATCATCAGAGAAACATAATCCTTTTTCAGGAGTTGAGTTTGTACACAAATCATATATTAAATCGTTTATGAGTACTGTGTTGTTTATTACTCCAATTGAGCCATGATTTAATAGTTTCTTAAGATCTTTTAAGTGCTCGTCTAAAAGACCTAAAGTAATGGCATCTGCGATATCTCTTCCCAAGTAGGAAATTTTATCTGCAACCTTTACAACACAAGCTTCCCATGTATATGGAGCATACTGATTGGGAGTTTGATAATATTTCAAATCAATGTATTCTTCTCTTGGTCTTATTGCATTCTCATCAATTTCGCCACAATGAGATATAATTCCATCTCTAACAGCGTATGTGAGATTCATGTTTTGGAGATTTCCATTTGGATCTTCCAAAAGCTCAAACTTATCGACCATTTCCAAACCATTTCTCTCATGCCAAAATTTTTCTCCAATATCTCTTACAGATAATTCTGACAAGATTTTTTCACCCTGATGTCCAAATGGACTGTGCCCCATATCATGCCCATTTGCAATGGATTTGGTAAGTTCAACATTAAGACCAAAAGCTTTTGCAGTTGTATAACTTACGGAGTCTACATGAATTACATGTTCTATCCTTGTACAAATATGATCATTCCGTGGTGAGAAAAATACTTGTGTTTTGTGCTTAAGTCTCCTGTAAGATGTGCTGTGTATGATTCTCGTATAATCCCGTTCAAATTCAGAACGAATATCATTTTTTCGTGAATATAGTGGTCTTTCTCTTGAGATGATATTCTGCCACTTGGGATTTTGTTCTGTTGCTGCATAGTTTGTAAACGCTTTATCCATATCTGCATCCTTTCTTTTAATTAAATTGAAAAGTTTTATTGGTTACATAATATTAACATTATATCATGGTTACATAAAATGGTCAATGAAATTTAAGACACGTCCCTAAATTTCACTTTTACAATATTTTTTTAAGAAACATTTACATCCTTCTAAAATATCTTCATATGTTTTATCGAAATTTCCAGTATACCAAGGATCTGCAATATTTCTAGGATTGTCAGAAAAATCTAGTAATTTGTATACTTTGTTATCAACGTCATTTCCAATAATTCTAATAATATTTTTTACATTATAATCTTCCATTCCTATAATATAATCATATTTTTCATAATCTTCTTTTTTTAACTTTACTGCAACTCTATTTTCAACAGGCACATTCATTTGACTTAATTTTCGTATTGTTCCAAAATGTACTCCATTCCCTATTTCTTCATTACTTGTGGCACTAGAACAAATATAAAATTCATCAGACAAATGTTCTTTTCTTACAAGATCTTTTAGTACAAATTCTGCCATTGGAGAACGGCAAATATTTCCTAAACATACAAACATAACTTTTATCATTTTTCATCTCCTAATTTTTAATAATTTATTTTTTTATTATATCTCAAAAAAAATCCTTGTCAAATGAAAAGAGACTTCACTGAATGAAGTCTCTTTAGTGAAATTTTTCGAGCGTCCCTAAATTTCATCTTTTATTATATTTTTACTTCCAAAATATGTTGCAAAGAAATAAGAACCATAAATTACTCCTATTGCTAAAACTGTAGCTATTACTGATGGTAATAAATCTTGTTCACTTGCTATTCCAGCTAAAGTTTTGATTGCAAATTGAATTCCAAATATTGAATGAATAATAGCTAAAATAAGTGGCATTCCGAAAAATATTCCAATTTGAGTAAATAATGAACTGTTTATCATCTTTTCATCACAACCAATTTTTCTTAAGATTGTATATCTTTGTTTGTTGTCTGAACTTTCTGTTAATTGTTGTATTGCAAGAATTGCACTGCTTGCAATTAAGAAAATAATTCCTAAATATATTGCTATAAAAGTTATAATTGTTACTAAGCCTATACTTGATTCCATTATAGTTGTTTTTGTAAGTCCATCAAGCACTAATCCTTTAGCATCTAAACTTTGAATTAAATTAGAATTATTTTCTGCAAATATTTTATGAATTTCAGAATATTCTTCTTCTGAATTTGAATTAAAGTTTGCAGACATGAAAGCCATTTCTTTCATATCATCTGTTAGATTGCAATTATCTGGTACTAATATAATTCCTGTATTTACATGGTTTGTAGACATTACTACAAATCCTTCCATGCATTCATTATATTTTGATTTATATTGTTTTCCTGCAATATCTAAAATTTTTGTGCTATCAGCTAAAACTTCATTTCTAACTTCTTTCATACTTTTAAAATCACAAAGCATAATAAATTCATCATCATTTAATTCATATTCTTTTATTCCATACAATTTTGCAATTTTATTATAGTCTGATATTTTTATAATCTCCTCAGCTGTATTATATTGTAAATTTGGATAAGTTGCTCTAATATTTTCTATTTTATCTCCAAAGAAAACTTCCCATGTTAATTCTGGGAGTGTATATACATTAATTTCTGTTACATCTTTTAATATACTCATATCTAGTCCACAATCTATTAATGTATCTACAACAGTCTTTTTTGAATCGTTTCTTTGTAAATCAGTATATACTACTTCTTCTCCCCATCTAGTTACACTTTTTTCAGGAAGATTTGCAGTTTTATATAAATTTATATCTACTGGTGTCATTTCAATTAGTTCTCTTTGCATTGTATTTCTCAAAGCTAAACTAGACGATAATATTGAAATTGTCATAAATAACATTAAACAAATAATGCTCATGCTGATTACTGTGGTATTAATTTTATTATTCAATTGTCTTAATACAAACATATTTGTACCATTTAAATAAATTCCTTTTACAGATTGAACAGCAGTTAAAATAAATCCAGATACTGACCAAAATACTCCTATTGTTCCAACTATTCCCATTAATATTGGTGGTAATAATTTATTAGCAGTATTTAAAGTATTAAAGTTTGCTGTAACAGTCCAATAAGCATACCCTAGTATAGATGCAGATATAATAAATATTAAAATTGAAATTATAGGATTTTTTATTTTTACAGTTTCATTCTTTTTGCTAGCATGTAAAAGGTTAATTAATTTATATCTTGAAACAGTTGCTGTATTAAATATCATAACAGCTAAATACATTACAGCAAAGTAAATACAAGTTTTTATACAAGCTTCTTTTGAAAAAATAAATTGAAAATCCGTCATATCTGCTTCAAACATTTTAGCTACAAGTATAGACATAAATTGAGAACCAAATACACCAATTACAATACCTACAAAAAGTGATATAATTCCTATAAGTATTGTTTCTAGTAAAATGATTGTTGATATTTGTCTTTTTCCCATTCCAAGTAACATATATATTCCAAACTCTTTTTTTCTTCTATTTATTAAGAAATTATTTGCATACACTATTAATAATCCTAAAACTACTGCAACAAAAACTGATACCATTCCAAGCATACTTATCATTAATTTTACTAATAGACGAGTAGATTCTGAGACTCTAAGCATTGCCTCTTGGCTATCTAATGAGTTAAACATATAAAATATAGCAACACCTAAAACTAATGTTAAAAAATAAATTCCATAATCTTTTATACTTTTTTTCATGTTATTAAAAGATAATGTACATATTAAATTTTTACTTGATGATTTTTTCTCTTCGTTATAAGACATTGTTCAAATCACCTCCAAGAAGTGTTTGCACTTCTATAATTTTTTCAAAAAACTCTTTTCTTGAATTGTTTCCTTTTATTAATTCATTAAAAATTTTACCATCTTTAATAAATAAAATTCTATTAGCATAAGAGGCTGAAAATGCATCATGTGTAACTAAAAGAATTGTTGCATCAAACTTTTCGTTTAAATTTTCAAAACTTTCTAATAATTGACGACTAGATTTTGAATCTAATGCTCCTGTTGGTTCATCTGCTAAAATTAATTTTGGATTTGTTATAATTGCTCTGCTTGATGCTATTCTTTGCTTTTGTCCACCAGATACTTGATATGGATATTTATTTAAAATTTCCTCTATTCCAAGATTTCTCGCAATTTCTATAACTCTTCTATCAATTTCCTTTGGAGAAACTTTTTGAATTGTAAGAGCTAAAGCAATATTTTCATAAGCAGTTAAAGTATCTAACAAGTTAAAATCTTGAAAAACAAATCCTAATTCTTCTCTTCTAAATTTGTTTAAATTATTTCCTTTTAATCTAGTAATATCTTTATTATTAATAATAATTTTTCCTGATGTAACTCTATCAATGGTTGATATACAATTTAAAAGAGTTGTTTTACCACTTCCGCTTGCTCCCATTATTCCGACAAACTCACCTTTTGTAACATCAAAACTAATATTGCTTATGGCTTTAGTTAAATTGGATTTGTTACCATAATATTTTTCGATGTTTTGCACTTCTAAAACTTTTTCCATTCTAAAATCATTTCCCTTCTTTTATTTTTCTGTAATTAAAGTATACTACTATATTAATTTTCAAACCATTGATTTTACTTACTATAACCTTTCATTTTTGTAAGAAAAAGAAATCAACTGGCGGGAAACTCCCTCCAGTTGTTGCGTCTGTAGACATTTATTCCTCTTATATATAACATATTTTTTTATATTTATCAAATTATGTTAATTAATATCTATAAAAACTACTGTTAGGAAAAATTAAACTTATTTCAGTTCCTTCAATTTCTTTTGATGATCCATGTATTGAAATTCCTAATTTATCACATAAATTTTTACATAGATATAATCCAATTCCAGTTGATTTTTTATTTGAAATTCGTCCATTTGATCCAGTAAATCCTTTTTCAAATATTCTATTTATTTCTCCTTCTTTTATTCCAATTCCATTATCTATTATATATAGAATAACATTTTCTTTCTGCTTTTCAGAATAAATATCAAGTTGCAAATTTACATCTTTTTTACGATATTTTACACTATTTTGAATTATTTGGTTTAAAATGAAGGTAACCCATTTATTATCAGTATTAACTTCATTTTCTAAATCATGTAAATTTAAAATTACTTTTTCTTCTATTAGAATATTTTTATTTCTTTTTATACTTTCATTAACTATTTCTTGTAATTTTATTTTCTTTATATAGTAGTCTTTTTCAACTGCATTGCTTCTTGCATAAAATAAAGCTTGTTCAATATAATTTTCTATTTTATCTAACTCTTCATCAATATTTTCTGTAACTTTAGATTTATTATTTTCAATAATCATTTTGCTAGTAGCTAATGGAATTTTTATTTCATGAATCCATAGTTCTATATATTCTTTATAATCTTCTTGTAAATATTTATATTTGTTTACATTTTCTATCATAGATTTATTTACTTGAATTAATATATCTTCTAAAATTTTTCCCTCTATAAAATAAGGTTCATTAATTATTTCTGTAATTAAATATTTATCTTCTAGCTCATCTAAAATATTATTGATATTAGAATAATATTCATTTTTTTGTAAATATTCTATTAAAAGACCTGTAAAATACATAATAAAAATTATAATTGGAATATATATTTTTATAAAAATTGCAAACTTATACATTATCAAGAAAATTTCTATTGTTGCTAAAGCAAATATTAATAAGATAATTTGAATGATTTTCTCTTCAATAAAATCTTTAAATTTCATATTCTAACCTTCTTTTTTCAAAATATAACCTTGACCTCTTTTAGTTTCTAGTAATTCTTTTAAACCTACTTCTTCTAACTTGTTTCTTAATCTAGTAATATTTACTGTTAAAGTATTATCATCAATAAAACTTTCGTCATCCCATAAATACTTCATAATTTCATCTCTTGACAGTATTTTATCTCTATTTTGAACTAAAAGTTTTAATATTTTGTATTCATTTTTTGTTAATTCTATTACCTTTTCGTCTTTTTCTATTGTACTTTTTGATATGTTAAGAATGAAATCTTTAGCATCTAATTTTTCAATATTTTCATCGATATTTTGCACTCGTTTTAAAATTGAAGATATTTTAGCAAGTAATATTTGTATATTGAATGGTTTGGTAATGTAATGATCAGCACCATAATTAATAGAAATTAATTCATCTAATTCATTGTCTCTACTTGTTATAATAATAATTGGCATTTGTGAATGTTTTCTTATTTCTCTACAAATATATTGACCATCACAATTAGGAAGATTTATATCTAATAAAAGTAAATCTGGATTTATTTGGAAAATATCATTTATAGTATTTTCAAATGATTTTAAGGTTTCTATTTTATAACCATTATTATTTAAAAATATTTGAAGTTCATTTCTCAATTTTTCATCATCTTCTACAATTAAAATTTTTTGCATAATTTATACCTCCACAAATACTCTGAATTTCATTATAACATAAAATTTAAAAAATAGTCTTACAAAAATGTAAGACTATTTATAATTAATCAAAGACTAGTGTTCCCAAATAGTCATAAGTTTTTTTATTAAGTAATGGCTCCCACCTAGTTCTCTTGCATCTTCTACCATACTTATAATAATATATTGTTTATCTGTATTTTCATCTATTGTTATTAAATTAAACCAACCTAAAGTGTTTGCCTCTTCTTCTTTTGATACCTTGAGTTCAGCTGTTCCTGTTTTTCCAGCTAAAGTAATTCCATTTATTTTCATATCTGTTGCAGTTCCTTCAGGATTTTCAATAACTTGAATTAAGTTTTCTTTTACAATATTTGCAACTTCTGGAATAAATACTTCTTCCCTTAAATATTCTGGATTTTTATTTTCCTTATATTCTAAATATGGTTTTATCATATTTCCATCATTTACAAATGCAGAATATATACTTGCCATATGAACAGGATTTACTAAAATCTGACCTTGACCATATCCACTATCTGCTAAGGCAATTTCCTTTTTTAATTCTCCATTATTGGAAATTTGTGATTTTGATAATCCTAAATTCAAATTTAGATTTTCTCCAAATCCTATTTTTTGAAGTTCTTTTGTAAATGTTTCTGCTCCTATTTTTAAGGCTGCTTGTGCAAAGAAAATATTATCTGAATGTATAATTGCATTTTGTATATTTTTAGGTGAGTTATAAGCAGTTAAAGTAGTTATGAAGTAATCTCCCCAACTAGAATTTTTTTGCCAACTTAAACCTTCATAATCAAATGTATCTTCTTTAGTTAGTTTTCCACTAGAAAGACCAATTGCTGCTGTTATAGGCTTAAAAGTAGATCCTGGAGAATATGATTTTGTATATCTTGCAATCATTGGGGTATTTTCATTTTCTGAAAGTTCTTTCCATTTTTCTGTACTCATCCCGTATATAAATTGATTATTATCATATGAAGGTGTACTAACTAATGCTAAAAGTTCACCAGTTTTTGGATGCATTACTACAAATAACCCTTTGTTGTCTTTTAGTTCGTTATATAAATTAACTTGGAGATTTGCATCAATTGTAAGCTGTATTGTTTCACCATTTTGAACTTCTTCTTTTGCAAGAAGCTCTTTTCTAGTTTCGTTTTCTGTTTCAATGTAGATTTCTTTTCCATCTTTTCCTTTTAATCTATCTTCAAATTGCTTTTCGAGTCCTGCTTTACCAATTACACTAGTTGTTGAATATCCTTTATCAAGATTTTTTTCGATATCTTCAGCAGTTACATTTTGAATGTAACCAATTAAATGAGAAGCTGCTTCTGCTAATGGATAAATTCTTTCTTCTGTTCTACTTATCTTAACTCCTTTTATTTCAAGTAATTGATTTTTCAATTCTTCGTTAGATCTAGATATTTTTTTTATAGGAACAAATGAGTCTTTTTTTACCCATTTAGCATTTAAAGCTTTATTTATAGAATCTACTGAAACATCTAAGAGATCAGATACCCTTTGTATATCAGCCTCTGACTCTTCATTCATTATTTCTGGAACAAAGCCGAACAGAACTAACATCGCCAAATCCAGCTAAAAGATTTCCATTCCTATCTATTATTTCACCTCTTTTGGCTGTTATTGTTTTTACTTTAACCTTATCTGTATCATTCAAATTTGGAAATATAAAGTTAGAAGACCAATCCAAATCATATTTTTTTGTTTCTTCATTTTTTACAAGTGTTGAGGTATTATTAAAACTTATTTCACCACTTGATGCTGTATTTATATATACATCATAGTTTAATATATAACTTTTATTTTCCTTTTGTTCTTCTGATTTTATTTCTAGTATATAATCTGTTATTGATATTCCAGAATAAATATTTTTATTTCTTTCTATAAAATCTTCTTTAGAAATCTTTTCTTTACTTTCTTTTGATAATAAAGCATACATTTCTTCATACTCAGCATTTTTTATGTGATATGCAAATTCTTTTAATGTCTCTGCGGGTGTGTACTTTTGAACATTTTGCATAATAAAATATGTTGTATAACCTATAACTGCAATTAATAATATTGTAATTAAACTTATTATAAAAACTTTCTTACTCATATATTACTCCCTTTTAATTAATTATTTTAGCTAATTTATTTGCTCTTTTATAGCCTTCGTCGTAAAATTCTTGAAGAGATTGTTTTAAATAATCTTTTTTATAACATAATTCTAAAGTAATAGGTCCATTATATCCATATTCTACAATTTTTTTCATTACATTATCCCAATCTATTGTTCCATCAAATGGTAATAAATGTTGATCATCACTTTTATCGTTATCATGTAGATGAACTGCAAATATTCTATTTTTAAAAGGTTCAAAATTGAATTCATCATTAAAATGTACATGGCAATGACCAGCATCATAGCATATTCCAACATTTTCATCTTTTATATTTTCTAATATGTATTCAAGAGTACCTTTAACTTTTAAGTTCTCAAAAGCAATTCTTACATTTACACTTTTAGCAAATGAAATAATATCTTTTATTCTATTTAAGCCTATTTCAGTATATTTTGGTGCAACTGTACCACTTGTTAGATGCATAACAACAAGATTTATTCCATTTTTGCTACACTCTAATATATCTTTCTTATATCTTTCAGTTTCTTTATCACCTTTACTACTATTTTCCCATATTTTATTAATATTTTGATATCCCAAATGTGCAAATATAATATTAAGTCCAAGTTTTTTTGCATAATCAACTTGTTTTTGCTCGTCCCATCTTTTATCATTATACCATTGTATAAATATATTTTTAAAACCAGCTCTTTTTACAGCATCTAAAGTTTCAAAACCAGTTACATTTCTATTTGAATTTTGAATTGCAACAGCTAATTCTCTCATATTTTACCTCCACTTATTATATTAATATTTATATCATATATTTGTATAAATTTCTATAGTTTACTATAAATATAAAAAAGGAGAGGGTAATACCACTCTCCTAATAAAATTCGCACAATATTAATTGGTTTTTATACTATTTTTGCTCCAAAAGGCGCTAAAGATAATTTAGCAATTTTAAAAAACTGCAAACCAAATGGAATACCTACTATTGTTATACACCATATACATCCAATAAAAAAGTTTTCAAGTGCCATAGGAATTCCGAAAAAGATAATCCAGATTACATTAGCAATTAATGAAGGTACTCCTCCTCCATATTCAATTTCTTTTCCAAACGGCATGAAAGCCATTGATGCGAACTTAAAGCATTGTTTTCCATAAGGAATTCCGACAATGGTTAAGCACCATAATAATCCAGAAATTATCCATGAAAGTCCACTAAAAAAACCTCCAAAAATAAACCATAAAATGTTTCCTAATAAACTCATAATGTTTTCCTCCTTTTATGATAATATGTTTGTGCAAATTTAACAATAGTTAGTTAACTTATGTATAGTAGAAATATAAACTGCATATTAATTATTATATTCTTTTAAAATTTTGTCAATATCTTCTTGAGTTAAATAATTGTATTTAACTAATTTATCAAGAACTTGTTTTTGTCTTTGTTTTGCAAGATCAGGATTTTTTGTAGGTGCATAAACAGTAGGTGCATTTGGAATACCAGCAAGTAAAATCATTTCATAGTATGTCATTTCATTTAATTCTTTATCAAAATAACCACGACAAGCTTCTTTTGCTGTATAATATCCATCACCAAAGTAACTTGTATTTAAGTATAATTCTAATATTTCATCTTTACTATAATTACGCTCTATTTTAAAAGCCATGAATATTTCAGCAAATTTTCGTGTAAATTTCTTTTCTTGTGTAAAATATATATTTTTGCACAATTGTTGTGTTATAGTACTCCCACCTTCTACTAATTTCATTGCTTTTATATCATTAATAGTTGCTCTACATATTGCAATTAAATCAATACCATTATGTCTATAAAACCTATGGTCTTCAACAGATATAACTGCATCAATATACATTTGTGGCATTTCTTGAATTCTTGCATAATTTGCTTTTTCACGGATTGAACTTACTTTTTCTTCTAATGGCATTTCTTCTAAAGCTTTTTTATACATATTATAGCCATTTCCTACTGCCACAAATCCTATACTTATTGAAAAAAATATTAGAAATAAAATTACTTTTTTTAACATTTTCATTTTTACCACCCAAAATTTTATATTATTCCGCATAATTCACCTTTACCTTTTCTGGAAGTTCATCAAATTGTACTTCTTCCCATTTTCTGACTCCAATAAATATTGTTGTTTCTAATTTTAGATATGCTTCATTTCGTAGTTCTCTACTTGTTTTAAAAGTAAACTCCTTTTTCTTTCCCTTTTCATTGTAAGCAAGCAATGTGTATTGATATTTCATATTATCAGACGTAAATAATTCTTCGATTTTCGTATTATCAATTTGAGTATAATAAATATCTTGTTGATACTCTAAATAATATAAAACACCTCCACAAAATATTAATGCTATAATTAGTGCAATAATCATAGGTATCTTTTCGCTTATATTTTCCATTTCTACCCTCCTAACGTTTTATTTAATTATATTATAGAGTCTTTAAATTTTTGTTACAATTGATTCAGCTTACAATATTCTTACAGTTTTGTAAGAACAAAAAAGAATAGTTAAAAATATTAACTATTCTTCTAGTTTTATATCTATAATTAATTTTCCATTTTCAAATTTACCAGTTATAGTTCCACCATTAAGCTCAACTAATTGTTTTGCAATTGATAAACCTAAACCAGTAGATTTTTTCGCACTTTCTACTGTATAATATCTGTCAAAAATTTTCTCTACAGTAGTTGCATCAAGTAAAGAAGCTTTATTTGAAAATCTAATTTTTCCTTCTTTATTAAGAGATATTTCAAATTCACCAGAGCTATATTTGCAGGCATTTGATAAAATATTTTCAAATACTCTTGTAATTGTATTTCTGTCTACAATTTTATATATTTTTTTCTCTGTTATTTCTATTTTAGGAATAATATTTTTATTTTTTAAAATAGTATAAAAATTTGCAATTGATTCTTCTAATAATTCATTTATACAGATTTTTTCTTTTTTTATGTTAGGCTCAATATCTATAGTTTTTGAAAATACAAAAAGTTGTTCTGTTAAAATAATTAGTTCATTTGTCTTTCTTTCTATAATTTTAATATACTCTTCTTGTTTGTCTGTTTTTTGATTTTCTTTAATTAAATCTAAATAACCACTTATTGCAGTTAATGGTGTTCTTATATCATGAGAAATATTAGTTATTGTTCTTTTTAATTCTTGATTACCATTTTCATGTTGCAATTTCTGTTTTCTTAAATTTTTTAATTCTGTATTTAATGTGTTTGCTAAATTTTTAATATTTGAATCTGAAGTATTTACAGTTAATAAAATATTTGTATCTGATTTTAAAATATTTTCTAATGATATGCTTATTTCTTTAATAGAGTTTCTCATAAAAAATATTTTTACTACCAAATATATTAAAATAATTATTAATATTATTACTATATAAAACCAGATATTCAAATTTCTTTCTCCTTTTGAAATTTAGGGACAGTCGAAAAATTTCAGTTTAAATCTTTTTTGTTAAATAAATATATTCCTGTTCCATTAAATACTACAATTAAAGCTAAAGAGTATATAGGTAACATATATATGTTTGTAGGAAGTCTTGCTCCTAAACTAAAAGCTTGTCCCATTGGAATAATATCTACAATAGTTTGATAAAATTGTCTTTTTGCATCACTTGGATAGTGAGGATTTGGCACTTCTTCAAAACTAACTACTCCTGTATCTGGGTTAAGTCCACCTCTCTGTACTGTTTCTGGTGTTTGAATTATATTAAATAAAGATGCTGTTACACCTAACATTATAAAGAAAAGCAATATACAAGTTACAGAGGATATTGTTTTATTACAGCTTAAAACAGAAATGAAATTAAAAATTGCAGAATATGCAATAATAAACATTATACTATCTAAACTTGTAATTAATAATTGATTTAATTCTATTATAGGTTTTCCAAATACTGGTACTGCTATGATTAGAACAAATATAGTCCATATAATTTGAAATAGAATTGATACAATACTGCTAATTATGAAATTAGATAAATAAATATTTATTTTTTTATGACCAGCAATTATCTTGTTTCTTATTGTTCCATCTGAATATTCAGTTCCAACAAATAGTCCTGAAAATACTGCTATAAAAATTCCTATCATTGGTAAATAATTTGATATTAGTTCTGATGTACTAATTTCTGCATTATAATTTTTCATATCTAAATAATTGGAAACTAGCATAAATATTGCAATTCCAATTGTTGCAATTATACATCCAAAAAATACTTTGTTTTTCTTTATTCTTTCAAAGCTTGCATCTAATAATCTATACATTAGCTCCACCTCCAATCAAATTCATGTAGTAGTTTTCTAGCGATTCTTCCTTTTCATGAAATTCATTGATAGAGCATCCTTTGGCTGAAAGTGATATTGCAAGTTCTGAAATATTTACATTATCGTATATATTAATGATTTTATCTGAAATAACTTCATAAGAAATGCAATTTTGTTCCATATATTTTGATGCTTCTTTAATATTATTTACTGATATTTCAATTCTTTTTTTACAATTTAATTGTAATTCATTATTAGTAATTTCTTTTATGATTCTTCCTTTATCTACAAAACCGTAATGAGTTGCAATTTTAGATAGTTCATCTAAATAATGACTTGATATTAAAACTGTTATTCCTTTTTCTTTATTAAGCTTTAATATAAGTTCTCTTATTTCAATTATTCCTTCTGGATCAAGTCCATTTATAGGTTCGTCTAGGATAAGTAAATCTGGATTTCCTACAAGTGCTATAGCTATTCCTAGTCTTTGTCTCATACCTAAAGAAAAGTTTTTTGCTTTCTTACTACCTGTTTCTGATAGCCCAACAAGTTCTAATATTTCATCTGTTCCATCATAAGATGGTAAACCAACAATTTTATATTGCTCTTTTAAATTTTCTTTGGCTGTTAAATCTAAATAAATTGAAGGAGTTTCAACAATTGCTCCTATTCTCTTTCTAACTTCAATAATTTTTTTATTTAAATTAGAAATTCCATATATTGAATAATTTCCTGATGTTGGTTTTTGAAGACCACAAATTAATCTAATTAAAGTTGTTTTTCCGGCTCCATTTTTTCCAATAAGTCCATATATGGAGCCTTTTTCAATATGCATATTAAGATCACTTAATGCTTTAAAATTTTTATATCTTTTTCCAAGATTATGTGTTTCTAAAATATATTCCATAACCTCCTCCTTTCGATATTTATTTTATAGCAAAAAGGTTAAGAAATCAGTTAAGAAAATAGTTAAGATTTAGTAAAGTGAAATTTTTGGAGCGTCCCTAAATTTCATAAAGCTTAAAACCTATTCCCCATACTGATTCAATATATTCTTCTGCAGTTACACTTCTAATCTTTTTCCTGATATTACTAATATGAACTTTGAGCGAATTCTCATCACAATCTAAAGTATCTTCACTTATTAATTCAAGTAATTTTGATTTAGTAACTACTTGTTTTGGATTTAGTAGTAATTGTTTCATTATTGCATATTCAGTTTTTGTTAAATATATTTGTTTTTCATTAACATATATAGTATGAGTTTCTTCGTTTAAAACCATACCATTGTATTTTAGTTCTTGTTTTGAACATTTTTCATTATTTATTCTTAGTTGAACTGATATTCTTGCCAAAAGTTCTTCTGAATTAAATGGTTTTGTAATATAATCATTAGCTCCACTTAATAGAGTATTTACTTTATCTTCAGGTGAAATTTTGGCACTAATTACTATAATTGGAATGCTTTTTATTTGTTTTATAATCTTTTCTCCATTTAAACCTGGAAGCATTAGATCTAGTAATATTAAATCTATATCCTTTTTTTCTATAATCATTAAAGCTTCTGTTCCTGAATATGCATCTATTATATTATAATGTTCTTTTTTTAAAATTTCTTTTATTAAATTATGAATATCATTATCATCTTCAACAATTAATATCGTTTTCATAAATTATCTCCATATCCATTTTGAATAATAAGCATTTGTATTTGTATACATACTTTCGCCTTGATTTCCATTATTAAAAACTAAAGTAAATCCCATCTGTTTCCTGTTTTTAGAATTAATTTTGTCCTAAAATTTCTGGGTTTCCTCCAATAAAAGATATTTTACCATCAATATATGCAACTGCTTGATTATCCGTAATTGCATAAACAGTAAATGGATTATCTGCTAAAACATCTTTTAAAAATTCTAAAGTCCACTTTTCATGATCTTTTCTTAAAAAATGAGGAACTATATTAAATGGAACTAGTTCAAGTTCTTGATATTCAAAATTTTCTACTTTGGTATTATATCTTTCTGCCCAAAATCTAGGGCTAGTTATTTGTTTTCCAAGTACTATTGATCCAGCAGAAGTTCCCATTAGAACTCTTTTTTCTGCAACTTCTTGTATTAAATCAACTGTATTTGTTTCATGAAATAATTTTGAGTATATATGTTGTTTTCCACCTACTATATAAGTTAGATCAGCATTCATAAGACGAGTTCTTATTTCTTCTTTTGAATGAGTTCTAAAATTTACAAAATCTATTCTTCCACCTATATGTTTTTCAATATTAGACAATTCATGTATTAACCATCTTTTACTTTTTTCTCCTGCTAATTCACATGCTGTTTCGTTTATTATTGCAATGTTGATTTCATTTGCAGGTTTTCCAACTATCTTTGCTACTTCAATCTTCATTTCATCAGTTGTAAATCCTTGTGAAGCTAAAATTAATTTCATAAAATTTCCTCCCTAATCTAATTCACGTTCTTCTGGTGTTGATTTTTTATAAGTTTCTTTTAATGATTCTAACTGTGTTTGAATATCTTTTTCAAACACAGTTCCTTCAGCTAAATCAATAAACCATTCCTCTGTTTCTTTTATGTATTTTCTCTGAAAATCTCTGTCAGCAAAATGAGCTTCCGATAAATTATGTAATCTATCTGCAAGTTTTACCATTCTCGCCATATGATTCTTTTTTATTCTTCCATAATATTTTTTCTTTGTATAACCTGGTTCTTTTGTTACAAGTAATACACTATCTGCAATACGTCTATTAGAAATATCTATTATTTCTTCATATGAAGTATCTGTATCTTCTAACAAATCATGAAATAATCCTGCAATTTGATATTCAGTATCAAAGCCTTTATCTTTTAATATTTTACTTACTGCAAATGGATGAAGATAATAAGGTGTTCCTTGTTTTCTAAATTGTCCTTTGTGTTTTTCTTTAACATATTCACATACATTCATTTTTCTTTTTCTACTTTCTTTTTTTATTATAAACATATCCTATCATAAAAAAATAAAATTAGCAATGAAATAACGTATCACTCAAATGAAATAAAGGGACATTTCAAACTTTCATTTTATCTATGATTTGTTCTAATTTGTATAATTAATCCATTTCAAAAGTAAAATAGACTCCATTTTATGAAGTCTATTTGTGAATTTTTTTGAGCGTCCCTTTATTTCATTTTGATTAAAATTCTTTTTTAGAATATATTTTATAAGAGATTTTGTAAGAAATAAAATATTCAATTAATATCACACCTAATAAAATAATTGGAAAAAATACTTCTAATATATTATTTATAGAACTTAAATTTATTGAAAAAGTATTTGTCATTTTTTCTCCTAGCATTACGATTGCTCCTGCTCCAAAAGCAACTACTATTGTTATTATAAACATATATATTCTTCCTTTTTCTGCTCCGAATTTATAAAAACAAGGCATTTGAATTGATTCTACTAATCCTATTCCAAACATTCCACCAAGTGCAATTGATATTAAATCTATAAAACTAGGAATTCCTTTATTAAGTACTAAAGAAATTATGACTGATAAAATTATTCCTAAAATTGCTCCTGTTATTGTTAAAATAAATTGTAAGATATATTTTGATAATACAATTTCCTTTTTAGTAAGAGGAAATGTTAATATGTATTTGTTTGCTTTTGCCATTTCATCATAGCTAAATGTTGCTATTCCAAACATTCCGAGTCCTAATGTCATCATAATTATAAGTAATCCATCAGTACTTGTATTTTGTGGTTCTAATGATACACAAATAAATATAAAAATAAAAATAATTAAACTTTTTAAATAACTTTTTAATTGTAATAAATCTTTTATTATTAATCCTTTCATCTATTTTTCCCCCTTTATATAAATAAGCATTATATCATCTATTGTTGCTTTATCTATAATTTCAATATTGTATTTTTTTCTGAATTCATACTTATTTTCCACTAAAACATCGTATTCATATTTACTCTTTTTATATTTTATGAAATCGTTTTTATCCAATTTCTTAAATTCTTCTTCAGAACATTTTACAATTCCATAATTTTCTAATAAGTCATCTCTTGTTTTGGTAAAAACTATTTTTCCGTTACTTATAAATGTTATATAATCCGCAATATGCTCTAAATCAGATGTTATATGACTTGAAACAAATATCCCATGTTCTTCATCTTGTATAAAATCTTGAAAAATATCTAATATTTCTGCTCTTGCTACTGGATCTAATCCTGATGTTGGTTCATCTAATATAAGTAATTTGGGATGATGAGAAAGTGCAGTTGCAATTTTTAATTTCATTTTCATACCACTTGAAAATTCTTTTGAAGGTTTATTTAATGGTAATTTAAAATCTTTTATATATTTAAAATATAATTTTTCATCCCAGTTTTTATAGATATTTTTCATTATTTTATTTATGTCTGTAGGATTTAAATAATCAGATAAAAAACTGTCATCTAAGACAACACCAATATCTTCTTTAATTTGCCTTTCATCTTTTTGATTATCTTTTCCAAATATTTTTATATCTCCTGAATTAGTATTAATTATATTTAATATAGATTTTATAGTAGTACTCTTTCCTGCTCCATTTTCTCCAATTAAGCCCATAATCATTCCTTTGGGTAAACTTATATTAATGTCATTTAATTCAAAACTGTCATATTTTTTATTTAAATTTTTAACTTCTAATATGTTTTCCATTTGAAAATTCCTTTCTTAATTTAAGTTATTTTTCTTCATATAAAATATCTAAAATATTTTCTACTTCTTTTTTGCTAATATTGCTAATTTTAGCAATAGATACTGCAGTATCTATTAAATCTTCAATTTTTTGCAATTGTTCTTCTCTAATAAGTTCGATGTTTTTATTAGCAACATATACGCCTTTTCCTGGAATTGTTTCTACATAGCCTTCTTTTTCAAGTTCTTCATATGCATTTTTTGTTGTTATAACGCTTATTCTTAAATCTTTAGCTAAAATTCGTATTGATGGCAATTGTTCTCCTATTTTCAGTTCATTAGAAACTATTTTGTTTTTTATTTGTTCTTTAATTTGCTCATAAATTGGTTTGTTACTTGAATTACTTATAATTATATTCAATACTATGTAGCTCCTTTCTTTATTTCATAATAAATTTATTATTTGTATACTGTATATATACAGTATACACAGTTGTGATAAAATTGTCAAGATGAAATTTAGGGACGTTCGAAAAATTTCATAGAAAATTTTTGTACAAAGTTTTTAAAAGCTTTATTTAATATAATGTGCAAAGCACTTTTCCACTAAATAAAAAAATCATGAAATTAATAAATAATTCATGACTTTCTTTTATAAAATTTTACTTTTTTGTTAGTTTATAACTTTGCTCAATAAGTTCTTTTACAATATTTTCATCAGTTTTTTCACTAATAATAATTGTATTCCAATGCTGTTTATTCATATGGTATGCTGGAATTATATATTCATAGGATTTTCTCAAAAGTTCAGAATATTCTGGATCTGTTTTTACATTTAAATATAATTCATTATGTACTTCCATAATAAGAGCAAACCATTTTTTATTTTTGCTATGCTTTAATACAACCGATGTGCTATCATCTTCAAATGGATAATCATCATATGTATTTGGTAAAATTAAACAATATTCTATTATCTCTAATTTATTCATATAATTATTCCCTCTTAATGAAATTTTTCGAGTGCCCCAAAATTTCATTTTTGATTATTCTATTTACTTTTATTTTATTAATTTGTAAGCACTCTCCGATTTCTTTTTGAGTACAATTATAATTAATATACAATTCTAAAATTAATTTTCTTAATAGAAATTTATTATTTTTTAATTCTTTAAAATTTAAATTTTCTTTTTGTAAAAATTCTTTTATAACTTTGATTTTTATTGTATCATCACATTTTTCTTCAATAAACTTATATGATTCATGATGCTCTTTTAGTATGCTTTCAAAAGAAATTCCATGATTAATAAAACATTCTTTAATTAATTCTTCGTTGATAAATCTTTTTTGTAATAAATAGTCATTATAACTAGAATACATATAATCCCATTTATTGTTACACATGCCAGCTTTTACTGGATTATTATGTATATAATTTATACAACTCAGTAATTGAGCTTTTGTATAAATTTCCTGTACCTTATATCTATTTCTAAAAACATATCCACATCTATTGTGAGATTTATTGTAATATATACCATACTTAGTATTAGTGTTTTTCATAAATTTAGAAACTTCTGTTTTATCTTCTGCAAAAACTAATAAATGTACATGATTATTCATTATACAATATGCAACTATTTTTACATTAAATTCTTTTGTACTTTCTAATAAAAATTTGAAATATTTTTTTATTTCTTCGTCTTTATTAAAGATATATTCTTTCTTTAAACCTTGTACCATAATATGTAAAAAGTTACTTAATATATCTTTCCTTGATTTTCGGGGCATAAGCTCACTCTCCTTTTGGTATTAAATTTGCCCCCAATTTGTAATATTATACACTATTTTTTTTATTTATCAAGTGAAATTTTTCAAGCGTCCCTAAATTTCACTTAAATTTCAAATAATTCTTCTATTAAATCATGAACAGATACAATTTCTTTTACTTTATCTACATTACTACCACAAAATACTAAAGCTTCATCCATATTGCCTTTTACAGCATTTATAAGAGCTTTAGTTATACAATATGAAGTTTGATTTATATCACAAGTTTTGATGCAATTATAGCATTTTGATATTTTGATATGTTCTTGTTCTGTTTGTTTTATGAAAGTATTATATATAGCTCTTCCTGGCATTCCAACAGGACTATTTATAATTTTTATATCTTCTTTTTTGGCATTTATGTATGCGTTTTTAAATTCTTGAGAGGCATCACATTCATTTGTAGCAACAAATCTTGTTGCCATCTGCACTCCTGATGCACCTAATTTCAAAAATTTTTTTATATCATTACTATCCCAAATTCCACCTGCAGCAATTAATGGAATATTTTTATTATATTCTTTTTCAATTTCTTTTACATAATCTACAACTTCTGAAACTATTTCTTCTAAAGTTTGATTTGTTTTTTCAAGTAATTCATCTTTTTTAAAACCTAGATGCCCACCTGCTTTAGAGCCTTCTATAATTATCATATCAGGAAGATAATTATACTTTTTTATCCAATGCTTAACTATTAATTTACAACACCTAAGTGAAGATACAATTGGTGCAATTTTTGTATTACTACCTTTTACATATTCTGGCAATTCTTTTGGAATTCCAGCTCCTGAAACAATTAAATCAATATTATTTTTTACACATTCTTCTACGATTTCTTTATACGAATTCATTGCAACCATTATATTGACTCCCAATATTTTATCGTCACCAGCAATACTTCTAGCCAAATCAATTTCCTTTTTTATAGATCTTAAATTTGCTTCTCTTGGATTTTTATTGAAATCATCTTCTTTATAACCAATATCAGCTGTTGATATTATCCCTATTCCACCTTCTTTACTTACAGTCCCAGCTAAGTTATGCATAGAAATTCCTACTCCCATACCTCCTTGAATTATTGGATATTTGGATATCTTATTTCCTAATTTTATACCTTTCATTTATTACCTCCTAATATAGTTTACAATACTAGATTACCACTTGTAAAAAAACCAGTCAACCAATTGACCGAACATTCAAAATGAAATTTTTCACCTGGCTCTCTATTACAATTGCTTTTGTATACATAATGTGATATAATACTTGAGATTTTTATAGACACTGCAAACCTAGTATTTAAACTTAAAGGAGGTTTCATATGAGTGTGAAACAAGAAGAAAAGAAAAATCCAAATGACAATTTTTTGCAGGCCCAATATCGGACAAAACAATTAGTCACCCATGAAAAGGAAGAACAGGAAAAACAAACTGATAAAATAGTAACTTTTTTCAAGACTCATGATAAGAAAAAAATATTTGAGAAAACATCTACAATGTTACTAAATCACGAAAGCTATATTGGCTCTACTGTTGATTTCTCGTATTACCAGCTGAATTTTGATTTTTTAAAGACGTTTGGAATGCATTTAGAAGAAATCACTACTAAGGTTGCATCATCTGATTCTAATACTAACATTGTATATTCTCAGTATTATGTTGACAGAAGAAATGTTTGTATTATTTTAGTTAAATATTACTTCAAACATGTAAGAATTTATTCTGATAATGGTAAAACAGATGTTATGACTTATGCATTTGTTAATACTAAAGCAGAAATTCATTACTATGATGAAGTTATTGGTCACAAAGTTTTGAAAAGGTGCAAATTCAATGATGATATTTCTCTGGCACAGAATTTGATTAAGGAAAAAAGTTTTGAAGCAAAACCATATACAACCAGAAAATATGAAATTGTATCTGATAAAGATTTTCAGAAGTTTGAAGAAAAGCCTTTTTCTGAAATTCATTTGTTACATCAAAGGCTTTTGGATATTTTACTTAATCAGTACAAAAATGATTTCCCTTCCTCGAAATCTCAAATAATGATTGAATCAAAATTACTTGAGGTTTCTGAACCGTCAACTGTTCAAACAGAAATTAAAATCAATTACAAATACACAGGGGTAATTCAAACCACAGAAAAACTTTTCAAATATGAAATTTCTGTGTACTTTAAAGAATTTCCTGAAAAAAAAGTAACTGCACATTTTTATTTAACAGAGGCGGAAAAAAATCAGAAGTTTGTTTTAACAGACAAGTGGATGGAAAAAATTACATTGGTGGATGTTAATGAGAAAATCAAAATGGATAGCAACTATTCTGAAAATCTGTATAAAAAGTATTTGATTGATAAATCAGAACTTTCGTCCAGAGATTCAGAACTTAAAGGTCTTGTGGAAATACTTTATCAGAACATACAGGTAACAAATTCCTTTGTTGAATTTCCTAAGTTGAAAGATACTTATAAAGGAATTTATGTAGAAAAATTTGCTGTTAATAATGATGCCATTCACTACCACTTTCCTTTTGCTGAGCAGATTGTAGAAACCAAATTTGAATTTGATGGAAAATATTTTGAACAAAGTGTAAAGTATGCTGTATTGTATGAGGATGAATTATATTTGCTTAAAATATCTGCTCTTTATCTCTCATATACATACGAGGATTCTTCAGTTTTATTGCGTTTCCCAGCTTTTGTAATTGAAGATATTAATATAAATATATTCAAGCCTACAACTCCAGAAGACGTGGATACTTTTGTAGATAGCATTAAATGCGATAGTCTTGAGAAAAAGTTCACCGCATTTAACAGTTTTAACTATCGAAAAGATATTCAAAGAGATGAGCCTATTAACAATAAACGTTGGCTGAAAATTTTTCCTGATTTCGTTATTCAAACTGCTGGAAAAAGAGAAACATATCAAATTGTAAGTGTTGATTCTAATACTATTTATAAAAAAATATTGGACTGCATTACAACTTTAAGAGTAGAAAGCTCAAGTTTTTCTTTTTCTAAAGATTATCCTTTTGGGTTTGGTGATGATGATGACTTTAACAGAAAAAAAATTCCGTTTATTTCTAATGGTATGGAATACGGAGCCTATTTTGATGATGGCTTGAAAAATTTTTCTGTAAATTCTCCAATGAAAGAAAATTGTGATTATAGCTATTCTAGCGGTGATGATTTGTTTAAGGTTGTTTTTGATGACCCTATACCCTATTATAAAGCAACATTTCATAGTTTGATTGAAAATTATGATAGGTGTTTTCGCCGTGATTCAGAAATAAAAAATACAAATCATCAATTGATTGGAAAGAATCCTTTCTGGAATGAGTGCATCAATTTCTTGATTCACATGAGTGAAAAAAATACTTTTTAATAACTATGAAAAAATGGAGCCTACCCTTTTTGGGTAAGCTCCATTTTCCATTTCATTTCTGCAATTGCTTAAGCTGAGCTATCTTTGTCTGCCTGTCAAATTCAGCATAATTATTGTACACTTTCATGAATGTATCCATATCACATATACCACTTTTGAAAATTTTATTATATATTTCCTTATATATTGGAGTTTCCATTAATTCTTCACGAAGCTCAGGATATAAATAATAAATTTCTTCAGGAACATTTTTACACCACGAAATTTCATCATTAATAACCAGCATACCACGAATTTCAGTTCCAGAAATTGGAATTAAACTACGTGGAACAAGAAGTTCAGATGTTCTTTCCATATCTGCTTCCTCAAACCAATTATTCCTGCTTCCTTCTCTTCCATAAAGAATTAAATCTGGAAAATTCCCAAATTTTTCAATCAGGTGTTTCTTTAAATATGTTCCCCAGCTGGTGCTTCTGTTTTGCTCGTTAGACATATCAGCAATCCCATCAATAACGAGCCTATCTTCTGATAATTCTGCAAACATTTCTCTTAAAACTCTTTTCCGAGTCTCAATGCAAAATGGATTTCTTAGAGTGCCTTTTTCTTGTGCTGAGCCTATTGCAACATAAGTTTTACGACTTACTTGAATTCCTTTGTCTATAAGGAGTTTATGGCCAAGATCTGCATGACCATATCTGCCACAGATAAAAGCAAATTCAAAAGCTGGACTATAGTTCATATGTCTACCTCCTAAAATGTTTGAAATGAAAATACTATGTCATAAATGCTTTTACAATTATAACATAGTATACATAAAATATCAATTATTATTTATTTAATCTTTTATCTACATCATTTTTAAAAATTGTATATACAACAGAAAATACTGGAACACCAAGTAACATTCCTACAATTCCAAACAAACTACCACCAATAGTTACTGCAACAAGTACCCACATTCCAGGTAAACCAACAGAACCACCTACTACTTTAGGATAAATTACATTTCCTTCAAATTGTTGTAAAATTAGTACAAAAACAACAAATGTTATTACTTTAATTGGATTTACAGATACAATCAAAACTGCTCCTATAATAATTCCAATAAACGCACCAACTACTGGGATTAAAGCAGTTACGCCAATTAATATACCTATTGGCACTGCATATGGTATTTTTAAAATTAACATTCCTATTATACACAAACTTCCAAGTATAGTTGCTTCTAAGCATTGAACAGTAAAAAAGTTTTTAAAAATTTTATTTGATGTTCTCCCTATTTCAAGTATTTTCTCTAATTGTTCTTTGTTTAAATATGCTTTTAAAATTCTTATAAATTGGCTTTGTAGTTTTTCTTTACTTGTTAATATATATATTGCAAAAATAATTGAAATTATAAGATTTATAACTACACCTATAACACCAATTACTATTGATATTGATGAAGATAATAAACCTGAAATTATTCCTGTTAGTTCATTTTTTATAGAATTTGTATCAAAATTTGTCCCTTCAATTAATGTATTAATATCTTTAATATGTTCTGTATTATTTTCTAAAAATTTACTTATTTTTTCTGCATAATATGGTATATTGCTAATTAAAATTTCAATAACATCAATTAGTTCTGGAACAATTAAATTAACAATTATAAAAAGTACGATTGTAATAACTATAATTGCAAAAATTAATGAAATAGTTCTTAATAACTTTTTATTTCTTATTAGTGACTTTTTCTTATATTTTAATTTTTCTAACTTTTTTTCAAAAAAAGACATTGGTATATTTAAAATAAATGCTAGTCCACCACCTAAAATGAATGGAAATACTATTTCTACTATTTTATTTATACAATTTCCTATTATACTTAAATTATTAATTCCCCAATATGTAATTATTGCTAAAAATACTAATAAAAACATTTTCTTTGAATTCTTTTTATCCATATATATAAATTCCTTTCTCAAAAAGCTTATAATATATTTTAGCATAAAAATCTATACTCGTCTACTATATTGATATTTATGTAAAGTTATAGTATAATTAATACATTAAGCATAATTGGAGGAAAAAACATGCGGAATTACAAAAAACTTGCCAATATAGTTGATTTCATCCATGTTATTGTAATTATTTTTATGATTGGAGGCAACTTTGTTCCAAAAGATTGGACTGCCATTAAGATATTTCATTCAGTTTTTGGAATGTCTGTTTTTATGTCACAGCTTATCTTAGGAATTAATTGTCCTCTAACAGTACTTTCTAACTATTTAAGAAAAAAAGCTGATCCTGATTTTAAAATTTTTTGGGATTCTTTTACTCTTAAATTAGCACAAAAGTACTTAGGAGTTACTCTCAACCAGAGCATAGTTTTTACATGTATACTTATCTTGGCAGTAGTGTGTTTTGCAGAATTTGTAACAATTGTTTTTTAAGAATAAAAAGAACACCATTATATTTAAGGTGTTCTTTATTCTTTTAATTTTACTCCTAATAAATATAATAAATCTGTTGTTTGAAATTGATTTATTATAGCTCCTTTTATATCTTCTATGGATATTGCTATTCCCTCTATAATACAATCTGATAAATCTATATTCTTTAAACTTGTGCGAAAAACATGTGCTTGTGTTAAATCTACCTTCTCAAAAAAAATATTTTTTATATTGTTTTCTTGAAAATAACTGTTTCGTAGCAAAGTATCTTTAAATAATACTTTTTCCATAGTAGCATTTGATAAATTTATATAATTCAAATTAGAACTTTCAAAACAAACATTATATAATCTTGCTTCAATAAAATTCCCACCAGTTAATTTACAATTATTAAATTCGCATCTTATAAAAGAGCAATTTTCAAAAGAAGTATTTGAGAAATTACAATTTACAAATTTTACATCTTTGAAAGTATTTTTATCTAAATGACTGTTTAAAATTTCTATATCTTTTAATATTACATTTTCGAATTCTACATCATTAAATTCAATATTTTGATATTGAGAATTTTCTACAAGCCTATTTTCGATTACATTTTCTTTTTCTATTTCACTTAATAAATCTTGGCATGTTATTAAATTATTTAAAAGACTTTCTTGCGGTTTTAAAATGTTCATATTTTTTCCTTTACTATTTTAAATTAATAATTTTGGTTGCAACTTTTTTTATAAAGGTATCATCATGTTCTACAAATATAAGAGTTGGTTTATATTTTAGTATTGCTTCTTCAATTTGAATTCTAGTTAAAATATCTATGTAATTAAGTGGTTCGTCCCAAACATAAATATTAGCAGATTCTGAAATACTTTTCGCAATTAAAACTTTTTTCTTTTGCCCTTCACTCATATTTTCTATATTTTTGTTAAATTCAGAATTCAAAACTCCCATTTTAGAAAGCATTGCTTTAAAAATACTTTCATCTACATCATTTTCTTTTGCAAATTCTTTTAATTTTCCTCTCAAATTTTCTGTACTTTGTGATACATAAGATATTTTTAAATCATTTGCAATACTAATATTTCCATCATATTGAATTTCATTTCCAAGTACTAATTTTAATATACTAGACTTGCCAGCACCATTTTTTCCTGTGATTGCAATTCTATCCCCATTTTTTATTTCAAAAGAAATTTTATCAAAAATCGGTTTGTTATCATATTTTATTTGAAGGTTATCTGTTATAATTAAAGGATTCTTCCTAGTTTCAATAGGAGTAATTTTTAATGGATCATTTCTATCAACATTATTTAATAAATTTGATTTTTCCTCAATAGCATTTTCAATTCTTTTTTCAATTGCTTTAGATTTTTTCATCATTTTAGCTGATTGATGCCCTACATATCCTCTATCAATCATTTCACGACTTCCAGAGTGATTATATTTTGTTTCTTCAATTTTATTTGACCAATCATTTGTATTTTTTGCAGTCACTTCTAATCTATTTATATCTTTTTTTAATTTTTCATTTTGAATTTGTTCAAAATTATCTTGAGCATCCTTATTTTCTTTCCAAGACGAAAAATTTCCTTTTTGTACGGATATATTAGTATTATTTATAGAAATTATATGATCTACAACTTTATCTAAAAAATTCCTATCATGTGAAACCAAAATAAAACTTTTTTTCTTATTTAAGTATTCTACTAGATTCTCTCTTGTTTCGCTATCTAAATGATTTGTAGGCTCATCTATAAGCAAAAAGTTATTTCCTTTTAAAAATAAACTTATTAAAAGAATTTTAATTTGTTCTCCCCCACTTAATAAATCGAAATTTCTGTAAAGTATTTCTGAAGATGTATTTAGTAAATTTATTTCTTTTATAATTTCCCAATCTTCTACATTTGGGGCAATTTCATTTACGATTTCTATTGCCATTCTTTTTTTGTTTTTAACTTCAAAAGGAAAGTAATCAAAATCTACACTTTTTAAGATTGTTCCTCTGTATTCATACATTCCAAGTAATAGTTTTAAGAAAGTGGTTTTTCCTTTTCCATTTCTTCCTATTAATCCAAGTTTCCAATCTGTATCTATATTAAATGATACATTTTCAAAAACATTATTTATACTCCCTTCATATCCAAAAGTTAAATTATTTACACTTATTA
>CAOTKV010000001.1:402255-407852 GCA_948530865.1 uncultured Clostridia bacterium
AAAACATTATTTATACTCCCTTCATATCCAAAAGTTAAATTATTTACACTTATTAAAGACATTTAAGAATCACCTCCAAACAGTTTCTTATAAAGTATAACATAAAAGACAGATATTATCTGCCTTTTTTATGTTATTTTATTTCAAATTCATTTGAATATAAATCTATATATTTATTGTCATATACTTTTTTCTTTATTCTATATGTACCGTTTTCAAGTTTTCCATAATAATGAGACCAATCTATATTTTGTTTGCACTGATTATTTTCGTCTAACATATATCCTATGTCTTGAACTATCATAGGTTCACTTGGCTCTAAATTAATCCAATTATTATTTTCTTTTTTCTGCACTTCATAATCTTTTCCCCATCC
Source organism: uncultured Clostridia bacterium (assembly GCA_948530865.1). Classification (GTDB taxonomy): domain Bacteria; phylum Bacillota; class Clostridia; order TANB77; family CAG-508; genus Scatovivens. The sequence goes on from CAOTKV010000001.1 coordinate 402,632, forward strand.
GTAACTTGTTTCATTGTTATCTGTAATAATTAATGTAACTCCAATTTTGCTTAATGTATCTGTATCAACTTCTAATGTAACAAGTTCTGGTTTTCTACTATAATTTTGGGGTTCAACAACAGTATTATCTACTGATTTATTTGCAATACTTACTCCCATTGGATTATATGAATTAGTTGTATTTGTAACTGATGATATTGTTGCTGTATTTGCTAACTGTTCTTCTAATTCTTCAATTTTTGAATTTAATTCAAATACTTTTTCTCCAGCATCTAAGACATGTTGTAAATTCTCATTTGCTGCATTTTTCGCATAGATAAATAAGTATGTCATAATGCATAATGCAATTGTTAAAATAATTATTATAATACTAAAAATTAGTTTTGTACTTTTCTTCATATTAATTCCCCACTTTCAAAAATATTTTATAAACTAATATTAACATTAAAGTTTGAAATTAACAATGAAGAAATTTTTATCTTACTTACTTTTTTTTTGGAAGTGGTGTAACTTCTTCTACCTTTGATACAACTGTTCTGCTTAATTCTCTGTTATCAATATCTAAGATATAATGTTCTTTTGCACCTTTGTATGGAAATCCTGTTTCTGCACCTTCCATTAGTTCAGAAATGATATCTAATTTTTTAACAAATGCCATATTATCACATACTGTAATTACTGGTTTCTCGTTTACATATACTAGATATTCACCAAACATTTTTTTATATCTAATTTCACCTACTCCATTTATTTGTTCACAAATATAATTTATAAAATCTTCTGATGTTGCCATATTTATTCTCCTTTTTAATAATTTATTTTATTATATCTTATTTAACTAATTTTGCAAAACTATTTTTATTTAATAATGTATTTGATATAAATTTTCCTTCATAAAAATTAACCCAATTATTGAAAACACATGGGACGGATTTTGCTTTTTCTAAACTATCTATCTTAATTACATTTAAAGCTATATTATTTTCTTTAGAATATTCTTTAATTTCATTTATGCAATTTATTGTATAAGGACATTCTGGTGTATAATATATTGTAAAATCTTTTGAATCTATTTCCATTTTTCTAGTATTTTCATTAAATTTAGGAGTATCATTTTTATCAAATTGTAAAGCTAATAATTCATATTCTCCTATTTCATCTACAACTTTAAAACCATAGTGCTGAAAAAACTTCTTTTCTCCTAAAAATGGTTTCTTCTTTTTGGAAACTAAAGTACAAATTCCACTCATACCTTTTTCTTTTGAATCTTGTATTGCATATTCTAATAATTCTTTTGCAATACCATTACCTTTAAAACTACCAGCAACCCACAAGCAATAAATATATTCGTAATTTTTACCAATAATAGGAACCCAAGCCATTTCTATTGGTTCATATTCAATAAATATTTTTCCTCTAGCATTCAATTTTCTAAATACATGACCTTCATTTAATTTGTTTTTAATCCATTCTTTTTTAATATTAACACCTTCTTGATGTTTTGGATCTCCAATAGCACAACATATATGCTCATTTTCAATATTTTCCAAATTCAAATTTATATATTCATTCATATTTTCCTCTTTTCTTTAAATGAAAGACATTTGCTCATCTTCTTTAATTTCTTTTTTATATGCTTTTACTATATCACTCATTTTATAAAGTAGTCCATACTTTTCGCATTCTTCATTAAATATTTTTTGCAAATTTTTATTTAGTGGATAGCAAAAAAAGTTATTTCCAAAAGTTTTTATATACTTTTCTTTTTGTTTAGGAAATGTTTTATCTAGTTGTTCAAAAAAGTAATCTCTTTGATTTTCTCTTAAAGTAACTCCTCCCATAGTAAATACAAATTTTGCACCATTTTCATAAGATTGTTTTATTACATTCCTAATATTTTCTTCTGAATCCGTTATAAAAGGAATAATTGGTGTTAGTAATGTTCCAACAAACAATCCTTGACTAGATAACTCTTTCATAGCTTTGAATCTTTCAGATGAAACGCATACATTAGGTTCTACTTTTCTTGATAAATTATCATCAGCAGATGTTATTGTAAATTTAAGTATAACATCTGCCTTATTATTTATTTCTTTAAATAAATCTATATCTCTTGTAATTAAATTACTTTTCGTTTCTATTGATACTCCAAATCTATAATAAGAAATTAATTTTAATGCTTTTCTTGTTAACTCATATTGTTTTTCAAAAGAATTATAAGTATCTGACATTGCACCTATTCCTATTACACCCTTTTTTCTTTTTGATTTTAATTCTTGATTTAATATTTCTATCTCATTCTTTTTGGCTCTTACTCTATCAAAATCATCTACCTGATAACAATTACTTCTACTATCACAATAAATACATTTATGAGAGCATCCTTTATATAAGTTCATATTATAATCAATTCCAAACCATTCTTCACCATGACTTGCTTTTTGAAGTATTGTTTTTGCATTAATAAATTCCATAATTATTTCCTTTTTCGTATTGGATGTCTTATAACTGTTTTTAGTTTACTTTCATCACATCTTCTTGGATCACTTAAATAAATTTCATGATGAAATCTACTATCCGTTATATCTATCTCATAACCATTTTCTTCTGCATAAGATTTCATCATTTCAATTGTGGCAGGTTCATTATCATAAGAACCAATATGCATACATTGAACACATAATCCTTCGTCATATATTAAATATTCTACTTTTGAAAAATCTTGTTTTTTCTTATTTTTTGCTTCACTTATTGCCCAATCAAATTCTTCTTTTGTAACAAAATCTGGTAATCTAATCATAGATATAAATTCCATATCTTCTTTTTTATTATAATCTAATCCATCTATACCATCTTGCCACCAAAAGCCTTCAAGTGGCGGAACAACATACTGAAAATATCCTTCAATTTTATGTGAGGTTTTATAACTCATTTTTATGGTAAAAGCAATTGAATATAGTAAACCTATTGTTTGTTTATATTCACTATTTTCTTCATTTGGATTACCCTTTCCTCTTACTGCAATATAATTCATTTTTGGAATTTCTATTATATTCGGTTTATTTTTAGGCATATAAAATTCCTTATATTCTTTTTTATAATCAAATGCCATATTTATTTAATCCTCCAATGCAATGTAAATATGGATTTCTTGATTTTGCATATCTTCAGAATTATTCTGATATTCTTCAAAATCGCAAGTGTATTTTCTTTTTAAATCCATATTCCAAATTTCTTGCCAAGCTTGTCCTACTGAATTTTGAACATCACCTGTTATAACAAACTTAGCATATTTTCCTTTTTTAATAATTTTACAATTATCTGTTTTAGAACTTACTTCTGCACCTGCAACAAAAGTATAAGGTTTTGTATAATCTCCTTCATATTCTGTGTATAAACCTATTGTTTTATTATTTACTTTGTTTTGTATTTTTTCATAAATTCCATTTACAAATAATTTTTGCCAAGTCTCTCCTATATCTTGTATAGATTTTGCGTCTTGATTGCTAGTTTTGATAGCAATACCTTCAACAATTTTTTCTTCTAATTCTACAATTACATATTTCATAATTTTTACCTCCTAAAAGAATTATAAAATATGTAATATGACAACTGCATGTCATATTTTATAAATAATTATTCAAGGTATTTTGTAGTTTCTGTTTTACTATATTTTTGGCATATTCTGGGCTTATTACTTTCACATATTCTCCGAATGATAATATAAAACTATATACCCATTCATTTTCTGGAAATTCCACTTTAACAATAAAATCACCATCCTCTTTTTTAGTTATTTCATCATTATCAAATTCGTCATATACTCTAAACGCCATTTCCTTGGAAATTTCTAATTCTAATATAATATTTTTAATCTCTTTTTCTTCTTCATTTTGCTCTGGCATTTCTCTTTGAAAATGTTCTTCTAATAGCTTGACTTCTTTCATTCTTGTTAATTTAAAAAATCTGTAATCTTTTTTTAATCTACAATAACTTATTAAGTACCAAGATTTATCTTTAAACCAAATTTGTAATGGTTCAACTATTCTTAAACTTTTCTCTCCAGTAGAATTATAGTACGTAAATTCTATTAATTGTTTGTTTAATATTGCAGATTTGATAATTTGAAATGCATTTTCTTTTGAAGGTGACCAATTAGAAAAATCAATTTTAATCCAATCAGTTACTTTTTTATTAAAAATTGTACTCATTTTTTCTAAAATATCTTTTTCACTATTACCATTCATCTTTTCTAAACTTTGAAGAGCAAATAAAATTTGATTTTGCTCTTCTTCTGAAAGAATGGATTTATTTAGAACATATTCTTCTAAAATTCCTATTCCTCCATCTTTTCCTTTTGACATATAAATTGGTATATTAGCACTACTTAATGCTTCAATATCTCGATATATTGTTCTTGTAGATACTTCAAATTTTTCAGCAAGTTCTTTTGCTGTAACTTTTTTCTTTTGAAGTAATATATATAATATTTCAAATAATCTATTATTTACTTGCATAGTTTTCTCCTTTGAAATAGATTATAACATATAAATATGACATAGTATGTCATATTTATAAAAAAGCTAGAAATAAAATTTCTAGCTTTAATACTAAATATTTACTATTTCTTCTAATTCTGCTTTAGAGTGAAATCCTACTGAAATATTTATAATTTCTCCGTTTTTAAATAAGATTAATGTTGGAATACTTGTAATATTATATTTGATTGCTAAATCTCTTTGTTCGTCAACATTTACTTTTCCTACTTTAAGCTTATCTTTATGTTCCTCAGCAAATTCTGCAAGTACTGGTGCAAGCATTTTGCAAGGTCCGCACCAAGTTGCCCAAAAATCTACTAATACCAATTTTTCTTCTTTTAATACTTCTTCTTCAAAATTTTTCTCTGTTAAATTAATTTCTACCATAATATATTCTCCTTTTAATTTGATTTATAATAAAGTAAACAATGACAATATCCTTCAAAATTTGGATCTTTTATTTGCTCACGAAATTCCTTACACATACATTTTGTATCTTGTGTTTTTTCTAGTCTACAAGGACAATATCCACCAGTTCTTTTTAAACCATCTTGAACTGTTTTTACAACTTCCTTGTCTTCATTTAATTTTACTGCCATAACATTTACCTCCTAATATTTATCTTGAATATATTTTAACACTTACATTAATTTATTTCTGTGACTTAGTCACATATAGAAAAA
>CAOTKV010000001.1:407952-455771 GCA_948530865.1 uncultured Clostridia bacterium
TTCATTACCCACATAACATTTGAAAATTTCTCTGATATTAACTCATATGTATAACATCTAGCATATATATTTTGATTTATTAATTGATTAAAATAACTAACATTAATAAGCAAAATCTCACAATCTTCTTCTGCTATCATTAATGTATCAAATGTAATTTGTTTTATTACACAATCTGCTGATAATACGCAAACATCATTTTTAGAAAGTTTAAATAGTGTTATTTCTCTACCTTCTTCTGAAACAATACATGTTCGTATTTGTCCTTGAGTAATAATCATCATTCCTAAACATTCATTGTTTTCACTATGAATAATACTACCTTTTTTATATTCTTTTATTACTGAATTTTTAATTAATTCTTCTTGTTCTTTAACTTTAAGTTTATTCCAAAATTCTAATTTACTTAAATAATTATTTTTCATTCTTTCACCTATTTATTTTAAAACTAGTGCTTTTTTAGGACAGAAATTTGAACATTTACCACATCTTATACATTTTTCATAATCTATTTTTGGTGCCTCAAATTCATTTTGTGATAAAGCTCCTACTGGGCATACATTTACTGCAGGGCATTTATGATTTTGAGGGCAATTTTCTGTTATTATTTCTAATTTTCTTTCCATATAATAACCTCCTTTAATTATTATTTATTCAATATTTTTATAATTAATTACTTATTATTTTGATTTTTTATAAATATTATTACAAGCTTTACAAGTGATTTCTAGATTATAGTTTTCAAGCTTTTTATCTAATATAGTAATTAATGGTTCATTATCTTTTGCGCAACATAATCTATTTTTAATAGTAATTAATTCATCACTACATTCTTTCCCTGTTTTACTATCTTCAAAATCTAATAATATGCTTCCTTCGCTTCCACAATTACATTTATATTTTAAAACTAATTTGTCATAAGTTGAATAACATATATATCCTATGTTTTCATTGCATTTATCACAATATGTCCAACCACCATAATTTGTAGCTAATCTTGTGTTTACTAATTCTTTATTTTTTAAAACTCTTGGCATTTTTTATCTCCTTTTTTATAATTAATATTTGCAAGTTTTGCTTGTTTACACAAGTCCTTTGTCTGTATTTTATATTGTTTTCCATCTTTTATTGTATAAGTTCCACATTGTCTAAACTCAAAATCAACTTTCTTTCTTATACATTGTTCTCTAATATCTAATGCCCAATCATAATTAAATGTCCTAGCATTAATATCAGATTCACCACCTACTACAACTAATTCAACATTATCAAGATATTTTTCAATGTCTATTTTCTCTAATAATGGCTGAGCTGTTATACATTTATGTTTTATTGGTAGCTCTTTAAAAATTGATAATTTATAATCAGCATTTTTTTGATTTTCAATTGTGTTACATACAACTACATTATCATAGCCATCATTCCAATCATCAGGAATACATTTAATAAATCTATCTATTCTTTTTGTTAGAAACAGAAAGGTACAGTCTTGTCTTTCTTTAATCATTTTCCAACAGTCATTTCTCCACTCATCTGCTTCTTCAATTAGAAAATCAGTAGAAAAGCATAAATAAACAATTCCAGATTTCATTTTATAATTGCCATTTTTTAATTTCTCTATTGGTTTTTCAAAGTCTTTTGTTTTTACAATTTCATTTGTATTAACATTTCTTTTTTGGTCACCTTTATGTATATAACAATATTTACAGCCTTCACTACACTTTTTGCAACCTCTCCAAGGATTCCATATTGACATATATTATTTCTCCTAAAATTTATCTTTTTATAAAATCTGTATAGTATAAAATTTCTTTATTTAATGATTTTGCAAACTCAATCTCGCTTTTTGTACTATTTCCAATATATCCATTTACATTTACAACTAATATAGCATCTGCAAGCTTTATTTTTTCTTTGTGCATTCTATCAAGCATTAAAGCTTGTTCTTCTGTATAAACTTCTTTATTAGGCTTAGTTAAATCTATTGGTGTTATCATGCAATTTCCTTTTAATGCCATTTCTTCTGTTATTTCTTTCATTTCTTTTTCAAATTTATAACTACCACATACTGTTATTATTTTCATTTTTACATCTCCTTCTTATACATAAAGCATTCTTTATCATGATATTCTACATATTTAGGATTTTTCAAATTATACCATTTACACCTTATCATAACGCAGTACCTCGTTTTGGAATAAAGTATTTACTCATATCATTTCCTTCTAATTTCAATAATTCTACTTTGTTTTTTATGCCTCCGCCATAACCTGTTAGACTTCCATTTGCTCCAACTACTCTATGACAAGGAATAATAATACAAATTGGATTCCATCCGACTGCTCCTCCAACTGCTTGTGATGACATTCTTTTTATACCTCTTTTTTTAGCAATTATTTTAGATATATTATTATATGTTATAACTTTTCCATATTCAATAGTGTTCATTATATCAATTACTTCTTGTCTAAACGGTGTTAAATTTTTTATTTTATATTTTGGAGTAAAATTAGGATTTTTACCACTAAAATATAAACTTAACCATTTACTTGTTTCTCTAAATATTTCTAAATCTTTTTCTTCACAATCTATTATGTGTTTAGAAGAATCTCTTGAATCTTCAAACCATAAACCAGTTAAATTTTCTCCATCACTATTCATTATCATATTTGAAAATTCATTTGGAGTTTTATAAATATATTTATAAGTCATATGTAAGCCCCCTAAATTAAATAAAACTTATTTGCTCACCACTTTCCTTTACAATAAAACTATCTTGCTTTGCATCTGTTATTTTATCGTTTTCTCGTATATTTCCTAATAATAATGGTGAATTTTTATCATGTAATTTTACATTTTCTTTTGCTAAATCTGGTCTTTTATTTGCATAACAATATTTACAACCATTTAAACAAGTATCATATGCTCCAATGTCTCTACTTGGTATACAATGACAGCCTTTTCTCATAGGTTTTGCTTTTACATTTTTATATTTTACACTATTTGCTTGTTCTAATATTTCTGATGTTGTACAACCTGATACGTGAATTCCATATTCTTCATAATTTTCATCAGTACCACAAGTTTGAATATATAAATTATATTTTTTTGATATTTCTCCAATGCCTTTTAAAATTTTTATTTTATCGACTTCTGTAAAAGGAATAATTTCTGGCATATTGTAATCTAATTTTTTATACATTTCTACAAAACTGAAGATTCCTCTTTGAACATATGGTGCAATTTGTTTTGCCATATATTCAAAAGTTTCTAAATGCTTTTCTACTGTATATTTTTCAGTTAAAAGAATTGGATCATATCTCCATAAAACTTTTTCTTTTCCAACAATTTTTGAAAGCTCTATTAAATTTTTTATTGATTCGTTAATAACTGGTACATATGGTTCTACATCTTTGCCATATGCTGTTATTGTATAATGACATATTATTCTATACTTTTCATTTATTTCTTTCATGTATTTTAAAATTGGTTTATAATTTTTTGAACAAAACATTAAGCAATCTACATCTTTTGGATTTAAGCTTATTTTTGATACATTCTTTGGAAATAATGGATTTCTTGAATATGCAAATCCTTCTTTTATTCTATTCATTAACCACTGGCTATAATAATTTACTATATCTGTTCTTCCACCTACATTTACTATCATTGTTTTTAACCTCTTTGCAAACTTATGTTTGTATATTATAACAAAATATTACTTATGTCAATATTTTTTAAAAGAACAATAACACCTACCTTTCGATAAGTGTTATTATATCACAGTTTCCATATGTATAATTTTTTCTTTATGCTTTGATTTTATTTAGCCCTTTTTACGATATAATTTTCTAATATGTCTATTGTCTGATTAACACCTAACTTTGATGTATCAATACATAAATCATAATTATTTCTATCTCCCCAAGTTTGATTTGTGAAATGATTATAATATTCAGCCCTTTCTTTATCTATTTGCTTAATTTTCTTTTTAGCAATAGTTGAATTTAAGTTTTCAAATTTTATCTTTCTATTAACTTTAAATTCCATATCTGATGAATAAATAAATATTTTAATTACATTTTGATTATCTTTTAAAATATAATCAGAACATCTTCCAATAATGATAGAACTTTCTACACTATTGTATAAATCTTCTATGACTTTTGCTTGTTTTAGGAATAAGTTATCATCAGCACTAATAGGAGATAACTCACTATTTTTCGAAAATACATAGTTTGTTGCAAATCCATACCAGAAACTTGATTTTTGTTTTTCATCAACTTTTTCTAGCATTGCCATATCAATATTATAATTTTCTGAAACTTTTGCTAATAATTCATTGTCATAGCATTTTACATTTAATCTTTTGGCTAATTCTTGTCCTATATATTTTCCACCACTACCAAACTCCCTACCAATAGATATAACAAAATGATTATTTATTTTTTCTATTAGTTTATTATCTGTAACATTACTTTCTTCAATATTTTCCTTTGCTAATTTACTAATCTTTCTACATTCTATGCTTACAAATATAACTGTAACAATAAATGCTCCTATATCAGATACAGGTCCAGCCCATAACATTGTATATAAATTTCCACATAATCCAAATATACATACCCCAGGAACAAGTAGTATAACATCTCTCATTAAAGACAATGTCATTGCTTTGTAAGGTTTATCTATTGACTGTAAATAGATGCAACTTGCTTTTTGAATACAACAAAGTAATATTCCTCCTAGATATATTCTAAAAGATAAACAAGCATATTCTTGATAAAATTCTAAATTATTAGCATGTCCTCCAAACAAATTAACAATAAAGTTTGGTGCAAATTCAAATAATAACATAGATATAGTGCCAATTATAATATTTGCAATTAGAATTAGCTTATATGTTTCTAATACTCTTTTATACTTTTTTGCTCCATAGTTAAATCCAATTATTGGTTGTCCTCCAACTGCAACGCCTAAACTAAATGCTAATACTATGGCGAATATTTTAAATACGATTCCTAATGCTCCTCCTGCATCTGTTGCATTTTCTCCACCTATTGTTCCTACAACATTATTTGCTACAATGGTAATAATTGCAATAGATATTTGTGTAATAAAACTTGAAATTCCAAGTTTTAAAAGTTTTCCTAATACTTTTGTATTAATTTTAAAACTTTCTTTTGTTAATTTCATTAGTTTTGGTTTTCTAAAATATATTGCACATAATAAAGCTGATACAATTTGTCCAGCTATTGTTGCAATAGCTGCTCCTTGAACTCCTAAATCAAATACAAAAATAAAAATTGGGTCAAAGATTAAGTTTATAATTGCTCCTACTATTGTTGAAATCATTGAATATCCAGGTGCTCCACTTGCACGAATTATTGATGCCATGGCGGATAGCAACATATAGAATGGTGTTCCACATAATATTATCTTATAATATTGTTCTGTAAATAATATACATCTTTCATCATATCCATTTACACCTAATAATCCTAGTATAGGTTTTATAAAAATAAACCCTACAATTACTAAAACAATACTTAATAATATTACTGTAATAATTGCATTTCCTACACTTTTGTTGCTTGTTTTTTCATCTTTTGCTCCAAGAGAAATGCTAAATAAAGTTGCACAGCCATCTCCTATTAATTGTGCAATAGCCAATGCTACAACAGTAAATGGAAACACTAGAGTTGTTGCCATTATACCTGCTGTTCCTGCACCACTATTTCCTATAAATATTTGGTCAACTATATTGTAAAGGGCACTTACTAACATTGCAAGTACACAAGGAATTGAAAATTTAATTAGTAGTTTTTTTATTGGTGCATTTGTTAAATAAAAGTTTTCATTTGATTCATTCATAAATCTAATACCTCCCTTAAATTTTCAGCAAAAAAAAAATAGCGTAGAAATCCTTTTTGTCGGATTTCTACGCTTTATTCTGCTGTCCATGACTTTTATATTATACAAAATTTTCTTTTATTTTGTCAAGAATGGATTTTAAATTTTTTATAACTTTTTGTTATTATATTATTATTTAATCTTAACGACAACTTACTGATGTTCTTTTAAATTACATTTTTCCTTTATTTCTTCCTCTGTAAGTTTTCCTTCTTTTCTGTAATAATCTGCAATAGCTTCATGAATTGCTTCTTCTGCTAAAACAGAGCAATGTAATTTTACTGGTGGAAGTCCACCTAATGAATTTACAACATCTGTGTTTTTAAGTTTTAATGCTTCTTCTATTGTTTTTCCTTTTATCATTTCTGTTGAAATACTACTTGTTGCAATTGCTGCACCACATCCAAAAGTTTTAAATTTTACATCCACTATAATACTATTTTCTACCTTAATAAACATTTTCATAATATCTCCGCAAACAGGATTTCCAACTTCTCCTATTCCAGAAGCATTTTCTATTTTTCCTACATTTCGTGGGTTTGTATAATGATCAACTACTTTTTCTGAATATTCCATTATTTATTTTCCTCCTCTATAAATTTCTCCCATAATGGTGACATTTCACGTAATCTGCCTACTATTTCTACTAAACTTTCTACAACATAATCAATTTCTTCTTTTGTATTATATTTTCCTATTGAAATTCTTAATGAACCATGTGCAATTTCATGAGGCAATCCTATTGCAAGTAATACATGAGATGGGTCAAGTGAACCTGAAGTACAAGCACTACCACTTGATGCACAAATTCCTTTTAAGTCTAAATTTAAAAGTAAGCTTTCTCCTTCAATAAATCTAAATGAAATATTGCTATTTCCAGGTAATCTTTTTTCCATATCTCCATTAATTTTTATATATGGTATTTTTTCTTTTACTTGACTTACATAATAATCTCTTAATTCTTTAATTTTTTTATTATGTTCTTCTAAATCTCTGTATGCAAGCTCCATAGCCTTAGAAAGTCCTACTATTCCTACTACATTTTCAGTACCTGCTCTTTTATTTTTTTCTTGATGTCCTCCATTTATAAATTTGTTAAACTTTATTCCTTTTTTTACATATAAAACTCCAATTCCTTTTGGTCCATAGAATTTATGTGCTGATAATGAAAGACTGTCAATATTTAATTTTTCTACATCTATTTCTACACTTCCAATTGCTTGTACACTATCTGTATGAAAAATAATATTATGCTCTTTTGCAATTTTTCCTATTTCTTCTATTGGCTGTATTGTGCCAATTTCATTATTTGCAAACATTATTGTAATAAGTGTAGTAGTAGGTTTTATAGCATTTTTTAACTCCTCTAAATTGATAATTCCATTTTCACCTACACTAATATAACTTACTTCAAATCCTTCCTTTTCCAATTGTTTGCAAGTTTCTAAAACTGCTGGATGTTCGATTTTAGATGTAATAATGTGATTTCCTTTATTTTTATAACTGTAAGCAATTCCTCTAATTGCTGTATTATCACTTTCGCTTCCACCTGAAGTAAAGTAAATTTCATCTGGCTTGCAATTTAAGATCTCTGCTATTTTTTCTCTTGATTCTTCAACAACTTTTCTATTTTCTCTTCCTAATTTGTATATAGATGATGGATTTCCATAGTTATCTAATAAATATGGCATCATAGTTTTTACAACTTCTTCATCTGTTTTGGTTGTAGCATTATTATCTAAATATATAGTATTCATTTTTAACTCCTTTTCATTTCCTATTAATCTAGTAGGAATTATAGCACCTATTTCCTAGTAAGTCAATAGGAATTGATAAAACAAAAGAACCACTTTTGAATTTCAAGTGGTTCGTCCTTAATCATATTTGATTTCTATTTTATTAAATCTTCTAATGTTTTACTATTTATATATTCGTTAATTACATCATCTAACCCTTTCCAAAAAGAATATGTTGTACATTTTTCTTGTCTTTGACATTTTCCTTCTTCTGTTAGACAATCTATTGGTGCTAAATCCCCCTCTGTTGCTTTTAGGATATCTCCAATTTTATATTCATTCGGTTTTTTAACTAGTTTATATCCACCTGCATTTCCTCTTGCTGTTTCTAAATAACCTGCCTTATTTAGCATTGCTATAATTTGTTCTAAGTATTTATTTGATATTTCTTGTCTACCAGATATTTCTTTTGAAGTTACATATCTTCCATTACTATTTAATGCTAAATCTATCATAACTCTTAAAGCATATCTTCCTTTTGTAGATATTTTCATAAACATACCTCCATTTTATTAATTATACTACTAAACTGGTAGGAATTGCAAATGAAATTAGTATCCAATGAATTATTTTTCTTCTTGCATTAGCCCTTTGTAATAGTTGTAAATTTATTATCTCTAATTTTTCTGAAATTGCTTTTAAATCATCTACTTTATACTCTGAAATATTTTCTCCAAGTAAAGTGCTTACTGGTGTTTCAAGAACTTCTGATATTGTAACTAACATTTCTGAATCAGGAACTGATAATCCTTGCTCCCATTTAGAAATTGTTTGTCTTACTACATTTAATTTAATAGCAAGTTCTTCTTGTGAAAGTCCTTTTGATTTTCTTAATTGTTTAATATTTTCTTTTAACATTTTGAACAACTCCTTTCTTTACAAACTATTATATAAGGATTAGTCCGTTGCTACAAGCAATGCTTATTAACATTCAAGATTATCTGCCTTAAAAAATTTATTATTTTCTTTTAATAGGTATCCAAATCTCACTATAATATTTTTCATCATTAACACCTTTTTTATAATCTTTTGGATTTGAATACATTTCAATATTATATCCTGTCGCAATATCATAATCGTTGGAATTTGGTAACCATTCTGTAAATATTTTTTCGTTGATTTCTGGCATTTTGATATTTGATGGGCCTATGCAAGTAAATATTGCCCAAGTAAATTTCGGAATTTGCATAATTTCTAATCCTTTAGGAACAGCCAAACCCTCTTCATAGTTATCGCATATCATGTAATCAAAAGTATTATTATCCATAGTAGCATCAAAGTTAATTGCGTATTTAGGTTTTATTTTGCTGAATAAATTTTTCAAAAAAATGTTGTCCAAATTTTAGGTATATCTGTACTTGCACTCTCATATTTTATGTTCTTTTTTAATCCGATAACCTTAAATGATTCTTTTTCTTCTAATCTATACTCCATAGTATAGCCTCCTTTCAAACTTAAATTTATTTTTAGAGGTGCAAATTCTTTTATTTTTCCACCTCTTCGAACTTCTGTTGGAGTAGAACCGTGGAATCTTGTAAATGCTTTTGTAAAGCTATCTGGAGAATCATATCCGTATTTTAAAGCTATATCAATTATTTTATTATCTGTGTTTAATACTTCATAACCTGCACATGATAACTTCCTATTTCTAATATATTCACTTAATCCATAACCACAAATAATAGAAAATCTTTTTTGAAAATAAAATGATGATATATATGAATAATTTGAAATGTCTTCAATAGTTATATCATTTGTTAAATTATTTTCTATATATTCAATAGCTCTACTTATAGATTCACACCAGTTCATATTTTTCTCCTTTTAAGTTCATAAATAAATTTTAGCTTATAAAGCTCTACTTTACCCGATATTTCTTGTTAATATTTGTCTATAAACTTTAAAGAGCAAATTAAAAAATCTGCTCCTTAAATTATTAATATTTAATTATTCTTACTAAAAAAATCCTTCATAATTATTCCCATACATGTATTATAAATTTCATTTGCTTCTTTTTCAGATACCTTTAAATTTTCAATAAATTCTTGTTTTATTTTTTCTTTACTTTTTCTTCCAATAATACCATTCTCATTTAAAACATCATAAATAATATTACATTCATCAGTACTTCTATTAGGATTTTCTATTAATTTACTTATAAATTTTTCCTTATTCATTTTCATCCCCATATATTTTCCCCCTTGAATCTAATTGAATTTCATATCCATATTCAAAAATATATGATATTCCAAATAAGAATAATATTTGTATTATATCAAAAAATTCAAAACCTACATCTAAATCAGTTCTTAATATTGTTTCAAATATAATTCCTCCACCAGTTGGCAAAATTAATGCTATAATCATAAGTTTTGCCATTTCTTTAATATATCTAACATTCTCTAAAGTAAATGGTGTATCACCTTGATTTATATTTATAAATAGCTTTTCTAATCTACAAAATGTCATTCTATATAATACTAAACAAACTATTAGACATCCATATCCTAGCTCTAAAAAAGCTATTATTTGCCCTTTAGAATTATTTTCTAATATTTTTTTCATTTGTAAAATTGTATCTTGATCTTTTGCATCTGCAATTAAAACATCATTTGCTTTTAATTGTAATGTTATACCATCATTTGATTTTTCTTCTGTTATAGTTATTTTATCATCTATTCTTGCTCCTTTAAATACAATCATATTATCTCTTAATTCTATATTACTTATAAATATTGGTGTAACTATTAATAAAAATACTATAATTGGAATTGATATTGTTGTAACAATCTTTCCAATCCTTGCAAGTACATAAATTGCTTTACTAATCCCTTTCATTTTCTTTTGCTTTTCAGCTTTAAATTTAACTACACTCATCTTTATTTCTTCATCTAACGAATTTATATCTGTTAGGTTTTCTTGTACCAATTCATTTATATTACAATGAAATATCTCACATAAAGTCATAATATTATTCATTGTAGGATAACTTTCGCCTCTTTCCCATTTTGATATACTCTGTCTTGATACCTCAACTTTTTCTGCCAATTTTTCTTGTGACATCTTTTTTAATTTTCTTAAATTTTGTAAATTATCTCCAAACTTCATTAGATTACTTCCTCCTTGTAGTTAATTTTAGGATTTTTTATACTTTTTTTCTATCAACTTTTGGTTGCAAATTATATTTTTATTAAAGATTTTTTGTTGCAAACTTTTAGTTGCATTATAATAAAACTTTATATTTTATTAAAAATTACTGTTTTCTCTTTCATTGATATTTTTCCCACTTCATATCCAAATTCTTTTGCTTCTTTTTTATAAGTTAAAAATGAATGGTCTATACTAAATCCTAAAATATTTTGAATTTCGTCATAGGATAATTTATAATTTTCTTTATTATTATTTTTCAAATATTTCCATAAAGGTTCATATTTACTCATGATTTTAATCTCCTTCTAACTTTATATTACCATACAAGTAGCATTATTCTATATTTAACTTTCTTTTTATATTCTGAATATCCTACTAAGTCCTTTTATATCCATATTTAGAACTCCTTTATAAATTATCTTTCTAATGCTTCATTTTCTTTATTTTTAGACTTATTTCTTCCTAATCTTTTTATAATTTCATCTATATCTTTAGGAAGCAACCCTTCGCCAAAATTATGTCCATTTCCATTTGATATTTTTACCAATTTCTTTATTAACTCATCATCATAAGAATCAAACAATTCATCATCTACTATAATAAAGTTCTCTACATCAGGATTCTCTAATAAATATTGTTTTATTTCTAATCCTCTTTTATTTTGTATAAATGGGGTTGAATCTGTAGGAATACCATACTCTGATAATAATTTTTTTAATTCTTGTGCATTTCTCGTATATCTCCATGAGGAAGTTAATACAATTTTTGCCCCAGTTTCATTTATTGCCATATTTAACATTTTAATTTTTTCTACATCTATTTCTGATTGTATTCCATCTATATTTAAATTTTTAATTTTATCAAAATATTCATCTGAATTTAATACACCATCAACATCTAAAAAAATAACTTTCATTATATACTCCTATTCCAAGTCATAGTTTTTTACTTCAGCTCTCTATAAACACATTATTCCATAAGTTATAAACGGGCTTACATATATTGTTATATATATTAATGTTATCCAAGGTTGATAATCAATGTAAAATTCTTTGAAAGTTAAAGACCATGGATGTTTTATTAATACCCATCCAATTACATCAAATACAACTGTTATTGTTCCCCAAATAAGTGATGTGTAAATAACGTTTTGAAAACTTAATTCCTTTAATCCACTTAAATAAAAATAAGCAAATATTGGAAATATAATTATATTATATAATGGATGCCAAGGTTTTGTTTTTTCATACCCTTCACCCATTCCTGGACTATCTTTCATTGATTTCATATGTAATACAACAATATTGAAAATTGTATGTAATACTCCTATACTTGTAACTATAAAATAAGCTATCCAGTACCATAACATTGAAACTCCAAAATTCTCCATTCAAATTTCTCCATTCTATTCTTGCTAGTTTTGTAAATAAATCCTAACATAAAAGCAAATAGAATTCAATTCTACTTGCTTATTTTCTGATGCATAATTTAAATATAGGTCTAAAAAACGGGCTGGTATTAACCAGCCCTAGTTTCGTGCTTATTCCTTTGTATTAGCATCTGAAAAAATCGGTTTCCTCTTTTTTTACAAAGGTAAGATCATAATATTGATAGTTATATACAGAATAACTCACAGAATTTTGGACACATACATAGCCATGTTTGAACATAAAATTCATAGCAATTTGTTTCTTCCATCCCCATTCATCATCTTCAATATGAAGTGGGATGATTGTAGTATCCTCACCAATAAGTTCTTCTTCCAGCTCATCAATATATTCTTGCCTTTCTGCCGCATCTTCTTCTGCTTCTCTGCGTGCTTCTTCTTCCTCTTTGAGCCGTTCTCTGTAAGCAGAATCTCTTTCGCTCTGCCACTGACTCATTTCCTTGTCTCCTCTAGATTTGAATAAGTTCATAATGTTCCTCCTATAAAATGTATTGTTTGGAATTACACTTCAAAAAAGCTCACGCTTTAAATAATTATATCATACTTTACATAATCTTTCAATTATACATATTTATATAGTATTTAGAAAAAATTTATAATATCATTATAAACTTTTTTATTATCTTTCTCAGCTAAAATTTCATGTCTCATATTTTCATAATCAATCCTTTTAATTTTACTAAATCCAGCATTATACAAAACTCTATATGAATCATCAGAACCTCGGCTTCCTCCAATACATGGATCATCTATTCCTCTTACTAATAATAATTCCATATCTTTATTTACATTATGATACATTTCAGTTTTATGCATCATTACTACAAGATGAAATAAATCATTGTATGCAGAACACGTAAAACCAATTCCACAATATGGATCATCTATATAAGATTTCACACTTTCCTCATTATAACATATCCAATCATATTTAGTTTTTGGATTTTTTATTACATGATTAAAAGTATCTTTACTTACATCTAAAATAAACTTTGATTTATATTTTGGTCCATGTATAGCAGTAATTAAATTAGTAAAAAGAATTCCTGGATATGCACCTTTTTGAAAATTAGGATAACCTGAAAGTACAACTTTTTTATATGCTTTTGAATTTTCTTGAAGAAGTACTCTAGCTATAATTGATCCCATAGAATGTGCAAATAAATTAATATTTTGATTCGGAAAATACTTTTGTATAAAATCTGTTATAAATTTTTGGTCTTCAATTAATTCTAAGTATCCTTCTTTTTCTTTAAAATATCCTAAGTCTTTGCAAGATTTTCCATGTCCTCTCATATCTGAACTTACTACCGAAAATCCATTTTCGTTTAAAAATTTTATAAATTTTTCATAACGTCCTTGATGTTCCTCCATTCCATGTATAACTTGTACAACTGCTTTTGCATTTGGCACTTCAAATATATGAAGTTCTAAATTATATCCGTCTCTAGCTTTAATAAATTGTTTTTTCAAAATATACACCTCTATTTTTGAAAATTTCTAACAATATAATTATGCCTTTATTTTGGTAAATTAAACAAAAATAAGCCGAGAAGTTTCGACTTATTTTACCATTTATATAATTTAATTATTACAACTAGAATCAAAAGCAGATATAGTGGCTAAAGTGTCTCCGAGCTGAGAAAAAAATGTTGACAAAAGATTTATTTCATCTTCTGATTTTCCCTTAGCAATATTAGATGCTAAAATTGAAATAAATATTACAAATTCACTTGATCCCATTATATCACCTCTATTAAAGTATATGTTTTGTAAGGTGTTTATGTGATTGGTTGATTATTTCGAATACACTTCTTTTAAAATCTAGTATTACATCAATTCTTTTCCATCACTAAATGCTTGACCAACTTTTTTAGTAACTTCATAATAACCATGAGTAAATGGATCATAAGCAATAGTTTTCATTTTTTGAAAATCTGGATTTCCATTTTCATCTAAATATTTTTCATCAATAGAAAGATTTATTATTTCACCTAAAACTCCATATTCTCCATCTACTTCTACTGCTTTACACTCCATGCAAACTGGATAATTTTCTATTATTGGAGCATCTACATGCTCACTTTTTATAGCTTTCATTCCTGTTCTTTCAAATTTATCTTTTACATTATTTCCTGAAGCAATACCAAAATAATCTGATTCTTTTAATGTTTCAGTAGTTGCTAAAGATACTGTAAAACATCCTGTTCTTCTAATGTTTTGTGTTGTTTTATGTCCTTCGCTAATATTTAATTTTATTTGTGTAAAATCATAAGCCATTCCCCAAGCTGCATTCATAACATCAATACTTCCATCTTCATTATAAGTTGCTATCATTAAAACTGGCATTGGAAATACTGCTGGTACAATTTTTAAATCTTTTCTCATTTAAATTTCCTCCTTTAACTATTTTATCATTTCATCATAAATTTTATTAATATTTTTCTCATTTTTATACTTATTTTCCATAGGACACATTCCAGTTTTGCTATTGTTTATAACATATTCAGTTAAAGTTTTATATTCATATTTTATATGGTTTTCTTCTAAAACTGGAATCGCATATTTGCTCATAACATCTGCATATATTTGTTTAACTCCTGCAACAGTTAAAATTGAGCCTGCAACTTTTCCAATTACTTTATCAGCTATAATAGCATCTCTTAATGCATCTTTATTTTCTTTTAAAATATCTCTTATATCATTAATTCTATTTTGATAATATTCTTTGCATTCTCCATTTGCATATAAAACTACTAAACTTGCATTTTTTTCATACAATTTTTCTTTTACGATTTCTAAATTAGTCATTTTTTAAATTCAATCCTTTATTCATTATTTTAGCTAAAACTGGAACAAATAGTAATTGTAAAATAATTCCTGGGATTCCCATTCTTACGCTTTCCATTACTGAAATTCCATAGCTTGATAATCCTAAAATATTAACTGCTGAGAATAAAACGCCTGAATATAGAATTCTTCCTAAAATTATAGTCATAACTAATGATATATAAGAATTGAACTTTTTATTAAATGCACTTAGTAAAATCCCATATATTACAAGTTCTATTAACATATATGGAAGTCTTGCTAAACTTGGCATTCCTGTTAATAAAAAGCTAAATACAATTGAACTTCCTGCAACAATAGTACTACTAATAGCTCCAAAGGTTAATGCTGTAATTAAAACACAAATATGCATTGGTAAAAATGTTGCACCAGCACTGCTACCCACTAAAACATGAAATATTCGAGGAATAGCAACTCCTAATCCACTTAATAAAATTGTTCCAACAACATATTTAACCTTTCTATTTGATAAAATCTCTACTAAATGATTTGTTTTTTTCATACTTTCTACTTTTTCCATAATTATAAACCTCCTAATTTGAAATAAATGGACAAGTGAAAAATTTCACTTATACATTATGAAATAAATGAAACGTTCCTAAATTTCAGTTTATTTTAATAAATCTACAAAATTAGACATTGCTTCTGATATTTTTAATTGTTGTGGGCAAACAGCTTCACAGGATTTACATCCTATACATGCACTTGGTTTTTTGTCATCTGGTAAAGCACTTATAGTCATTGGAGCTATAAATCCTCCACCAGTAAATACATGTTCATTATATAGAGCTAAAATCTTTGGAATATCAATTCCTTTTGGACAATGTGCTGTACAATATCTGCAAGAAGTACATGGAAGTGTTTTGCTGTTTACCATTTCTCTTGCCATTTCTATTAAAGCATTCATTTCATCATTGTTTAATTTTTTATCTTCTTCGAATGTTTTAATATTTTGCTCTAATTGCTCCATATTTGACATTCCTGAAAGTACCATAGTAACTTCTGGTATAGATTGTAAAAATCTAAATGCCCAAGCTGGTACTGTTTCATCTGGTCTTAGAGCTTTAAGTTTTGTTTCGTTTTCTTCTGAAAGTTTTGCAAGTTTTCCACCTCTTAATGGTTCCATAACCCAAACTGGTATATTAAGTTCTTTTAATAATTTTAGTTTAGCTTTTGCATCTTGGAATTCATAATCTAAGTAATTTAATTGTACTTGACAAAATTCCATATGTTCTCCATATCTGCTATCTAAGAACTTTTTCATAACGTCAAAACTTCCATGTACTGAAAATCCTAAATGTTTAATTCTTCCATTTTCTTTTTGTTTTAATAAGTAATCTAAAATTCCATATTTTTCATCTAAGTATGGATCAATATTTCTTTCATAAACATTATGAATTAAGTAAAAATCAAAATATTTCATTCCTGTTTTTTCTAATTGTTTTTCAAAAATTTCTTCAACTTTATCCATATTAGATACATCATATCCTGGGAATTTAGTTGCTAAATAAAAACTTTCTCTTGGATATTTTTGTAAAACTTTACCTATTACAAGTTCTGATTCTCCATTATGATAACCCCATGCTGTATCAAAATAGTTTATGCCTTTACTTATTGCATATTCCACCATTTTTGCTGTTTCTTCTTCATCAATTGGAGTATCTCCATTTACCCCTTTGTTAGGTAATCTCATTGTTCCCAAGCCTAAGCTTGATAATTTTAGTCCTTTAAAATCTTTGTAAAGCATTGTTTTTCCTCCTTTTAATTTTATTATAATTTACTATATTCCTCATCTGTTACAGGTTCACACCACTCATTTTTTGTATCTTCTCCTGGTACTTCAACTGCAATATGACTAAACCAGCTATCTTTTGTTGCTCCATGCCAATGTTTTACATTTGCTGGTATTGTTACAACAGTTCCAGGAAGTAATTTTTGAGCCACTTTTCCTTCTTCTTGATACCAACCTTCTCCTTCAACACAAATTAAAATTTGTCCTCCGCCTTTGCTTGAATGATGTATATGCCAATTATTTCTACATCCTGGTTCGAATGTTACATTTGCTAAGAATACTGATGATTCTCCTGGTTTATTTAATGGTTTCAAATATGAATTTCCGATAAAATATTGTGCAAAAGCAGTGTTTGGTTCTCCCATTCCAAACATTCCACCATGTGTTTCTTCAGAACTATCATCTACATATACTTCATTTATTAATGAAAATGCACTCCATGCTTTAGTCCATCCAGAATAAAATGCAAGTTGTGTTACAATTTCAACTGCCTCTTCTTTTGTTATACCATGTTTTTTACCCATAATAAAATGAGATTTTAATTGTGGAAATAACCCTTTTGCCATTAAAGCAGATATTGTAATCATACTTCTATCTCTTAAAGATAATTTATCCTCTCGTGACCATACTTCTCCAAATAATACATCATCATTCAATTCTGCAAATTTAGGTGCTAATTCTCCTAAATTCTCTCTTCCAGCTGTTTGTTTAATCATATATTTATCCTCCTTAAAAATTTTTTATATTTTTTCTGCTAAATTGTTTCTGTAAAGTCTTTCTTTTTTCCAGAAACAATATCATTGTATAATTCAATTTTATAATCTAATTTTTCTAGTGAAACAGTAATATTTTTCTGTTTTTCTAGTAACTTCTCTCTTTGCTGTTCCAATATTTCTTTTCTTCTTTTTGCAGTACTTTTTCCTTTTTCAAATAATTCCATATATTCTAATAAAGCTTCAATTTCAACTCCTGCATCTCTCATACATTTTACAAATTCGATTCTTCTACATGAATTTTCATCGTAATTTCTTATACCACTCTTGTTTCTAGGAACATTTGAAAGCATACCAATTTTTTCATAATACCTTAAAGTATCTTGTGTTAAATTATATTTTTTACTTACTTCTGAAATAGTCATATTTTCCCCCATTTTTTAGATATTCTCCTCTTTTGTTCTTATAGTATCACTTAGAGTCAGCTCCAAGTCAATAGTTTTTTATAAAAAAATGAAATTTTTGGAGCGTCCCTAAATTTTACAAAAAATGAGTCCAAATTTTAAATTTGAACTCATTTTAATTTATTTTCAATGAAATTGAAATTTTTCAACTGTCCCTTAATTTCAGTTTTCTCTTAATCTATCAACAATAGATTCTTTATTGAATATTTTTATACAACATATTGCAATAATAGATGGCACAATAATTGAAATTACTAGATATAGAACGAGTGCTAAAAGAGGTAATTTAAATTCCATATAATGCAGGCCAAACTCTTCAAATATCTTTATCACAAAATATGCAAAACTTGGTCCCATAATACTACTTACTAAACAGTTTGGCACTGCAAGCCATATATTTTCAGAAATAATCATTTTATTTACTTGTTTTTTTGTCATTCCCATAGATTGTAATATAGCAATTTCTTTTCTACGTGTAACCATACTTGTAATAACTGTATTTATTAAATTAATTATACTAAATATAATTATAAAACTTGAAATTCCTATAAGTCCATTTTTAAAACTGCTTACTGTTTGCTCAGCTTGCTCATGCCAATCAGAATATGCCATACATGATATATCTTCATATTTTTTACTAATGTTTTTAATTTTATTATCTATATCTTCATTATAAATATGATTTTTAGTACTAACTTCTAAATACCCTGTACTATCAACCCCTTCTGAAATTTGATCATATACATTTTGTGGCACTAATACCCAACCTATTAATCTTGCATATTTAGAAAATTCTGAATCTCCAATTCCACCAATAGTTAGTTCTATTTGTTTTTCTCCATCATTAAAGTAGTGAAATGTTACTTTATCACCAACTTTAGGAGTATAGCCATACACTTCTTCAAAAACATCACTATAACTTAAATATATTTCTCCATTTTCTGTTAATTCTTTTATATCCCCTGTTCCGCTTTTTAAAGCTTTATTCATTGCTTCTTGTAAGTTTTCATTCATTGATTCAATTTCTTCATCAATAACATCTCTTTTAGTATCTATTTTTAAACGATAAATTTTTCTAGCCTTTATATAATCTACTTCTTCTAAATTTTCTAACTCATTTTTTACTCTTGTAAGATTATTACCATTACTTATTAAATCATACAACCCATTTTGACTATCAGCTATAGAGTCTTGCGAAAAATTCAAATTATATTCACTATCTTTAAAATAACTGTTTCTTGCATATTTTTCGTTATTTATTGAACCAGAAAAAGTCAATGCTCCAATAAATAATGTTCCACCTATAATTAAAGATATAAGTGTAATATTAGTCTTTTTTCTATTTTTGTAAAATTCAATTTTTCCTAAAGAATTTGGAGTTAAATTTCTACATAATTTATTTGAAGCCTTAACATTTTCGTCATTTCCTGTATATCTTAAACCCTCTATTGGTGATACATTACTTGCTCTTTTTGCAGGTTTTGTTACAGATATAAAAACTGCTACTGTTCCTAAAACTCCTGATACAACTGCTAATTTTAAAATATTTAAAATGTTCCATCCATTTGAACTTATAAAATATGAAATTATACTACCAACTACAATTCCTAAAGGTATTGCAATTTTACAATACTCAAGTCCTTCAAATTTTATTAGTTTTTTAATTTGTTTTTTAGACATTCCAATAGTTCTTAATTGTGCATACTCTTTAACTTTAGATGATACTGATAAATAAAATATACTGTAAATTACAATTCCACCTATTATAAGAACTACAATACTTAGTCCTACAAATGTTTGAAGTTCTGACATATTTATAGAAAATGTATCAACAAATCTATTATTTGGATTTACATTTTTTCTTTCAATTCCATTTGTTTTTCCAAGTTCATAAAAGAAATCTTTAATATATGTTGTACTTGGTATTTTCATATTTGGAGATACTTTTATTAAAACATCAAGTGTACTGTTTTTAAATAATATTCCTGATTCTGAATATTCTTTTGAAAATAATGTAGAATAATACATAGATTTTCCATAATCAACAAAACCAGATATAATAAACTTTTCTCCTAATATTTCAATAGTCTCTCCTATGTTTTCTTCTATTCCAAATTCTTTTGCTACTAATACATCTATAACAACTTCATTTGGTTTGGTAGGAAAATTTCCTTTTGAAAGTTTCTGTGCACTTATTTCTTGAACTTTGTAATCATAATATATTGGTTTAATTTTTATATCTCCAATTTCTTTTTCAAAACCACTTCTATATTCCATCGCACATCTTACATTTTCATTAGATTTTAATCCATCTATTTGCTCTTTACTTACATCATAATAAATACAATCTTGCATTCCTTTTACAATTTCACGTTCATAAGTTTTGTAATTTAATGATGCAAGTCCAAGCACCATAATAAAGCAAATTGCTAAACTTATAGTTACTGTCATAAAAATATTTTTTATTTTAGATTCTTTTAGTGAAGCCTTTGCAATATTATGAATTACTTTGTTATTATTATTTTTTAATAAATTCATTTTTACCCACTCCTTCTAAAAAATCTTTCCATCTTCAATTCTTATAATTCTATCTGCCATTTGAGCAATTTCTTCATTATGAGTAATCATAACTATTGTTTGATTAAAAGCTTTACTAGTATTTTTTAAAAGTCCTATTACTTCTAATGATGTTTTTGTATCAAGATTTCCAGTTGGTTCATCTGCCAAAATTATAGATGGTTTAGTTGAAATTGCTCTTGCTATTGCAACTCTTTGTTGCTGACCACCAGATAATTTATTAGGCATTGTTTTAATTTTTGAAGTTATTCCTAACAAATTAATAATTTCATTTATAAAATCTTTATCTATTTTATTTCCATCTAATTGAATTGGAAGTACAATATTTTCATAAACATTTAACATTGGAACTAAATTATAATTTTGAAATATAAATCCTATTTGTCTTCTTCTAAATATTGTTAATTCTTCATCTGACATTTTTGAAATTTCATTACCATCTATTTCAATTTTTCCATAGCTTGGATTATCTAAGCCTCCAATCATATTAAGTAATGTTGATTTACCACTTCCTGAAGTTCCTACTACTGCTACAAATTCTCCTCTATTTATTTCTAAAGAAACTCCATCTAAAGCTTTTACTAGAGCTTCATCACTACCATAATACTTTTTTAAATCTTTTACTTTTAAAATACTTTCCATTTTCATTACCTCTCTTCCATAGATTAATAATATCATACTAATATATCAAAAAAGTTTCAGTTCAAAAAAAGATTGTTTCAGTTTTGAAACAATCTTTTAAAGCGGCAAAAATATTGAAAATGTACTACCTTCATTTACTTTTGATTTTACCTTTATATATCCATTTTGAGTTTCAATAATTTTTTTGCTTAAATATAATCCAATTCCTACACCTTCAATATCCTTAACTTTTCTTTCTCTAAAAAATCTTTTGAAAATATTATTTATATTTTCTTCATCAATACCAATTCCATTATCTATAATATCTATTTTTAAAAATGTCTCTAGTTTTTCTAAATTAATAATAATCTTTCCATTTCTATTTGTATACTTTATTGCATTTTCAAGTAAATTGCAGATTGCTTCTAATGTCCATTTCTTATCATACTCTAATATGCAATCTTCTCCCATTATCCTAATTTCTATATTTTTATTTTCTGCTAATACTTTAACTTGCTCTTTGGCTTTATTTATGCATTCCATAATTTTTGCACTTTGTTTATTTAAAACAATCATACTTGTTTCAAGTCTTGACATTTTAGTTAAAAAATCAATTAGAAATTCTAGTTTATCTACTTGATTTGATATTATATTCAAAAATTCTTTTTCTTTATCTTTTGGTAAATCGTTATTAATAATTGTATCACTGTACATTCTAATATTTGAAATTGGAGTTTTTACTTGATGAGTAATATCAGATACCATTTGTTCTACTTCAGCTTTTGCTCTATTTGATTTTTCTGTTTTTCCTTCAACTACTTCACTTAATTTATATAATTTTGAATCTATTTTTGAATCTAAGGTTTCTTTATTAATATTATCCTTTTCATATTTTCCATTTACAAAATTATCAATACTATTTATAATTTTATTTGTAAATTTTAAATATTTATATCTGAAAAATAAGTAAATTAATATTATAGAAGTGATTAGTATAATTGCTTGTAACATTTTTTACTCCTCCAAAAATTTATAGCCTACACCATAAATTGTTTTTATATATTTATCATTTTCGTCATCCAATTTTGAACGTAATCTACTAATATTTAATGTTAGAGTATGTTCATCTACAAAATTTTCTTTACTATCCCATAGCTTTTGAAGCAATACTTCTCTTGTAAGTATTGTATTTTTATTTTTAACAAAAATGTTTAATAAATCAAATTCAGTTGGAGTTAAATAAATAATATTATTATCTTTTTTTAGTGCTCTATTATCAAAATCAATAAGCAAATCTTTAATTTTTAATATATTTTCTTGTTTTTGTCTATTTAAGATAACTTCTATCTTTTTTAATACAATTTTTATATTAAAAGGTTTTGTTATATAGTCATCTGCTCCGATTTTCAAAACCTTCTAAAATTTCTTCATCCAAATTATGTGCTGTTAAAAATATAAATGGAATATTGTATTCTTGCTTAATTGTCTTTGCAAATTCAAAACCATTTCCATCTGGCAAATTTACATCTAATAAAATTAAATCTATTTTATTTTGTTTTATAATTTCTTTTGCATCATTTATACAATATGTGCTTAATGCTTTCCAATTGTTATTTTGAATATTGAAACATATTCCTGCATTTAACATTTCATCATCTTCTATAACTAATATACTAGACATTTTTTCTCCTTTATTAATATAAAAATTCAACATTATCACATGATACATTTTTATCTTCATCTATTTTAAACGGTACTTTTATTCCTATTGAATCATCATCTCCTAAAACAAACTCATATTCTCCACTTTCAAGTTCTCCATAAAGATATGTCCAATCAAATTTTCTTTGCATATCATTTTCTTGAACTATTTCAGTATCTTTACTTAGAATATCTGAAATTGTATCTTTTTCTTTCCAAATATATTCTAAACCTGTTCCACTAAGGCCTGCTGTAGAATTTTCAGTAGTTTCTCCTATTTTATATCCTTCTTCTGGATAATTTTCATTCTTAACTTTTTCATAAATCTTATAATTATGTGAATAATTGTATTCCATATTATTAGAATCTATAATATTTAACTCTATTCCATTACATGTTAATTCTAAAATTTCTACATTAACATTATCACTAGAACTATAACAGAATTTTAATATTTCCTCAGGTATTTCCAGATCACTTTTATCTTTTATAATTTCAATTTTTCCAACATTTCCTAGTTGAGCAGGATAACTTTCTAATATTATTCCGTCAAAATAAATTTCAATTTCTTGATATTCTTCATACCCAATATCTTCTGTAAAAGCAAGAGTGATTAATTCATCTGTATCGTCTGTTTTTACAACATATAACAATTTATTTTCAACTTTTACAATAACAGCATTCATATTAAATTCCATGTTATCAGTTTCAGTATCAATCTCATTGTAGTTAAGTACAGTATTAGGTTTAGCAATCATTCCTATATAATATATTAAAAATAGCATAATTACTCCTAAAACAATTGCAAAAATTTTTAATCCTTTTTTCATAAATTTCCCCTAATTTTTATTTTTTCTAAACTTAATAAAATATTTTTTATCTGCTTTAACGTTTTCTCTTTTTTTAATAATATTCATATAACATGACATCATAATCTTAATCATTTCAGTTATAGTTTTCTTATCTTCTGTTGATGTTTGTGAATATTTTTTTAATATCTTTGTAATATTTATAGGTAAATTTTTATAAATTTCTCCAAAAGTATTTGCATCTGTAGAATAAAGTAGTTCAAATACTACATCTACAAATATTTTTCTTTGCTCTACTGTTGTTGTTTCTAACCAATCTGTTAATGTTTTATCAATATTTTCGCTTACATTTGTATTTTTTTCGAGTTTAATTAAATCATCTTTTAGTACTTGCCAAGAATAAATATCATGTTGCAAAATTCCTTTTTCAGTACTCAATATTACTGTCATTTTTTCTTTATGATTTAAAAGCCTTCCAATTATAGAATCTTGAGGAATATAACTTTCTATTTTATTTATTATTTCGCTATTTTCAAATTGATTTATAGTATTTTTACTAAATCCTGGTCCATCATAATTATATATTTTTATAATTTTATTTTGAATTTTCTTGTTAGCTGTAATTGCAGAATAAACAGCAACATTTCCACCTTTTGAATGTCCACCAATTCTTATTTTCTTATAACGATATTTCTTTGAAATTCTTTCTATGTATTCTTTTCCAGCAATTTGGCATGGCACATTTTCCATAAATGCCATATTAAAATCTTCTTTCCACCCATTTATTGTATTATCAGTTCCCATAAATGAAATATAAATTTCTTTTCTAGAAATATGTATTGTAATAGCAGAAAATTGATTTTCTTTTTCTTTACTATTTATTTCAACATAATCTGTTACAATCATATTTTTAAAGCGCTTACTTTCGCCCAAATTTGTAATTAATTCTTTATCTCCATTATAAAGAAATTCTTCATTTTTAAAATTTTTCATTCTTTCTGAAATAGAAGCAATTGTTTCTTTTGGAGCAATATTAATTCTGCTAAATAAAAGATACGAAAATCTTGCCAAAATCATACTATCTATTTCATTAAATTTAAATTTTTTATTTATGGGAATGTCTCCTCTCCATAACAAATAATCATTAATATTAGACATATTTACTTCCTCATTTTTATAAACTTTAATTATATTATTTATATCATTAAAGCCGATAATTAGCAATGCTAACTATCGGCTTTTTTGTTCTTTTTTAGACTTGTGGTGGTAACACTTCTTCTCTTGTTGGTTTTAACTCATTTGATATTACAATATCAACAATTTCTCGTTGTTCTTTTATATCTTCTTTACAATAATCAAAGTGTATAAAAAAGTTTTTATTATTAAATGTCATTCCTATGCTTTGCATCATGCCTTTTATTGAAGCATTGTTCCATCCATAATTGCCATCTTTTTCAAAAAATTTGTTACCAAAATCGAATGCTATTTCTTTGTCACGATATACTTTATCATATGCACAAATTATTCCATAATAATTATTCATACACCCTGTTGCTTTTATTATTGGACTATTTAATTCGTAATCATTTATTATTTCACGTGTTCCATCTTTTAAATTTATTTTTGTTACATCATTATAATGACATACTGTATCTTTAATTTCTTTGTTTAAATCTATATAAATCTCTTCAATAGGTTCCTCTGAGACAAATGCATCTTCGTTTCCTGCATTATAAGATACTATTTTTAGTAATTTTTCTCCTTTTTCTGATACATAGTACAAATATTCTTTATTAGTTTCTGTTATATTATTAATATCTCTTTTTGAAATTTTCTCACTTACATGTCCACTTTTCGTTTCCCCAATACATAAAAAATTGCTTTTATATTTATCTGAAATATCATATATAATTTTTATTCTTCTTATAATATTTATAGAAAATAATATTCCTACAAGAAGTAATATTATCAAAAATATAATTAGAATTTTTTTCCTATTCTTTTTAATTTTTGTTTTTGGAATATTTTCTTCTGAAGTTGTTTCTTTTACTAATTCATCAAGAGTTATTTCGTATATTTCTGAAATTTTTACTAATTTATTAAGTTCTGGAATTGTTTTACCACTTTCCCATTTTGAAATAGTTTGTCTTGAAACTTCCATTCTTTCTGCTAAGTCTTCTTGACTCCAATTATTTTTCTTTCTTAACTCATATAATTTCTCATTTAATTCCATACGCATTCCTCCTTTGTATTTATAATCTATATTTATTATACAATTAATTGCAATTTTTTTCTATCAATCTTAGTTTGAAATTTGTAACCTATTGGTTGCATTGTGAAATTTTTCGAGCGTCCCTAAATTTCAAAAAAGGAGCGGTCTATTCAGACCGCCCTTTTTTGGTAAAACAATATTATTTCTTATTTCAGCTGGAAATAGAATCCATACTCTTTGTATGTCTGATCTCCAATTGGTGCCTCTTTTGTTTTTACTACTTTACCACCAAGTTTCTCATAAAACCTGATAGCATTTTCGTTGTCACTCAAGCACCAAACTATCATATTTCTTTTTCCAAATTTAATCATCTGTTTTCGGGTTGCTATAAAGAGTTCTGTTCCAATTCCTTTGCCGATTTCTGTAGGTTTGATATACAGACTCACAAGTTCAGAATCGAAATCATCTACATTCGGTGTCGGATTGAAGCAAGAGTAGCCAAGCACTTCATCTCCACGCACCGCAACAAACACATAGTCTTTGTATTCTTCAAAACTCGCCTGATATCTTTCGGTTTGTTCTTCATAGTTCAAAGTATTCAGATAGCTGGACGAAATAATACGATCATATGCATTTTTCCATCCGTCTACCTTTATGTGTGCCATTTGCTCCTGATCCTCATATTGATTCTTACGAATCACATAATCATCTTTATTTGGATCCAGCAAAAGTATTGCATTGTGCATGTTCAAAATTGCTTTTATCAGCTTTTCTTCTTCGATGGCGTAATTTACTCGTCCAACAAGTTCATCTTCATATGGCCACGATATAGATTCGCCAACCAAAAATCTGGTTCTGGAAGTTGCATAAAAGAAATTGAGCAGTTCTTCTTCATCCCTTATAACGATATTGATGTCTTTTTCTTTGTCATGATACTTCATTCCCTTGAGTTTCGTAAAATCTAAGATTGCGAAAAATCCAGATTCTGGCTCCAAGTTTTTTGGGAAATCTACCATTGGAAGACCTGTCAAAATTTTAGCTGTATCATCCCCGACAGCTTTTCTTACAACATCAATAATCCTGATATGGTATTGGGGTTCTGCTGCATCAATTCCGTTAACAAGTGCCTTTATCAGATTGAGTCTGTAAACATACTCACCTCTGAGTTCTTTAAAATACTCATCATACACCTTATAACGTTCTTCGGTTGCATTAAATGCTCCGCCAAGCGCCACACCAATAAGTGCAGGTGCAGAATCCATCTCCTGGAAAGTTTTGTTGATAATTGCACGTATAACTATTTCGTCTGCAACTACAAAACCTGCTCTGAGAGATGCCATTGAGTAACTTTTGGATAATCCAAACAAAGAAATTGTATTTCGGAACATCCCTGGAATTGTTGCAATAGGAACAGCAACATTATCCTTATCGTATGTGATGTCACGATAAACGAGGTCATCAATTACAAAAACACCACGCTTATTGCAGACATCTGAAATCTGATACAGAAGGTCGTATTCATTTTTTCCCATTACCTTTCCTGTTGGATTGCTGGGATTTGTATTCAAAAATGCTACTACCCTCGGCACATAACCTTTCCGGCGATGATATGCTTGCTGAAGACTAGAATTAATTTGATCAATTCTGTTTGCAAGTTTTTCAGGGTTTACCAAAAAATTGTCTTCTCTATCAAGATTCAGAACCTCAGCTTCTGCGCCAGCTCTTTCTATCCTGATAGTGAAAAGTCCATAATTTGGACCAGTTGTTAAAACTACATCGCCTTCTTTAGCAATAGTGCTGATGATTTGATTAAACAGAACTGAAGTAGACACAGAAAAAGTAATATTGTGTACACACAGTCCCTTCTCATCAATATCATCATAAGAATATGGCGATGTGTTTATAAACCCCTCTTTTTCTACATAGTCCAGCAGTTTTTTTCTCATCTCATCAGCTCCCTCAGTATACGGATAGCGATACATCAGTTCCTTCCGAAGAGATTCAATCATTGCTTCTATTGCCAGCGGAAAAGGTCTGAAACATAACGGATTGCCACTCCCCAAGTCGGTGTCAGGATTTTCTACAATATCTTTATCCCGAACCTCATAGCCATAGTAATCAATTGCTCTTGCAATCTTATCTACTGTTGGGTTAAAGTCTTCTCCATCAAACCGCTTGCCGATGTTAGGCAAACCAGCTCGTCTATCTCTAAGTTCCTCATTTTCTCTTGCTAATCTATCGATTGCGCTTGCCTTAACTAACATATTGTTTACCTCCTATAAAGAAAAAATTTTTACCTATATATTATATCATAATTTTATAGAAAAGTAAACTTATGTAAACATACATTTTTGTAAAAATAAAAGCCATTAATATTAATATTAATGGCTTTTATAATATTACTCTTTCTTTTTAAACAATTCTTTTCCCACTTGACATATTGGACATTTGTAATCATCAGGCATATCTTCTCCATAATAAACATAACCACAAACTGTGCAAATCCAAGCAATTTCACCTTTTTCAGTTTTAGTTTTTAATAATTCATCTTTATGTTCTTGATAATAACCATAGCTCATTACTTCTTTTTCTTCAAAAATATCTCCTTCTATTAACTTTCCTATAAATAAAGTATGTGTATCATTATCGATACTATCTACAATTTCACATATCATATATCCAATAGAATCTTTTATTACTTCTAAACCATCTACTTTTATTGTTTCTGTTCTTTCAAATTTATTAATATCTCTTGCAGAATTAAATCCAAAAGTCTTAATTATTTCCGGATTTACATCGTTGCTTAATATAGATATAGCAAATTTTGTATTATTTTTTAATAATTCATTTGTATAGTTTTTCTTCATTACTGCTACTGAAATTAGTGGGTTATCTCCAGCACTTACTTGTGATACCGCATCAACAACACAACCACCATTTTCTGTCGTTAATACATACATTCCTTGAGTTATTTTCCAAGTTACATTTTTATTTTTCATATCGCTACCATCCTTTCTTTTGAAGTTATAATATCATTAAAAAAGATAGTTAGCAATGCTAACTATCTTTCTAAATTTTATCTTTACTCCACATTTACACCTTTTTGAAATGCTTTCTTTCCTAGCCAATAATAAAATGCAATGTATACAGCATATAATCCAATTCCACCTGTCATAACTAGCTTTATCGTTTCCATATTAACAATATCTGTTGTATTAACCAAATTCATAACATTTTGATTAAATAAGCCAAATATAAAAACTACTCCTAAAGTTACGAATTGTGTTAACATATACAATGCAAAACCTATTAAAATTGTTTTTACCATTTTATTTCTATTTGATTTATGTCCTAATATTATTCCAACATATCCTATTAAAATCATAAACATAACTTCTAAAAAGAATACAAAAGCCATTAACAATAATAAATTTACAATAGTTGTATCATAAGTTGATGCAGTAACTTCTAACATGCTTTTAAGAACTTGCAAATTTTCTTTTGAATAATAGCATATAAATAAACAAACTATTATAACAATTGCAGTAGTAAATACAGTTATACCAGCAGAAAGTACTTTTGATAAAAATATAGTTTTCTTTTCTACTGGGATAGTATGTGTAAGATATGATTCATCCTTATATAAATTTCTGATAAATCTTGCCCACAATCTCATTAAACAATTTATTAAACTACTTGCCATCATTGCTATTGCAAACCCAAAAGTAAATTGTGTTATTGCTGAAAATACTACTGAGTTTTCTATATTATTTAAAAGTCTTCCTGTTACTGAAAAAAATAAAGATAAAATATAAAATACACTAACAACTTTATATACCCATTTCAAATCATATTTTAATAATTTTCCTAACATTTAAAATACCTCCTAAAAATATCATCTATTGATGACTTCTCACTATTTCTTAATTCATCTGCTGATGAAGTTAATGCTATTTCGCCATTATTCAT
The DNA here is from genome assembly GCA_948530865.1 of uncultured Clostridia bacterium. Lineage (GTDB taxonomy): Bacteria > Bacillota > Clostridia > TANB77 > CAG-508 > Scatovivens. The sequence continues at coordinate 437,967 of CAOTKV010000001.1, forward strand.
AAAAATTACTTCATCTAAAATTCTTTCAATATCTGATATTAAATGTGTTGAAATTATTACACTTGCACCATCACTAAAATTAGAAAGTATTGTATCTAGTATATAATCTCTTGTTGCAGGATCAACTCCTCCAAGAGGTTCATCCAGTATATATAGTTCTGCTGTTCTACTCATTACAAGAATTAATTGTAATTTTTCTTGCATACCTTTTGACATTTTAGCAATTTTTGTATTTATATCTAAATTCAAATCTTTTAACAATTTTTTAGCTTTTTCAGAATTAAAATTTGAATAGAACTCTTCAAAATAATTTATAGCTTGTTTTATGGTCATTTCTTTATCTAAATATGTTCTTTCTGGCAAATAAGCTATAATTTCTTTTGAGTCTACACCTGGCTTTTTTCCATTAATTAAGATTTCTCCACTTGTAGGTGTTAATAAATCATTTACTAATTTAATAAATGTACTTTTTCCAGCACCATTTTTTCCCAAAAGTCCTATAATTTTTCCTTTAGGAATTGTTAAATTAATATCTTTTAGAATTTTTTTGCCATCAAATTCTTTACATAGGCGTTTACATTCTAGTAATTCCATTATTTATTTCCTCCTAATTCTTGCAAGTATCTTATTGCGTCATTATGAGTTATACCTATATTTTCCATATCATTTAAAAAATTGATTATTTTTTCTTCTGCCAATTCTTTTTTTATTTTATCAATCAATTCTTTATTTGTTGTTACAAATTTTCCATTTGTTCTTTCTGTATAAACTAAACCTTCATTTTCTAACTCTACCAATGCTTTTTGCATTGTATTAGGATTAACTCTTGCAATAAGTGCTAGCTCTCTTACTGAAGGTAATCTTTCTCCTTGTTTTAGCTTTTCAGAAACAATCTCAATCCTTAGTTTTTCAACTAGTTGTATGTAAATTGGTCTTTCATTATCAAAAATATAATCCACAATTTTCTCCTTTTTATCATTGTATTACTTGCATAATACAATGATACTATTTTTTTATTTCTTTGTCAATATGAAATTTTTCGAGCGTCCTTTTATTTCATCTAATTTGACCATTTCCACGAATTACATATTTAGTAGTAGTTAGTTCTTTTAACCCCATTGGACCTCTAGCATGTAACTTTTGTGTACTAATTCCAATTTCAGCCCCAAAACCAAATTCTCCTCCATCAGTAAATCTTGTAGAAGCATTTACATACACACAACTGCTATCTATTTCGTTTAAAAACTTCTCTGCATTTTCATAATTACTAGTAATAATACTTTCTGAATGTTTTGTACTATAATTACTAATATGCTCAATTGCTTCATCAATATTATTTACTGTTTTTACAGATATAATTAAATCTAAATATTCTTCACCCCAATCACTTTCTGTTGCTTTAATTATTTTATCAGAAATATTACAAGAATCTTCATCTCCTCTAATTTCTACATTTTTATTTGATAATCTTTGAGCTACTAATGGAATAAATTCTTTTGCAATAGCTTTATGAATAACTAAAGATTCGCAAGCATTACATACACCAGTTCTTTGCGTTTTAGCGTTTTCAATAATTGAAAGAGCCATTTCAAAATCTGCAAATTCATCTACATATATATGACAATTTCCAGTTCCAGTTTCAATTACTGGTATTGTACTATTTTCAACAACTGTTTTAATAAGTCCAGCTCCACCTCTTGGAATTAATACATCAACATATTTATTTAATCTCATAAGTTCTTGGCTTTTTTCTCTACTTGTATCTTCTATTAAATACACACAGTCTTCTGATATTTTCGATTCTTTCAAAACGCTTCTAATAACTTTAATAATAGCAATATTTGTATTTATTGCATCTTTTCCTCCTCGTAAAATAACTGCATTTCCTGTTTTGAAACATAATCCAAATGCATCTAATGTAACATTTGGCCTTGACTCGTAAATAATTGCAATAACTCCTAGAGGAACTCTCTTTTTCAAAATTTCTAATCCATTTTTCACTCTCTTTCCTTCAATTATCTCTCCAATTGGATCTTCTAAATCTGTTATCTTTATTAATCCATCTGACATTGCTATAATTCTTTTTTCATCTAATTTTAATCTATCTATTAAACTTTCTTTCATGCTATTTTTTATTGCATTTTCTATATCTTTTTCATTTGCAATTAATATTTCTTTTTGCGATTTTATAATTTCTTCTGCAACTTTTCTCAAAATAATATTTTTTTCTATATTTCCCATATTATTTAATATTTTTGTGCTATTTTTTACTCTTTTTCCTATTTCTTCTAAATTTTCCATTTTTCAATCTCCTTTATTTTTCAATTTTTGAAAGCAAATATTGTCTAATATTATCTTCAGCTGTTTTTCTTCCAACAAATAATGTTCCATGTTTTTCACCACTTACAATTTTGTTTAATATATTAGGATTTTTACCATTAGCTATTATCATATCAATTCCTAGAGGATTTACTATTTTTCCAGCCAATACTTTTGTATACATTCCACCAGTCCCAACATCACTATCACTAGATTTTTTTGCAACTTTCTGAATATCATTTATTTCTGAAGTTACAATATCAATTAATTTTGCATCTTTATTTTGAAAAGGATCATCTGTATATAATCCATCTGTATCTGTTAATAAAATTAATAAATCCGACTCTGTAATAGCTGTAACTATTGATGACAATGTATCATTTTCTCCAAATTCAATTTCATCTGTTGCAATGGCATCATTTTCATTTACTATAGGAATTGATCCATAATTTAATAATTCTTGAAAAGTGTTTTGTAAATTATTATATGATTTTTGATGATCTAAGCTATATCTTGTCATTAATACTTGTGATGCAACTAATCCATATTCTGCAAATAGCTTATAGTAATTCATAATTAATTTTCCCTGTCCAATTGCTGCACATGCCTGCTTTTCTGCCATTGTTTTTGGTCTTCTCCCAATTTTTAGCGTTTCTCTTCCAACTGCAACTGCTCCAGATGAAACTAATATTACTTCTTTACCACTATTTTTTAAATCACTAATTGCTCTAACTAATTTTTCTAATTTAGTATAATTTAAATTTCCTGTTTCTTTGTAAGTTAAAGTGGATGAGCCAACTTTAATAACAATTCTTTTCTTACTTTTAATTTTTTCCCAATAATCTTTCATTTCTTTCCTCCTATATACAAAAAGGGAATTGAGTATTTAAAACCCAATTCCCTAGTTTGATTCTAATATATTTTTATTTTGACAAATCTTTAGACTTCTTAGTAGCTGTTCTAACCGCATTTATCATACTTGCTCGTAAGCCATTTTCTTCTAAAACAGATACTCCTTCAATTGTTGTTCCACCTGGTGAGCAAACCATATCTTTAAGTTCTGCTGGATGCTTTCCTGTTTCTAGCACCATTTTTGCCGAACCTAAAACTGTTTGTGCAGCAAACTTATATGCTTTATCTCTTGGCATTCCTTCAAGTACTGCTCCATCTGCCATAGCTTCAATTATCATAAAAATAAATGCAGGAGATGAACCACTTAAGCCCGTTACAACATCCATTAGTTTTTCAGATACTACTTCACATTTTCCAAAACTATTAAAAATATTACAAATCAAATCTAGTTCTTCGGGTAGCATCATGGGGCATGGGCTTAAAGCCGCCATACCTTCTGCTACTAAAGCAGGTGTATTCGGCATTGCACGAACTATTTTGATTTCTTTTCCAAATAGATTTTTTATACTCTCAATTTTTTGACCAGCAGCAATACTAACAACAATAGTATTTTCTTTTACTTGGTCTTTTATTTCATTTATTACTTCTGGATAAAATTGTGGTTTTACAGATAAAATTAAAATGTCAGATTTACTTGCAACTTCAGAGTTATTAGTTGCAATTGTAATTCCATAACGTTTATGCATATTTTCTAATTTAGCCATTGAGTGATCTGAACAAACAACATTAATAGATGGAACTAAATTTGCATTTATAATTCCACCAACCATTGCATTTGCCATATTTCCACTTCCAATAAAACCAATTATTTTATCCATATTTTCTCCTTCTTAAAATATTAGATAATATTATATAACATTTTTATTAAAATTACAAGTGAAATTTAGGAACACTCGAAAAATTTCATAATTCTTTTATTACCTTACAAGGATTTCCAACAGCTACTGAATTTGATGGAATATCTTTTGTAACTATACTTCCAGCACCAATTACAACATTATCTCCTATTGTAACTCCTGGAAGAACAACCACATTTCCTCCAATCCATACGTTATTTCCAACTTCTATTGGTTTTGCATATTCTAATCCTTTATTCCTTGTTTCATAATCTAAAGGATGTCCTGCTGTATAAAAACCACAATTTGGTGCTATAAAAACATTATCCCCAAATTTAACTTTATTTGCATCTAGTATAACTAAGTTATGGTTTGAATAAAAATTTTCTCCAATTTCCATATTATAACCATAATCACAAATAAAAGGTTGTTCAATCAAAAATTGATTTCCTGTTTTTCCTAATATTTGTTTCATAATTTCTGTTCTTTCTTCTATTTTAGAAGGTTTTATATTATTATATTCAAAGCACTTATCTTTCGCTATAAGCCTCTCTTTCATTAAATCTTCATTATAATTTGCATCATAAAGTTCACCTGCTAACATCTTTTCTTTTTCGTCCATAGCACTATAATTCCTTTCTTATTAAAAATCCATCTAATTAATTTATACAATATAAATCCTATTATTCCTCCAATTACATTTGTAATTAAATCTGTTACATCACAGCTTCTATGATGCAATAAGAATATGGTCATAATTAATTGGAAAAATTCTATTGTAAAACTCAAACAAAATGTTTTTAATACAACTCCTATAAATGTGCTATTCTTTTTTAAAACACAACATAAAAATCCAAAAGGAATTGTCATTATTATATTTAAAATTATTTGCCTTACAGCTCCTCTATATCCCATAATTAAATCATTAAATGGTTTGAAATGTATATAAGTAACTTTAATAGAACTATGATATTCCCATTTAAAATCTAAAGTAAAATCGATTGGAAGTATTGTAACAAAAAGCACTGCACATAAATAAAAATACATCATTGATATTTTTAAGATTTGTGTTTTCTTTTTACTTCTTAAAAATATCAAATAAATGCATACATATATAATAGCCAAAATAATTGAATTTAAAATCAAGAATACTCCTCCTTAAAGATTACAAACTATCAAAATCATTATTAAACAAACAAGTCCTAGAGTACAAATTGCAAAGTTTCATTAATTAAATATCTCCTATAATTATATTTACCTTTTCAAATAAAATTATAGCATTTATTGCAAAATTTTTTTCTTAATACTTTCTTAAAAATGAAATCTATCACATAACCTTAATTTCCACTTTACAATTCTATCTTTTCATGTTATTATGTTACCCGAAAAACTTAAAGGAGGTCTTTTATATGGATACTATTTCAACTGAAAACTTGTCCAATGTATTTTCTACAGCAGAAACTTTTGCAATTATTACCCACACACGGCCTGATGGAGATGCAATTTCCAGTAGCTTAGCTATCTTTTGGCATCTTATTGGTACTGGAAAACAGGAAGATAATATTGATGTTATTATTCCTGAATTTCTTGATGATTTCTCATTTATTCCAGGAATCGAGTACTTAAAGGCATGCCCTTCAAAAGAGAAATATGATGTGGTAGTTGTTGTTGATGTTGCTTGCATACATTTACTTGAAGGTGAAGATATTTTAAATCGTTCTGATTGTATTATCTGTTTCGATCATCATGATGAAACTACAATTCCTTTTAATTATGGTATTATTAATCATAACGCTCCTTCTTGCACTTGCATTATTTACGAAAATTTTAACTCTACAAGCAAGAACTTTCTTACATGTATTGCAACTGGTTTAATTTCTGACACAAACAATTTAACATTAAACACAAGCAATACTGGTAAAGAGATTATCAAAAGTTTGCTTGAATTTGGTGTAGATATAGACTTCATCATACACAAGCTCACATCTCCAAGCAAGCGTACTATAAATCTTGCCGAAATTGCTAAAGATAGAGGATTTTTCACTGGCTCAATCTTCTGTACTTACTTGATGCAGGAAGATTTATTGATTTCTGAAAGAAATTTGAATACTGTAAATCATAAATCTATTATTGCAGAAATTCAAAAGTCTATAAAATATGATTTTTTAATTTTTGTCATAATGAATGATAAAGGACAATGGAAAGGTTCTACACGTGCTTTAAATTCTAATGTAGATTTAAATGCAATCTGTAATGAGCTTGTGGCTGAGGGAAAATTTATCAAAGGTGGTGGACATAGCTACTCAGCAGGTTTTACGGCAGTAGGAAATTTAGATGATATTTTTGAAACTATAATTTCAAGAATTCAAAACTAATTTAATACTTTTAGAGAAAAAAGGAGGCCACTTGAAGGTCTCCTTTTTTCTATGCATATTTATATTTTTTTCTATTACAAATTAAAAATGCTATACTTACAATCAATGCTAAGATTTCTGCTATTACAACAGCAAACCAAATCCCATTTATTCCAAAAAGTAATGGTAATATAATTATTGCAGCAACTTGAAATACTAAAGTTCTTAAAAATGATATTGTTGCTGAAACAAATCCATTATTTAAAGCTGTAAAAAATGATGAAGCAAAAATATTAAATCCACTAACTATGAAAGATAATGAAAACAAACGTATTGCTATTGTTGTCATTTCTAATAATTCTATATCATAACTAACAAATATTGATGCTAATATTTCTGATAAGATTTCCGCAAGTCCAGTCATAACTATAGCTGTTATTCCAATTAATATTAAACTTCTCTTTAACAAACATTTTAATTCTTCTTTATTTCCAGCTCCATAATGGTATCCAATAATAGGTGCTGTGCCAATTGAATATCCTAAATATGTTCCTACAAATATAAAGCTTACATACATTATAATTCCATAAGCCACAACTCCATCAGATCCTGCATATTTCATAAGTTGCATATTATATAATATAGTAACAAGTGACATAGATAAGTTTGTTAACATTTCTGATGAACCATTTGCACAAGTTTGCAAAATTGCTTTTAAATCAAATTTTGCTTTTGTTAGTTTTAGTGTATTATTACTATTTTTTATAAAATAAACTAATGGAATAACTGCACCAACAACTTGACTTATTCCTGTTGCAAGAGCTGCTCCAAATAGTCCCATTTTCAAAACATATACAAAAATGAAATCTAATATCATATTAGTAACTCCTGCTGCTATAGAAACTATTAAACCAAAAGTAGGTTTTTCTGCAACAATTAGAAAACTTTGAAAAGAATTCTGCAAAGCAAATGGAACTAGAAAAAACATTAAAGTTCTACCATAAATTATACAATCTGCAAGCATACTTTCATCAGCTCCTAAAAGTTTTGCTATTGGTTTTATAAATATCACTCCTAAAACTGTAAATATAATACTTATGATTATTAACAAATATATTAACATTGAAAAATATTCATTTGCTTTTTTCTTATCTCCTTCTCCCATTGTTTTAGAGACTAAAGCACTACCTCCAGTACCAATCATGAATCCAATAGTTCCTAAAACCATTAATGCAGGATAAATCAAATTTAAAGCTGCAAAAGGTTCTGATCCAACACAATTTGATACAAAGATTCCATCTACAACTCCATAAATTGATGTAAATATCATCATTATAATAGTTGGTATTGTAAATTTTATTAATTTTTTATATGTAAAATGTTCTGATAATTGTATTTTCATTTTTATATTTTCCTCCTAAACCATTCTCTTATATATTCACTAAGTGCAGGAATTACTTCTTTTATTTCAAGCCCTGCTGTATTTATACAAAGATGATAATTTCTTTTATCACCCCATTCTAAGTTTGATATTAGTTCATGAAATTTCTTTCTGTTTTTATCTACTTGTACAATTTTTTTCTCTAATTCTTTTTCACTTAAATTTTCATTTTCTGGTGCTTTTATTCTGCAACGATTAATTTTGGATTCCATATCACTGTAAACAAATATATTTAATGTATTATAATCTCTTAAAATAACATCTGCTCCTCTACCAACAATAATACAATTTCCTTTTTCAGCAATTTTTTTAATTATTTCTTGTTGTTTTACTAATATTTCAGTTTGATTGCTTTGAAGTACACCAAATCTTGCAAATGTTCTTCCAAAATTAAAACTTTGAGGATATATTCCTTTTTCAGAAATATTTTTGATATATTCTTCAGACATTCCAGTTTCTTTTGCAAGCTTAGTTATAATTTCTTCATCATAATAAGCCATTTCTAACTCATCTGATAATCTTTTACCAACTTCCTTTCCTCCACTTCCAAACTCTCTACTTATTGTTATAATTTTATCCATCTAGCAACCTCCTTTTATTTGATAACTTTATTAACTTCATGTTTAAAAGCCATAAGTGGTTTCTGCATTAATTCTATTATTGTATCTAAGTACTTTTCATCTACTGATATAAATGCTCTATCTTCTATTTCTATTACTTTTTTTACACTTTTTTCTGCTATTTTCAAACCTGATGAAGTTAAACCAATTTTTTTATTCATTTTATTATTTTCTTCATAACCTTTATTTATATATCCAATATTTTCTAAATTTTTTATGGCAGAATTAATAGTTTGCTTGTTATAACACCAATAATCACAAATCTCTTTTTGACTTAAAGGTCTCTTTGCTTCATATAATATATACAAAACCCAAAAGCAACTATCTGATAAATTATAATGTACTGCTATTTTATGATAAAGCTCATCAAATTCTCTATTTATTTGAGTTATAATTGCCCATTTTCTATTGATTATATCTTTCATAATCCCTCCCAAAAAAACATAATAAAAGTATGAAATCATACTTTTATATTCTAGTACGATTTCATACTTTTGTCAAGTTTTAAATTTAATTTTTAACTATTTCTAACCCACAATTTTTACTTGTATCATCAAAAATAATTTTATTATCTTTTATTAGAGTTACTTGAATTATTGATGAAATACTCTCAAAAATATCTTTTGACATTTTTCCTTTTACTGGTGCAGATAATTTATTTCCTTTATCATAAATTATTTTTAAATTCAAATAATAATTTTTCTTTTTTAAATTTATAATTACAGTATCATCTTTTATAATATATTCTAAAATCTTTGCATTATTATATGTTGCAAACCTATATTCATTTTTATCTATTATTATATCACAAATAATTCCTCTAAAATCAGATAAACCAAAAGGAATGTCTGCAATTGCAAGCATAAAACTAATATTTTTTTTAGAAAAATTATTTCCTTGACACCAAATATATCTTTTAGGAAAAGAACATCCCCAATCTTTTTCAATATATCCAGTACTATTATCTAAATCTATTATTTTATCATTAATATTAATAGTGCCATTTGTAGTATTTTTCATACAAAGTATTGCGTGATTGCATTCCATAAAAGGAATATAAGAAAATGGTCCCATTATATTAGGATTTAGTAAACTAGTTTCAATGTTTATTCTATTTGAAAAACTAACATTTCCTTTGATTACTAGTTTTTTAGAATTATCTTCAATATTTATATTCATACCACTTTTAGAAAAAGCATTTTTTCCAATTTGAATTTCAAAAGGTTTGTCTTTAAATTTAAAATCATTAATATTATAATTTACAAAATAAGATTCTTTATTTGTAATTACTTGTATAAAAGATTTCTTACTGTTTTCTTCTATATTTATCCCTGGAATAAACGAAATTCCTTCTTCACTGTTATTGCATTTGAAATACCAACCTTCAAAATAATTTTTGCTTGTATTTAGAAATTTTTCACCTTGAAAAATTTCAGGATTTTTAATAAAAACTTTTTTTCTCATAAGTTTATTTTCTTCAAGAAATTTACTTTTATGCAAAAAAGATTAGCTTTTAAGCTAATCTTTTTCAAGTATTATAGAAACAATCCCACATATCAAACCACCTATTGGATATACAATCCATGCAACATTCCATAAACTTCTAAATGCTCCTAAGCAAAAGAAAATTATTGTTGCAATTAGCATTATAATACCACAAATTTTTCCTACTTTATCATCTGGTTCTTTTGACGCCATTTTATTATATAACTCAATATTGTATTTAGATTTTTGAATTCCATAATAAATATATATTGGAACAGCAATTGTTGTTAACGCTAATAAAATAACTACTGGTATTGTGCTTTCATCATTAAAAATTTCCATTCCATATAAGAAAATTAATTGTATTGCTCCTAATATATTTAGTCCAACTCCCAAAGCAATAGCTTTTGCAAATTTAGAATTAAATTTTTCAATTTCCTCTTCTGTATACATATTTGGAAGTCCGAGTATTCTTCTTTTTATAATTTTCTTGCTCCATTCCTAATATTATAAATATTGGAACAGCCATTAATACAAAAAGCAATAATATTACAAGACCAATTATAGAATATCTTTCCTCAAACCCTGCAAAGTACAAAAAAATTGTTACACCAACTAATATAAGCCCAACAGCTAAAGCCATACCTTTACTAAATCTATTCATTAGCTTTTCATATTTTGCTTTATCTTCATTAGTATTTTCTGAAATCTTTCCTTTCAATATTTCATCAATACTACATTCAAATATTTCACAAATAGAAATTAATTTATCTGTTTCTGGATAGCCACTTCCACTTTCCCATTTTGAAACTGCTTGCCTTGATACCTCAAGTTTTTCTGCCAATTTTTCTTGTGACATATTATTCTTTTTTCTTAATATTTGTAAGTTTTCATTAAAACTCATATCTATACACCTCCTATATTCAATTTTAAAGTTGCATAGATATTTTTTCTACCAACTATTGTTTGCAACTTAAATTTTCTTTGCTACCTCAAGTTGCACCTTTTAATACTTCTAGTATTTTCAAATTATATATTATCAAAAAAGTAAACAATTATCAATGAAATTTAGGGACGCTCCAAAAATTTCACTTTTTGGAATAAAAGACATTAGACGCTCAAAAATTTTATTTTTTTGAGCGTCCTAATTACTTTTATTTTTAATTTTGTTTCAAATATTCTACATATTCTTCTAAACACATATTAAGTTCATTCATTTTTTTTGCATGTTCTTCACCTACATATCTCCAATGCCATGGTTCACAATCAACTTTTGTTATATCTTTTTTCTCTCTTGGATATCTAAGTATAAATCCATAGTTTTCAGCATTTTCCGTTAACCATTTATATTCTTTTGACTTTTCAAAATTATAATCAACATTATTAAAATCTACTGCTAGTCCTAAATTATGCTCACTTGTTCCTGGTTTGTTAATTTTTTGAAGAGTTAAAATTTCTGCCTCTTCTTTTGTTTTTCCCATACTCATATACGAATTCACTTTTTTATTAAATATCTCTTCTTGTCTTGCAACACTTCTATATGTAGATTGTGGCCATATATTTCTATATCCTTGTGACTTTATATCTTCAAGCATTTGCATCAAATATTCTATTGCTCTTGAATCAAATTTTCTCGTTTTATCTATATCGCTAAGTTCTGGAGCAAAGTCCTTTGGCAAGGCGTTTTCATAATTTACTAAAACAAGTCTCCAATCATCATTTTCTTTACTTTTCTCATCAAATTGTATTTCATTTGCAATAACATTTTTCTTTTCAATTTGTATTTCTTTAGTTTTGCTATGATCTTCTTTAACAACAAATAATAGAGCAACCACTAAAACAATAACTATTATAATTCTTTTCATAAATACTCCTTGTTTCAAAAGTGAAATTTTTCGAACGTCCCTAAATTTCATTTTTTCCTAATCAATATAATTGGAGTTTGTTGTTTTCCTTGTCCAGCAGGGTTATCTCTTATTAATTCTTTTAAATAATTATCTGGTAAATCAATATCGTAAGATTTTCCAAGTATCTCACGTCCAAAATCATTTGAATCAACTATCATCATACTTATTCCCAGTTTATCTTTTATTTCATTGCAAACTTTACTTGGATTTTCTGGTATTTCTATCCCTATATCTCTATATTCGTCCCAAGCTCCATCATAAAAACCATCTAATCCAGTAACTTCTTGTCCAACAATTTTATAAAACATCCCTTTAATTCCAATTAATTTAGTAATTCCTCCAATAATACTTGCAAATAGTACTTTAGGAAGTCCAACTTTATCAATTGCATATTGCATATTTATTGTCATTCCAACACCATAACCACCTCTATTTTTGTGACAAGCAAACTTCGATAGAAATTTTGCCCAAAATCCTATTTTTATATCTTCTCTTTTTACAACTCTATTTTGACATAGTGCAATAATTTTCTCACTGCTTGAAACAATATCTCCATATTCATATATAGGACTTACATATTCTTTAAAAAGCTCTATATAACTATCTCCTTGATTTACAAATCGTGTTTTGATTGCATGTCTTAAATACTTTTCTCCTTGTACTTCTATTTCAACTTTCTTACCTTCATTTGCAATAAATTCCATAAATACCTCCTATATGAAATTTAAGAAACGTCCCTAAATTTCACCTAATAACTTTTATTTAGTTATGTCAATAACTAAATAAAAGTGCTATATTCAATATAGCACTCACAGGTATCTAAATTGTATTTGTATTGTATCAAAGTTGTAGTTTTACTGTATCTAAGTTGTATCTATTTTTTCTTAGTTGATTCGACAATTTCATATTCATGACTAAATGCAGTATCTTCTGCAACATATTCATCATATATTTCTATTGGAGCAATAGTAAGCATATAAGAATTCTCTTTTTTATCTAACATAATAGTTAATTGTGCTTTTTCTGATTCTAAAATATTATTATGAAATTCCCAATCTTCTATTATATCTAAATCCAAATATTTTGCATAATTTCTAAGTTGTTTTTCAACTTCAGCATCCGTTTTTAAAAAGTTTTCTGAAAAATAAATACTAATTATTTTTCCGGTTTTTTGTTCAATATTAATTTCAATAAAATCTCCATTTTCTTTTGGCATACTACATGAACGAACAATATAATCTAACGGAAAATAGTTTTCTACTTCAAAGTAATCTATATATTCATCAAAATTTATTTGATTTAATATTTCATTTGAAATTAATTTAGATATCTCATTTTTAAATTCTTCTGTTGGAGATTCTTGCTCAATACGCGATGTTACAGGTCCACTATATGAAGTAGCTTTTGTTTTTACATTATATATTTTTTCATCTTTAATTTGATATATATTATGAATAAATGTTACTAAATATATTTTTTCTGCTTGAACATCAATTTTTTTATTTTGTTTTTTCTGTCTTGTAAAAATTTCTTTTTCTCGTGCTATATCTTCTGCTCCAAGTAATAAATTAGGCATAACAAAAGAAAAAATAATTATTATAATTGAAAAAAATACTAATAAAAAGTTCTTTTTCATTAATCTATTACCTCCAATTCAAAAAATACTCTAGTTCCTAAATTTTCTTCACTTTCAATGTTTATTTTAGAATTATGAAGTTCTAAAATCTTCTTACATAATGAAAGCCCAATTCCAGTTCCACCATTTTTTCTACTACGAGATTTATCTACCATATAAAAATCTTCTGTAACTCTTTCTATATGTTCTTTTGGTATTCCAATTCCATTATCAATAACAGAAACTATATATCTATTTTCTATATTTTTTCCAATTACATAAATGCAATTATCTTTGGGATCTGCTTTTTTGGCATTTTGAATTAAATTTCTCATAACTACTTCTAATAAATTTTCATCTATTTTTACTTTTGCTTCTTCCAAATCTAACTTTAATTCAATATTATCTAAAATAATTTTCCTACATATTTTTTCTATAAAATCTTTTATATTAATAACTTTAAATTCAATTTTATCTTCAGAAATTTCCATTAAAGATAATAGTTTATAAGAAAGTTCCTCTAATCTTTTAGATTCTGAATATATATAATTTAATGCTGGAATTCTTACTTCATCATCATAATTTTTCAATCTAAGCAAGTCTGAATATCCAATTATTGCTGTCATAGGAGTTTTTATTTCATGCGAAAATCCTGATATAAAATCATCTTTTTGTTTAATTGATAAATTAAGTGAGTTAATTTTATTTTCAATTTCTTCTGCCATTTTGTTAAAACTGTTTGCAAGTTCTCCTATTTCATCATTTGCTTTAACATTTACTCTTTCTTTAAAATCTCCAGAAGAAATCTTTTTTGTAACATTATTCAATTCTTCAATCGGCTTCGTTAAAAATTTTGCAAAAACTGCTATAACAATTGAAGAAATTGCTAAAACAATAAAATCTGTATACATTATATCTTTTAATTGTCTTGATCTTTCATTATAAATTGATGTTATATCATAAATATTTACAATATATATGCTAAAATTACTTACAGTATAATATGAAGAAAATATCATGTAATTTTCATTTTCTATCTCTCTTATAATGTATTTATCTACTTCTTTATCTAATAAATCGTCTATATTATCTATCTTTAATTTATATGATTTTCCAAAGGTAGATATTATTTTTACATTATCTTCTGTATATATTTCAACACTTTCAATATCATCTTCCATATATTCATATAAAGATTTTATATATTCATACATATGCTCTTCTGTAAACTCTTCTCCTTGTTGAATTTTAGCAATAATATTACTATCTAAATAATATCTTGATAGTTTATGTTTATTAGCATTTTGCTTTATTTCTTTATCTAATGAATTTATAAAATTTTGTCTTACTGTAATATATCTACTAAAAGATAAGATAACAGATATAATTATTACAATGCCTAGCATTAATTTTATCCAAAATTTCATAATTCTCCTTTCTGAAATTTAGGGACGCTCCAATAATTTCAATTTAAAAATTAGGTGAAATTTTCCGAGCGTCCCTAAATTTCAAGCATATATCCTATTCTATATACTGTTTTAATTTTATCTTTCCATTCTAATTTTTTTCTCAATCTTTGAATATGCAAATCTAAAGTTCTTGTTTCAAATTCTAACTCTTCTCCCCAAACTTTCTCAAAAATAATTTCTCTATATAATGCTGTATTCTTATTCTGTACAAGTAGCATAAGTAAATCAAATTCTTTGGGTGTTAAATCAACTTTTTCATTATCTTTTTTTACTGTTCTTGCTATTGAATTTATTATTATGTTATCAATACATATATTTTCACTTAATTTATTATATCTTCTTAAAACTGCTTCTACTCTTGCTAAAAGTTCTTCCATAACAAATGGTTTTGTTATATAATCGTCTGCCCCTTCTTTTAGCCCTTTTATTTTATCTTTAATTTGTGCTTTAGCAGTTATAAAAATTACAGGTGTATCTTGAACTTGTTTTATATATTCTAAAAGTTCATATCCGTCCACTTTAGGGAGCATTACATCTAATAATATTAAATCATATTGACTTTTTTCTATTAAATCTGCTGCAATTTCTCCATCAGAAGCTGTTTCGCATTTATACCCTCCGAGATTCTAAACCCATTTTTATTAAATCACTAATTGCAATTTCATCTTCTACAATTAATATCTTATTCATCCTTTTTCACCTCAGTAAGTATTATAAACTAAAATTGTATCAAAATTGTAAAATTAATTAATTTTTAATAAAAGTATTCTTTTTTTCCTTTTCTAATTGCTTTAAACTCTTTTTAGGGGTTGGCAAATCTTCTGGCATTGTTCCTCCCAACTCCTTTATAGTTTTCCTTATTTTTGCTCCTACTTCATAATGTGTATCATTAGCATCTTTTTCTGTTTGTATATGTTCTCTTTTTAATTTTTGCTCTGTTTGAGAAATTCTAAATAAGTTTGCAATAAGTTCATCACTTCCCATATTATCTAAAATATCTTCTCTATATTTTAGTTTTTTCCTTTTAGCAATATCATCTGCTGTTTCACCATTATATAAACCTTTATAACCAGAATTATGAAACTTATCAAAATTCTTAACTCCTGCACTCTTTGCTGTTTTATTAAGTGAATAGTTTCCTTTTTTAGTTAAATTTCTTTGATAAAATCTTTTTTCATCTTCTGTTAATGAACTATATTCTATTAAAATGTATGTTCTTCAACTTGATAATCTGTTAAATCTGGAACTGTTACATCTTCATCTGTAACAATATCAAATTGATAATAATATTCATCAATTCTATCATATTTTTCTTTTATAATTCTATTATCTTGAACATTGCCTTCAGGAGTTATAATCATATCATTATTATAATATATTGCTCCTTCATCTTTACTAACTTCTTTTAATGTTAATCCTGTTTCTTTTTCAATCCATACCTCATAATTTTCTTCATGTTTAAATCTACTTCTTATTACATAACATTTTTTACCTAAATTATTATTGCTATAAATACATTCTGAACTTGTATACTTACAGCTCGATAATGTTGCTAATGCAGGCATTGCAATTCTCACAAAAACTCTATCATCTCTTACTAAATGGTAAATTAAGTAAAAAATTTTTTATTTGAAGTAAAGGAAAAAGGCCGAGAGCACATTTGCTCTCGACCTTTTCCTTTTTTTGAAATTTAAGAAGCGTCCCTAAATTTCATTCTCCTTTAATTAAAAGAGAAGTTTTTCTAATTCTTTTGCAATTTCCTTTTTTGTATTACATTCTGTTACAATACCACTATCGTTTAATATCATTGCCCAGTGCTTACCACCGCCAATTTTTGCTAAGTCATTGGCAACGATATAGTCTGCATGGTTTTTGATTCTTAATCTATCTGCCACATCAAACAGTTCCTCTTTGCTGACACCTTCCAAAAGCTTAAATCCAACCAAAGTCACATCAGGCGCCATTTCCTTGATCTGGCTAATAACTTTAGGAGTAAGCTTCATCATAGTCATCAGGTGAGGCTCATAAGATGAGATTTTGGTACTATCATTGCAGACAGTCGCAGGATTTTCAAAAATACTCATAAGAGTTTCTTTGCTAATATCCTTTTTCTTTTCTGCGTTTTGAATAGTTTCCCAAATTTCATCTACCAATTCTTCAGCTCTGATCGTGTACTTTCCTGCATAATCACCCACAGCAGCAGAATGAATTATGATATCAATTTTCTTTGTAGCAAAAATTTCTTTAAGAGCATCAATCAAGTCTTGTGTAGACTCAACTGTTACAAACTGCACTTTATCGCTGGCAATTCTTGGCTTATAAGACATCTTAGTCGAAATATAATAAATAGTATCAATTTCGTTTGCCTTATCTTCTAAAAATGTTTCAGCAACAACATTACCCAGTGCTCCAGTAGACATATTTGTGATTTTCATCACTGCATCAATTCTTTCGTTTGTAGGACCAGATGTAATAATAATGTTTTTTTTCATTGTAATTTCCTCCTCTTACAAATTATTTACAACAATGTTTCTAGGGTTATTCAAATACTTATCGCTTCTGCCAAATCTACTCAAATTTTCATAAACAATAAATTCTCCATAGACATACTGAGCAGAGTCTTTCGATAAAGAAAGTACATGACAAGCATTCTTTTTACTTTCAATTCCATCTTTTACAAGCCACTCTTTTTCATGAATAGAAACTGGTCCATAAATATAACTTTTTCCGTCTCCATAGTTTTCACCTTTATATGTGCTTACGCAGTTTAAAGTAAAAGTATACAGGTTTTCATTATGATTATGAATACATACAGTCTCTTCTTCAAAAACATGTGTGTTAGAATTT
>CAOTKV010000002.1:0-23694 GCA_948530865.1 uncultured Clostridia bacterium
TATTGGAGCGGGTAGTCGGAAATGAGAACCCACTTTTCTTTTATTTTATAGCATTTAGAATTAATACAAAAATTTTTTAATGCAATTTTAATGCAGTTTTTGTATTTTCTTTTTTTTATCATAATCTTGTTTATGTATTATATAATAATTATTTTTTCTTTTCAAGTTCATTACTTTTAACTCTTTCATAGTAAATATTATAAATCTTTTCTTCATAATATCCCTCCTTTAAAAGGAATATTCCTTAATTTATTATACCACTTTATGTAAAATAAAATAACTATGTTATAAGTAAGTTATTTATAAGCTACCTATTTAATAGTTTTTAATTAGAATTTCTTTATATTCTTTCTTTTCTTCTAATGCTGCAGTTAAATTACTAAATCTTGTAACCTCTTCTACATTAAAATCTTTGTATAATTCTCTTATATATTCACAATCATTATAACTTATCAAAAACTTTCCTTTAATATTTTTAACAGTATTATACAAACGTTCATGATCTTCTTTTGTAAAATCTACATTTTTATAATATTTTTCTGTACCAAAATATGGAGGATCTAAAAAGAAAAATGTAGATTCCTTATCTTGTAATTTTATTAGTTTTTCAAAATCTAAATTTTCAATAACTACTGTATTTAATCTTTTCTGTATTTCTTCAAACATCCCAGTCATGTTTTCAATATTTCTTTTAACACAACCATAAGTTGTTAATTTACTTCCATAGCTTGTTTTAATAAGCATAAAGAATCTAATTGCTCTTTGAATATCTGTTAATCCTCGAACATTATATTGAGCTAGAAAATCTTGAAATAATTCTCTAGAATTAAGTAAAAAATTCAACTGTTTCTTTACTTCTTCAGAATGATATTTTACACATCTAAAAAGATTTACCAGCTCACTATTATAATCATTATAGACTTCAATTTTTCCTGGTCTTTCCTGATGAAATAGTACCCATCCAGCCCCTCCGAAATACTTCAACATATCTACTATATTCATTAGGAAATTCATTACAAATTTTTTCTCTTAGTAATTTTTTTCCTCCAATCCAACTCATAAAACTATTCATATTATTATATTCCTTTCTATTCTAAAATTATTATATTAATAATCTATCTATAAAAAAAGTTAAGCAAAAGACCATTATCTGCAACACAGGTTACTCCAATACACTTATATAAAATAACCTTTTTAAATAAAATATTATTAATTTTAATATTGGAGAAAGAAAAAATGGTATATTTAAGAGTAGACGAATTATTAAAAAAAGAAAATAAATCACGTTACTGGCTTGTTAAACGAATGGAAGGAAATTATAGAACTATAAATAATATGCTTTACAAAGAAACAATAAGTATTCGTTTCGATACAATAGACAAGTTATGTAAAATCTTTCATTGCAAACCAGGAGATCTATTTGAAATGGAATTATAATAATATTAGATTAGAAAGGATATTATACAAATGAGTAAACTATATAATGAATACAAAAAATTAAAAGAAATTGACAATAATACTTTATATTTATTTGAAAGTGGAACTTTTTATTATGCATTAGCTGAAGATGCAGAATTAATAAATAAACTTTTTGGATATAAAATTTTAGCTTTTGGAAATCAAACTATTAAATCAGCTTTTCCCAAAAATACTTTAGAGAATCGTAAACGTTTTTTTGAAATTAATAATATAAACTATAAGATTATAAGAAATGAAAATTGTAATAATAATTTTTCTTTATCTACAGAAGAAAATATTTTAAAAGAAATTAAGCAATTAGATATGAATAATATATCACCTATAAATGCTTTTAAAAAGTTATTAGAATATCAAAATAAATTAAAAACAATAATATAGAGGAAAATATCCCTCTATATTGTTAATTATAACAGTTATTTTTTATATAGCCTTCTCGACCAGTTTGTATAACTTTCACTTTGTCTATTGAATTATTTACATTTTTTAATATTTTAATAGTTGTATTTGCTCTATAATTGTATTTTGAGCCAGTTAAATTTGAATTACTATAAATTATACTGGATTGCCTTAATTTCTTTATTTGACCTACTGTGCTTGAAATTTGAGGTTGTTTGTTTTTGTCTGAAGGAATATCATACATGTTTTTTTCATCACACCAGAATTGTGAATCAAAAATTTGTATTAAATCTCTTGAACCACCATCGTATGCTATGTCAGCTAATCCATATATTTTGTTATAATCAAAAACTACTGATTTATGAACCCAAAATTGTGATTTGCTATCATCTACTAACCACATGTCGCTATGGTCTACTGCTACTTGTATAGGAATATCAGCTAGCACTCGTCCTCTTTTGAATTTTGACTCATTATGGTCAATATCTTGGTAACAGAAAAAAGATTTATAATTTGCATAACGTTTAAAATTTTCTATGCTGCAGTATATAGTATTTCCTTCTACTACAACTTTACCTCTTCTAGTACTTGTGTTGAATTTACCATTATAGTTGTATGGATCATATATTTTTAATGTGTTGCCTTCTATTCCGTACTATAACAATATAATGACCTCCGAGTTGTAAATAAACCATTACCACAACTTGCTATTACATAATTCTTATTTCGTAATAAATCAATTGCTTTTTGTATGTCTGATGTTTCTGTATATCCAATATTAAATTCATCAGCTACAGCACGATATGCACTCCAATAAGTTCCGTTATTCGCAGAACGATATCCATTTCTTACGAATATTTCCGCCATTTGAGGTGGTGTTATTGTTCCTTTTATAGAACTTACTACCATTGCAGCAGTTGTTGGACCACAACCACTTGAGCCAATAGTTTGTGATGAATTTCCCACGCTTGTATATAAGTTATTCTTCCATCTATTATCAATTTGTGAGTAATATGTAAGACCTTTGTACTCTCCTAACTCTACACTCCAACTTTTGGCTCTATCTCCATCATAACTTATATTTGCTTCATCTTGCAATTCAAAATTTTCAATTTCTGTTACTTCCTCGTTCTCTAACTGTTCTTCCTCTTCAATGCTTGCTTCTTCAATTGTATTTTCGGTAGATGAGATTTCTTCATTTTCTGTAATATCTTCTATAATAACATTTTCATTAATTGATTTTATTTCATCTTGTACAATATTTTGAACTTGTCCTACAGTATTATTTATTTCTGCATCAGGATAAAAAATAGCAGTTAATGTTCCAATTACTGCTAGTATACAAGAAATAATAATTAAAATTTTTCTTTTATTTTCTTTATTCATCTAAATATTCCTCCCATTCGTATTTTTCATTATCAACAATATGAGCTATATATATAGCTTTGTTGCCGTCAGGATCTGTACTAATGTCAACTTCGTTTATTGTATTTACTCCGCATTTAGTTCCATCAATATCTTCCATATAGAGTTCAACTTCTACATTTCCTAATTCTTTTTTTAATTCTTCTAATCTGTTAATCAACTCTTGTACTTTTATCATTTTCTTTTTCTCCTTAATTATTTATTTTTAATAACCATTTTTTCAAGATTTTCTTCAATATAATGTTTTAATTTATAAATTTGATCCTTTTCTGTAGAATCAAAATTTATACAATTTTCTTTGCAATATTGAATTGCCAAAAATCCTATTGGCTCTCCGTTTTTATTATTTAATACAACATCAAAAAATGATTTAACATTTTGACTTCGTTTTAAATTATAAGTTGCAGGCATAGTTTCTTTTATAAATTCTAAATTATTGCATTCAATTTTTTCTTTAGAAAGCAATGTTTGTATAAATTTAGGAATACAACTTAAAGGGACTGCTTGTAATTCATTTTGATACGATCTAACTCCTGCTTTTATGACTTCATATGTACAAGTTGTTTTTAATGCACTTCTACCATTTGCGTAATGCCCACCGATTATGAAAATCATAAATCTGTACTCTATCTGCAGAAAGAAATTCTTTTATATATTCCATCCTCGTATTTATTTCAAGATCTATATTACATTGCTTTTTAATTTTTGTAGGTAACGCCTCTTCAACAGTTTTCTTTGAATTTTTATATGCAACATATACACCAGCAAATGCAATTAATAAACTTGCTATTGTATTTAATAATGTTATAAACTTTTCCATTATAACCTCCAATTCATTTGTAAAATAAAAGAAGAATAGAAATTAATCTACTCTTCTAATTTCGGAAATTCAACATCGTATGGAAATCCTTCCTGTTCTGGAATCTTTCTTAATGCATTTCTATATATTTTATATTTTTCTTTTTGTTCTTCAGATATTGGAAAATCTTCTAATAAATATTTATCAGTCTCTTTTAGTAATTCATCCCTTATTTTTCTTACTTCGTCTGCTAGTTTTTGCCCATATTCTTCTTTTGCTAATTCTAATAAACTATTGTAATATTCTGTATCTTCCATTTTTTCTTTTAAGTCTTCTCTATTTTGTATTCTTATTTCATATGTATCATAAGTATATTTTGTTTCTTCATCTTCAGTTACTTCTTGAATATTATCAAAAAATGTTATTATTGCTTTATCTTCTCTAACGTCAATATTATAGTTTTTTTCAGGTCTTACATTGCTTTCTGACTTCATTCTTAATCACTCCTTTACATTTTTCTAAATTAATATATGGGTACAAATATTTTTGTTTTATTTTATAAGAGTTCGTATGTTTTAAAATTCCATAATATGAAATTACTGCTGTCGCATCTTTAAAATTCAAATACTTCTTTTTTGAAATTTTTTTAATTCTTCTTTTAAATCTCAAAAATGTTGTATCTCTTAATGTTGTATATCCTCTACAAAATCGTCTTCCAATAAAATCAATTGGTGCAGAGTCTGTTTTTGAAACTTTATAGTTTTTCTTTACTTCTAATTTTTCTTTTTTCAAAAATAAAATAATTTCATCAAGTATCTTATGAAGTTTCTTTTTATTACATCCAAAAATAATTA
The DNA here is from genome assembly GCA_948530865.1 of uncultured Clostridia bacterium. Lineage (GTDB taxonomy): Bacteria > Bacillota > Clostridia > TANB77 > CAG-508 > Scatovivens. Next base: position 4,954 of record CAOTKV010000002.1, read on the forward strand.
TGTCATCCATATACCTTAAATAGTATTTTGCTTTTAAATTTTCTTTAATATAATGATCTAAATTCTGCAAGTAAAAATTTGCGAAATGCTGACTTGTATAATTACCGAATAGGAACTCCACTATCTTCAAATGAATCTACAATTATATCCATTAAAATTAGTGTATTTCTATCTTTTATTATGTTTCTAAATTTATTCTTTAAAATTTCTTTATTTATTGATGGATAAAACTTTTTAATATCTAACTTTATATAGTATTTTGTATTTTTTCTATCTTTAACAAGTATTTTTTCAATATATTTTACTGCATATAATTCGCCCCTGTTCTTAACAGAAGCACAACAAAATTCGTACATTCCTCTGCAGATAACATCTTCAATTACTTGCATTAACGCCCAGTGAATGCATTGATCAGGATAAAAATATGGCTTGTAGATTATTCTTTCTTTTTGTCTTGCTCCATCAAATATTTTCTTCTTTTTATATCCACTTGAAATATATCCGTTTATTAATATTTCTTGCAATTCATTTGTATAAAAAACAATATTGTTTAATATTGTTTGAACCAATTTTCGATTTTTCTTTCCTCTTGAAGCATTATAAATAGCTTTTTGAATATTGTTCTTATCTATAATACTATTCCATACATTTCCTATTCTTTTCATTTTTTTCTTTTGTATCCTGGTATTATATTTTCTTATTTTTGTCTATTGATTTTTCGTTTAAAAGAAACTACTAAACCAATCCAGTTGCGACTTAATTTTCGTCAAGCGACGAGGAAAATAGTATGCAAATTTTATTTTAATAAGTACACGAGCCCCACAATTCCAATTAGCATTCGCAGGAGAATTACTCAAGTTGAAGTAAAACAAGCCACAGTTACCCCAGTTGTTAGGATTACCACCAACACGACAGCCAAACTAAAAGGCAAGAAAAGTGAAGACTTCCGCATACTAAATCCCTTTTTCAAATTTTATACATAACAATATACAAAAACAATTATCTTATAGATAACTTATCTACAGTACACCTAATACTTTTGGGGGCTGGTCGCCCCCATTCCCCTACTTATAACTGGTGTATAAGAACACGAGCCCCACAAGCCCAACAAGCATTCGCAGGAGAAGCACTCAAGTGGAAGCAAAACAAGCCACAGTTACCCCAGCTGAGAGGAGCACCACCAACACGACAGCCAAAGATACCGTTTGCAGTATTTGAATTCCCATAATCAGTAATATGTGTACTTGTACCTCCACCGTATTCAGTTTGTAACATAAAAAATGGATTATTTCTGTCAAAACCTAATGTCTTTATATAACCACTATTTGCATCTTGTGGAATAGTATAGTCTAATAATTCATAGCTTTCGTTTATATCACTAGTTGAATAATTTTCAGGATTTTTACATACATATATAGCATTATTTTTTACTAATATTCCTAAAATCCAATCATAAATTGAATTGAATTCAAGTCCTCTGTAACAACTTCCATGCTTTCCATCGTTGATCATACAACCACTTGAAGCCTGAATACCATCTGTTGAGCCAGTATCTTGAGCACAACTTGTAATTGAACATGTTGTTGTAGTTGTAAATGGCTCACCATCTAAAGTAATTGAAACACCTTCAATACCATCTTGCGAATAATTTTCTTTTGATATAACTTTTCTGTATTTAGCTACGCTACAATCGCCATCATATTTTCCAACAATAACTCTTTGTCCTATTGAGAAAGAATTTGCACCTGTTGTATTTATAACAATTCTATTTGTATTTTCTTCTGCAAGTAATGATTTATCATTAGCAAAGCTATATCTAAATCTACTATGTCTTTCACCTAATACGCTTTGTGAATTAAAGTCAGCAAATTCTATTAAATATAAGTATAATACTACAAAATAGTGCCAGTCCATTACACAAGCACCTTCTCCATATTCTTGCTTTATTAAATTTTCCCATGTAGATAAACCTTTCCAACCTTCAGCTGGATAACCAGATTTTGTTTGTATTTTTCCATCTTCTCCTATTGAAAGGGGATATTTTCCTAGATCAAATTTATTAACTGGAATAGTATTAGCCATATGACCATTTAAAACGCATATATCAATATATGATTTATCTGATGCTAATTCAAATTGAAAAAACATATCAGGATAATCAATAAAAAGCTCTCCTTCTATATCATCATAGTCAGAATCACCTTTTACAGCTAGCAACTTATGTGTTAATTTATTTCTTTTAACCTCTTTAATTTCTCCAAAAATAGGTTCATTATCAAAGTTATTAATAACTTCTTGTCCATTTTTTGTAGCATTTGCAACTAATCCTACCGAGTCATGTATTCTTTCAAGTTTAGATGATGTTTGTCCAAAATAATATCTAACTCCAAATTTCTTTATTCTTTTTGATGCAATTTCTTTTACATCATTTTGTAAATTTTCAATATTAGTATTTATTTTACTTATATCAGCAGCATTTTTGTCTACATTTTCTTCTAATGTTTCAATTCTTTCTTTATTAGATTTTCCAACAGAATTATCAATATACAGATCATAATAATTTTTATTAGTTGGTTTTGTACCTACAGGTATTTTATTAACTTTTGCAATATACGAGTTTTCTTCATATACAACTACTGACATCTTATTATAAACTTTAGTCGAATTCCACGCTCCCTCATAGTTTGGAGTAATTCGCATTTTGCCTATATCTTCAGCAAGTGTTTTTGTATACTCATCTAATTTGGCTTGATCCTCTCCTTCAAGATAATGTATTCCATCTTCACTTTGTTTCATTCTATCCACCTCTCAATTCTTTTATTTTATATTTTTTTAAATCATTTACAGTATAAGATTTCAATTCTTTAATAAATAAAAATCTTCTACATTTAACTTTTATTTTAAATGTAGAAGATTTATAAATAGGATTAGGTTCAATAATGATTTCCTCTATTTTATTCATTATGCTGTCCTTACCCAATAAACTCCAACTTTTCCAGAAGGAAGCATAAGAATTTCATGTGTATGAGAATTTAAAGAGTGAACATGACCTTGTCCTCCACCAGAATATCCTGTAACACCAGATATTGCATTTTCATTTGGTTCTTTACCTCGTCCACCAGGAGTAGGGTCTATATTAGCAATATAATATCCATGATGTGAATATTGATGATTATGTGCTGGTATTTGATTAATAGTTAATATAGTTGAACCTGTATTTCCTGTTGATTCAGCAGTTGTTTGTTTATCCTTTCCTATATTTTTTCCTATAATTTTAAATGTGTCTTTCTTTTCATCATGTCCATAATAGACACCTCCTGGATTAGTTTTCTCCCACGTTCCACCAAGTACTTCGTTAGGATCAACATTATTTTCAAATAAAATTACTATTCCTACTGGATATGGAGCTAATTTACATTTTTTAATTATCTCACTTCCATCTATTAAAGAATCCATTTTTTCTTGAATCAATTTGTAAATTGATTCATAATCTATATTTTCAACTAAACTTTTAAATTCCGTTATATTTCCATTCGTAGTTTTAAATTGTGCAAATGGAAATTGATATACCATTCCACCATCAGTTAAATCTTCTTGTGTTAAGCTTGGATATTCTGTAGATGATTTTATAATTTTTGTTGATACCTGGTTTAGTTCTGTTTCTGTATTTTCTTTTGAAAGATCTACCTCACATACAAACTTACAGTATGAACTATCATTATCAACATTTTTTGTTTCTGTTCCTATTATTTGAATTGGTCTACCTTTAATCCACAAATACCCTTCTGATACAGAAACTGTATTCGTTGTATTAGAAACTTGACAACCTTTTATTACACCACTTTTTTTATTAAAAACAGTATCCATATATAAAGCAAAAGCATCATTCGAAAACACTTGATGCTCAAATACATGTCCTCTTATCATTTTTTACTCCTTCCTATTTTTTTCATTATTGTTTCAACAAAATCTATTCTCATATTTCCACAAGTTATTCTTAAAAATACGTCATTAGTATCCTCAATAGAAGATATATATGTATCATAAATTATATTGTTACTTGTCTTTATCGAAACAGGAGTACCGATTTTTATATTTTTAATATCAAACAATTCAGTATCTCTTCTCAAATTAAAACTAATATTATGATTATAGTTATTGCCTTTAAATATATCTAAAGCTGTTTGCCTTGCATCTTCTGAATTTGATGTATAAGTAGTTTCAACTAAACCTGTTGCTCTTTCTGGATCATTTATATCAGTAGTTGTAGTTCTATCACTTCTTAAGAAAAATGACTGTATATCTGTATCAGTCTTTACAGTTACTTTTGCAGTTACATTTGTTTCAAAAATTTCCTTATAATTTTTTATATCAGAAACAGTAGTATCAATTAACTTTTTATCTTCCTCTTTAGATTTATAAATATTAATAATTATAAATTCATTTTCTAAAATATAATCAATTACTATATTATAATTTTGAGTACAATTAGTAATAAATGTATGAAAATTAAAAATTCCAGCAGCATCTGTATCTACACTTTTTTGTAGTTTAGTATGACTCTGGACATTAATATTTTTTATATATTTATAGTTTAATAAATCATCTTCAGAATTAGTAAATTCATCATTAATAACTTTGGCAATAAAATCTTCAATTCCAATATTACTGATAATATCTTCATCTTTTAAGATTATTTTTCTATCAAAAATATTACTTATATATTTTAAAGAAATATTAAATTTTTTACCTATTTCATCTTCATTTGTTATACCAGTTATTATTCCAAAATATGATGAATTTTGTCTTCTAACAAAAATTTTATCTCCATTCGAAGCATTTGGAATATCAATAACTTTTATAAATGAGTTAGCATTTGTTTCTTCATCTACTTTAAAATTATAATTATTTGTAAATTCCTTCACATCTTTTACATCTAATGTATCTTTATCAAGAATATAAGCAATATTATAACTGTTTATATTAGTTCTATTTTCCTTTTCTAAAACTTGAATTTTTTTATTATCATAATATTTGTTTTCTAATAAATCTATAAATTCTGCTTGAATGTCATATATTCCACCAATGTCAGGAGCTTCAATTTCAATTTCATAATAACCTGATTGTTCATTGTATTTTAATTCATAGATTTTATTATTTATAGTAATAGTGGTTTTCATTATTTAACCTCCTATACACTTTTATAAAATTCTAAAATTGAAATTCTTGCATTATTTATATCGTTATCTGCATGAATTTGAAGTTTAGAAACTCCAAGTGGTAATTTAAAAATATTTGTATTTTTTATGTCAATATACGGATTTTTAAACAAATTTTCATAAGTTCCATCTGTGTTTTGTTTCTTTATATACAATTCTCCATCTTTACTAGAAAAAAGATATTTTTCATATTCCTGGATCTCAATTTCAATTTTTAATTCATATATTTTCTCTTCATCTTGATAAACTGTTATTGTTGGATTTTTTATATATCCATTCATAACAACTTGAATTGCAGATTCTGTATGTCCCATATTTTTATAAATAATATTTTTATTATTATAATCAATAAATATACTATCCCATTTAAAATCCCATCTTACTTCATTTGGTATAGATGTAATTTCAATTTTTACATCTTCTTTTTTGTACCATAATGTTTTAGGACTCATACTAATAGCACATGATAAAATTCCGAAATCATCTTCTTCTGATTTATCAATTCTTGTAAAATCAATATCCCTATAAAATTCTATTCTATTAGTTAATTTAGGAACATAAATAAGTTTTAAATTTTTAGATTTATTTACAAAATTTACAAATTTATGATATTCGTCATAAGATTTTTCATCAAATTCTAAAGTTCCTTCAATTGGCTTTTGAACTAATTGTTTATTTATTGGAATAAAAGTGTCTCCAACTTGTTCATAAGAAATATTTTCTTCATATCCTAATCCAGATACTTTATATAAAAAAAGTCCTCCATCAAATGATTGGAAGTCAATTTTATTTCCTTTTTCATTTTCTAAGTAAAAATTTCTAATATCTTCATATTTATACAAGTTCAGCCCCCCAATCTTCTCGAATTTTATCTGCTGCTCTATCAATTTCTTCATCTGTCATTTTTTGAGGATAGAAATTAACAATAATTGTTTTAGAATTAAGACGATTTAAAATATTATCAGATACATGCGGGATTAATGAAGAATCTACTCCAATAGATCTACTTGATAAATCAGTATTTAATAAATCATAATTATTTTTTAAATTATCCATTAGTGAAGATATATTTAATCTATCTTTAACTCCCTCAGCAATTTTTTCTGTTAAACTAAAAAGTTTCTCTTTTCTTTGTTCAAGACCTTCTTCTCCACCTTCAATAACATAAGCAAATGTCTTTCTCATTAGTCTAGATGGAGAACCTATTTGAAAAGCAGAATTAATAATATTAATTATATTATTTGCAATTCCTTGAGCTTTAGCATATAATTCTGGTTCTTTTTCTGACATTCCATTGAGCATTCCTTGCATAGCATCTGTCATAGATTTAGTTGTTTTTGGTGGCAATTCATCCCATGTTGCAGAGATATTTGTAACAGCTTTCTTTGATTCTTCGTCCATTTCCCCACCATATAATTCTGTCTGTGCACACATTGCTATCCAAGTTCCTAATTGTTCCTCTTGCGTTTCATCTAAATCTTTATACATTTGTTTCCAAATCTTCTTTAACTCATTTTCATGTCTATAATTCTCTTGTTCTATACTAGCTTGTTTATTAGATTGAGTTAAGAAGGCATTATCTTGAATACTTTTTAAAGTGTTTTCGTGTCTTTGATTTTCTCCTTCCACTCTTAAGTTTGTTTCTTGATATTTAGTAAAAAATCCATCTTGAGCAGTTCCTAAATTTTGATACCCCTGTGTATAAGCTAAAGAAACCTCCGCTACTTGCTGATTTGCAGCATCAACCATTGCTTGCTTTTGTTCGTATGCTTTTTGAACTGTATTATTATAATTTTCATCTCTTGCTCTTCCTTCAGATGCATATTGTTGTTCTAATAAAGCAATTTTCGTTGTACATTGTTCTTCAGCAAGTTTAACTATATTATCTTTTTGTTCAATTGATGTGTTTAACCATTCTTGAGCTTGTACTTTAAATTCATCAATATTACCACTAAAATTTTGAATATTTAGTTTTGACTGAGTAATAATTGCACCAGAAACAGCCATTTGAGAATTCATTTCCTCAATTTGCAAATCATTTAATCTTTGGAAATATGTTTCTAATTGTGTTATTTCTTCTGCAGTATAATTTCTTCTTTCTTCAGTAGCTGTTCTACAAATATTAGTTATACCGTCTTGAACTAATTGCATATTGGCTTGTAATTGTGCCTGTTGCTCACTAGATGCAAACATAGTCAAATTAAATTCATCCAAATGCGATTTTGCACTGCTAATTCCATTTGTAAAATTAGTAGCACCATTTGCAACATTATCTAATGAAGTTTTTATTTGCTCATTAGATTTTGCAGTTGCCGTAGCTACCACTGATACAACACCTATAAGTGTAGTTAATCCAATTGTTGTTAAACCAGCTGTACTAGTTACTGCTCCTAATATTTTTGCTAGAGTATTTGCAGTAGTATTAGCTGATTCAATTCCAGTTTTCATAGTTCCAATAGCAGAATTAAATGTACCAATTGCACTTATAGTATTTCCTATTCCTGATGTTATCCTTCCAACACCACTAACTACTGGTCCACTGGCAATTGCAAATGCTGTAAATCTCAATATAGAAGTTTTTGTTGACTGATCTAATTCATTAAATTTTTTTATACCATTTGTTATACTATCTAATACAGGTTTTGCAGCATTAACTGTATTATTTAGCGTTGGCAATAGTTCCTCTCCCATTGAAATTGCAATTTTCTTTACTTTATTACCTAAAGTTTTCATTTTTGATTCTGTAGTTTCATATCGTTTATTAGCTTCATTTGTTAAAGCTACATTTTCATCCCATGCTGTATTTCCTTTTTCAATAGCACCAGTAAACAAATCTCCTGCATTTGCAGCCCTTAAAAGTGAATCTCTTAATCTAACTTCTGTTAATCCCATTTCTGTTAACATTCCAATTGCACTTTCGCCTTTATCTTCAGCATGTCCTAATCCTTGAATAAAAGCAGACAAAGCTCCTGCTGCATCATCTTTCCATGCTTTTTGAAATTCTTTTGCACTCATTCCTGATACTTTTGCAAAATCTTCTAAATTTGTTCCTGCAGTTATTAGTTGTTTTACTTCTGTACTAGTCATTCCTATTCCTTGAGCTAATTCTTTAAATCCCTTTGAATCGTTTGCAGCCATCAATTCTAAACTTCTTAAAGACATTCCGGTTTTTTTCAAAACAGAATTTAATTTATCTCCTCCAAGTTCAACAGCATTTTGCATTTTTATCATTGCTTTAGAAATAGCAGAGCCACCCATTTCGGCTTCAATACCAACAGAACTTAAAGCAGTAGCTAATCCTAGTATTTCTCCTTCAGATAATTTTACTTGATGTCCAGCACCAGCAATTCTCATTGCCATAGAAACAATATCAGCTTCTGTTGTTGCATAGTTATTTCCTAAATCAACAACTGCAGATCCTAATTTATCAAAATCTTTCTGTGACATTTCAGTAATGTTAGCAAATCTAGCCAGTTGTGTTGCTGCTTCATCTGCAGTTAAATTAGTTGAATTTCCTAAGTCAATCATTGCTTTTGAAAATGACAAAATATTATCTGTTTGAATTCCTAACTGACCAGCAGACTCTGCTACATTTGCAATAGAAACCGCACTTGAAGGTAATTCAGTAGATAAATCTAAAATACCACTTCTTAATGTCTTCAATTGTTCTGTTGTTCCATCAACAGTTTTAGTAACTCCAGTCCATGCAGATTCAAAATCAATTGCAGATTTTCCAGCAGCAACAATTCCTGCTGTTGCAACTGCACTCACTTTTGTCATACTATTTCCCACTGTTGTTATTTTGTCCCCTACAAATGAAATGTTATTTCCAACTTCTGTCATCCTCTTTCCTAAAGTAATAAAATGATTTGTTTGTGCTTCTATTGACTTATTAGTTAAATTTATTTCATTTGCAATATTCTGTTGTATTGTTTGTTGTTCTAATAATCTTCTATTAAGATTTTGAGCTTCTGTACTATTTTCGCCATATACTTCAACAGCCTCTTCATATTTTTTCTTTGTGTTTTCTACAACTTTGCTTTGTTCTTCATATTTAGATTTTAGAAGTTCTAATTTGCTTCGTAATGTTTCAATATTATTAGAATTTCCTTTTAATTGTGATTGTGTTAATTTTAATTCCGAATTCAATGTTTTTATTGAGTTACTAGCTTCTTTTATATTTTTATCAAATTCATCTGTATTCGCAGAAAAAATAATATTCTGTTTTTTAGATCCCATATACTAGTCCTCCTTCGGATTACTAACATAATTTTCATAAGCAACTATGTCAGCATTAATATTTTCCAGAAAAGAAATCTCACTGTTCCAAAAAGTATCGGGATCAATTTTATTTATATATACAAAAAAGACATACATATCGGCAATTGTTTCGATATGTATGTCTGGTTTCTTGTATTTTTTTCCTTGTTTATTTTTCTTTTTAGATGCAGTGGCTTTTTTAAATCCTTCCTGGAATTTTAGTTTTTTCTTGTAGGCACTAATAGACCTATTGCAGTATTAGAAATTTCTGTAATTGGAATATCTTCTATATAATCAAGAAAATCATCATATTCAATATCAATTTCCTTCTTTTCAATAGTATATTTTACAGTAATATAAGCTGTATAAATAACCTTGTAATAATCTGATATTCTAGGTTCAATTTTATCTTGCATAAAACTTCTAATTATTCCTAATATATCAAATTCTTTATATTTTTCTTCAACTTTTTGTATACCTCTTGGTGTTATCTTTAAATCTATTTCTTCATCTTTTATTTTCATATTTTAATCCTTTCTAGTTAGTTGATTTTACTAACTCTGGTGTAAAATTTGTAAGCCATGCAGTTTTCGCTGCTTCGTCAAGCTCACTTTCATAAGCTTCATAATAAAATTGATTATTTTCGTCAGCATTTGCTGAAAATTCCATCTCATTCATTTCTATTTCTGTTTGATCATTGTCGATATTAATAGTTAAACCTTTTACATCTTCCATGTTTGGAAAAGCAATATATTTCCTATTCCCATCCATATCAATAACAACAGCCGTAAATATCAATGGTTGGCTTTTAATAAGTGTTCCATAACCATATACACCTTTTTTAAATCCTTCAGTTGATAAACCAAAAACTGTTCTTTTAGCTGGAACTGTTGCATGTCCTGTTACAGTTACATTCAAATTTGAAACTCTTTTCTTTGATTTTATTTTCTTTCCTTCTGCCTTTTTTACAATTTCTTCAACTTCTGACTCTGCTTCCATAGTTCCTAAAGGTCCAAACGGAATTGCTGTTGAGTCTTTTGTTTTTATTGTCCCTTCTAAGATTTGATAATCTTCAAAATCTTCTCTAATTTGTTCGTTAGCCATTTTTTACCTCCTAATTATTTGTAATATTTTTTTCGATATCATTTATCAAGTGTTTCGTTAATCCTTCTGTAATTTCATTTTCTTTTGAATCCAGTGTTTTTTGAAAAAAGTTTTGAGGTCCTTTTTTCACATTATGAATTCCTCTTCCTTCATCAGGAAAAATTAAATAGCCGAAATCTTTCGATTTCGGCTTTACTTTGGTTTCAACTTTTACCATTAAATTAATTCCTTTAAATATTTCTAAAGAATCTGTATCTTTAGCATGACTTTTAGGAACATTCTTTCCATAATGTTTGCTTGAAGAACGAGGCATTCTTCTCATTACTTCTTTTTCGAGAATTTCTCCTGCCTCATCCCATAAATATTCATTAATAGAATATTCTGCTGTTCTTGGTAAATTTTCAAATTGTTTTATTAATTTTGCAGTTGCTTCATACTTACAATTAAGTATTTCTTTTGACATTATCCTTTTTCTGGTCCTTCAAAAATGTATGTATTCATTGTAACCCAGTTGTTTGTACTTCCAATTTGTTCTTCATCAGGATTCATTATTACAAACTTTACTCCTAATTTTTCAACTTCATTAATGATGTCAAAATCATTAATTTTTTGTTCTTGATCAAATACATATACAACTTCAACTTGTCTTACAAAATGCCCTGGTGTTGATTTTCTTAATTTTCCTTTTCTTACAATAATATAATTATAAGAACTAACTTCATTTTCATATATTCTTGTATCAGCAACTGGTATTTTTTGTTTTTGTACAACTTCTAATTTTTTTATAATTTCAATGATTTTTTCATTGTTAACCATTTTTAGATTACACCTCACTTTTATTACTAGAGATTTGTAAATAAATATATAATGTTTTATTATCTGAAGAATCCATTTTCACTACATCATATAATGTATTCTCATCATTAACTTTTACTTTTATATTCTTTTTAAGTTTTCTATATGGAACTTTTATTTTTTTATTTATTGTATATCCTAAAGAATATGCTGTTATATTGTCATTGTCTCTAATATTAACCTCTCCAAATGCAAGCTTTCCTTTTTCAATAAATTCTTCTCCTACTTTTACTCCTTTTTCATTTCTTTTGGTTTTTACTAAACCATATTTAATAAAACCATCTGTAAAAGTATCTGCTTTTTTAAATCTATTTTGATATTTCATTGTTTTTTTCACGCTCCTCAAAATCTTTTACTGCATATTTAAATCTAAGATTATTTATGCTTTTTGAGAAATTTTCTTCAAAGAATTCATCATCTTTATTTTTTTGATATCTGCAATGATTTAATAAAAGTTTTCTCGCATTAAGATCCGTATCATAATCTATATCAGTTCCAACAGCTTCATTTAGACATTGCTTAGCATATTTGATATATTCTTTTACATTTTCTTCTGTATCCTCATCATTCCAAGTAATGTCTAAATGTCTTTTCACTTCAGTTATTAACAATTCTTCAGATTTTTTTGTTTCAGTTACAGCCATCTAGGCACCTCCAATTTATTATTAATTAGATGAAGTTCCATCTATTGTTAGTTCAATTGTTAAAGCTTCCATATCAGAAATGTCAAGATTTAAGAAAGATGTGTTGTCTTTAGGGAAACCATTTCCATATAATTTTCCTAGGTAAACTCTTTCATCTTCTATAAAATGATATTCATCTGATGATTCTATTTTCTTTTCAGAACCTAGCCCCATAAAGTATTGTTTTCCAATACCAAACACTGCTTTTCCTTGTGTTACATCTGGTAACTGAATTATCTTTGTTGGAAATGGTAATACTTCACTAATATATAATCCCATACTATTTAAAACAGTTATTGCAGGATAAATTTTAGTAAAATAATCATAAGGATTTACTCCTAAAACTACTTCTTTTACTTTTCTTTTACCATTATTGGTTAACATTGCAAGTAAAGCTCCATATGTAGCTGGTTTTAAGTTATTTACTTTTATTGCTGTTTTTTCAGGATAAACGCCTTCTACAACATTTCCTTTTAAATCTCTATTCATTCCAATTGGGCAGTCTTTTCCATCTCCTGTAACAATTGCTTTTTCAAGTCCCATAGATAAAGATTCAACAATCATTCTTCTTATAAATGTTTCTAACCACTCTGGACCTAAATCCAAATATGCTTTTGCAATTGGAAGATAAGCTGATAGTTTATATAAATTAACTGATTTCTTTTCAAATCCATTATCAAGCTTCTTTTTTACTTCATCTGTTAATTTTCCCCACCACGCAGCATCAACATCGCCAGTTCTTATTATTGTTTCTATAACCCCTGTTACATTATGAAAATCAACAACACCTAATATTTCATGTTCTGCCTCTAAATCTTCATAAATTCTGTTAATAGTAGTCACTGGCATTGCTACTGGAAGTGTACTTAAAGAGGTTTCATCTTTTATAGCTTTTGCTAAATCTTTAAAATATTTCTTTTCTTCAGAAGTTAATAATTTAACTCCTCTTGCTGTTAATATTGCATCATCAGCATCTTCCATATTTTTAGCTCTACAAACTCTTTCTGCTGCGTCATTTGCAACAAAATTCATTAAGTCAATCATTCCTTCAACTTGTTTTTCAGAATCCCCATCTTTAACAGCTTGACCAATTGAATTTACAATTTCTTCTTTTGTTTTTAAATTTAAATCTTTGTTTTGCTCTTTTAATCCCATTTTAGTTCCTCCTAAATTTTTTCTAAAATTTTATTTAAAAAAGAACTCACAAAAGAGTTCTTACTTAAATCATTATTATTTTTTTCTTCTTGTTCATCTTCATCTTGATTATTTTTAGTATTATTATTTTGCATTTCTGCTAAAACTTTTTCTACAATTTCATTCATCTGTTTATCAGATAATGTAGTTGTTTCAATTTCTTCTGATTTTGCTTTTTGTTTCTTTAATTCTTTTATTTGCATTACTAAATTATAATAGCCTTTACTAGATGCTGATAATGCTTGTTCCTCTTCATCATATTCAATAATTTCTGAACAAAATCCCATTTCCAAGCATTCATCTGCAGTTAAATATGATTCTTCATCTAATAATTCTTGTAGTCTCTCTTCTTTGATATTAACCTTTGCTAAATAAGCGTTTTTTAAAGCTTTCATAACTTTGTCCATATCGTCTGCTGTTTTTCTTAAATCTTCTGCATTTCCAGAGGTCCAAGTCCAACAATTGTGAATCATAATTATTGAAGTATTACTCATGTAGATGTTATCACCAGCCATAGCAATTACACTTGCAATTGAACCAGCAATTCCATCAATATATACATTTTTGTTAGCATTATATTGTTTTATTAAATTAAAAATCGCTATACCTTCAAAAACATCTCCTCCACAAGAATTAATGTGTATATTTAAAGTATCAACTTGACCTATACTTTCTAAATCCTTTTGAAAAGAACTTGCACTTACATCTTCGTCATACCATCTCCATGAAGTAATTTCTCCGAAAATAAATAAATCAGCAGTTCTTTTATCTGCTGATACAACAAAATCATAAAATTTCTTTTTTAAATTCTTCACTTTTTATCCCCCCTTTCCTTGTTTTATCATTTCTTGAACTGTCATGTAGTTCTTTGTAACAAAATGCATGTCTGCCCATTCTTCATCTAATTTTTCCTCGTCTAATCTATCCATAATTTCATTATGTGAAAAACCATCTCGGAATAAAACATCGATGGCATTAGCATTTTCTAATAAATTAATATATTGTATATTAGTAATATCAACTTTTACTCTGTTTCCTTTTAAATATTCCGCTTCTCCATAATATTTCCTATTAATTTCATTTTGTAGCATTTTTGCATAAGGTTTTATATTTATTGTAAGTAAACTTTTTATTATTTCTTTGTTTTGCGATATATCTCCTTTTAAAATTCCAACTGGCATATTAAAAGCTATTGCTACAATATTAAATATCACATCAATTAATTCTCTAATTTCAGAGCTTGAAGTATTTTTTCTATTACTATTTTCTCCTGTTTCTATATAATCGTATCCCTCTTCAATTGGTAATACAGCATCATCTGATGCAAAATACGCTTTAAACTTTTCCCTTATAACTTTTTGTAAAGCTTGTTGATCTTTAAACTTTTGTGACCAATTAGCAGGAATCTTATATTTTCCTCGTGTTCCCTTGCTTTTCTTATATGAATTGAAAGCAGAATTAATTAATTTTCCATATGATAAATATAATCCATCAATTAAATCTTTTATTTTTTTATTATTTAATTTCATGTATAAAACATCTTCCATAAAATATGTTTTATTAGTTAAAGTTAAATCTTTAATTGCTACGTTTTTAAAATATGTAGGATATAACGAACGATCGTATTTATCAAAAGAATCTGCAATATATAAGAAATTGTTTTCACTTACAATCAAAACTTCCTCATCATAAATTAATTGTTGAAATAATTGAAAATAAAATTCAGTTGCATTTTGATTTTGATTAGGTTCAATATTGAACAAATAATACATATGTTCTTTTATTTCTTTGTTTTTTGAAAAAGTTTTTATTTCTGAAGAACTCATTAATTTAGCTATAATATTTATTGCACAATTAATAGCCAATTCTTTTACATATATTTCATTTGCTATTTTTTCACTAATTACATCAATTTCTGTATCTTTTGAAGATAACATCTTTCCTAAAAAATCTCTAAATACTCCCATAGTACCTCCTTTCCTAAATACTAAATGAATTTAATGTTTCGCCTTGATATACTATTTCTAGTAAATCAATTTGACTCATTGCAGCAACATATGCCATGAATGGATCATTCTTTCTTGTTTTTGGATTTATTTTCTCATATCTTTTATTTCCATCTTTTTGTAATTTAGTTGCAGTATTATTAATAGCCCATCTCATTATTGCTGAATTTCCTATAATTATTAAGCCTTCACTAAATAACACATCTATTTTAGGAGCAACAATTGCAGCAATACTTGCAGGATATCTTATAGTTCTTATTAAACCATTTTTGTGTTCCTTATCTTCAATTGTAATTCCTACAGCTTCAAACTTTGTTCTTACAAGACCTGCTCTAAAATTATCTATAACAATTTTTAAAATATTAAAAAATTGCATTTGCTCTAATACCCAATTAACAATTAAATCTATTGAAATTGTATTCGTATCAACAATTTCATAATCTTGATATCCTGGTTGTCCTAACATTTTTTGCAATGGAAAATTCTTAATGCTTTTAAAGTCTCTTCCTTTTTTACAAACCCAAGTATGACATTGCCATATAACTTCTCCATTTTCCCTTTTATATAAAATACCAGCAGAAACAAAATCATTTAAATCTGCAAAATCTATTCCAACAACTACACTACTTCCTTCTGGAATCTCATTGTTTCTTGGAATTTTTTTCTTAACATCACTATATGAAGCCCTTTCTATATTTTTCCATTCCACAGTAACTGTTTCTGTATTTTGTTCTGGAATATTAAACCTTTTTGTATAAAA
The DNA here is from genome assembly GCA_948530865.1 of uncultured Clostridia bacterium. Taxonomy (GTDB): domain Bacteria; phylum Bacillota; class Clostridia; order TANB77; family CAG-508; genus Scatovivens. The sequence continues at coordinate 21,035 of CAOTKV010000002.1, forward strand.
TTCTGATACATAAGAAGGCTTTTTCAAGTAATTAAAATAATCTTGTACAATTTCATTTCTTAAAGTACTTCTAAATGGTAAACTTGGATTTGCTTGTATCCAATATGTAAAATCAATATCTTGCTTATTAGTTGTTTCTAAAAACTTTTGCATAGGAATATCAATTAGTTCTTTTTTCTCAATTTTATAAATAATTGGTGCAATTCTAGTAAAATTATATTCTCCATGCAATACTGCATCTGACAAGTCTATTTTTTCATCAAGTGGTCCTTCTCTTACATATCCATTTGTTGTTATTGTTACAATTCTAGCATTATCCACTTTTCCTAATGCAGACGTAAATACATTGATATCTTCTTCATCTTCATAAGCATGTAATTCATTAAAAATTATCATTCCTATATTTTTTCCATCTTTAGTTTTTGCATTAGAAGTATTGTATCTCATTCTTGATTTTGTTTTTCTATGTATAATAACTTCTTTAGTCCAATAAAAATGTTTCTTCATAACTTTTTTATTATCTTCTAACATGTTATATACAATATCAAAAGAATCATGGGCTTGTTGTTCTGCATTTGCAACAATTTCAATATTATATTTTGGAACTCCATATCCTGGTGTAAGAAAATATGTTGCAAGTGGCATTATCATTCCATCCTTGCCGTTTCCTCTAGCCATCATCAAAAATATTTCATGAAAAGTACATATACTTAAATCTTCTTTATCATAGAAAAAGAAAAAAGCATATATAAATTTTTGATATGGAAAAAGTTCATAAAACCATTTTTCACAAAAACTTATAGCTTGATAATACTGTTTCTCATTAAAAAAGACATCATCTCTCGATAATGTCGGCTTCACTATATTTTCAATTAATAATTTTATTTCTTCATCTGTTTCAAGTGGATTTTTTTCAACATAATCTATATATTCTTGAACTTCTTTAATATAAATCATATAGTATTACTCCACTTGTTTATGAATACAAATCATCATTTCCATCATCTCCACCTATATCAGGAGCTTTTAAATCTAATGTATTTAGTATTGATAATCCCTGTTGTTCAAACTTTAATAAATTTTGGCAACTTTCATTTGGTTTATTGACTTCAATTCCATTTCCATTTGTCTCGTAGTATCTTATTCCATTTATTTGTATATCTCTTTTATATGCTTCTTGTAATTTAACTATAAATAAATAATTTTCAATTTCATGGTCAAAATGTCCGCCATACTTTCCTTGATCAATAAGTTGATTTTCTAAATCTTCTTTTATTTTTTCTATTTTTTCATCAACTCTTTTAAGGAAATCAGTTTGACTTTCAACTTTTTTAAAAATCTTTATACTTTTAAGTCTATTTTTATTTATGTCAAGTTTACTTTTTCCTTTTTTTGTTTTTATGTTTACTGTTTTTTGTATATCAATTTCTTCCATACGTTTTGAAATTTCTGCAATTCGTGAATTATCATTTTTCGTCTTTTTTTCATTTTTCATAGATTATTCAGACCCCCTTTCACGCGTGAGTAAAAAAATCTGTTTAGTACAGTACCCTCTCCGTTCGTTTACGTTCTAAAAATCGAACATTTTTTCAACCAGGGGGTACTTGGGAAATAAAATTATTATTTTAATTAAAAATTAATTCATAAATTTTTATTATAGAATCAATTACTTGTTTACTAAAAGAAAATACTTTATTACTGCAACAAATATTTATAACATTATACAAGTTATCATTATTCAACAAACTACTTTTTAATCTTTCAAAACTCTGCTTTGAATATATTGTTTTGAACAAGCAATATATAAAGCTAGAAACATAGCGACTAATTGTCTGCTCTATTGCTTTCTTTGATTCATCATCTAGTGTATTATAATTATTTTGAACTAGAGATATTAATTCATTGCAATTATATGATGTATTACCAATCATAATAATGCTGCTTTCTTCTATTTCATCATCCTCAATTACTATATCATCATTACTAATAATTTCCTCTTCTGTTTCAGAATCAACTATTATTATGTCTTCTTCCTCTTCAATAGTTTGTTTTGATTTATTATCTGTCATGACTACCACCTTTCTGGAATCGTAAACTTATTACTATTATTTTTTTTGATATGTTTATTATCTAAAATATTGTGATGAATTACGCATACTGTTTCTAAATTACTTTCCTCATAAGCTAACTCTGGATATTCTTCTAATTCTTTTTTATGATGTATATCTAACTTTTTATTATGTTGTTTAATTGTAATTTTACCTTCCTTCTTACATTCCTGGCATTCATTATTGTCTCGTTCAAGTATTCTCGGTGTAATTACAAATCTCCAATATTTACTATCATAAAACTTCTTCTTATTTCCAGTAGCAATTAAGTTTCGTATTTCTTCCGTTGTGTATATTTTCATTAATTTCTTTTTCTTCTTCCAGTATTTGTTTTTGGTTCTTCATCTTTGTTATTTGTTTCTTTAGTATCAGTATTATCTGTTGTAACTTCCTCTTCGTTGTTTGTTTCTTCAGTATCAGTATTATCTGTTGTAACTTCCTCTTCGTTGTTTGTTTCTTCAGTATCAGTATTATCTGTTGTAACTTCCTCTTCATTATTTGTTTCTTCAGTATCAGTATTATCTGTTGTAACTTCCTCTTCATTATTTGTTT
>CAOTKV010000002.1:23794-86367 GCA_948530865.1 uncultured Clostridia bacterium
ATCTGTTGTAACTTCCTCTTCATTATTTGTTTCTTCAGTATTTGTATTATCTGTTGTAACTTCCTCTTCATTATTTGTTTCTTCAGTATTTGTATTATCTGTTACATCTTCATCTTCAGTATCTTCTAATACTGGTACATTATAAGAATAATTAGGTAAAATTTCTTCTTTTAAAATTTCTTTAAATTCTTTTTTAGTAATTTCTATGGCAATTACTTCATTTCCAAAAATTGTATTTAATATATTTTTAGCAAGATTATCTTCTAATTGTATAATATCTCCTTTTTTAGTATGACCGTCATAGATAATTATTCTTTTTCCTTCTCTAATAACTTCTAGTTGCTTATTTATATATGGTTTTATAAAGCAACCTTTTTTTAACTCTAAAATTTTCATAGCTTTCCTCCTAAAAAAAATTAAAAGAGAATAGGAAAACTATTCTCTTTACTCACTTACAAACAAAGAATCCGAAACAATTGCAGTGAAGTCTTGGGTTCAATAGCCTATATACGAAATATAAGCGACTTCACTATTTCTTAATACCGCTTTATTTGATAATACAATTATATTACTTTAAAGTAGGACAAGTAGGACATTTTGTAAATTTTATAAAAAAAGATATAACTTTCGTTATACCTCTTCATTTTATTATTCAAATAATCCTATGTACTGACTATCATTTGATTTATATATATACTCATAATAATTATTATTTAATTTTAATACAACTTGTCCTTCATATCCTTCATTTACTCCATCAATTCTAATATTCTTTATTACCTCTTCATACATATTGTCATTTATTTTACAGTTAGAATATTTATTACCTATCATAATTCAAATTAATATGCTTAAAAATATTATTATTACTAATTTTATTGTATCTATAATTTCATTTTTCATTTTCTTATCCTCCATTATTTATAAATTCTTTCAAATTTATTCCAATCACTATCAAATTTTTCTATAAATTCATCCATTAAATTATCAAAATCTATATTGTACTTTTTAGCTTTCTTTTCAATTTCTTCCTCTAAGAATCTTTTTATACATGACATATTTAACACCTTCTATCTTATATACAAGGGCTTGAAGCCCTTGTATCAATTTAATACTTTTCTCAAATATTTACATATTCTTTTTTCTTTTGTCTTAAAATCTAGTTGTAAAATAAAATAACTCTATTTAATATTTTCTCTTTCAAAGAATCTTTCTAATTGTTTACGTGCTGCATATTCAGTATCTTTATTCATTGCAATTTGAATTTTGTACCAGTTAAATCCATCTTCATATCTATATCTTATAATTCTTCTTATTTCCGAATCTTTTATTTTACTTAATTCATATTCAATAAAGATCAATTCTTTTATAATTTTTATTTCATTTATAAAATATATTTTCTTGAGTTTTTTTACTAATTTACTTTTTTTGTTATATGTATTATCATTTTCTGTTCCAGTAATTGTGCAATGTTGTTCAATATATGGAAATGATGATGAACTACCGAGTACACTATCACTCACTTCTTGCCTCTTCAAATTAATATGATCTATTCTATTCTTCAAATCTTTCTGTTCTTGCTTCAAACTATTAAATTCTTCTAATTTTCTCTTTGTTAGCATATCTTTAGTTCTCCTTTTCTTATTCTTTAAAATTTATTTCACAAAATCTATAACCATCTAATCCCCTTATACACTCATTTATAGTTTTTAAATATATTTTTTGTCCTTTTTTTAAATATATTATTTTATTCTTTCTATCAATTCGTAAAATTGATTTATGATACTTTTTAACTATATCTTTAAAATCTAATTCCAATATGTACATAGAATTATATATGTATAATACATTTTTACTGTCAAATTTCATTGTATATTTCAATTCATTGTATAAAGCCATTGCAATATTTGATATTTTAAATAACATTTTTACTTGATCATATAAGTTCATATTTTTACCTCTCTTATAGCAACTTTAAAATAGTAATAAAAACTCTTGCGAATAGAATCCATATTTATTTAAAAAATATCTTGCGATTTCAATCGCACAATTTCTTTGGATTCCTTTAGCCATTAATAATTTTATAAATCTTTTTTTACTAGTATGATCAACTTCTATATCTAGTAAATACCCTTTTAATGTAAATGATGTTTTATTCTTATCAATTAATGAATAACGTTCGTTATATATATTTATATCTTCAGAAATATCTATTCTCTTTACATTTTCAATTTTTATTTTTTCTCCTGTATCATTTGTTATTAATATTTCGCATGTATTTATTTGACAACTTCCTATCATATTATTCTACCTCTAAAAATTTATTTCCATTTTGGCATTTGTTCATATAATTCTTTTAAAATGTTTGTATCTTCTACTTCTTTTCCTTTTCTAAAACCCACCATTATAGATGGTGGTGTTGGAATCTCTTTATCTATTGGTTTCCAAATATGTAAACAATACTTCATATTATCCACATAATCTTCTTTTTTAGGATGTAGTTGCATACAAACCTCATCTTCATTCCAAAAAATATCTTTCATTTTACACATCTGTTCCCATGTAGGTGTTTTTAATGGTGTTGATACGCTTAGATGTTCAAAACCACATCCATTACTAAAAATAAAATGTAAAGCTTTTTCGGGATTATTAATTACTTTCACTTTTCCTTTTTTATATTCAATTGGAAATACAGTTCCTCCAAATCCATCTGGACCTTCTTTTTTTATAATCATTCCTGCAGTTTGTTTTATTTCATCAAAATTTTTACTCATTACTTACTTTCTCCTTCTTTTAAAATTTTATCTTTTGCCTTATACCAACTATCATTAATCTTAAAATCACTATTTTTTTCTATATAATCAATTATTCTAAAAAGTAAACAGCTATTATCTTTTAAGTCATCAACACCGTTATATGCTTCAATTGGTGGATCTATTCTTTTTCCATTATTATTCACTTTAAATATTAGTATTGGTTGAAACAATCCACTTCCTATCATATTTTTTGGATATAACATTTGTATTAATAGTCTCCAATCTTCTGAATCTACTTCATTAATATTTTTCTCAACGATTTCTTCTATATTTTCATCAGTAAAACAATAATAATGATATCTATCCTTTTCTATTATATTTTTATCCTCTTCTTTATAATTCATATACATTCTCCTATCTTAATTTTTTATTAATCCTTTATTTTTCATAATTTTTACTGCTTTACACCAGCATTTGACACAGCCAATACATTTATATTCGCAATTTTCTTCTTCCTCTTCTTTATCTATTATTTTTCCGAAAACTTCTGATGGACACATTGTTACGCCACCTTCAGAAAAAATTTTTTTGCATGTTTCTTCAGTAGCATAATCAACAACTATTTTCATTATTTCTTTATATGTAATATTTTGTAATGATTCTTCAAATCTTTTAATTTTTATTTCTTCTCCATTCAGATTAAATATTTTTGACATTTATACTATACCTTCTCTATAAATATTTTAATACTCATATAATTTTGCTTTTTCATATAGTTTGTTTTTTTCTAGCCATCTTTTTACTTCATCAGTATCTACAGGACTTATACCTACTAAATGTTTTTCACTGTTATTATTAAATTTTATATCAATCATTATCTTTCCAAAAACATCTAATAATCCAACTTTTCTTATTATTATCTCTTTTATGTTTTTATTATCTAACATATAAAATGTTTTAGAATTTATTTCTTCTTTATTCACTTGTATTGTTACCTCCTAGCATAATTTCTCATAAATTTTATATATTTTTTATGTAATGGATTTTCTATATTAAAGTTTTCATCTTCTAAAACTTCAATTAAAGAATTATGTGTTTCTATTAATAAGTTATATTTTTCTTTATATAATAAATATTCGTTATATCTATCTAAACTTATTGTTACACTTTCATTCATCTACTCACCTACTTTTTCCTAGTTTTAATATTTTTGTTTTTGCTATATCAAGTTCAATTTCTGTTTCTGCCTGTTTTTCTAAAACATACTCATACTTCTTTTTTAAATATTCTAAATTTTCTTTATATTTATTTTTTTCATTATATTCTTCTTTTAGTTGTTTCTTATAACTTTCTTTATCTCTTTTATTCATTTTTAAATCTTTTATTTGGCTTTTTAGAAATGATACATACTCTATCACTATTTCTTGCTCTGGTACAGTCAATTTTTGATACATCAAATTTTCTAAATTACTTTTTAATTCTTTTTCATTATCTTCATTTTCTTCCATAGTTGATCTCCTATACATTTTTTATTTATTAATTTTTAAAATTTCTAATACATAATATTTCTTTCCTGGTATAGCTCCCCACTCTTTTTTTCCTTCTCCTTTAGTTAAATGTACTAAACATTTTACTTGTGGAGATGTTCTTTCGTATCCATTTCTGAAAACAATCTCTTTATCAACTAGATTTTTGTTTATTCTTATTTTTCCGTTATAAAAATAATTTTGAAATCTACTATCATAATATGGCTTTATTTCTCTATATTCTTCTTTCTTCTCTCCTGAAATAATCATATCAAGCCATTCTTTTTTAATTGGTAATACTAGCATTATTTTAATTCCTCCAACAATTCTTTATTATCATAAAAATTGCCTACAATTTCTATATCTTTTTTTTCATAATCTCCTAAATTACAATATTCATGTTGACATGTTTTTGTATATCTTAAAACAAAAGCAGTATGCTCATCAGAATATACTATAAGAGCTTTGATTGTTTGATTGCTTATTTTTATAGATATTATATCCCCTTCAAATATTTTAACTTCATATTTATCTCTTACTCCTGTATATCGTCCAACTGTCTCTGAATCTACTCTAGGACTTTGACAAGTATTTAATTCTATAATTCCATTAGGTTTTGGAGTATAATCTTTAGTTATAATATACTTTTTTCCCTCTGTATCTTGTAATAAATCTCCATAAAACCATTCTTCAAAATATTCGTTTCTAATTTTTCCTCTAACTTCTATACTACTCATTATTTCTTCCCTCTTCCATTTTTTTATTAATTGCTTTTACTTCATCTGCAGATAACAATATCATTTTTTGTTGTCCAAATTTTCGTAAAAATACACTATTTGATCTTAATATAAAGATTAGTTCTAAATCATCTTTTGTATAAGTGTGTGAAATATCTGTTTTATCAATTTTATAATTTAGCTCTTCAAATATTTCATCTGCTGTTTTCATATCGTTTGAACCTCTTCATCCTCTTTATTTAAACTAATTGACATATCTATACTTACATTTATTTTATCTTTAATCTTATATACTTCTATTTTTTCTAATTCATTCTGATATCTTGATATATATTCTTTTAATTCTTTTTTATCTAGTTCTTTCCTCTCGTAATTAGTCCACATACCAGTAGGATCTTTTCTATAAACAATAAATTCTTTTTCCATAACTTCCATTTGCCTATCCTTTTCTAAATTTCATCTAATATCTCTTCTGCTTTTAACCATCCTGTAGCAAGTCCTGCTACTAATATTTCAATTAATCCTTCTTTTCCTCCATAACTATATTGATGACAAATAGCAGATACCTCTTCATTTTTGTAAACAAAATCAATTCCATCATCTTGAGAAAATATTGACTTATTAGTATATTTAATTTTATTTCTATTCAAAATTTCTCTAAGTTTATCTAATTCAGATATATTATTATTTTCTTCTTCACTAACTAATTTATCTGATTCATTTTCTTTATCATCAATTATCTCTAATTCACATTCATGAAATAAATGACCGAATCCATCTATTTTTCCATAAATAACATTATCACTAAATGTAGGTACTTCTAGCTCTTGGCAAGCTGTTCTAAAAGCATATTCCATACAAGCTGGATTTCCATTAGAAACCATCCATGACTTACCAGAAATGTTTATCCAATAATCTTCTACTTCAAATATTAGTCCCTCTGCTTTTCCTCCTGGTGTTATTATTCCAACTCCTTTTTTTATTTTCATTTTTTACCAGCATATTTACATTTTTCCATATAATTCTCCTTTCAAAAATCTATATATGACAATCAATAATTATTAAATATTTATTTTGATTTTCTGGTTTATTTATAGCTTTTACAAACTTTTTTATAAATTTCAATTCACTTTTGCCTGTACTGTTATTCATTGCAAAAATTCCCATTTTTCCTCGTTCTTGCCATCTTGTATTTTCTAATAAAGCCCACGTTGAAAATGTACCTTCTATTTCAGCATAAGTTTTCTTATTTTTATACTTTTTTATATAGTATTTCCTTGTATAATACGCCCACTTAATTTGTTCTTTTTCTTCTTCTGTTTCTGCTTCTTTTCCATCAACATATATTTCCCAAAATCTAATTGCTTTTTTGTATTCATTAGAAATCTCATGCATCTTTTCAAAATCTATATCTTTTATTTTTGCTGCACTAACCCATTTATAACTTTTAGGAGCTTCTTTATTATGTAGATTTTTTTCTTCATTATTTTCAATAACATCTTTGTTATCTTTTTTGGTTAATAAGCAATTTCCATATCTTCCACCTATACAGAACCAATCCCATCTTGCATTTGGATTTTCCCAATATCCATAATCATTTGTATCATTATCTTTTTGATTATGCATATAGTTCATATACTCTTCAAAGGTTTTAAATAACACTTTATAAGGTATTTTTACTTCCTTGCAATTACTTGGAATTTCATAGGTAGTTGTTATTACTTTATCTCCTCTTTTTTTCATTTCAAATTTTTCATCATACCTATTTAATAAATTTCCATTTGGCATTAGTATTCTTACTGTACTTTCTTTTTTCCAATTTTCTTTTTCTTTGTTTGTTATACTATAAAATTTTAAATATTTTCTATCTACACTTTCCATATTATTTTCTTGATATGGTTCAAGAAGTTCATCAATTTTTTCCATATCATCTGTTATTACTGCAACTGAAAAATGGCTCATTATTTTTTTCTTCCTTTCTTGACTTTATTTGTTTTGTCAATGACTTTAGCAATAATACTTCCTGTTTTAGTTATATCTGCATTATCACTAATCAGTCCTCTTCTGTTCATTATTAATTCTTCAGAATAAGAAACTAACACTAAATTATCTAAATCAAAATTTAATTTATTACCATCTGCAAAAATTAATTTATATCCTTCAGGAATTTTTCCATATTCTTGCTCATATAAATATCTATGTTTAGGCATCCAGTTTCTTTTTAATTTTCCATCTTGTACTTTTATTAAAATATATCCATCTTTTCCAACTCTTTCGCTACCTATTATTCTTCTATTACTTGGAACATTTCCTTTTTTAAACATCGTATGTTTACATTTTTCATATTGTTCTTGAGTCATACATCCTTTTTTCCCTTTATTGGCTGGAATTCTTCCGTTTTTCAAACCTTCCACCTACAATTCCGCTTTTTAAGTTATATTTCAATTTCAAATTACTAATAGTACTTTCATTCACATTTAATTTAAAATATTTATTAAATCTTTTTGTTAATTCTTTCAAAGAAATTCCTTTCACGTTTTCTTTCAAAAATTGTATATGCTCATCTTTAAATTTTCTTTTATTATTTCGTCCTACTTTTAATTTATTACTACCTAAATATGATTTCATTGCACAATATGTAACATTCGTATTAAATTTATCATTGAACTTTTTTTGTAATTCTGTTATTGTTTTTCCTTTGTAATTATTCAATATATACTCTTTCATTTCATCTGTATAAAACTTACTCATTTTTTATTACCTTCTCCTAAAAGCATTGCATTTTCTTGTTTATATTGAATTCCATATTCATCATAATGCTTTTGAGCTTTTAACATTAGTTCTCCATTATTTATTATCGTTTGAGCCACATCTGTAACAGATTTAGATCTTTGAATTTCTTCTTCCAATTCTTCCCCTTTCAAATTTTCATCATTTAATCTTTCTAATTGCTCAAACAAGTGATCATTTAGATCAATAAGTTTATTTTTTACCCCCATTAACCTTCTCCTTTTCATTAGATTCTAATCTATTAATTCTTTCAAAAATGTTTGTATTAATTTCTACTTCTTGACAAAATAGTTTTGCTATCATTGTTAAATCATCTAAATATACATCCATCATTTTTAAAATTGCCCACATCAATATAGATACTAGCACTAAAATTATTACTAATAGAAAAATTATTATTTCTGACATTTTACTTTTCACCTCCTGGTAATATTTTTATTTTTCCTAAAACATACCAACCAACACATACAGATATATTGCCTTTTGAATCTTGTGCTAAATCAATTTCATGACTTAATATATATGGTTTTACTTGTGCAACTAGCCAATCGTATGTTATTTTTTCTTCTTCTTGTTTTATTTCAAAACTTTCCTTATTTCTTCCAATGTCTATAAATCTAACAATCATCTAGCCAATTCTCCTTTCTCTCTTCAACACATGATTTCATAACTGAATCTGGTATTATTTTTAATCCTTCAACTATTCCAATAGGTTGTTCTTTTCTTTTTGAAGTACCATACAGAATTTCATTATCTATTTTTTTCACACATGTTTTTATAAATTCTTCATCAACATTTACTTGTAATTTCACAGGTTTTCTTTTTAATAACAAAATTATTAATAAAAAATAAGTTATATTAATTAATAGTTGGAGTATAAATATATATTTCATTTTTCCCTCCTAATCAATTCTTGGTATATGATTTTCATTTTCCATAAAGAAATAATCTAATAATGCCTCTTCAGTTCCACAATTTGGACATATCAATGTTTTATTATCTTTTCTACTAATTGCAGGTGGATCGTAATATCTTCTTCCACAACGTCTACAAGTTCTATATTTTTTATCATTTTTTCGTTTATTCATCATAATTCAATTCCTCTACTTTCACGTAAATTTTTGGTGCTTTGCTATAATATTTTTTAACTTCTAATTCAACAACTTGTGTATCATCATAAATAACAAACTTGTTCATTGCATCTAAAATTATTTTTGTTATATTATCTATATCAGGCTTTTTAGTAGGTCTTATCAAGTGATTTAACATTTTCTGCGCTTTCCTATTGCTTGTACTTTTAGGTACTTCGAAATAAGCATCTATTGTAACTTTTACAGCTATATCGCCTGGTATTAAATCAATACATCCATACTTATCTTGGAAAGCTTTTTTTACTAAATATTCATAATATTTTGTTTTTGTCGGTGTATAAGCAATCCCCGTATATGTATTCATTCTTGGTCTTGCTTTTCCAACTATTTCTCCTAGTATTTCAAATTCGTACATTCTAAATCCTCCATTTTCATTTGATTTTTATTCAACTTTTCTAAAAGCTTTTTCTCACATTTTGAACCAATCCCCTTTTGAATGCTTTTCCATGTTTTTAATTTTTTTCCACACATTGAACATCTAATATCATTCATACAATTTATATCTCCTATAAAAAATATTTGTTAATACTTTCTATTGCTTCTTTAAAACAACGATCATTATGAAGTGCTATTGGAACTTTAGTACCATTGGGTTTTCTATACTGTATAACTGAGCCATTTGCCTTGTAGTTATTAAAATCAGTTGTAATCACTCTTTGCATGCAGTTATCACAAATATAATATTTGTATTTTAACTTTGACATTTTTCTAGTTCCAGAAAATATTTTTTCAGTTATAGTTTCAATTTCTTCATATTCACGAATTTCAGTTCTCGTTTCTAAATGTTTCCAATTTTTCATATTTGTTCCCTTTGTTTTTTTATATGAATTTCCTTAATAGCATTTATTAAGGATTTTATAAAATAACTTAAAAATTCAACTTCATCATCTTTTGACATGCGTTGTTCTGCTTTTAAATACTTTTCAAGAAAAATTTCTCTTGTTAAATAGTTGATATAACTCTTATATTCGCCAGCATCTAATTCTTTAATTGCCCAGTATTGATATATATAATCTTCTCTTGCTTTTTCTGGCAATTTTTCATCATGTGCAGGATCCTTCACAAAAATTCCCATTTTTTTCAATGTATGTATTGCAGAAATTTTCTCATTTTCAATTTGTTCAAAAGTTTTATTTTCCTCTTCAAAAAATAAATTTTTGCCGATAATATATAAATAATATAAATTTAGTTTAGTTTTATTTAGTTTCTCTAATCTAACCTTAACTAAACTAAACTGGCTATCCGAACTGGATACATCTTGTATACAGAGTGGATAGCCTTTAGTTTGATCTAGTGTATATGCTTTATTTTTCTTTAAATATAGATTGGCTTTTTCTGTTTTATAAACAGTTTCTGTATATCTATCTTTTTGTATGTAATTATTGATTTTCCAGTGTTTAATTGCAATAACACCACTATCAAAGTAAATAATAAATCTAGCATTTATCAATTCTTTCAAAGTTTCTTCATCAACATTTAACATTCGCATTATTTTTCTATAAGTATTAACAAAACCGTCATCATCAGCATTCATAGATAAATGAAAATACAAACATTGTGCTTCTACTGATATGTCACAATAAAAGCTATCTGATTCAGTAACAGTTTTAGAAAACATTCGTCTTTCAGCCATGTTACTTCTCCTTTCTTTTGTTCTGTTGTTTTGTGTTGTTTTCTGTTGTTCTATGAATAACTTTAAATATTTAACTTATCAATTATCTTTTCAGCAATTAATAAAATTAATCTTTGATTTGTTAATTTGCTGTGATTTAATTTTTGTGAAATATCAGTATTTTCAAGTAAATATCTAATTGCACAACTTACTTTACTTGCAGTTGTTTTGTGTCTTTTAGCAACATATTTGTATAAATCATTCATAATAACTTTTTCATTAGAACAAATTTTGTCAATTGTATATGGAATAGCTGTTATAACAAATTTAACACCCAGCCAATTTACAGGCATCTCAAAGCTTTCAAGCATTTTTTTTGTTTCATTTTTTTCTAATTCTTCAATATTTTCTATCATTTTTTACCTTTCCTGTTGCACTTTGTTTTCGTTTATGATAAAATATAAACAAAGTTGAACATTTGTTTTAAATGTTTAAATCTTTTGTATTCAAAGATGTCTTATCTAATTACGCTTTGGTCAGTGGTATTTGATAATTCATCTTTTTTTATACGTATTTTTATTATTTGTCCTGGATATATGTTGCCAGAAATATTATTGTCTTTTTGGATTTCATATATAACCTGTCTAATATCTTCGTGTTCATAATATGTATTATTTTTTAATTCCTCTTCAGCAATATCCCATAATCTTTCATCTTTAGAAACAACATATTGTTTAAATTCATATTCATAATTAGGATGTCTTGGAGAAAATAAACTATCTATTAGAAAAATCCAATACAAACAAAGTAATATAATCGTAACTACTACAATATAATTTTGTTTTCTTCTTTTAAATCGCTTTTTGCTCATCAAAATTCATTCTCCTTTCCTCAAAATTATTATTTAATTTTCTTAACTCTAATAAAATCATCTGCTCAATACATACTTTAGGATTTTCTTTTACATTAATACCTTGTATATATAATCGAGCTACATTTTTGTCCGCTTTTCTTGTATTTCCAATCCCTTTTATCCTGGGAAAATTTGTCTTTTCAAATATTGCTCTAGCTCCTGGAACACCAATTCCTAAAATCTTTGCAAGTTCTTCTGGTCCAATAGTGTCAGGAGCTTCATCCCATGTCAGAGATGGTTCTTTTTTTACTTTGGGCATTTCTTTTCTCACCTTCTTTCTTTTCTAATTTGGTTAGAGTGCGATTTTTTCGTTTTCTTAAACGCTTAATACTGCCATAATTATTAACTAATACTATTTTGGGGACATAGCATTGAAATATATATTTATAAACAGGGAATTTACAATTTAACTTTATTAAAATTTAACTATGGCAGTATTAAGCGTTCAAGATTATATTTTTTGTTAAGTTTATTTAACTTCTTCTTCAAAAAAATAAATATCTATTTCTCTTTTGGAAATTTGTAAGATATTCATCAGTTTATCAATTTCTGTTGTTTTAAAATCAACTTCTCCATTTAACTTTTTGCTAAATGACTGAATTGTAATTCCAATTCTATTTGCAACATCTGTTAATGTTAATTTTTTTTCAGTAATTCTTCCTTTTAACTTCGAATAATCATATTTTACTCTTCTGCACTTTTCCATTTTATTGTTTTTACTCCTTTCTTTTGTTAAGTTTATTTAACTTTGTATCTGCATTATACAAATAACATTTTTCAAAGTCAATACTTTTTTTAAAAAAAATTAAATAAACTTAATCTTTTTGTAAAATTACTTGAATTTTTATTAAAGTTGTGATATACATAATTAAGGAGGTCATTATGGAAGAAACTATAAAAGACAGAATTTACAAAGCTATGGTTACAAGAAATATAAAAGCTACAGAATTAGCAAAATTAACTGGATTATCAAAAGCAAGTATAAGCTATTATCTATCTGGCAAGTTTATACCAAAACAAACTGCTATATATTTAATTAGTCAGGCACTCCATGTTTCTCCTTCTTGGTTATTAGGTTTTGATGTTCCTATGGAAAAGCAGTCTGATGAGTTGGAAAATAAATTAATTAAATTAGATAATTATATGAGGGAAAATAATTTAAATCAAATTGCTTTAATTCCAATTTATGATAACATAGATTTAACAATAGATTGGAAAAATGTTCCTGTCGGATATACTCCACTTGATTTTAAAGTACAAAAATGTTCTGAAGATAAAAATTATTTCTATTACAAAATAGATAATAATTCCATGAATATTGAACAAGGCACTTATATTTTAATTGAAGATACTCAAGATGTTAATGTTAATGACTTAATTCTATATTCAACTAATAATCATATAGAATTAGGTATTTACAAATTAAGTTTAGAACAAGAGCAAAACTTTAAGATTTTAGGAAAATATATAAAATAAATTAAGGAAAATTTTATGAAGAAAAGTAATTTTCAAAATGTGAAATTTAATGTTGCTGGTGTAACATTTAAAAATCCTGATGGAAAAAATAGACAATCTATAATTAAAAAAATTTTAAATGAATATAAAAAAGAAGATTATTATAGTACATATGGTGGATATTCTAATAAAGAAATTAAAGAAATGAATCTTACTGTTTTTGAATATGAAGATTTTATTTTAGACGATGTAAAAATTATAGAATCTTGTTATAAAAATGAAGTTGCATACGAAATACATCTTATGGATATTAATGACACTTATCATTTAATAGGTTTCGCTCCCAAAAATATTATTAGTGAATTAAAATATTATTTATCCAATTATTCAATAGAAAAAATCTCAGCCACTTTTGTAGGTGGAAAGTATAAAGAGCTTGATTATGATAACAATTCCGATAAAGAAATTGTTGTAATTAAGAACGAATTAGATTTAGGTGTAGTTATAAATATTGCTTTTAAAATAAATGATACTTATGTATGTAATAGATGTAAACAAGAAATATCTGAAATTGAAGAAAAAATTAATTCTGGCATTTGTACAAAATGCATTGACAGTCAAAAATACTGTGATACGTGTGGTAGTTTAATTGAAGATGAACAAGATTATATCAGATATAGTGGTATGTGTTTAAATTGTTATAATAACAGTTTAAATAATGATAAAATATTAAAAACTATTATAACAATTGCTCTTACCTTAATATTTTTATATTGTATAGGAAAATTATTAAATGTTTTTTAATAAATAAAAAAGGAAAAAGTGGTTCGATTCGCACTCTAACACTTTTCCCTACAATACAAAAACTCGAAAGGAGATTTTGCATATTAATTATATATTAAATATGCACTCTTTTCAAGTACTTTTGTAATTTGAAAGGAGTTTTTTATGTCAAAAAAATTTGGAAGAAATGGTAATGGAGAAGGTTCTGTTTATAATACCATTCAAAAATCTAAAAAGAAATTCGATAACACAAATATATGTCCTATTTGTTCAAAATGTAATGATAGAAGTTTCTGTTCAAATAGAACAAATTGGAACAAGTGTAAAAAATGTCAAGAATGCACCATATGCTTAAAAAAAGGCGTCTGTGATAGATTTTATTGCTATAATCGTTTTCCAGCCCAAATTACGCTTAACGATGGAACTAGAACTACAATTTCTAATGCTAATACTCGTTCAAAATCTATTGAAAAAAAGAAAGAAATCGAAGCTCAAATTCAAACAAGTTCTTATGTTAAAAAGAATAATATTACAATAATTGAAATATGCAAAAAAATAGCTAAACAAAAATTAGAATCAGGAAAAATAAGTTCAGCTACTGCTGATAAAGACCAATATCATTATAGATATATAGAAAAATTCTCCAAATTTAATAAACCAGTCCAGAAAATTACTTATCAAGATATAAATGAATTTTTAAATTCTATTAGACATCTTTCTCAAGGAGAAATAGAAAAAATAAAAATAAAATTAAATACCGCTTTTATGCAATGTGTTCTTGATAAAATAATCTCCTATCCAGACAATCCAATGTTGCGTATTACAGTCCCAGTTTCATTACAGCAAAAAAAGCGCGTAGAAGCTTTTGAAGTTGAAGAACAGCAAAAATTAATGAAATATATCCTATCTAATAATCTTGTTAAAAATTATCGTTGTAATTACGATACTATAACTTTAAAAAATTTATTTATCTGTGCTTTATTATCTGGTGCTAGAATAGGAGAACTGGGAGCGTTAACTATAAACGAAAATGTTGATTTAATTAATGAATATTTTATAATAAGAAATACTCTAACTAAAGAAAACGGAAAAATAGTGAATGGGAAAACAACAAAAACAGGAAGAAGAAAAATAGAACAAGGTTTAGTTGATGAAAGATTTATTCCATTTGATATATTTGATAAAAATTTAATGTTATCATGTGTAAAAGAACAAATAAAGCATTCTAAAACAATTTTGCATAACAGAAAAAAACTTTTATTTTGCCAATTAGATGGTTCTTATATTGATCATCGCTCTATAACTAATATATTTAAAAGAGTTTGTAGAGAAACTGGTATAAAATTAGAATTAAAAACAGGATGTCATATTCATATGTGTAGACATACTGCAACAACAAGAATGATTGAATCTCGGAATGGACTTAAGAGTTATTGCTGATATTCTTGGACATACAGATGATAGGCAAATTCGAGAAACTTACGGACATATTCTTGCTAAATATAGAAATAAACAATTAAGAAATTCAAGAACTTATTATAAAAAAATGAATTTAGTAATCTGATACATCTCATATATATCAATACTTTTAAAAAATAATTGCATTAAAATTTTTTAATGCAATTATTTTTTTACTTTTTAATGCAATTTTAATGCAGTTTTTTTATAAAATAATGAAAAATAATAAAATTTAATAAAAAATAATAAAAGTATCAAAAGAAAAAAAGCTTTATTTCAAGCCTTTTTAAGAAATAATCAAAAATTATAAAATTTAATAAAAAATAATAAATTATAATTTTATGGAGCGGGTAGCGAGAATCGAACTCGCGCTATCAGGTCGGAAGCATGACATTCTACCACTAAATTATACCCGCAAATTATTATATATTCTATTATACACAAATTATTATTTTTTTGCAAGAAAAAAGCCATCATACTAGACAATTTCTAATACAATGACAATTTATTGGAGCAGGTAGCGGGAATCGAACCCGCATAGCCAGCTTGGAAGGCTGGAATTCTACCATTGAACTACACCTGCGATATTTACTTTGCAGTGGAAATTTTCTTTTATAAGAGATTTTTGGAGCAGGTAGCGGGAATCGAACCCGCATAGCCAGCTTGGAAGGCTGGAATTCTACCATTGAACTACACCTGCATTATTTCCTCTGACAAGTATAAATTATAAAGTATTAGCTTATATTTGTCAAGAGAAAATTTACATTTTTTTGAAATTAATCAATATTTTTTAAATCAACACCATCTTCATCACATACTCTATTATTTCTTGATTTTATATTATTAACTTCACAATATTTATTCTTAAACTCTTCTTCTTTTTTTAATAAAGTTCTCATATCTCCCAAAAATTTTCTATATATTTCATCCTCAAAAAACATATTTTCAGGATTATCTTCACTATACTTTTTGGATAATCTTTCTATAGTATACTCCAAATATTCTTCAATATTCATTTCTGGAGTTCTTTCTTTTGCAACAAAAAAGCTTCTAATAAAAACAATTTCTATCCTTGTATTTCTATCAGCAGAAGAAATCAATTTACCATATACACTTCTTGGTTCATCTTCTTTAGATGAACGATGATCTTCAATTGCTTCTTTAATAATTAATCTTTGATTATCATTAAAAAATTTCTTCATATTTTCATCTTTTATAAATTTTTGAGCAGCAATCTTTTCATGTATTTTATGATCTTCATATTTTCCTAAATCATGACATGCTGCAATTACATACATTATATTGCTATCTAAATCTAATTTGAATGTATTATTTAATTCAAATGTTCTTCTTATAACCTCCATTATATGTATAATTCCATGAGCTTTATCATTTGGCTCATATTGTGGAAATATATTTTTAGAAATATATTCTTTTAATTCATTATTAACATTTTTTGTATAATTATCAATTTCCTTAAAAAGCTGTTTTGAATAATTCATTTAATTTTACTCTCCTTTGCAATATGATTATACTATATATAACGAAAAAATTAAACAAGCACTTGGAAATTTTCCAAGTGCTTATTTATGACATTACATGAGTCCTTTAAGTACTCCCTCAATCTTAGTTTGGGCAAGTTCTACTTTCTGTTTGTCACTTAAATTCGGAAGCAGTATACGTGTTGCATCTCTGAAATAGCGGCGAACTGTGTCGTTATTCATATTGAAGTGTTTGGTATTATTACAGACTGCTATAAGTGCCTCATATACGATATTAGGATTTATAAGAATAGCTCTATTTGCAGCAAAGTTATTGGATTTTGCCATTCTTACTTGCTGTTCAACAGTAAGTTCTGTCCTTTTAGCTGCTCTTGCAAACCAATTCCAAACAGTTTCATTGTCCAAGTTCATACTTCCTGGTGATTCTGATATTGTAGCAAGAGTTTCACCTTTAAGATATTCACTTAATAGTAAAGCCCTTAAAATTGCAAAGTTTCCTGATTCAACCATTTTGAGCTGCTGTTTTTCAGAAGGTTTAATTCTGTTTACTGCATCAAGATACCAACTTCTTACAGTATCACTATCTAAGTTCATAGATCCAGGATTTCTACAAAGTTCAATGAGTCCTGTTGCACTTAAATCTTTCTTAAGAATAAGCGCTCTTTTCATCATAAACTTTCTCCCATTTTGCGAAATTCTAACTTCTTGCTTAGGAGTCAATTTAGTACGACTTATTGCATCTGTAAACCATCTTTCAACTGTTGGACTATCAAAATTAAATGTCGACGGTCTTTCACAGATTACAACAAGTGCTTCAGCACATAAATCTTTATAGTTCAATAGATATTTTTGAGCTTCAAAATTCCTCGTTTCAGCCATTGCAACTTGTACTTCTTTAGAACAGTTTTGTGACATCACGTATTCAGCTTCTAACTCTGAATCTACTTTTCTAGCAATAATTGATGCCTCTTCTTCCGCCATTTGAAAGTTTTGTTTTTTATCCCCTTCATATTCTACATCATGTTCTTTTCTGTCTTCTTCCTCCTCTAAGTCCAAATCTGGTTGATATCTGTTCCGCTTTTTTGAAAACAATTTCAGTAATAATACTGCCAACAGATAAATAAAAACTGGTATTAGGATTTTAATCATGTACATTCCCTCCATTATGTTAATATTTTTTATGTTTTAACTGGCGTCACCCAGATTATAAGGAAATTACTTCTATTTAAATTATTACTTTTTTATTATATCTAACTTTACATAAAATGTCAATTTGTTTATAAAATTTAAAACACACTTTCTACAAAAATAAAAAAAATGAAATTTAAGGAACGTCCCTAAATTTCACTTTATAAATTATTCTTTATCTTCTTTTTTTGTTTCTTCAACTTTAGCTTCTTCTGATTTTACTGCTTCAACAGCTTCTGCAACATCAGCTTCTGTTGCTGTTTCTTCAGCTACTGATTCACCTGGAACAACTTCTTCTTTAATAACGATTTCTCTATCTTCGATTCTTGCTCCTATTTTTTCTTTAGTTTTAGCAGCTTTACCAACTCTATCTCTTAAATAATAAAGTTTAGCACGTCTTGCTTTACCAACTCTAACTACTTCAACTTTTTCAACCATTGGTGAATGTACTAAGAATGTTTTTTCAACACCAACACCATAAGAGATTCTTCTTACTGTGAATGTTGCATTTACTCCTCCACCTTGTTTCTTTATAATAATTCCTTCGAAAACTTGGATTCTTTCTTTGTTTCCTTCTTTTATTCTAACATGAACTCTTACAGTATTACCAATACGTAATTCAGGTATTTTATTTTTTAATTGTTCATGCTCAATAGATTTTAAAATATCCATTTTCTTTCCTCCTTCTTTCAATAATGGATGTGACTATTTTCACTTTTTATTTTTTAATTCTTCTAAATATTTCATTTCTTCAGTTGTTAATTGAACTTTTTCTAAAAGTTCAGGTCTTTTTATGTAGGTTACTTCAATTGCTTTTTTTCTGCGCCATTCATCAATATTACCATGATGACCTGATTGTAAAACTTCTGGAACTTTCATTCCTTCAAATTCTTCTGGTCTTGTATATTGAGGATACTCTAAAAGTCCGACTTGAAAAGCTTTCTTCAAGAGTTGACCCAGCAGTTAGAACACCACTTATATATCTTGATACACTATCTATTAATACCATAGCTGGTATTTCACCACCAGTTAAGACATAATCTCCGATTGAAATTTCTTCATCTACAATTTTATCTATAACTCTTTGATCTATTCCCTCATAGTGTCCACACAATAATATTAAATGTTCTTCTTTTGCTAATTCTTCAACCTTACTTTGACAAAGTTTTTTACCTTGTGGTGATAAATAAATAACTTTAGCATTTTCATCTTTTACAGATTTAAAGCTATCATATACAACATCTGGACGAATTAACATTCCTGCTCCTCCTCCATATACTGTATCATCAACTTTTTTATGTTTGTCCTTTGAGAAATCTCTAATATTTATTAAATTTATTTCTAATAAATTTTCTCGAGTTGCTCTTCCTATAACACTTTGTTTTATAGGTTCAAACATCTCTGGAAAAAGAGTTAATACATCAAATTTCATATATTCTAAAGCCCTTCTATTAGGTTAACTATTATTTTACCTGATTCAATATCTATAATTTTAATTACTTCATCAATTCCTGGTAAAAGTTTTTGTCTGCCAGTATCATCTTTTACAACATAAACATCATTACTACCAGTTGAAAAAATATCATCAACCTTTCCTAAATATTCATTAGATTCTGTAAATACTTCTAAACCAATTAAATCAGCAATATAATATACACCTTCTGGAAGCTCCCCAAAAATTTCTCTATCTACAACGATATATGAATTTCTTAGTTTTTCAGCTTCTTCAACTGTATCTATATTTTTGAATTTTATAATAACTTGATTTTTATTGTATCCTACTTTTTCTATTTCATATTCTTTTAAGTTTTCTTTCTGTTTTATAAAAACTTTTGATATTCTTTCAAATTTAGTATTGTCATCTGTAAAAGAATTAACTTTTACTTCACCTTTTAGACCTTTAACATTTACAATTTGACCTAATTCTAAATATTTATTCATATTTATCAACACCTAATCAAGAAATTCAACATTAACTTTTTTATGTTCTTTTGTAGCCACTGCTTTAATTATTGATCTTATAGCTTTAGCCATTTTTCCTTGTCTTCCAATAACTTTGCCCATATCATCTTTTGCTACTTTTACTTCATAGCAAATAGATTTAGCTTCTGTTTTTTCTGTAATAGATACTTCATCAGGATTATCTACTAAATTTTTAATTAATACTTCAAGTACATCTTTCATTTTCTCAAATCCTCTCTCCGACTCTCTATTTAACTAGAAGTACGGTTATATCTTTTACTTATTTAGATGCTTTTTCAATTAAAGCTTTTACTGTATCTGTTGGTTTTGCACCGTTTTTAATCCATGTAGCAACTTTTTCATTATCTAAAACGATTGTTGCAGGATTTGTCATAGGATCATATGAACCTATTTTTTCAACGATTTTTCCATCTCTTGGAGATCTAGAATCAGCTACTACTATATGATAGAAAGGAGCTTTTTTCTTTCCAACTCTTTGTAATCTTATTTTTACCATTATAAATTCACCTCCTGAAAATATATAAATATATAAATATATAAATTTAAAAATTTAAAAACTAATTAATTAAAACTTCAAATTGTTTAAGTCATCCATATTCATGTTCATGTTTTTCATCATCTTCTTCATCATGCCTTTATTTGAAGTCATTTCTTTCATCATTTTTTGTGTCATTTCGAAAGATTTCATAAATTTATTTATTTGTTCAACTGATGTTCCACTACCTTTTGCAATTCTTAAACGTCTACTTCCATTTAATACTTTTGGATTTCTTCTTTCTTCTTTTGTCATGGAACAAATAATTGCTTCTATTCTTAAAAATTCTTTATCATCTACTTCAACATCTTTTAATTTACTTCCTAAACCTGGTATCATTTTTAAGATTGATGAAAAAGAACCCATCTTTTTCATTTGTCTTAATTGCCCCAAGTAGTCATCTAAATCAAAACTCTGTTTTTTTAATTTTTGCTCTAATTTTTGAGCTTCTTCTAAATCAAATGTTTCTTCTGCTTTTTCAATAATTGAAAGTACATCACCCATTCCTAAGATTCTTGATGCCATTCTTTCTGGGTGGAATACTTCAATATCTGATAATTTTTCACCAGTTGCTGCAAATTTGATTGGTCTTCCTGTAATTTTTTTTACTGATAATGCTGCACCACCTCTTGTATCCCCATCAAGTTTTGTAAGAACTATACCATCAATTCCTAAATCTTTATTAAATGTATCTGCAATGTTTACTGCATCTTGACCTGTCATTGAATCTACTACTAATAGTATTTCATGCGGTTTTACATTTGATTTTAAATCTTTTAATTCTTGCATTAACGCTTCATCAATTTGAAGACGTCCAGCAGTATCTATAATTATAACATCATTTAATTTTGATATTGCAACATTCATAGCTTGTTTTGCAATTATATTTACATCCTTTGTACTTTCATTTGTATACACTGGAATATCTAATTGCTTACCAACAACCTCTAATTGTTTTATAGCTGCTGGTCTATAAACATCACAAGCTACTAATAAAGGCTTTTTACCTTGTTTTCTTATAATGTTTGCAAGTTTTCCTGCTGTTGTTGTTTTACCAGAACCTTGAAGACCAACTAACATTATAACTGTTGGTGGGTTTGGAGTAAAATTAATTTTTGATTCTTCTCCTCCAAGTAATGAGACCATTTCATCTTTTACTATTTTAATAACTTGTTGACCTGGTGTAAGTGATTTTAAAACATCTTGCCCTAAAGCTTTTTCTTGAATTGTTGCTACAAATTCTTTAACAATTTTGTAGTTAACATCAGCTTCAAGTAACGCAAGTTTAACTTCTCTTAAGACTTCTTTTAAGTCGTCTTCAGTTATTCTAGCTTTTCCTTTTAGCTTTCTTGTAATTTCTTGTAATCTAGATGAAAGTCCTTCAAAAGCCATTACTTATCCTCCTATTCGTAACACAAATTTAATTCTTTAGTTTATCTTCAATACTTTGAAGTGATTTTTTTATATCTTTATCAGATACTTTATTTTTTAAATTTTCTATATCTTTTAAAGCTGAATTAATTTTGTTTTGTGATATTAAATTTTTTTCCATTATTTTTAGTTTTTCTTCATATTCTAATAAATTGTTTTCACCTTTTTTTAGATTATCTCTAACAGCTTGCCTTGTAATTTCTTCGTTTTCAGCAATTTCTGATTGAGAGAAATCGTTATTATAGTAGTCATTTAAAAGATTGTATTGTTTTTCTGTTAAAAGCTTTCCATATATGTCTAATAGAATACTCATCTTAATATTTTTTTCCATTTGACCACCTCTATATTTGTAATGCTAATATACTTTACAACATTTTTGGAAGTTTGTCAAGGGATTTAAAGAAAAAAAGCTTACTTTTTCAATTATTGTAAGCTTTTTTCACTAATCTATATCTACCATATTCATTTTTATCACTTTCTTTTGTTATTTCATTTTCTGAAGTGATTAAATCATACACTCCATAAACATTTCCATTTGATGAATATTGGGTATTTTTTATATAATCTTTTTCATTTACTCCACCACCAGCATAATGAACTAAATCATTAGAAATTGTTATACTTGCTGAATCTGATATCAATATTACTGCATTTTTTTCATCTTCAGACATTATATCATTAATTTTATTTTTTGCCGATATAATACTTAGTGTTTGAGCTGGTTTTATTAAAATATTTCCATTTAATGCTTCATTTACTTGAAATTTTGCAATCCAAAAACCTGTTATATTATTTGAAGTAAATGAATTTTGTAATTTATAATCTGCTAAAATTCTATTTCTTGTTGTTTTACTTTCTAAATTGTATGTATATTCAATCATTGTTTTATTATCAGCAATATTATATACATATCTTGGAATCCAAACCCAATAGTTACCATCTTCTGTTTTAGCATTTGCAAATTTTAATGCATTATTTGCATAATTATACCACATTGGATTCTTTTCATCGTCAACAATAACTTCATTTCCTTCATCATCCCAATATATCCCAAACATCCCATTTTGAAGTTTAGGTGGATTGCAAAGTTCTATTTGAATTTCAGACATTTTATATTGCACATGATTTACATCTTCTATAAAAAAATTATATATTCCTGAGTTATTTACTGTAAAATATACTGTATTTTCTTCTCTTATATATATGTAATCTTGAAATTCTGTACATTTTTTTCGAATTTCATTTTCATCAATATAATAATATACTTCTGCTATTTTAGGTGCATTTTCACTATTAAATGATACCTTTATTCTCTCTGATAACCCATAATTTTCAACAACTTCAGCAATCGTTATTAATTGGTTCTCAAATATACTTTTATTTAATTTATTACCAATTTCACTATCATATTGCCTATATATAATTTTATTTTTAATATCTTTTACTCCATTTTTTTCTATAATATTTCCTGTATAAAAGTTAACAATTACATTTAAATTTGTATCAATATTAAAATATTTTTTTAAATTTTCTGAATTAAAATAACAATAATTAGATAATATTGAATCTATATTCATATTCCAATATTTTGTATTTTCATTATTTAAAATATTTATTATTTGATAAAATTCTTTTATATATATATTACTTGCAGAACTTGCATTTACATATCCTAGTTCTTGCGTATATTCTAAAAAATTTCCTGCTTCATTTACATTATAATTTTCCCAGTTAATATATTCATTTCTTACCTTATTTACATTTTCTTGTATTAATTCCATATCATAAATAAATTTTTCTAAACTGACTTTTTTATTCAAGGTTTTATGCGACATATGTAATATAAGTATTACTACAATCAAAATAATAATTATTAATATTAAATTATATATTGTTATTGATTTTTTTCTCATATTTCCTCATAACAGAAAAGAGGCAGTTATTTGCCTCTTTTTTCTTATTTTTTTGGCAATTAATTGTTAGAATATGAACTCATTAAATTATATAGATATGAACTATAATCAAATGCTTCTTCTACTTGTGGATCATTGTAATTTATTCCATGTGTATCAACTGTTGCATTTGAAATTACTGGATAATTTGCAAATGAGTTAATATCAACTTGCTCTGTTTCAGTAACATGACCTTCAGATCCTTCTGTTGATTCTGCTTGTTTCATTTCTACATTATTATAAATATTTTCTAAAACATCCATTCCTTCTACAATCTTTCCAAAAGCTGCATATGAACCATTTAAGTTACTTGCATTTTCCCCCATCATTATTCCTAATTGAGCATTTCCTGAATTATAGCTTTCTTCAGATAATGTTTGAACATATTGTGTATAATCATTTCTAATTAAAGATACTACACCTTTTTCATGCATTAATGTATTTTGTTTAAATCCATTTCCTGCAAACTCACCTTTTATTGTGTAATCATAATCATATTCTGATCCTGCTTCTACATTATCAAATATTAAACTTGTTTTTGGATTTTCTATTTCGCCTTCTGAATTTCTTCCAGCATATAGGCATATTTCATCTTTTCCATAAACTACTTTATTATTATAATAACCTTTTTCAACTAATCTAATAAAGTTTGCAACTGTATTTGGTGCATATTCTGGATATAATTCCATTTTTACATTTCCATAATCTTTTATTTCAAATGTAACTTCTGGATGAACATTCCCTTCTGTATTCATTTTTACTACACTATATACTAGACCACCTAGTAATCCTACAACTGCAATTAATATTATTGCCCATATAACAAATTGTACTTTTTTACTCATTTTTTTCTACCTTTCTTTTGCTTAAAAATCTCATTATTTTATGCCAACATATTTCATGGCATCATTTATATTTTTCACACCTATTATATCTAATTTAAATTTTTCTTTCAATAGTTTTTTATTACTTTCAGGAATTATACATGTTTTATAACCTAATTTTTCTGCTTCTTTTATACGTTTTTCAATCATATTAACACTTCTTACTTCTCCTGTAAGTCCAACTTCACCAATTATTGCAATATCTTCTTTTATACTAATATTTTTAAATGTTGATGCAGTTGCAAGTATTATTCCTAAATCTAATGCTGGCTCATTTACTTTTAAACCACCAACTAAATTTATATATACATCTTGTGAACTTAAATTCATTCCACCACGTTTTTCTAAAACTGCCATAAGTAAAGTTAATCTATTATAATCAATTCCACTTGCATTTCTTCTTGGCATTCCAAAAACTGTTGGAGTTGATAATGCTTGAAGTTCAATAACTAATGCACGTGTACCTTCTAAGCTAACTACAATTGATGAACCAGGAGGATTTCCATCTCTTTCTGATATTAGCAATTGAGATGGATTTGTAATTTCAACAAGCCCTTCATTTTGCATTTCAAACATTCCAATTTCGTTTGTTGAACCAAATCTATTTTTTACTCCTCTTAGAATTCTATATGAAAAATATCTTTCTCCTTCTAAGTATAGTACAGTATCTACCATATGTTCTAAAACTCTTGGACCTGCTATATTACCATCTTTAGTAACATGTCCAATTATTATAGTAGTAATCCCTGTTTGCTTACACATTTTCATTATTCTGGCAGTAATTTCTCTTACTTGACTAACACTTCCTGGAGCAGATGTAATATCATCAGAATACATTGTTTGAACAGAATCTATAATAACAAATTTACTTCCAGTATTTTCTAGTGCAACTTCTACATTATCTATATCAGTTTCAGCTAAAAATAGTAAATTATCATTTTTTATTCCAAGTCTATCTGCTCTTATTTTTATTTGCTCAGCAGATTCTTCTCCCGAAACATATAGAATCTTACCATCTACTTTTACATTATCACAAATTTGAAGTATTAAAGTAGATTTTCCAATACCTGGTTCTCCTCCTAAAAGAGTTAATGAACCATTTACAAACCCACCACCTAGAACTCTATCAAGTTCTGCAACTCCTGTTGCAATTCGCGTAGTAGTTTTCTTCTCAACTTCATTTAATTTTACGATTTCACCCTTAGGCTTATTTTTTTCTTTTGTAGTTCCCTTAGTACCTGTTATAGCTTTTTCTTCAATAAATGTATTCCATTCATTACAAGCTGGACATTTGCCAAGCCATTTACTTGACTCATATCCACAGCTATTACAAACAAATACTGTAGTAGTTTTCTTTGCCATTTTACATTCCTTTCTGCCCTAAAACTAACGTTCCCAAGTTGGTTATATTAATCCCTTTTCTATAAGTTTTTGTATTGTAATTATATACATTGCATGACTCCATGTTAAACCTATTACCCAACATGGTTTCATTGTTTCATTATCAACTTGTTCTCCTAAGAATCCATGTTCTGATGATGAATTTACAACAAAATTGAAACATTCTAATGCTTTTTCTACATCACCAGTTTCTAAATAATACCATGATATCCATAAAGTTACAATAGGCCATGGATTTTTTCCTCCCATATAGCCATCATTTTCATATCTTACATAACCTCCTGTATAGGTTCTTATTGTATTATTTATTTCATTTATTGTGTTTTGCACTCTAATATCTTCTTTAGAAAACATTTTAAATGGAACTACACTTCCTACAATACTCATATCTACTCTTCTATCTACTGCATTTCTAACATAGGAATTTCTGTTATTATCATAAAATGTAGAATCACAATATCTTTTTATTTCTTCTGATTTATTTTGCAATTTTTCTATTTGATTTGATATAAATTCAATTTTTGGTTTATCATCATTATATAACTCTTGAACTTCTTGATATATTTTTATCATTGATTTAAATGCTGCAAATATTGCTGATATTGAATATAATGAATATCCTTCGAATTCTTCCCATAAATCATAACTATATCCCATTTGATTTATATCTTGCAATATATCATCAATATATTTCTCTAAAAACATAATAGCTTTTTCAAACATTTCTAAGTTTTCTTTTAAAAATATTTTATCTTTTGTAACTTTGTAATGAGCATATGCTCCAAACACTACACTAGCAGTTTCATCAATTTGATATCCCCAAGAAGGCGCTAAATTTCCATCTGTATAAAAACGTTGCTCCCACATTCCATTATCATATTGAGTCATTTTACAAAATTTAGAATAAAATTTATCTGTATATTCTTTCATTCCAACAACATCAAATGCTTCAGTTATAAATGCAGCATCTCTTGGCCAACAAAATGAATATCTTCCACATTTAGTTTTGTTTTCATCAATTTCAATACCTGCTGAAATTCCTCCTGTTTTTTCATTTATCAATAGTTCAAAAAGTAAAATACTTCTATTATAAATAGTTTTTATTTTTTCGCTTAAATTTCTATCATTTATATTTAAAATATCATGCTCTTTTACATAGTTATTCCAATAATTATTTGTTTCAATTTCCAAATTTTCAACATTCAAATTTTTTATTCTTTCAATTTCATCATCTATTCTAAGAACATCTATTTTTGAATTTTCATTTACATATACAAATAAAGTGATTTCCTTTTCTGTTCCTGGGACAATTTTATTCATATCATAGTTTATTGCAGAATCACTAGACATACCTATATAATCTTTTCCATTTATTATCCCTGTGTGAAAATTATTTATTGCTCCATTTACTTGTCTTCTATAAATTTCTTTTCTTGAAAATGTACAAACTGAATAATCATGATTATATTGTATTAATGTATCATTTTTTGTATATCCACTTGTATCATTATTTAGATTAGTTAAAGCTTTTGAATAAACTAAAAAGTTGATATTTAAATCTATTTCATTTTCATTTTTTATAATATATTTCTTTATTAGAACATTTTCATTTATTGGAACAAAATCTGTTTGAGTAATTCTTACTTTAAAATAAGAATTATAAATTTCTGTTTTTAATATATTTGTATTTTCAATATATTCTTGTGAATAGCTGTTGTTTATATCATCATGTAAATAAATTAATGCTGAATCATTTACTTTTATTCCAGTATGAAATTTATCTATAAATTGTTTATAATCAGCTGCTCCATATAATAAACGTAACAGTTCTCCTTTACTTGTAAAACTTGCTTTTAAATATTTATTTCCAACTAGTCCTTCATTCAAATATTTTGTTTGCATATTTTTTTCTCCTTAGTGAAATTTAGGGACGCTCGAAAAGTTTCATATGCATGAAATTTTTCGAGCGTCCCTAAATTTCACACAATCCTCAAAGTTGCCTATTTCATTAGGTTTTGAATTTGAGTTTGTATTTCTTTTACTCTTTCTTCTAATGTTTTTAAGTCACTGTCTTGTGTTTCAATATTTTTCTTCATAATTACATTTTCAAAATCAGAAATATCTTCTTTTAGGCTTTCAATTCTTTCAAGTAAATCTAAACGTTTAAATTCTTTCTTGTAAGCTGTAATTTCTCTTGATTCTGATAATAATTGTGGTTCATCTCCTATTAGTTCATAAGTATTTCCAAATTCTGGAATTGTAACTTTACATTCTGAAGTTTCTTCAATTTTTTGTTTTAAAACTTCTTGACCTGTTGGTTCTCCATGAACTAAGAATATATGTTTTGGTGGATTTGTAAATGAATAAATAAAGTTCAAAAGCCAAGTTTGATCTGCATGGCCTGAATATCCTTCAATATATTCTATTCTTGCATTTACAGCAATTTCTTCGCCAAATATTTTAACTTTTTCTGCGCCTTCTACAATACTTCTACCTAATGTTCCTGGAGCTTGATATCCAACAAACAGTATTGTACTATTTGGATTCCATAAATTATGTTTTAAATGATGTTTAATTCTACCAACTTCACACATACCACTTGCAGACAAAATAATTGATGGTCTAAAGTCCTCATTTAATGCTTTAGATTCATCTGCTGTTTGTGTAAATTGTAACCCTGCAAATTCTAAAGGATTATCTCCTCTTTTTATTTTTTCTTGAATTTCATCTTCAAATAAATCTGTATTTTTCTTAAATACTTCTGTTGCTGAAATTGCAAGTGGACTATCTACATATACTGGTACATTCATTATTTTCTCATATTTTCTAGCAAATTCAGGATCATTCTTTCCCAAATCATCTTTTAATTTATCTAGTTCATATAAAATTTCTTGAGTTCTTCCAACTGCAAATGAAGGAATTATAACTCTTCCGCCATTATCTAATGTTTCTGCAACTATATCTAAAAACATTTTTGCTTTTTCATCATTTCTTACATGTAATCTATTTCCATATGTTGATTCCATTATTAAATAATCTGCATTACTTATCATTGTTGGAGAATCTAATAACGGTAAATCATTATTTCCTAAGTCTCCTGTAAATACTGCTTTTGTTGTTTTTCCATTTTCAGTTGCCCAAATTTCTATAATGGCAGATCCTAACATATGTCCTGCATCATTAAATCTTACACTTATATTATCATCAATTTCGACTATATCATCATATTGAACTGGCTCGAAAATTTCTAAACACTTATATGCTTCTTCTGCTGTATAAAGTGGTGGAAGTGGATCTAAAGCCTCTCTCATTCTCTTTTTATTCTTCCAAGCAATTTCAATTTCTTGTATATGTCCACTATCTGGCAACATTATTTCGCATAAATCACAAGTTGCTTTTGTAGCATATATTTTTCCTCTAAAACCTTCATTATATAATTTAGGAATTCTTCCTGAATGATCTATATGAGCATGTGTTAATAACATAAAATCTATTTCATTAACATTGAATGCAAATGGATCTGAATTTTCTAATTCTTCTGTTACTTTTCCTTGATACATTCCACAGTCAACTAAAAACTTTTTTCCGTGCTGCCTCAACTAAAAAGTTTGAACCTGTTACAGTTTTTGTAGCGCCTAAAAATGTTATTTTCATAAATGTTCCTCCACTAATTAAAAATTTTTATCTTTCTATTTTTCTTTACTTCTAATATATTTTTTACAACTTCAATTTTCTTTTTACCTTGTTTTTCAAAAACATCTTTATCAAAAACTTTTATAATTATTCCATCATCATCTGTATCTAAAGATATTTTGGTTTCTTCAAGATTTATAATTTTTGTATCTAGTGCATATTTTATAATTTCAAAATTCAAATTTATATCCATACTAATTATCTTTATTGCACCAATTTTACACATACTTGTTATTGCTTTTTTTAAGACTTTATCAAAGTATTCATTTATTTCTTCTACATCAAGAATAGTTCCAATTTTTCCTACTTTTAATCTGCTATAATATCTTAATTGATATATAATATCAATTATTTCATCTCTTGTTTTCATTTTTGATAATTTTCTATCAATAAAATATAAAAATTGTTTTTGTAGCTTTATAAAAACATCATCTAAATTTTCTCTGCAATTATATACTTCTGTTGTTTCCATTAAAAGATTCTTTTCTTTTATAAAATTAGATGGAATTAACAAAAATGAAATTTCAGATATTTCTTGCATATATCTATCTCTTTCTTTTTCAATTAACTTTTTATATTTTTTTAAAGATTGTACTTTTTTATTGTTACCCGCTAATTTAGAATTTGCTTTTATATATTCTTTTTCTAATACTTTTGGATCATTTAATGCAAAATCTATTCTTTCGATTTTTTTATTTAACTTATTTTTTTTATTTTTGCAATCTTCTAAAAACTTAACTTTATCATTCATTTTTCTTAGTTTTTGTTTTTGCAATTTTAAAGTTTCATTAAGTCTTTCACGATCTTTTCCTTTAGTTTTTAAATATAAAACTTTATATAAAGTTTTTATATATCTATCATTTGCAGTAAAAACTTTTATATATTTTTTTGCTTCTTGCAAAAAATCTCTTCTTGTAGAACCATAAGTTCTCCATTCATATAAAAATTTTTCACCTAATATTACTAATAAATTTTGATATACTATATTATCAATATAGTTGTATTGTTCATCTTCTGATATATCCCATGACCAACCATTAAAATCTTTTAGAATTTCAAGATTATTAGTATTGTAACCATTTACTAATGAATTTTGCATTGCATCTTTTAATGCATTTTCTTGATTGATATAAAAATATTTTGGTGAAATATCTGAAATTGCATATAACAAAGCTACTTCTGTTGGGTATGTTAATATACTTCTTTCTTTTTCATTTGTTAGTGCTCTTAATTTATGTTTCATAAGCATTTTAGCCTGATCGGAATCAGGCTCTACAGTTTTTATATTATCACAATATAATCGAATTACTTCAATTATTTCATTTAATAAATCTTCTTTGCTTCTTACACATCTTTTTACTTCATAAAAATCTGGATAAGATGTTTCTATTTTATAAATCATATTTAATAAGAGATTTTTTATATTAGACGAAAAGTATTTACTATCTAATACTTCATCTAATTGTGCATTATAATCCTTTAATTTAGAAAATAAACTCAAAATTCTATTCCTCCTATTAATTTTTTCTTTTGTTTTTTCTTATGCTTCTGCATCTTCTGCTGGATTTGTTCCCATTTTTAATTCATTTAATCTTTCAAGTGTAATTAGAACTTGTCTTGGCTTACTTCCTTCATATCCAGAAATAATACCTCTTGCTTCCATTTGATCTATAATTCTACCTGCTCTTGCATATCCAACTTTAAATCTTCTTTGAATAAATGATGTAGAAGCCTGACCAATCTCAACTACTGTATCAATTGCATCCATTAATAATGGATCTGTATCATCATCTTCTGCTTCTTTTTCCATTTGTCCTTCTGATTTATTTGATTTTTCAATTTCCTCTAATATATCTTCATTATATGTTGCAACACCATTTGATTTTACAAAATCAACGATTTTTTCAACTTCTCCATCAGACACAAACGCGCCTTGTACTCTGACTGGTTTTGATGCACTTGCTGGATAGAAAAGCATATCTCCTTTTCCTAAAAGTTTTTCAGCTCCAACTTGATCTAGTATTGTTCTAGAATCAATTTGAGAAGAAACTGCAAATGCTACTCTTGAAGGAACATTGGCTTTAATTAAACCTGTAATAACATCAACTGATGGTCTTTGGGTTGCAATTACTAAATGCATTCCAGCAGCTCTTGCTTTTTGGGCTAATCTACAAATTGAATCTTCAACTTCTTTAGCAGCTACCATCATTAAATCTGCAAGCTCATCTATTATTATTACTATTTGAGGTAATTGTCCTGTTGTTCCATCTTCAGATGTATTTTCCAATACAGCATTATATCCTTTTAAATCTCTAACACCTTTTTCTGCAAACAAATTATATCTATGATCCATTTCTTGTACAGCCCATGCAAGAGCACCTGCTGCTTTTCTAGGATCTGTAACAACTGGAATTAATAAATGTGGAATCCCATTATAAACAGATAATTCAACGACTTTTGGATCAACCATTACAAGTTTTACTTCACTTGGCTTAGCATTAAAAATAATACTTGTTATTATTGTATTAATACAAACTGATTTACCAGAACCAGTTGAACCTGCAATTAGTACGTGAGGCATTTTTGCAATATCAGCTAACACAACTTTACCAGCAACATCTTTTCCCAAAGCAACTGATAATTTTGAATTATTATTTTCAAATTCTTCACTTTCAATTACATCTCTTAACGGAACTGATTCTTTTTCTTTATTTGGTATTTCAATTCCTACTGCTTGTTTACCAGGTATTGGAGCTTCAATTCTAATTGTTTCAGCAGCTAAATTCAAAGCAATGTCATCAGCAAGATTTGCTATTTTGTTAACTCTAACACCTTCTGCTGGTTTTAGTTCAAATCTTGTAATTGCTGGTCCAACTGAATAATCAACAACTTTTGCTGAAACTCCAAAACTATGTAAAGTTCTTTGTAATTGTTGTGCTTTTTCAGTTAAAGCTTTTGCTCCACCTTTTGATGATTTTTTATTATTTTTTCCAAGTAAACTTACTGGAGGATATTCATAATTTTCATCTTCAATTGAAACTGTGTGTTCTAATTGTAATACAGCTTTTGTTTTGCTTTCTTTTTGTTCTTCTTCAACTGTAAATAATTCATCTTCATTCTTTTGAGATTTCATTGTTTCAGCTTCATTTGCTTTCGCTGTATTTTTATAAATATTTACATCTATTACATCTGGATTAAATTCTTCTTTCTCTGGTTGCTCTTCTGACTTTTTACTAAATAAACTAACTATTTTTCCTTTTGATTTTTCTTCTTCTACATCAGTAATTTGTCCATTATTTAGATTAATCATAATATCATCTTCATCAATTGCAGATTCTTCGAAATCTTTTTTGCTTTTTTTATTTCTTGGCATATTATCTATTTCAAGTTGTTCATGATTTATTCTATTTTCTTTTCTTCTTGCTTGTCTTTGTTCACGTCTTGAATTTAATTCTTCTTCTCTTTCTTCTCTTCTTGCATTCATTTCATCCATTATATCAAGCATAATTTCTGATGGATGTAATCCAAAAGTAAATACACAAAGTATTACTACAATTCCAATTGTTGCTATAGCAGCTCCAAACATTCCTAATAATTGAATTAATGGGTATGCAATTACAACACCAACTGTTCCTCCACCAATATTTTTTACTCCAAAATCATATGCAACTTCTATAATTTCATTAAATTCTAAATCTGCATTTATATTCCCTTTTGAAATATGATATATAGATAATGTTGCAGCAATACAAGCAAGTAATACAGCATATTGTATTAATTTAGATGTTATATAATTTCTATCATCTTTGGCTATACAAACTGTTAATCCTAAGAAGCCTATTGGAATTATGTATTTTATTACTCCTATTGTTCCTCCTAAAGCTGGACTTAATACTTCTCCTATTACTCCTTTTTCTCCATATATTAAAACAAATAATAATATGCTAACTACAAACATTACTATTACAGCTAAATCTATATTAATACCTTTTTTCTTTTTTTTATAATTACCACTATTTGAATTAGTAGTACTTTTTTTCTTTTTTCTTCCCAATGATACATCCTCCTAAAACAATATTAGCATAAAAATGTGCTATTATCATTTAAAACTTAAAGCCACAATCAGAATCAATTTTATTATTGATTTTAATTCTGGCTTTTTTGCTACTTAAGTTCTTTTCTATTATTTTGTATTGTTTCAACTGCATTTTGAATTGTCATTTCGACATTACTTAAACTTTTTCCAAGTTCAAGCATATTATTTTCAATATTAGCTAAAATACCATCAACATAATCATTTGTACCTTTTGTAATTTCTCTATACATCTCATTGGCATCAGCAATAATTTCTGTTTTCTTATCATAAGCTTTTTTAGTAATTTCATGTTCATCAATCATAGAAATAATTCTATTCTCAGCTTCTCTAACAATATCATCAGCATCTTTTTGAGCCTCTGCAATAATTCTTTCGCGTTCTTCTTTTATCCATTTTGCTTGTTTTAGCTCTTCTGGTAATTTTAATCTTATTTCTTTGATTATATCCAAAAACTGTTCCTTTTCAATAATTGATTTATCACTAAAAGGTAATGTTTTGCTATTTTCTAATATATCTTCTAATGTTTCTAGTAATGTAAAGATTTCCATCCTTTACTCCGTTCCTTTCCTAGAAATAAATTTTAAAAATAAAAGATATACTCTTCCGTATTTTTTCAAATCTTTTATCTCTAATTTCTCTGTATACAAATTTTTTATCACTTTTTCTTTATCATCAGTTTCTAAAATTATAATGCCATCTTCGTTTAACAAATTGTTTTCTTCTATAATCTTAACCGATTCTTCTGCAAAATTTGTTTTATATGGTGGATCTAAAAAAATTATATCAAACTG
Source organism: uncultured Clostridia bacterium (assembly GCA_948530865.1). Lineage (GTDB taxonomy): Bacteria > Bacillota > Clostridia > TANB77 > CAG-508 > Scatovivens. The sequence continues at coordinate 58,432 of CAOTKV010000002.1, forward strand.
TTCATTTTGATTTTTTAATTGTTCTAGAGCTTTTTTATAGTCACAATTTAGTAATAAAACTTTTTCATTTGTTTTTGTTTTTTCAACATTTTGCTTTATTATTTTTATTGCATCTCTTGAAGAATCACACAAAACTGCTTTTTTAGCCCCCCTACTTAAAGATTCTAATCCTAAAGCACCACTACCAGAAAATAAATCTAATACATTTGCATCTTGCAAATCCATATTGATTTTACTGAAAAGAGCTTCTTTAACTCTATCTAATGTTGGCCTAGTGTTAATTCCTTCTAAAGTGTACAATTTTGTCCCTCTCATAGTACCACTAATAATTCTCATATGCCACCTTATATATGCTTTTGTATATTTTCTAGTATATACAAAAGTCCATTTTCATTCTTATATAATATATTTTATTATATAATCTTTATAAGTCAATAATATTAACACAAATGTAATACATACTTAATTTTTCTGTAAATAAAAAGGACTAAAAATTAATTTTAGTCCCCATTTTTATTCTTCATTTTCTTTATTATCTTGTAACATTTCTAATTGTGATATAAGTAATGCTTCCATTTTTGCTTTATATACATTAAATTGTCTTTTTAATTCTTCTGTTCTTTTTCTTATTTCGAATTCTTCTTTTGCTATTTCATCTGTAGCTCTTCTTGCTTCGCTTTGAGCGTCTCTTATAATTTGGTCTGCTCTACTTTGAGCATTTGCTTTTATATCATCAGCTGTCTGTTGAGCCATAATTAAAGTATTTTGTAATGTTTGTTCAACACTTTTATAATGTTCTAAATCTTTTTCAAGTAATTCTGCTTTATTTCGTAGCTCATTATTTTCTTTATATAGCTTTTCATAATCAATTGTTAATTGATCAAGAAAATCATCTACTTCATCCAAATTATATCCTTTGAGACTCTTCGAAAATCTTTGGTTTTCGATATCTAAAGGTGTTAACATATTTTTACCTCCTAATGTATTACTACTTTATCCAAGAAGCTGAAAATTTGTTTTCAATTTTTTCCTTAGAAATTTCATTTATAATATCATAGTTATAAGGTGCAATAACAAATATAGAATTAGAAACTTTTTCAATATTTCCATCTAAAGCTTTTACTGCTCCACTAACAACATCTACTATTCTTCTAGCAACGTCTTTACTAACATACTCTAAATTTAAAACAACTGCATTTTTTTCTTTTAGCTGAGTTACAACCTCATCAGCTTGATCAAAATTAGTTGGTTTTGCTATTTTCATTCTTATTTGTTGTGGTTGAGGCATTGATACAACTTTATTTTTTCTTTTAAAGATACTTAAAGCTTCTCCTTCATTCTCCTCTTCAGTTTCATATTCATCTTGGTAGTCTGAATTATATTCTTCTTCATCATAATCTTCTTGTGTATCTTCATCTCCTAATATATAATTCATTAATTTTTTAAATGATGCTCCTGCCATCTATACAGACCTCCTAATTTTTTTCTCTTCATTCGTAGCTTAACATACATATAGTATCTATCTATTTTATTTTGTTGTCAAGCATTTTTTCCAAATTACAGTAGTTGTTATATAAAAATAACTTTGTTGTAATTTTTTTGTAACTTTTTTGTGACTTAATGTAATACAACTTCGTCATATAAGTTTATCGATTTTCCTTCTGAAATTTCCTCATCACTATACCCTAATTGTTTTAATTCTTCTTCATCATAGTTTTCCACAATTGAATAAGTATCATTTTGTCTTAAAACTTTTACAAGTATTTTTTCAGTATAATTTGCTCTGTTTTTTTCCACATATATTTTATCATCATCTTCTATTAATGCAGAATTGCTAACCTTTAATCCAGAATATTTCCACCATATAACATCTATTGAAATCTTCCTATATTCTAATAATTCATCAATTTTATCAGTTATCTTAAAAACTATAACTCTATCCTTTTCCTCATCTTTTATATAACTAATTTCTGCTTCTATCTCATCTGAATTAGATAATCTTAAATACACTTTATCCCCAATCTTAGCAGACATTGATCTTTCTGTATTCATAACTACTGCAATATATGCTTCAAAGTTATCCACAATCTTTCCTTTTTCTGTGCTAAGTGGAATCGTAGCTCCAACCTTTAATTCAAAACTATCTAGTAATTCTTTTGATAAATAATCAAAGTTATCCATTTTTAAAATTTCCTCTAAGCCATCTACTCTATATGATGCTAGTCCACTTTTTGGTGCAACTACAATTTCCGCTCCCGCTTCTAATTCATTTTCCAAAGCCATTCTTTTATCTGTTAAAATTCTTACATATGAATCAGATGGACTAGCCACTCCTGTAATTTGTGCCTTCTTAGATATATATGCTTCAATTTTATTTTTATTCTCCTGATTTTTTTGTAAATAATTTACATTATACATTAAATCAATTGTATCTTCGATTTGAGCATCTAAACTTGATATATCACTATATGACATCAAACTTAAATTATTATCTTCAATAACTTCATTTATTTCTTCATCAAGCTCAGCTATTTGATTTAAAATATTTTCCTCACTATTAGAATAATATCTAAAAAACGCTTCTGATTTTGATGCACGTTCTTTATCTGATAATATTTGAACCATACCATTTTTATAATTTTCACCTTGAAGAACAGTTTCATCTCTTATAATATATCCTTCAGTGGCTTCTTCATATGATAATGAACCATTTGCAACAATATATATATCAGTTGGTTTTTTCAATATTTTTGTACCATTTGTAATTAATACAATAAAAAATATCATAAAAATCAGAGTAATTAGTATTTTTATAAAATTACTTTTATTTGGCGTTTCTTTCACTATAACTCCTCTAAAATAATATTAATATTTTCCTCAATTCCATTTTCAGCATCTAACCATATTGTTTCTTTATTTTTCTTGAACCAAGTTAATTGACGTTTTGCATATCTTCTTGATTCTTGTTTTATTTTTTCAATCATTTCATCTCTTGAAGTTTTTCCATCAAAAAATTCTATTACTTCTTTATATCCAAGACCTTGCAAAGCAGTAGGAAATTCAGAATATTTTGAAATAAGTTTTTTAACCTCAGATTCTAAACCTTGATCTATCATCATATCAACTCTTAAGTTTATTCTTTCATAAAGCTTACTTCTTTCCATTGTTATTCCAAAAACTTTAAAATCATAATCTACACCTTTTTGCCTAGATAAAATTTCTTGTTCAGTTTTAGTTTTACCTGTTTGCTTATATATTTCAAGTACTCTTACAATTCTCTTTTTATCATTTGGACTAATTTTTTTCATAGCTTCTGGATCTATTTGATTTGCTTGTTCATAAAGTTTAGCAAGTCCTTCATCAGATTCAGCAATTTTCATTAATTTATCTCTATATTCTTCATCAAAATTCATATCTTGATATTCAATTCCATAAATTAATGAATTTACATATAATCCTGTTCCACCAACAACTATTGGTGTTTTTCCTTTTTCAATTATTTCTTTTATAGCATTCTCGCTATCTTTCTTAAAATCTGACACAGTATATCTAGTATCTGGAGATATAAAATCAACTAAATAATGTTTTATTCCTTGCATTTCTTCTTTTGTAACCTTAGCAGTCCCTATATCCATATCTTTATAAATTTGCATTGAATCTGATGAAATTATTTCACCATTTATTCTTTTAGCAAGTTCTATAGATAGCGCCGTTTTTCCTGACGCTGTAGGTCCTACTATAACTACAACTTTGGGTTTCATTTATCTAGCTCCTTCTAAACTTTCTTTCTAAATCATAATTTGTCATTTTTATTGCTGTTGGTCTTCCATGTGGACAAGTAAATGGATTTGGCAAATCTAGAAGTTTTTTCATTAATGCTTTAACTTCTTTTTCATCTAATTTCATTTTTCCTTTTACAGCTGCTTTACAAGCAACTGTTGCAATAAACTTATCTTCTTTTTCTTGTCTTGCAGTAACTGCAACTGTATCCATTTCATCTAAAATATCTAAAAATAATTGCTTTGTATTCATTTCTTCACACATACTTGGAACTGACATTAATTTTACTGTATTTTCTCCAAATTCTTCAAAAGAAAATCCAGCCTTAGCAAACATTTCTATATTTTCTTTTGCTATATCCATTTCTTTATGAGTTAATGTTATTACATCTGGTAATAATAGCATTTGCTCATCTTTTTGTTCTTCACTATAATAATTGCATTTTACTTTTTCATATAATATTCTTTCATGTGCAGCATGTTGATCTATTATATACATTTCATCTTTTATCTCTATAACAATATATGTGTTAAACACAATTCCTATAAATTTATATTTAATTTCAGGGTAATCATTTTTATTGTCTTCAAAAACTGTCATATTGTCTTCATTACTAGCATAAGCGAATTCATTTGAAATATTAATTTTTTCTTGTTCTTTCTTTTCTTGCTCTTTTTCTTTTCTAACAGAAAATGGATCAACTCCAAATGTTTTTTTGTACATTTCGTCAAATTCTGGAGTACTTTCAAAATTTTCTTTTACAGCTTCTCTAACTTTTGCAGTGTCTATAGTTTGAGTATTATCACTTCCAATCTTTGCTTCAATTAATTTTTCTGCTATTTTTGAAAAATCATTTTCATTTAATGGTTCTTGTATTTGTTTAATTCCTTCTTTATACTCAGGAACCTCTTCTATTTTTTTAGGTTCTTCTACACTTGAAATTTCATCATTTTTTTCTACTGCTTCATTAATATTTACTATTTGTGTTGGCTCTATCTGTGACATTTTTGTTGAATCCATAACTGTTGTTGAATCTTTAGTAATATTATTTGAATCACTAATGTTTAATTCTTTTGTTTCACTTGATATTATTGTATTACCTAAATTAACTTTTTTAGATACTTCATCATCATTAATTGTTTTTAAAATTTCTTCTTGTTCTTCATTTGTTTTTGTAGCTTTATATTTATTTATATATTCTTGAGCTTTTCTACTGTTTTCATCAGCATTAATATCTGTTATATTTGTTTTTTCCCTTAAAGATTGTCTATATTTAAATATTTCTTCTAAGTGATTGTTACTTAATTCTTCTTCAGTTTCTTCTGGTTCTTTAATAATTTTAGAGAACAATCCTGCAAATCCTGTTTTTTTCTCTTCACTATGTTTTGTAGTATTATAACTTTCACTATTCTCGCTAATTGATACTTCTGTGTTTGAATTCTCATTTGATATAGGAATTTCTTCATTTTCTTTTTCTACATTTTCTACAAGTTCAGATTTAGCAAGACTTGATTTTATTGCATGATAAACAGCTTTAAAAACTTTTGATTCTTCTTCAAATCTAACTTCTAATTTTGCAGGATGAACATTAACATCAACAAGTTTAGGATCCATATCTAAATTTAACACAAGAAAACCATATCTACCAACTGGTATTATTCCTTTATATGATTGATCTGCTGCCGCTGTTAAGTTTTTATCTTTTATATATCTTCCATTCAAGAAAAATAATTGATTACTTCTATTAGCCCTTGCTATAACTGGCTTTCCCACAACTCCAGATACTCTTATTCCTTCATATTCATAATCAACTTCATTTATTTCTGCTGCAACATCTTTTCCATAGATACTATATATTACAGTTTTTAAATCTCCATTTCCATTTGTTTGAACTACAGTTTTTCCATTACTAATTAATTTTATTGCAACATTTTTATTTACTAATGCAACTCTTGTAACAGCATCTTCTATATATCCAGCTTCTGTATAGTCTTTTTTCAAAAATTTATATCTTACTGGTGTATTATAAAATAGATTTTCTACTGTTATTGTAGTCCCTATACTTCTTGCAGCTTCTGTAAATTCTACTGTTTTACCACCTTCAACAACAATTTTATGTGCTACACTTTCATCTTCTTTTTTTGAAATCATTTCAACTCTAGCTATAGCTGCAATACTAGCTAAAGCTTCACCTCTAAATCCCATTGATTTAACTTCAAGTAAATCATCAGCAGTTCTAATTTTACTTGTTGCATGACGTTCAAATGCAATTTCCATATCGTCTTCTGAAATTCCTGATCCATCATCAGTTATTTTTATTAATGAAATTCCTCCATTTTTTATTTCAACAGTAATATTTTTTGCTCCAGCATCAATTGAATTTTCTATCATTTCTTTTACTACAGATGCTGGTCTTTCTATAACTTCTCCTGCTGCAATTTTATTTATAGTTAAATCATCTAAGAGAACTATATTTCCCATATTTTCTTCCTTTCTATTTCTTAATTTTATTTTTTTAAAATTAAGAACAAGGCAATTATTTAATGCCTATTTATCTCATTTTATACTTTTTGAAAATTATATCATTAAATTATTTTTTTTTGTACACTTTTTTAATATTTTTTTATTTTAATACTTTATCTAACTATATATAATATTATTTTGATATAGCCACGTAAGCGACCAAATGAACGAAGTAAGTGCGAATTGGAAATAGAAAAATAAAAAATAACTAAAATACAAAGTAACAATTTTTCCAAAATTTCATAGTATATAACATAAATGCGATTGAGAAATCGCAAAAAAACATATTTTAAAGGAGGAATTTATTATGCCAGAGAATAGAGGTTGTGGCTGTGGATGCGGATTATTTGGAGGAGATAACGAATGTTTATGGATAATCATTCTTTTAATAATCTTATTCTGTTGCTGTGGAAATAACAGCGGTAGAGGTTGTTGCTAATTTTAGCATAAAAAAGGAAGCACTCTTGCTTCCTTTTTTAATCTGATAAATTTCTTTGATGTGAAAATAAATAATATTCATCACCTTTATACTCAACAATTGCTTTTGTATCATCTATAAATGATTTAATTTTAAAGTAATCTTTATTGCCTAATTCTTTTATATCAACTGTTTCTAAATTATCTATACTTTCATAGTATCTTTCAGCAAGATTATCTAAATCTCTTGTAATATAGTAATTTTCTGCCAAATATTCTTCTTCTTGATCAAAATCATTATCTTTTGATGTAATCTCATTGTTACTAAAATTGTATACTAAATCGTAGACATCTGGTGTTATACCTGCTGTAAGAATTGTTTTTACTTTAAAATTACCTTTAGAATCTAATACAAATCTACTTCCTGCAAATGTTGATATCTTCTCCATTTTATCACCTTGTTTTACATATATAGAATATTCTAAATCATCAGAAGGTCCATAATCAAATATTACAACCTCTAGTGTGTCATCTTCTTTATCTAAATCCACTATATATATTTCTGGTAAAAATGAATTTTTATCGAAAACATTTCCATTTAATTCAAATAAGTAATTATCATACTCACTATTTTTATCTTTTCTAATAGTAATCTTATCAATCTTTCCATCATTATCTAGGTCATAATTAAAATCTTTATAATTCTTAATTTTACTTGAATATCTGTATTCTATAGCAATGTCTTCTAAATTTTCATATTCTTTACTTACAAGTTTGTTTTCTGTAATTGTATTATCTGTATTCTCTATATTATTGCTTGGTGATAATGTTTCTTCTTTATTACCACTTGTTTCTTTTTTTACTTTTAAATCATAAATGTTACTTACTATGCTATATTTTGCATATTCATAATCTTCATTTATTTTAAATAAAAGTGAAGCTTTATATACTGGTAACCTATATATTGTATTTTCTAAATAATCATTTTCGCTTGGATAACAACATTGATAATCAACTGAATATACTCCATTTTCATAAGATATATCTGTAATATTTAAACATAATGCTGAAATTGATTCATCACCATTATCGTATTCATATCTCTTATTTTTTTCATTATAAAACCATAATCCTTCTTTCATGTCCAAATGATTTTGTACTTCAATTCCTGCAATTTCTTTTATTGCTTTATTTACTTTTTCAGCTGTAAAATCAATATTCTTTGCATATTCTTCTTTATCATATATATATTCTATTGCTAAATAAACTAAATTGTAATTTATACATTGTTCTTTAGTAAACTCTTTATCAAGCATTTCTTCACTTAAATTCAATATTGCATATTTGCTTAATATTTCTTTTAATTCTATTTCTGAGATTTTTTCAACTTCTTTATAACTATTGTTTAATATTGTTATTTCTCTATTATTCAAATCTATTTGAATAGTAGCCAAATTCTCTTTTTGAGAATTTATATTTACTTTTAAAAGATTTATATTATTATTGAAAAATCCAATTTCTATTTCTTTTGTATAAGATTTTGTTTCTTCATTTTCAAATGGAACTGTAACCAATTGTGAATTATCATCTCCATTTATAACTTCAACTTGTCTTATTTTATTAGAAACTGTACCTTCATCTTGTTCAACACTCATTATCAATTTTGCTTTATTATCTTTTACTACAAATTTATTAAATTGAACTTTAATTCCTTTTGCAATTTCTATTGGTTCATAAGAAATTGTTGTATCTTGATCTTTTAAAATTTCATCTTTTTCACTAATAGTTTTAGTTGATAAATCTTTAATCATAAAAAATATATTATTATAACCTTTAGTTACAGCATATACATTAGCTCCTAGAAATACTATAACTAATGTTGCAACCATACTTAAAATTTTCTTTCTATTACTTTTTTTATCTTTGGATTCTTCAATATTTACAACTTTTTCATCTTTTATTTTCATTTCGCCCTCCAAAAAATTATTAAATATATCTTCTGCTTTCTTAGATATTAATTCATCTTCTTTTAACATTTTCTTTATAAAAATATCTTTTTCATTATCCAATACTATCACCCTCTTCCTTCTTTAAAATGTCATACATTTTATCTCTTGCCCTAGAGAGTCTTGATTTAACTGTTCCTTCTGGAATATTAAGGAGTTCAGAAATTTCTTTCACAGAATATTCATCATAATAGTATAAAGTAGCAACTAATCTTAAATCAGAATCTATCATATTTAAAACTCTCTCAACTATCGATTCACTTTTATAAATATCATAATAAGCTGTATTTACATTAGATTCTACTTCTTCGTTTATATAAGAAACCTTCTTATTTTTTCTTATTATGTCATAACATTTATTTATAAGAATTCTTGTAATCCAAGTTCCAAAATACTCTATATTAGCTAAACTATTAAAGTTTTTATAGGCACTTATTAATGTTTCTTGAATTGCATCACAAGTATCATCATCATTTTTCAATATAGCCATTCCAGTCTTATATAATTTACTTTTCTGTGAATTTATAAGGTTTTCAAATACTTCCGGACTGTATTTTATCTCCCCATTTGTCATCATTTTTTCTCCTTCTACTTATTAGACGTACTTTTTATCTTTTTGGTTCACGAATTTTTAATTATTTTTAATAAATTTTATTATAAAAAAAAATAAATGTAAACATTTCTGTTTACATTTATTTTTTGAAACCTTTTGCCTAATTCTTTATACAATTTTTGGTATTATAGATTTAATATTTTCCCATTTTCGAGAGTTCGCTTGTAATGTACTCATAAAAGCCTTCGTCAATTTCGTACCCCATCGCCTTATCTTCTTCAAGCCAATCTAAATTTGCCCAAAGCAAATCTGCATACATGCAGTCTACAACTTCATCAGAAGCAAATGGCAAATAGTTTAAAGCTGCATTAAACGGTTCGATCTGCAACTGGTAAGTTTCTTCGGTTATTTCTCCGTCATCTAACCAGTTTTTCTCATCCGTCAAACATTTCCACAAAAGTTCTTCAAGTTTCTCTCTTGTGGAAAGCTCCCGACCGTCACAAAAACAGCAGTACTTGTCATCTTCTACATCCCCAATGCTGGTAACCTGAGTTACTATTTCGCACTGAGACCGAGAATCATGAGCTGGCTGAATTACGCTCTGAGATGAAAGCATAGCTACCATTGCAACAACGCTTAAAACTGTCCGAATAATCATAAATACTCCTCCTTGTATTTAGGCATTCCACATTGAGATTAATATATACTCATAGTGGGTAATATAATTAGTATCTCTTTTATTATAATACACTTCACATAATTTTGCAATCTTTTACATATTATTTAACAAAAAAGAAAGCATTTCTGCTTTCTTTTAATACATTCCTCCCATATCTGGAATTGCTTGATTATTTCCACATCCACAATTTTTTTCTTTCTTTTCTGTCATTATACTTTCAGTTGTTAATATCATTGATGCAACACTTTCTGCATTTTGAATTGCTGAACGAGTAACTTTTGTAGGATCTACAATTCCCTCTTTTTTCATATCTACATATTGTTCTTTAGCAGCATCAAATCCAACACCTGGTTTACTAGATTTTACTTTTTCTAAAATTACTGCACCTTCTAATCCAGCATTTATAGCAATTTGTTTTACTGGTTCTTCCAATGCTTTTAATATTATTTTTACACCTATTTTTTCATCTTCAGAAACTTCATTTAACATTTTTTCTATTTCTGGAATTACATTAACATATGCTGTTCCACCACCTGGTAAAATTCCTTCTTCAACAGCTGCTTTTGTAGCAGATAATGCATCTTCAATCCTTAATTTTTTCTCTTTCATTTCAATTTCTGTTGCTGCACCAACCTGAATTACAGCAACACCACCAGCAAGTTTTGCTAAACGTTCTTGAAGATTTTCTTTATCATAACTTGATTTTGTTTCTTCTATATTATGTTTTAATTGAGAAATTCTTGTTTCTAGAGACTTCTTATCTCCCATTCCATCAACAATTATTGTATTTTCCTTTGTACATTTTACTTGTTTTGCTCTACCAAGTTGTGCTAAAGTAGTTTCTTTTAAATCTAAACCTAATTCTGATGTAATAACTTCTCCACCTGTTAAAACTGCTATATCTTCTAGCATTTCTTTTCTCTTATCTCCAAAACCTGGTGCTTTAATTCCAACAACATTTAAAATTCCTCTTAATTTATTTAAAATTAATGTTGATAATGCTTCATTTTCAAAATCATCTGCAATTATAACAAGTTTTCCACCTTGCTGTGATAATTCTTCTAATAATGGTAAGATTTCTTGTATATTTGAAATTTTCTTATCTGTTATTAAAATATAAGGATTATCCATAACAGCTTCCATTTTCTCTGTATCTGTAACCATATATGGAGATACATAACCTTTATCAAATTGCATTCCCTCAACAACACTTACTTCTGTTGATGATGTTTTTGATTCTTCAATTGTAATAACTCCATCTTTTGAAACTTTTTCCATAGCATCTGCTATTAAATTTCCAATTTCTTCACTATTAGCTGAAATACTTGCAACTCTTGCAATATCTTCTTTTCCACTAATTGGTGAACTAATTTTCTTTAAAGCTTCAACAACTTTTTCTGTTGCTTTATCCATTCCTCTTTTTATTGATAAAACATCTCCACCTGCTGCAACATTTTTTACACCTTCTTTTAGCATAACTTGTGCTAAAACTGTTGCTGTTGTTGTTCCATCTCCTGCTACATCATTTGTTTTAGTAGACACTTCTTTTACAAGTGAAGCTCCCATATTTTCAAATGGATCTTCAAGTTCAACTTCTTTTGCTATTGTAACTCCATCATTTGTAATAAGTGGAGCACCAAAACTTTTATCTAATACAACATTTCTACCTTTTGGACCTAATGTTACTTTAACAGTATCTGCTAATTTATTAACACCTTCCAATAATTTTTTTCTAGCATCTTCGCCATATATTATTTCTTTTGCCATAATCTATTTCCTCCTAAAATAATTTTAATTATTTCTAAAATTGATTTAGAGCAAGGAGTGCAAGGCAACCAAGGAAAAAAACAATGAGTGTACTAGTGTGCGTAATTTGTTTTCTTCACGAAGGTTAACACAGCAATCCGAAGCTATAAATCGATTTTTATTCTACTACTGCCAGAATATCTGACTGTCTTACAATAATATAATCAACACCTTCATATCTTACTTCTGTTCCAGAATATTTACTAGTAATTACTTTATCACCTTTTTTTACTTGCATTTCTACTTTTATTCCATTTTCATCCTTTCCACCAGGACCAATTTCTACTACCTCAGCAATTTGTGGTTTTTCTTGAGCACTAGATGTTAAAATTATTCCACTTTTTGTTGTTTCCTCTGCTTCTACCATCTTTATTAAAACTCTATCATTTAATGGTTTTATCATAAATAATTCCTCCCTTTTATTTTAATTTACTCATAAATTTTAAAATAATGAATAATATTTATTTTTAAAAATTATTAGCAGTCATATTTAATGACTGCTAATAATTTATACCCAAACTTTTAAAATGTCAATATATAATTTAAAAAAATTTAAATTTTTTTCTTTTTGTAACTTCTAGTTTAGTAATATCAAAATATGTTATCTTAACACCATATTCACTAAGCTTTTCATCATATTTATTTTGTTTTAATTTCACTTCTAATTTTTTAGAATTTTCAGGTAAATAATTTACATCTAATTTGTATTCCCTAGATATTTCATTTATTCCTTCTTCTATTGAATTTAAAACATATTTTCTTATTCTTTCAACTAATTCTTGTTTTGTATAAATACTTCTAAGACCAATCACCTGACTAATAAATTTTTTAGGATTTTCTATTTTAAAATCATATAATCCCTCTAGTTTTATATAAATTTCTGAAGATTCACCATTTTTCCAATCCACATATTTTATGGGATCACTAAATATATATTTATTATTTTTTAAAGTATCAACATTTATAAATAATATACATAACTTTTCTTCTTCTGATTTTCTAATTTTTATATTTTTTAATTCTTGTGCTGATTCTTTATCAATAATAATAGGGTCATTCACATAGTATTCGCCAACCTCTTCTTTTATGTCTAAAAGCATTCCTTTTTTTATTAGTAAAACAATTTCATTTGGTTTTATTCTAATAATATCATTTTCAGAAACACTATACTTTTTAAATATTGTATCATTGCTTAAGTGCTTAGATTCTATAACCTTATTATCTGAATTTTCTTTTTGCATAAAAACTAATTTCATCATAATTGTTCTATCTTCCCTCTTCTACATTATTATTTCCTGTATATAATTTATTTATTTTCTTTTGCAGCTTTTATTAATGCTTTGAATAATGGTGCTGGTCTGTCTGGTCTTGACTTGAATTCAGGGTGAAATTGTCCAGCTATAAAAAATGGATGATTTCTGTATTCTACAATTTCAACTAAATTTCCATCAGGTGATGTTCCTGAACATATAAGTCCTGCATTTTCTAATCTTTCTTTATATTCATTATTGTATTCAAATCTATGTCTATGTCTTTCGTTAATATTTTCTTCTCCATAAATTTCATATGCTAATGTATCTTTTTTTATTAGACATGGATAACTTCCAAGTCTCATAGTTCCACCTTTTTCTGTAACTGCTTTCTGAGTTTCCATTATATGTATAACTGGGTTTTTTGTTGTAGTACTAAACTCAGCTGAATTTGCATCTTGAATTTTTAAAACATTTCTACAAAATTCTACAACTGCCATTTGCATTCCCAAACATATTCCTAAAAATGGAATGTTATTTTCTCTTGCATATTTTATTGATGCTATTTTTCCTTCAATTCCTCTATTTCCAAATCCACCTGGAACTAAGATTCCATCATATTTACCAAGAATATCTTTTACATTTTTTTCTGTTATAGTTTCAGAATCAATAAATCCAACATTTACTTTTACTCCATTTGCAAATCCACCATGTCTTAAGCTTTCTGCAACTGATAAATATGAATCTTGAAGATGCATATATTTTCCAACTAGAGCAATATTTACTTCTCCTGATAAATTTCTTATATTCTCAATTAAATTTTCCCATTCTTTATTTTGAGGCTCAATTTTTTCCAATTTTAATTTCTTGCATACTGCAGTGGCTAAACCATATTTTTCTAGCATTAGTGGAACTGCATAAAGATTTTCTGCTGTAAGATTTGGTATAACGTTTTCTGGTCTTACATTACAAAAAAGAGCTAATTTTTCTCTTATTTCTATTGGAATTTCTGTTTCTGTTCTGCAAACCAAGATATCAGGTTTAATTCCAAAACTTTGTAATTCTTTTACAGAGTGTTGTGTTGGCTTTGATTTTATTTCATTTGAACCTGTTATATATGGTAATAAAGTAACATGAATATACATAACATCATCTGGCTCTTTTTCTAGTCCAACTTGTCTTATTGCTTCAACAAAAGCTAAACTTTCAATATCTCCAATAGTTCCTCCAAGTTCTGTTATAACAATATCTGCTTGTCCATCAAAACTATATATATTATCTTTTATTTCATTTGTTACATGAGGAATTACTTGAACTGTTTTACCTAAATAATCTCCTCTTCTTTCTTTGTTTATTACATTTTGATAAATTTTTCCAGAGCTTATACTACAATTTTGATTTAAATTAACATCTGTAAATCTTTCATAATGACCTAAATCCAAATCTGTTTCAGCTCCATCATCTGTTACAAAAACTTCTCCATGTTCATAAGGACTCATTGTTCCTGGATCAACATTTATATATGGATCAAATTTTTGATTTATAACTTTATAACCTCTATTTTTCAACAGTCTTCCAAGTGATGAAGCAGTTATTCCTTTCCCAAGTCCTGATACAACTCCACCTGTAATAAATATATATTTTGTACTCATTTTGTTCCTCCTTATTCCTCATATCCTAATAGTTTTGGTTCACATGTTAAATTTATCCCTAAGCTTTTTAAAATTTTTTGCTCAGCTTGAGATATAATATAAGAGCTATGTGCTTCTAAACCTCGTAATTTATCTATTGATTCAAAAGTTTTTTCTATAATTGGATTTGTTTTTGAGCATATACTTAATGCTATTAAAACTTCTGGAAGATTTAATGAATAATTTCTTTTATATGATGTTTTTTGTTTTAAATTTAAAATTGATTCTAAAACAGATGGTGATAGCAAATATACATCATCAGGTATTCCAGAAAGTTCTTTTATAGTATTTATTAATAATGCACTAGAAGCACTTAATAATTCTGACTCTTTACCTGTTATAACCTTTCCATTTTGTAACATTATTGCTACTACATTAACATTTTCATTTTCAGACTTTTCAAGAGCATATTTAACAATTTCTCTATCTTGAATTGTGATTCCTACATTATTCATTAATTTTTTTATTGTTTCAACTGATTCTTCAGTTCCTATCCCTTTTTTGAAATCACATAAACTTGCATAATATCGCCTAATTATTTCCATCTTAGCAGCATTCCCGAGCAATCTCATCATTAACTATACATTTACTAATCATATTAACTCCCATATCTGTAGGAGAATTATATATAACTTTTCCAGTTATCTTTTTTAATATATTCTTTAAAATTGGAAATGCTGAAATATCTCTATTATAATTTACAGCTTTTATATTGTACTCTTCTAAGTGGAATGAATCTATCATATTTATATCTCCTAAATCTGCTGTTGCAGCCTCATAAGATACATTTACTGGATGCATAAGTGGCAAATCCCAAACTGGAAATGTTTCAAATTTTGCATATCCAGCTTTCACTCCTCTTTTATGTTCATGATATAATTGTGATAAACAAGTACCAAGTTTTCCACTATTTGGACCTGGTGCTGTAACAACTACTAATTTTTTTGTTGTTTCTATATATGGATTTTTTCCATAACCTTCTTCACTTACAATTGTTTCAACATCATCTGGATATCCTTTTGTAGGACTATGTAAATATACTTTTACATTTTTACTTTCCAAAGTTTGTTTTAATTTTTCAACTTCTTCTTGACCTGTGTACATTGTTATTACTACACTATTAATTTCAATTCCTAATTTTGAAATACTTTCTATTAATCTTAGAAGTTCAACATCATAACCAATACCATAATCAGCTCTTATTTTATTTTTTTGAATATTATTTGCATTTATACAAAAAATTATTTCTAGGTTTTCTTTAAATTCTTGTAAAAGCTTGATTTTAGCATCAGGATTGAAACCTGGCAATACTCTACTTGCATTATAATCATCAAATATTTTTCCACCAAATTCCAAATATAATTTGTTGTCAAACATTTGTATTCTTTCTTCAATTTTTTCTTTTTGAATTTTTAAATATTTTTCATTATCGAAGGCTATTTCCATTTTTACATCTCCACTTTTATTTATTTCTTTCAAAACAATAAAAAAACAGATTTAAAAAAAGGGTTTTTTTTTTAAATCTGTTTCGACTCATTTTTTTGACATAAATATTTTATCACGTTATAAAATGAATTGCAAGTATTTTTTACATTCTTTGTTTCACTGCCTCATAAATTACAATTCCAGTTGATACTGATGCATTTAAAGAAGTTATTTTTCCTTTCATTGGAATTTTTATTAAAATATCTGAGTTTTCTCTTACTAATTTACTCATTCCAAATCCTTCACTACCTATTATTATAGCTAAAGGTCCTTTTAGATCTTGGTTATAGTATAAAGTTTCTGCATCTCCATCTGTTCCAATTACCCAAAGCCCCTCTTCTTTTAGTCTTCTTATAGTATCATTCAAATTATTTACTCTGGCAATCTTCATATAAGTAGTTGCACCTGTTGAAACTTTTGCAACAGTACTGTTTACAGCAACATTTCTTCTTTTAGGAATTATTATTCCATGAACTCCTGCTGTTTCAGCTGTTCTAATTATTGAGCCAAAATTGTGTGGATCTTCTATTCCATCAAGAATTAAAATAAATGGATCTTCATTTTTATTTTTTGCGCATTCCAAAATTTCCTCAATTTCACAATAATTAAATGGTGGAATAACTGCTACAACTCCTTGATGATTTTCAGCCATTTGATCTAATTTCATTTTATCAACTTCTACTAAAACAATTCTAGCATCTTTTGCTTTTGCAATAATTTCATTTATTGATCCATGTTTTTCACCACGTTCAATATATATTTTATTAATGTCCTTTTCAGATTTTAATAGTTCAAGAACTGCATTTCTTCCAGCCACAACGTCTTCATATGAATTTTCATCATTTTCTCCACTTTCTTGTCTTTTATCTTCAAAGCTTCTTCTCTCAGCCTTTCTTCTTTCTTCTCCAAAACGTCTTTGTGACGTTCTTCTTTCTGCTCCCTCAAATCTTTTTTCATTTTGTCTTCTATCTGGATTAGTTCTTCTATTTTCTTTTCTTCTTTGATTTTTTCTTCTATTTTCAAAATCATTTTCTTTTTCTTTTGCAATTCTTGCTTGCCTATTTCTTTTATCTCTATAACTTTCTCTCATTTTTATTCCCTTTCTTTTTATATGAAGTTCAATATTTATAAAATAATATTGAACTTCTTCCCATGTAATATCTAAATCTTAACAGTCTAAGCGTCATCATCATCTAATTTTAGTACTGCTAAAAATGCTTCTTGTGGTACTTCAACATTTCCTATTTGACGCATTTTCTTTTTACCTTTTTTCTGTTTCTCTAATAGTTTTTTCTTTCTTGTAATATCTCCACCATAGCATTTAGCTAAAACATCTTTTCTCATTGCTGATAATGTTTCTCTTGCTATTATTTTTCCTGCAACTACTGCTTGAATTGGTATTTCAAACAATTGTCTTGGAATAACTTTTTTTAGCTTTTCTGCCATTTTTCTTCCTCTTTCATAAGCTGAATCTTTATGAACTATAAAAGATAATGCATCAACAGCCTCATTATTTATGTGCAAATCTAATTTTACAAGTTCTGCTCTTCTATATTCTTTAAATTCATAGTCAACAGAGGCATATCCTTTAGTTTTTGATTTTATTGTATCAAAAAAGTCATATATTATCTCATTTAATGGCATATCATATTTTAGAGTAACTCTTGATTCATCTAAATATTTCATATCAATATATGTTCCTCTACGTTCCTGACAAACTTTCATAACATTGCCAACAAATTCTTTTGGAATCATTATTTCAACATCCATTATAGGTTCTTCCATATAACTTATTTCTGTTGTTGGTGGTAATTCTGTAGGATTGTATAGTTCAAATTGTTCACCCGATGTTTTATGAATTTGATAAATAACTGATGGTGATGTTGTAATTAATCCTATATCAAATTCTCTTTCTAATCTTTCAATTACTATTTCCAAATGTAATAATCCTAAAAACCCACATCTAAACCCAAAGCCAAGTGCTGCAGAGGTTTCAGGTTCATAATTTAGTGCTGCATCATTTAATTTTAATTTTTCAAGAGCATCTTTTAATGGTTCGTATTCACTTCCATCCATTGGATAAATTCCACAGTAAACCATTGAATTAGCTTTCTTATATCCTGGTAGTGGTTCTTTTGCAGGTTTGTTTTTTAATGTAATTGTATCACCAACATTTAAGTCTGATACTGTTTTTACACTTGCTGCTATATATCCAACCTCTCCTGCCTCTAATTTATCAGTAGGTATATATGAACCAGCTCCAAAATATCCAACTTCTGCAACTGTAAATACTTTTCCAGTTGCCATAAATAATATTTCATCATTTGCCTTTACAGTACCATTTTTTATTCTTACATAGCTTAATGCACCTTTATAATTATCATAATAAGAATCAAAAATTAATGCTTGTAATTCTGCATCTTTTTCTCCACTTGGAGCAGGAATATCAGCAACAATTCTTTCTAAAACCTCTTCTACATTCAAACCTGTTTTCGCAGATATACATGGAGCATCCATTGCAGGAATTCCTATTATATCTTCAATTTCTTGTTTTACTTCCTCAGCTCTTGCATTTGGCAAATCTACTTTATTTATAACTGGCAATATTTCTAAATTATCATCTAGTGCTAAATATACATTAGCAAGTGTTTGAGCCTCAACGCCTTGAGTACTATCTACTACAAGTATTGCTCCTTCACAGGCTGCTAAACTTCTTGAAACTTCATAATTAAAATCTACATGACCTGGAGTATCTATTAAATTGAATTCATAAACTTCACCATTTTTAGCTGTATAATTCATTTTTACAGCTTGAGATTTTATTGTTATTCCTCTTTCTTTTTCTATATCCATATTATCTAAAACTTGAGATTCCATCTCTCTTTCAGATAAAACTCCTGTCATTTCGATTATTCTATCTGCTAGAGTTGATTTCCCATGGTCTATATGTGCTATTATACTAAAATTTCTAATATTTTTTTGTTTGTCTTGCATTATTTTGTCTCCTTAAACTTTGTTATCTTAAAACTCTTATCTATCGTCTCTATCATCAACATCTAAACTCTTTGGCTCTTTAGTATATCTTCTTAAAAATTCAGTTTCTTTATCATCTTCTGAACATTCTCTATATTGATTATTCTCACTTTTTTCATAAATTTTTTTATTTGCTGTTATTACAAAAGTTCTATTATTTATTGTACATTCAGCAATAATATTTAAATCTTCATTTTTTTCATTTACATTATCCATTCTTTTATTTTCCTTTACTTTTTATCTTCCATCATCATCATATTCTTTATTTTGTGTTTCTTTACTTTTATCTGTTGAAACTTTTAAATCTTCTACTTTTAATGTTGACACATTCTTTGGTTCTACCATATATTGAGCAAAAGGATCTTCTTTTTCAACTGTTTTTGTAGCTAAACTAGCATAATATTCTGAATTATCATCTTCTCTTGACATATTTTCTTGTCCACCAGGATTTAATTTCTGTTGATTTCTATTTTTAAATCTTGTAACAATAGTATTTATTGAATCTTTTAACTTTCCAAATAATCCTTTATTTTTTTTATCTTCATCAACTACTGGAATTTCTTCTGTTTTATCTAAATCATCAATTACTGGAATTTCTTCTGTTTTATCTAAATCATTAACTACTGGAATTTCTTCTGTATCTGCTAATTCAAATTCAGTTGGTTGTCTTATTAAACCTTTTCTTTCCATTTCTTCTACAAATCTTCTTTTTATTACTACTGCAACACTACTATTATCCCATTGTTCACCATTATCAAAATCTTCTTTCATAACATAAGCTTCATATTCCATATCATCTGTAAGTGATGATACTGTTTCTGAAGTTCCTTCTGGTACTATAACTCCATATTTTTTGTTTAATACCTTAGCCTTTTTTTGTAACATTCCTTTTTTGGCTAAATCTGTTGTTATTTTTAAATCCTTAGGATTAGTTATTCTGTATCCTTGTTTAACTATAGTATCAAATCCTGTTACTCTATTTGCAAGGGAATTCTGAGATTTTTCTACACTATTTAAAATTCTTTGTTTGTAATCAAACGGAATTGCATTATAGTTTTTAAAAGTAGTTAAAGAATCTTGCATTATCTTTTCCAATTTAGAATATCTGTAAGTCGCATCTGCAAGAGTTTCTTGATTGATTGGTTTATCATCATTTTCAATTTGATAAGAAGCAAGTTTAAAAGATGTTTCATATAAGGTTACGAGTGAGCTTCCCATTAATTGAGCTTCTAAATCTTTTTCAGTCTCTGTTTTTTCTTTATTTGAATATCTTACATTATATATAATATCTAAACTTCCTTCTATTTTTTCAATCATTTTATAAGCCTCATCAAATGATTTTTCTTTCGGAAATTTAGATGAAATTGCTTCCATTAATTTACCTCTATTTTGAATACCTGCTCTTAAAATTTCTTTTTCTGTAAGTCCAACACTTGCAGCTAATAAATTAGTAACAAATGTTATGTCTGGA
Organism: uncultured Clostridia bacterium; assembly: GCA_948530865.1. Taxonomy (GTDB): domain Bacteria; phylum Bacillota; class Clostridia; order TANB77; family CAG-508; genus Scatovivens. Next base: position 79,126 of record CAOTKV010000002.1, read on the forward strand.
TATCCATCTGTATTTGCTCTATATTGTTCTGCTTCTTTAGAACCTCTTGGAAAACATGCTCTATTAGCAGCAGTTTCTGTAAAAACTTCATTTAGTGCTGTTCCTCTAGAAAATGTTTCTCCAACTCTTGAATAAACTAAACCGTTATACTCCCCTCTGTCTGCAATTCCATGATAAACTTCATGTGTTAAAGTTTCAAATAATTTTGTTCCAAATTCTAATTCTGTTTTTGATTTTATGTCTTGTAAGTAATAATCTTGACTTAATCTTATTGATTTCTCACCTGGAATATATACCCCCATAGCTCTTTCAAAAATCATATCGTCTTTAGATGCAAATTCTACCTTCTCAACTCTATTTGCAAAATTAGCAACTTCATCTGCTATCTCTTCTTCAGAAAAATCAAATTCATAAGCTCTTCTTTGAAAAATATCTTGCAAAATAATTGCAAAATCTCCATATTTTCCACGGGTAATATATTGCCTTAAAACTGGTTCTAAATTCCTATTATAATACTTCTTTTCATTAGTCTCTCTTTTTTCCATAATTATACTTTCCTTAGTTTATTTTTAATAAATCAAATTTTAAGTAATCTGAACTTACTAATTTATAATCAATTCCATCGTTACTTCCTTCAAAAGCGTCTTTATGTGATTCTCCATGTAAATGAGCATAATAACATTTTTTAATATCATATATTTTTAATGTATTTATAAAATCTATTTCTTTTGGAATTTCATTTTCTTTATAAAATGGTGGATAATGAATAAATGTAATTATTTCATAATTGTCACCATATTTTTTTATTCCATCCTCAATTGAAAGAATTAATCTGTCATTCTCTCTTTTTAATATTTTATAGTTTTCTTCTGATTTCCAAGAATTTATCCATCCTCTTGTTCCAGTTATAATTTTATTTTCAATACAATATGAATTATTAAACAAGAAATCTATATTATCAAAATTGTTTTCTTTTAAAAACTCCCTCATTTTTGTTAATGTTGTCCACCAATAATCATGATTGCCTTTTGATAATATTTTTTTTCCAGGAAGCCTATTTAAAAATTCAAAATCTTTATATGTATCTTCTAAATATGTGGCCCATGAAAAATCTCCTGGTAATATTACTGTATCTTCTTCATTAACTTTACTTATCCAATTTTGCTTTATTTTTTCAGCATGATTTTCCCAATTAAACCCAAAAATGTCCATTGGTTTTTCAGCAGAAAAAGATAAATGCAAATCCCCTATTACATATATAGACATTTTTTTCTCCTTCTATAATTCCTTTATTTGGTAATCATCAATTTCCTGCTATTCTCCAATTTTTAAATTTGGTATTGCATTCAAATTTAATTCTGCCCTTTCACCATTTATATAGTTATAATATCCGGCAGCAGCTATCATTGCTGCATTATCTGTACATAGTATTGGTTCTGGATAATAAACTTTTATATTTAATTCATTTGCAAGTTCATCAAATGATTTTCTAATAAATGAATTTCTTGATACTCCACCTGCTATAACAATTTTATCAGAATTAAATTGATTTATTGCTTTAGTTACATTTGTTATAAGCATATTTGTAACTGCAACTTGAAAACTTGCACATAAATCTGCTTTATTAATATTAGGATCTTTATGATTTAAGTTAATTACAGCAGTTTTTATTCCGCTAAAGCTAAAATCTAAATTATCAAAATGAGTTACTGGTAATTTTATATTCGGTGTTCCCTCTTTTGCTAAATTATCTACTTTAGGACCTCCTGGATATCCAAGACCTACCACTCTTGCAACTTTATCAAATGCTTCTCCAATTGCATCATCTCTAGTTTTTCCTAAAACTTCGAAATCATTATAAGACTTCACATTTACTAAATGAGTATGTCCACCAGAAACAATTAAACATAAAAATGGTGGTTTTAATTCATTATGTGTTAAATAATTTCCAGCAATATGTCCTTCTATATGATTAACTGCAATTAATGGTTTCTTTGTAACATAGCTTAAACCTTTGGCATAAGAAACCCCAACAAGTAAAGCTCCAACTAATCCTGGACCTTGAGTTACAGCAATTGCATCTATATCATCTAAAGTAACTTTTGCTTCTTTTAAAGCTTCCTTCATTATTCCATTAATAACTTCAGTATGACATCTTGAAGCTATTTCTGGAACAACGCCTCCATATTCTTCATGTATTTTTATTTGAGAATTTATACAGTTTGATAAAACTTCTCGACCATTTTTTACAATTGATACAGAAGTTTCATCACAACTTGATTCAATCCCCATTATTAGTATATCTTTCAAAATAAACCTCCGACTATATAAACAATGAAAATATTGTTCCAACACCTGTATATATTAAATTTGATATTACGTTAATTACTGGTGCAACAATTATTTCTAATATTCCAAACATCCATAATATAATAAAAACATAATATAATGTTGCATAATTAGTTGTTAACCATTCTTGAATTTTAAATGGTAATAAATGCCTAAAAATTTTCTCACCATCTAATGGTGGTAATGGTATTAAATTAAAAGTTCCAAGTCCAATATTTACTGCAATTAAAACATTTAAAAATATTGATACAATTCCACCTAAATTTGTAAGTAAAAATCCTCTACACCAAACATTTAATGCGTAGTAAGCAATAGTTGCAACTATTGCTAAAATAAAATTAGTTAAAGGTCCTGCAAGTGAAACCATTGTCTCACAAAATGCTCTTGATTTATTACTATTAAAATTATTAGGATTTATTTGTACTGGTTTTCCCCAACCAATATGTGTAAATATCATAAGAATAAATCCAAAAAAGTCTAAATGACTTACTGGATTTAAGTTTAATCTCCCTTGAGCTCTAGGAGTAGTATCCCCCAATTTATCTGCTGTCCATGCATGTGCAAATTCATGAAATGTTATAGCAACAATTACTGCTGGAAGAGTTAAAAGCAAACTTATCCATCCTCCTACACCCATACTAGCTAAAGATATTACAGCTAGCACAATCAATAAGCCGTAAATAACATTTCTATTTACACCACCATAGTTAAAAAACATATACTTCCTCCTTTACTTTCCAATCTTGAAATTCAAGATTAATACTATACTGCATATTATATGCAATTATAGCAATATATTTTATTATATCAAATATTTTAAAATTATCAATTCTTTTTTATATTTAAACCTTAATTTATTATAAATTTTACCCAACTACTTAATTCACTTTCATTTCATTTTTTGTCAATATTACAAGATATCTATTTGAAAAATTTAGTAATTTATTTTATAATGTTTCAAAAGGAGATTTATTATGCAATTAAAAGTTTTTTTGAAATTAAATACAGAACTTACTCTTCCAATAAATTACAATCATATTTTACAAGGAATTATATATCACTCAGCATCTTCAGTAGATTCCTCTCACACAAAAAAATTACATGATGAAGGCGTTGCAGTGGAAAATTATTCAAGCACTAAATTTAAATTATTTTCTTTCAGTAAAATAATTGGAAAATACAAAATTTCAGAAAAAAATATAATTTTTTCTGATAATATATTTTTTGAAATTAGAAGTGCTGATCCATATTTTATTTTCCTTATTTATGAAGGTTTCAAAAAAAATGGAATACGATTTAAAGATAAAGTTTTAATTCCAAAATTGGAAATTTGTAATAAAATAATTACAAATAATAATATTTATATTCAAACATTATCTCCCATTATTGCTATTAAAAATTCTGAAGATGGAAAAAAAGAATTTCTTTCTCCTATGAGTAACGATTTTGCTTCTTATATAAATAATAATTTTATAAATAAGTATACATCTCTTTATGGAAATCCACCAAAATCTAACATAGATTTAATGGTAGCAGACATTACATACAAAGACAAATGTGTTACTAATTTTAAAGATATATACCTTACTGCTTGGAATGGAACTTACTTTTTAAATGGTGAACCTGAAATGCTAACTTTCTTATATAATGTTGGACTTGGCAGTAAGAATTCACAAGGTTTTGGACTTTTTAATATAATTGAAGAATAATCAAAAAGGATGCATCAAATTTATAATGTATCCTTTTTAAAGTTAATATTTCAATTTTTAAGTTTATTCTTTTAATTTTTCTATTTCTTCTTTAGTTAATCCTGTACTCTCAGAAATAATATCAATATCTACCCTTTTATTTAGTAATACTTTGGCTATTTTTATTTTTTCAGATTTTTTATCTTTCTTTACTCCTTCTTGTATTCCTTTCTCCATTCCTACCTTTTCACCTTTATCAAATCCAGCAGTTTCTATTGCTTTTTTATCCATTATGTACATTAATCTTTGGAATACTAATTCTTCTTCTCTTTCATCATCACTTATTTCATTTAGCACATCATGTGCCTTTTTCAATGATTCATTTTTCTTTACTTCACTCATTTTTATTACCTCTGGATTTATTATAAATTTTACCCAGTTGCTTAATTCACTCTCATTTGAGTACTTTTCAAACTTTGGTAACTCGATTATATAAATTTCAAAATTCTTTGTCAATATTACATTTTTACATCTCGTTTTCAATTTCTTTTATAAGTGGGGAGTTTTCTTCTAATAAACTTTTAGCTTTTTCAAGAGCTTGTTCAAAAAAATTTTTAGACATTTCTTGTTGATTTAATCCTTTATATATAATTCCTAAATTCTTTAAAGAAACTATTACATCTTTACTATTTTCGCCTAATCTACATCTTTCTTCATAAGCTTCTTTTACTAATTTTAAAGCATTCTCGTAATCACCTTTATAAAAATAAGTCATTCCAATACCGTTTTTAGTATCAATTGTTTTTGGATGATTAGCTCCCAGTAATTTTACTCTTTTTTCATATACTTCATTATATAAAGTTATAGACTCATCAAATCTGCTTAAATGAGATAAAACAATTGCCATATTATATAAAGTATTTATTGTTTCAGGATAATTTTCACCTAAAAATTCTTTTCTTTTTTTATAAACAACTTTTAATATCTCATATGCTTCTTCATTTTTTCCAAGCCTTGACATTGACATTGCTTTATTGTTATTTAATGCCAATATTTCTAAACTATTTTCATTAGTAATACTTATTAATTCATTATACATTTTTATTGCTTCTTCATGCATTCCTAATTGTGAATATGTATTTATCATATTTCTTCTAGTTAATTTTTCATTTAATGAAATTCCTTCATCTAATATTCTTTGATATATTTCTAATGCTTTTTGTCTTTTTTCAACTCTTGCATAGCTATTAGCTAACTTTTCTAATAAACATACATCATCTTCTTTTAAGATTTCTAATTTTTCCAAATATGCTTGTTCTAATAATTCTACTGCTTCTTGATTTTTTCCTATATAGGTATAAAGTTCTCCAAGCATTGCCTTTGCTAATATTTGAATTTCATTATCTTCTTTATTTCTTTCAATATAAGAATTTACAATTTGTAATGCAAAATTATATTCTCCTGCTCTTATTAGAGCATTTATATATTTTTGAGTAATTTCATTATTATTATTTAATCTTGCATTCACTATTTTCAAGACTTTTGCAACTTCAACAAACTTAAACATTCCTTCAAGTTTTTCTAAATGCTCTTTTATCCTGTTATAATTTTCTAATGCAACATCATCACAATCTTGTTTTTCAATAGCTCTTTTGGCATATCCCAAAATAATTTCAACTTCTTGTTCAACAGTTAGTTTAGAATTTAACATATCCATATAATACTCTGACATATTATCATTAACTATTATTTTAATATCTTCTATACAACTTTTTCTTATTGAATCTCTTGCTATTTTAGATAGTGCATAATAACCATTATCATTTCTATCTACAAATGATTTTTGTTTCAAATTATTATATCTAATATATGAAAAACATGTTATAAATTTACATCCTCTATTCCTTATAAATTCATCATTCCAGCTATCCAAACAAGCTAAATAGTATAAAATTTCTTGATCATTTATTCCCATATATCTAATTAAATTATCTGTTATTATTTCTAAATTTTTTTCAAATAAGCTTATATCTATTTCTTTATTTTCTTGTTTTGCAGTTATGTACTGTTCAATACATAAGCTTAGATACTTAGGAACACCTTCACATCTTTTCCAAATTTGTTTGCATAATTCTAAATCATCCACTGACGCTTCTTTTAACAGCTTTACTGAATCACCTTCATTAAGTGGTAATAATTTATGTTTTATAACTTCAATTTTTTGTCTTTCTATCTCTTCCCATTCTAACTCATCTCTTCCAGCTATTACCCACAATACATTTTTAGTATTTTGTATTACTCCATTTTCATTCCTTAACCATTTATCATTATTTTTCTGGTTACCTTTTCCAAAAGATTCTTTTTGAATCATTTCATATGTATCAATCAAAATTACTAAAGGAGAATTTAATTTAGAAACATTTTCATTTAAATCAAATGCAAATGCATATTGTAAATATTCATACAGTTGCTCATATGAATCATCATCTAGATTCATATCATTTTTTCTTCCTCTTGTAATATTAGTTACACCCATATCTATTAATTTAAAAATATTTACTGGAATTCCAAGAGGTCCAATTAAATCTTTAGCGATATCAATTATATTAGATACATTTTCATTTCTTGATAATAACATTTGAAATTCTGGTTTATCTTTACTTATTCCTATTCTTTCATAATACTTATATAGTATTTGATCAAATTTGTCGAATTTAAATTTATATTCATCTATAAGTTTATTTCTTAATTTTAATAAAATTTCCTCTTTACTTTGAGAAATATAATCAGATTCAACTTCTTTTTTTAAACAAAAATCCATATCGATTTTTATACAGTATGATTTTTGACTTTTTATATCATTTTCTATTTTATTTAATAACTTACTTTTTCCAATTCCTGTCATTCCATAATAATTTATTATTTTATAATTTTCTTTACTTACAGAATTATAAATTTTCCAAAATTCTTCTATTTCTGAAATTCTGCCAACAAAACTCTTTTCATTTTGCTTTGGTAATATTAATTTAGAATTCATCTTTTTCCCCCACATTTCCGAATTCATATTGATTCTTCTCTTCTTCATATTTTTTCATATTTTCATCATAATCTTTATAACCTTTTGATATTTTCGTATATATTTTTTCCATAGAATTTATTAAAGAAATACAACTTTCTTCTGGATTATATATTAAATTTTCCAAAT
>CAOTKV010000002.1:86467-182198 GCA_948530865.1 uncultured Clostridia bacterium
GAATTTATTAAAGAAATACAACTTTCTTCTGGATTATATATTAAATTTTCCAAATAAATTATTGTATCTGTATAATATGGATAATTATTTACCACTAAACTACTTAAATAGAAAAAATCATTATTTTCATATTCATACTCATATTCTTCTACTTTATATGGTTATTATAGTATAGTAAGTTTATTTTTTCAATGTATAAGCTTAATTTAAAAAAAGTGCGTCGATGATTTTGCATGTAATTCTAGTACTTCAAGAAATTTTATTATGATATTTTGCCAATATTTTATAATTTTAACAAAAAAAGTGCGTCGATTAATTTTTATCTTTTTTATTTTTTTAGTTTTCTTTTGTATTCTTACATTCTAAAGTCTTCTATTGATTTTATACTTTTTTACATCGACGCACTTTTTTATACTTTTTCTTTAAAATTTATTGACTTTTTTACTCTTTTATTATTAAATATATCTATATTATTGTAGTTTTACCTTACCCATTAGGGATTTGAAACTTTTTGCCATAATGACAACCTCCTATATAAATTTATGTTTTACCTTACCCATTAGGGATTTGAAACCTTAGTACATCTAGTACTTCTCCTTTTTTTAATAATTGTTTTACCTTACCCATTAGGGATTTGAAACTCTTCAGTTTTAGTTGTTTCGTTAAGCATATCATCTAGGTTTTACCTTACCCATTAGGGATTTGAAACATAAAACTCCCATAATTTCTCTCCTTTTTTTAATTTTTTTCAAATAAGTTTTACCTTACCCATTAGGGATTTGAAACTAGATTTTTCATAATCTTACCTCTCCTTTGTATTTGTTTTACCTTACCCATTAGGGATTTGAAACATATATACTTCTAGTCTCTTTAATCATTTGAGACTCGTTTTACCTTACCCATTAGGGATTTGAAACATGGCGATTATTCCGTTTTCCATTTCTGTAACTTTATCAGTTTTACCTTACCCATTAGAGATAAAAAAAGACTAAATCTTGAAGTTCACCACATATAGCGAATTTCAAAATTTAGTCTTTTTTATTTAACTATTAAATTATATTTTCAATTTGTTTTATACTTCCAATTTCTTCTTTGCTTACATATTTTAAACTCTCTAGTTTATATATACAAATACTATCTTGTTTAGGATTTATTTTATCGTAAATCTCTTTCTTTAATCTTTTCAAATTTGCTTCTGTAATATAACCTTCAAAAACTGAATTTTGTACTCTTATTAAGTACTTTCTACAAATTTTCATAACTTTATTTACTCTCTTACTATTTACATCATACACTAAAATAACATTCATATTAATAATATTTAAAAGCTTTATATTTTTTATCAAATTTTATTGAATCTAATAGCTTATAAATCTCCTTTCTTATTATTGATTCATAAGTCATCATGGAATCTTTTATTTTCAGACAATCTAACATTTTTGAATAAAATTCTGTTATCATAATTCTTTTTCCGTTTTTCATTTAAGAAAACTCCATCATCTCTTTTTTCAAAATGAATTTCTTTATTAATTATTTTTTTATTTATAACTTTAAAAATTATTTTATCAACAATTATTGGTTTAAAAATATCTGCTAAATCTAAATTTAAGCTTTCATATCTGTTATTAGTTGCATGTAAATAACCAATTCTTATATCTAATGTTGTTTTATATATTTCTTTTGCTATGTAATTATAAAGTAAAGTATTTCCAAAGCTTATTAAACAATTTAGCTCATCTTTAGGTGGTCTTTTAGTTCTTTTTGTAAATTTAAAATTATCATCTTTAACAATTTCATTAAAACACGAATAATATATTTCTCTGATTCTTGCCTCTGATAATAATAATTCTTGATAGGCATTGCACACTTTTATTTTGTTTTCAATTTCTTCTATTTTGTTTATTTTTTCTTTAATATTAATTTTGTATCTTCTATTATAATATTTTAAATTTGATTTTAAATTATAAATTCCAGAGGTTAAAATATTTTTTGCCATTTCTAATCTTTTATTATCATCAATATATATACTCACTTGTTTTAATAAAGTTAAGCTTGATTTTCGAGTATTTTGTGGAATAAACTTTCCTATATATCTATTACTTTTATCAAATATATTTACTATTATATTTTTATAATTCATAGTAGTAAAAAAATTTGTGTTCATTATAACATTAGAATACACATTTATAGATTTAGTATTTTCAACTGGAAAGTATACTTTTTTATCCTTATTTTCAAAAATAATTGTATAATCTCTTTGACTTAGTATTCCCTCACTTATTACATGAATTTCATTACCATTTTGCCTTAGTGAACTTTCTTTCCAGTAATTATAATATTTTAATCTAGTTCTTTCTTTTCTTAAAATTTCTATACTATCTTTTTCTTTTACTAAACTATATCCCAAAAAAGTTGTCTTATATACATTAGTAATATTAGTTTTTTGTTTATTCAATTCTAAATAATAATCAGTATTTAGTTCCTTTTCTAATATTTTCATTTTTTCTGAAACTTCATTTCTTGAAATTCCAAAAATATTTATATCATCACAATATCTTACAAATTTAACATTTAATTCATCTAATTTTTTATCTAAAGAATCCAAATATACATTACTTAAAACTGGGCTCATGGAATTTCCTTGAACAACACCTTTATTTTTTATTGATGATACTAGTTCATATTCAATTTCACACTTTATATATTTTTCTATTAATTTTAAAAGTGGCATTTCTATCTTATATTTTTCTAATTCTTTTAATAATTTTTCATGATTTATTTTATCAAAATAATCTTTTATATCAACTTGACAAACTGTTGTGTTTCCTTGTTCTACATATTCTTTAATTAATTTTAAAGCTTCTACTGTTCCTTTCCCTTGTATGTAAGCAAAGGATTTCTCTGATAATGTAGGATTTACATATTTTTCTAAGACTTGAGTAATAGCTCTTGTTAAGAATTTATCTTTTATATCTAAGACTGCAACAATTCTTTTCTTCCCTTTATAGTTTGCAATTTCTTTTAATTTAACAATTTCTGCATTGTATTCACATTTCTCTATTTTTTCTCTTATAGCTTGCCTATTTAATTCATAATATTCTTTGAATTCTTCAAATTCAGCTTTATTATAAATTTTAGTACCGAATTTTTTCCATTGCAATTTTGGTATTCTTTTTTCCTAAAACTTCATTTAGAGTAATCATAAAATCCCTCCCTTTATTATAAAAAGTGCGTCGATGATTTTACATGTTGCTCTAGCATTTCAAAATATTTAGTTATATTATTTTGTAAATATTATATCATTTTATGTGTAAAAGTACGTCGATTAATTTTTATCTTTTTTTATCTTTTTATTTTTCTCATATAGTACTATTTTATAAAGACTTTTATGGATTTTTTTAATTTTGACATCGACGCACTTTTTTACTCTTTTTCATCAAATTTTATTGACTTTTTTTATTTTTTATTATTAAATATATTTATATTATTGTAGTTTTACCTTACCCGTTAGGGATTTGAAACGATTCAACAGCTCTTGCAGTTTCAGCTCTTTCTACATCATTATTTTCGTAAATAAGTTTTACCTTACCCGTTAGGGATTTGAAACACTTCTGGTTGTTTTTTATTTTCTTCAATTGTTAAATCAGTTTTACCTTACCCGTTAGGGATTTGAAACAATTAACTGTGTTAACCGAATTTGATATAGATACAGGTTTTACCTTACCCGTTAGGGATTTGAAACTTTATTTCAAGCTTTTTTTCTTACATTTCTTTTTCATAAGTTTTACCTTACCCGTTAGGGATTTGAAACAATTTTCTTCTGAAGTATTTTCTACTTCAAAATCCATAGTGTTTTACCTTACCCGTTAGGGATTTGAAACTTTATTTTCAAGCTTTTTTTCTTACATTTCTTTTTCATAAGTTTTACCTTACCCATTAGGGATTTTTACAAACAATAAAAGACTAGATTTCTCTAGTCTTTTATTATTGAAATTTATATTTATTAATTTTTAATAAACTTTGGTAATTTTAAACCATCTATACTTACTTCTCTTCCAGCTCTTTTAATTGTTCCTTTTAAGCCTTTTTTATTTAAAGCTTTTTCCTTACCTTCAATAATTCGTGGCAATGTCATAATAATATATGGATTATTAACACTTGATGATTTTATATCCATAAACCAATAATGACTTGCAAGTTCAAATTCATCCTCTCTCTTATAATGTAATGCTTTAGGATATGCAACTACACATTTTTGAGGTATATCACTCAAATAATTATCTTCTAAATAATTAAAATTATAAATTCTAAGAGTTTCAGTCATACTATCTGATTCCATTTGAAAACAACTATTCAAAGAAACATTTTTTAGCTCACATTCTGTACTTTCTTTATAATTTTTCAATTCATATGTAATTCCACTATTATTAATTTGTAATTTTCTTATTTTAACATCATCTACATTTATTTTTATACTACCATAACCTAGTGGCTTTGCTTTTCCTATTTTGTGACATAAATCATAATAAGGTTTATTATTCAATTCTATATCACTTTCATAATTTAAGCTTATAACAGAAATTAATTCATCTAAATACTCTTTCTTTATGTTTTCAAAATATACTTTAAATTTGAATGAACTACCTTCTTTTACCGGAATTATAGCACAGTTTCTATTAGTTTTCTTTTCTTGATTATTAATTTGAGGTTTATGATGCCAATACATCTTTCTTCCTCTTATTGTTATTTCTTCTGCATCTATTGCTTCAGCATTATTTCCTGAAAATTTAAAATCATAATTCCAATCAATATTTTGATTCATATTTATTAAATCTACATTAGTTTTATATAATGAATAAAAAGCAGAATTTGCAATATGTGGTGAAGCTAATTCTTGAATAACTCTTTTACTTGAATATGGATTATTATTGCCAACATATATAGCATCAGATATTCTTATTTTTGAGCCTTTAGCCTCTTTATCAGATACAAAGCCAAATAATTCACATGCCTTACATAATTTATCATTACTTATACATGGCATATATGTTTCATCTTTATTTGGAGTAATTTCTAATAATTCGTTTAATGTTCTATGATAAGCTTCTTTTCCAATTGCTGCTAAAGATAAATATGTTCTATTTTGATTATCTAACTTACTATACCAAACAGGTAATTCTTTCAAATTTTTAATATCATATCCAGCATACCAAGTTCCTTTTAAATTTTTATTAAATGCAGAATCATTATACATGTCCAACATTTCTTTTAATCTTTCAACACATTCATTTACATTTGTTACTTTTACTATTTCATTTCCTGCTTTAAAAATACTATCATGAATAGCATCTCTTGTTTTCTTTCCACCAAGTTCACCAATAAATAAAATTCCTTTTTCTTTTCCTGAACTCGTTATTTCTTTAACATATCTTGGATTATTTCCTTTTAAATTAAATTTAACTATATCTCCTGTTTTATATTCTTGATTTTGTATTTTTATTTTGTTATTTTTGTCAACCATATATATAGCTTCATCATTATCTTTTGCTTCTCTTGGAAAAGGTACATTTCTTTCGTCCCTTCTTGTAGTATGAAGTGCATATCTTGTTGCTTCATATAAATGCCACTTTCCATTCTCATCTTTTCTTATAACTCCTGGAAGTTTTACATCTTTTGTTCTTGATATGAAGCTCTTCTTTGCATCTACTGTTGACATACAAGAATTTGTAAATACTTCAAAATCAGTTCTAAGCATACCTCTTATTTCACTACCTGGTATTACAGGAACTTTAAATCCACTCTTTTCTTCTCCATAATTAAAAAATGAATATGTATAAAATGGAACGTTCTGTCCTCTAATCTCAATTACCTCTGATGTAGGATTTTCTGTATCAGGTACTATTGTTTCTGTTTTAGTTGTTAATGTACATTCAATATAACCTGTTAAATCACCTTTTCTATCTTCTTTGCTTTCTCTTTTACATCCATTTTTATTTAAACTTATAAAATTATATGGATTTATATAACTTATTTCTTTATCAACAGTTATATTATTGTTATTATTATTTCTATTCTGATTGTTTCTATTATTTTGATTATTTCTATTAAAATTATTTCTATATTGATTATTATAATTAGGCAATTATTTCACCCCCTTCTGTTTTAGTAAATCCTACTAACCTTGATTTCGTAATTACAACTTGATGATTACTATTTTCTTCAAAATAATTTCTTACTAAAATTCTTAAGTTTTTTCTCTCATCTTTTTTTAGTTCAATTGGCAATCTTACATTTTCTGAAACTATCATATATTCATCAAATTTATCTTTTGAATTAGTTTCATTTATTATACTAATATCAAACTCTTTATTTTCTTCATTTAATATAATTTTAATTTCTTTATCTTTATTAAAAATTCTCATTTGAGTTAATAGATTATAATTAACATTTTCTTCAAAATTAATTGAATCATTTTCAAATACACCAACACAAACTTTATTATAAAAATATGCTAAGATATATGCTTTTTGTATCTTTTCATTGCTAACTATATTTTCAATATCATTTTTTTCCACTACTCATTACCTCCATTCTTAGATAATTCTGAGCAATCAAATTTAGAAATTTTATCATCTAAATTAATTAATTCTCCATTTAAATAAACATTTTCTACTTCAAAAATTCCTCTTCCTATTGCTGTTTGGCCACCTAATGCAATCAATCCATTTTCTATATCTTTTATTGTAAGTAATATTAGTAATCTTATGTAATTATTTTGTGCAGGTAATTTTATTGTAAGTTTTGTCGTTCCATTAAACCAAGCTTTCTCTGAGAATAATGCTGAATCTGCTGCACCACCTGAGAATCTATCAATTTTATTTCTCGTTAAACTTATTTCTTTTCCACCATCTATTATAGATTCTTCAATTATAATCTTTGAGGCTTGTCCTTTATTTTCATTTACATATCCAAATATTTTTTCTGTATCATATTTAAATCCATTTTTATAAAATATTTCATTATAGTACTCTACTTGTTTTCTAATAAGCCCATTCCAACTTGTCCCCGGAATTATTGGCTCTCCATTAGATTTTATATGTTCAAAATCCACCTCACCAGCTTTAGCACTATAACTCCTTATACTAATTCCACCAAGTTGTTTTAGTTCCACTTCAATTGTATCTATACTTTCATCTTTAAAATTATAATCGATTTCATATTTTTCATATTCTTCTTTATTATATTTCTTAAAATCAACAAGTTCCACTATATTACCTTTTTTAAATTCTTTTATATATACATTTTCAACTTTTAATTTTCCAAAGCCTCTTTTAGATTTTAAACCGAATAAAATATTTCCTTTATTTATACTTGCTAATATTTTATTTACAATTGCTTTCATTGTCTCAGTTTCATCTTTATCTCTTACAGTTACTTCTATTCTAAAACTAAATTCTGAATCTCTTTCCAAAATTTCCATATCATATTTAGCACCATCTTTAGTAATTTTATTTTCATTAAGTGCAATTCCATCTCTTATACTAGTTTTACAAGTATTTAGTAATATTGCATCAGATATGAAAAATGGACTTTGTATTTTTCCATCTTCAGTTATGGGATTCATTATCTTTTGCTCATCACTAGTTAAATAGTGAACACATGCACCTGCAATACTTGTAGCAGGTATAAATGGCATTCCTTTTGAATCTCTAATCAAATCATGATCTGTTAATTCAGTTTCACCATTTCCAATAGAAAGAGGTGATTGTGATTTTAATTCAACAAAATAATATATTTTCTCTTTTATCATTAATTTTCTCCTCCTTCTATTTTTAATTGCATTAATATTTGCTTTATGTATTCCATTTTATATTTTTCATAATTTAAAGTTTCTTTTCCTATTATTTTTTCATAACATATAACTGAATCTAATTCTAATAACTTTTGCTCTTTTCCTTTTAAAAGTGCTTCAACTCTTTTTAATTTTTTATCATTTTTTATTGATGATACATTTCTATAAAACTCTGTTATATCTTTAGATTGTTTAAGCATAAGTAAAATTCTTCCTATTGTACTATTGTTTAGCTTATACTCACCTGATACAGTATTAATTACATCATCTATAATTTCATCAGATATTGCATCTTCAAGAGTTCTTTTTAAAATCTCTTTTGTTTGATTTGAAATTTCGTTTATATTTTTACTTTTTGTTTCTTCAATATATTTATTTAAGTGCAATTCTGAATTTTTTCCTTCTAAATCTAATATTACAAAATTGCCATATCCTTCACTTTGCTTTTGTCCTATTGTATAATTAGATTTTAAATTAACTCCTTCATCACAGTTAAATACAAATACACTTCCAGCTTTAAAACTTTCTAATTGTTCTTTTGGAAGATTCCATATAATATTATATCCTGAAACTTTTTCATAATTTATAAAAGCTCTTTCTAATTCTATGTTTTGTCCTAATTTTTCTTTTAAAATATTTACAAAAGCTTCTTTATCCGTCGTAACTTGAGCATCTTTCATTACTATGTTATTTGAAGTAAGAATTACAGCAAATTTTTTATATATTTTCTCTTCATTTTTTACTTCTGATATTTTTACATCTTTTATAACTAATTTTCCATATTCTGTTGATTTTGATTTACCAACTCTTAAAACTTCACCTTCAGTTATATAATTAGCAATTTGTTTTAAGTAACAAGCTTTTCCAGTTATTTTACCTAAAAAATATTGATTTTTAGCAATTGCTGTATATTGATATAAAGTACCTCCACTCTCTTTTGGAATTGCATGTCCAATAGATTTATCTTTTGGTCTTTGATGATGATAGTTTTCTGTTTGATCTACTTCTTTTATAAAATCTGTTCCATCTAATGTAACAAATTTTCCTGTAATTCCAGATAATTGAACATTTTCTTTAGTAACATCAAACATTTTGTTATAAAATTCATTTTGAGCATTTTTTACTTTTGTATAACTAAATGGTATTGGATAATATGTTTTTTCACTTTTATCTGTAATATAAGCATTATTATATTTTACGTTTCCATTTAAAAATAAATTTATAAATTCGTCACTTATATTCTCAAAATCAATTTTATTTTCATCTAAATATTTTTTCGCAATACTTCCTAAAATATTGCTTCCTGGTATATAAATTTCAGTTATTTCTGCATTTTGCTTTGATACCATTATTTCAGATTCAGCTTTTAAAAGTAACTTAATTTCACATTCTGTATTATCCTCTAAGTTTATATCAATCTTCTTAATTGAATTATTATCATCAATTTTATTTAAATCACAAACAACTTCTCCATATCCTCTAGTTCTACTCATTCCCATATGTTGACAAAGTTTACTTGCGTTTTTTAGTAATTTAATTTCTTTTTCTTCTGCATCAATATCAATACTTGCAACAAATACATTTCCTTGTTTTATTACTCTAGTAGTTCTAAGTGAATTATCTAAACTTCTTCCAGTATTCTCATCTATTGCTGTTTGGTATCTTGTATATGTAAATGAATTTATAATCCTTTGCTTTGATACATAAACATTAGTAATTTCATTTAATTCATCTGTAACTGTTTCATAATCTTTTATATATGCATTATCTATTTTTAGTTTTCCAGGATTTTGTGCACCTTCAGTTCCAAATATAGTATTAATATATTCTTTTAAACTTTCATTCCATTCACAATATTCCTCTGCACATTCTCTTAATAATCCCTTAATTCTTTTTGATGGTATATATGGAATTCCGTTATCATCATAACATACATCACTATCTATATAACTTCCCATGCTTTCTCCTGAAGATGCACATAAATCGCTTTTTAATTTTATTTCTAATTCATATTTCATCTATTTTGTACCTCCTCTTTTAGCATATATATCTAAAAATTCTAATGCGTCATAATATTTAGCAGTATTATTTTCAAACGCTTTATCCAATTTAAAATTCTTATCTTTCATTTTCAATCTTTTAATCATTGTATTTACATTTGCTTCTGTTTTGTAATATTCATCTCTCAAAGCTTTAGCAGTAGTTCTTGATATATTTTTTATATTTTCTAAATCATTCTCAAAATTTTTAATATCATATCCTTTTTGATTTTCTGTTATCTTATCATTTTCATTAAATATTCCATATGGTCTTTTAATTAAATTTTTTCCTTCTATATTTGTATAATTAGTTTCTCTTAGTGTTTCTAGCTCAACTATATTTCCTGAATAACAGTATTGAAAATCCACATAGTTTCCTATTTTCCCATCAACTTTTCCTTCTTCTGATTTTGCTCTTGTTTTTGCAGTTTGACAGCATTCTTCTGCTATTTTATATCCTTTATAAAATGGAAAATGGCTATGTATTATAGCAATACCAGCACATGCGCTAAATGGATATTTCTCATCATACATATATCCTTTTCGAATTGCATTAATATAAACTTGTGTTATATCTAAACTTATACGTTCATTGCATACGAAAGTAATATCGTCACCAGCTTGAATTATTTTTCTAAATGGCAACTTATTTGTACACAGCTTCTCCACTCCATGTGACTTGCAAATTTCTGGCAGAGCCTCTTTCACTTCATCAATTGCATTTTTTTCAAAAACATTATGTATATCATTTGATATTTTTCTCATTCTTCTAGTTGCTTCTTTATAATTGTTTGCTTCTTTCATTATGCTTCCAATATTTTGCCCCATACTATTACCATCAATATGAACAATTGCAATTAGTCCCTCTTCTTTTGAAGTTCTCATTTGATCAAATTCTTTCATAAATCCATCATCTTTTATTGACTCATATTTTTTAATTTTTTGCCAAGCTTCATATGTTATCTTTTTACTTCTACCATCTATTTCTATTTCCTGTGAAAGTGGTAGTCCTGTAATATTATCATATTGAACTATTGGAATAACTCCTACTGGTTTATTTAATGGAGTTGTTGCTTTTACTTTTGCAAGCTCATCTTTTAAATTTTTCCAATCTGATTGATAATTAGCTGTTTTTTCTACATAAGCATATGCAAGTGACAATCCATAAGCATTTTTAATTATATTTTTTGACATTTCTATACTTACTTTTTTGCATATATCTTCATTTCTAAATAGTACAACTAAATTTCCACCACCATAATATAATACTTCTATTTTTATACTTGTATTTGTTTCAAATTGTAGCTCTCCTGCATTTTCCCAATCTAAGATGATTTCTTTTGGTTCAAAATTTTTTGAAGCATTTTTGAATTCATCTATAATTAAATTATCTACAATTAAAGAAGCTCCTACAATTTCTTTTAATGCATTTGTTCTGAATATGTAATCTTGTATTCCTCTTACATCGTATATAGCAATTACTGGTTTTTCTTCCATTTTTAATCTCCTTTATTTTAATATATTTCATTTTTAATCAATGTTAATATTTTGTTAGTTATTGTGTCATAAACATTATAAGTATCATCTAATTTATCTAAATATTCTTTTGGAATAATTTCAACAACTAACTCTTTAATTTTCTTTTCTGTTTCTTCTAACGCATTTAATTTTGGATCAATTAAATCTGTTACTTTTATATTATGTTCTTTTTCAATATTTCTTATTTTATTAAGAAAATCTTTATTTAAAGACTCTTTATCAACAAACGCAAGTGTGTGTGCTGCTCTATTTCTATTTTCCCTTATTTTATCTAATACTGTAATATTATTTTTCAATTTAATACTTATAATTTTTCTTTGCCTTAATATTATTTTTCTTAAAATAAATGCATTGATAAAATTACTATCATTTCTCCTTATAATTTCATCTATATTATTAAATCTACCATTTGCATTTATTATTTTAAATTCATCATATGAAATTTTCCCTTCTTTTTCTATATCTTCAATTTTTATATTCAAAATTTTTTCAACTAATCTCTTATATAAATCTTCAATAACAGTTTGTGCTATTAACAACCAATCATTTATTTCTTCTCTACTATATTTTACCTTCATAATATTTATTTTTTCTAAAAGTACTCTATATTCTTCGTCCATTATTGGATATATTTCTTCTTGAACAATATTAGGATTATTTAATATTTCAAATGCTTTTTTTTCGTTTCCTATATATCTAAAATACAGATTTTTAGAATATTCAAAAATCTCCTTATTTTTGAATAAATCCTCACTATTTTTTAAATTATTATAAACTCCTGCATAATCATGTTTATTGAATGCATCTTGTATACTTTCAAGTAAAATAAGCTTTCTTGTATCTACAATATTTTCTACAATTGTTCTATTTTCATTGATTTTTTCTTCGTTTTCTGTTGTTTCATTTAAAGCCTCTTCTATATTTTCCTCAAATTCTCTTCTATTGTTAGAACTTTTTAAAGGAGTTGTTACTTGTATCATTTTAATTTTTAATTTTTTAGGTAAATTACTTGTTATTCCTAATAATGATAAATCAGTCTGCATAGCAGGAGTTCCAGAACTTATATTTAATAAAATTTCACATTCTTCATCTTTTTCTGTATATTCTTTTATAATTTCATTTAATATTTCATGAATCTCTGAATAAAAGCTACCATATACATAAACATCTTCTCTTAATTTTGTTTTATCTTTTGGATAGTCACAAATTTCAATTTTTTGATTTTCTATTTCAAAATGCTTTATTGCTCTTGAAAATATTTGTTGTTCTTTTTCATATTGATACATTTCTTTACTATAATAAATACATACTTTTTCTATTGGAATATCTTTAGTATTATAGTTTCTTATTATATGCATCATACTTCCATCTCTTTTATTTTTATATGGATCTGCCATACTTACAAATGTTACTAAAACTCTTTTCATATATTTTCTCTCCCTAATTATTATTTGCTATCTTAGCTAGTTTTATTGCATCTTCTTGGGTTTCTGTTACACATATAAAACGACCATTATGACAAAATCTTGCTGTTTTTATTTCTGATACTTGCTTTAATTTTTCGTCTCTTAATCCAGCCCATTCATTTGGAAATAATTTTCTACTTTCTAATGAATTTAAACTTTTAGGAACTGTATAAATATTATAGCCACCTCTATTTGAAGGAAATATAACAAAATTTATCTCTAATGCTTTTGGATTTTTAGATTCTAATAAAAACTCTTTCCATGGTAAAAATTTATCTAATATCATTATTTGTTCTTCAGATTTTTGGATTGCAATTTCTATATCATTTCTAGCCTTAATTTTAGAAATTATATTTTTTAAGAAATTATCAAATATAATTTCAGCAAAATTTACTGCTTTTAAAAATTGTTCTTCCTCTTTTCCTTCTTCATTCCATGTTGGATTAAACTTAGCAATTATATCTGATAAATTATTTAGTTGATAATCAACATTCAGTTCAGGAAATTGTCCATTATCAATGGCATCAATTCCTTGCAACAAGTCTTTATCAATTTTTTCATAAACATAATTTACATCATTTATATTATATTTTTTTATAATATCTCTGCCGAAATTTCTTCCAAACTAAACCACATGAAGCATACTTTATACCATTTTCTCTTTCACCATTTCCACCTTCTTGATGGTGGTCAAACTCACCACCACCTATATCATAAACATATTTATTTTCTATTTTTTCGTTAATTTCATTTGTCCTAAATAAAATAATTTCTGATAACATTTTTGACAAAATTACTGTTGAAAAAATTTCATCACAATGAAACTTTCCATTATGTGTAATACAGTTTGCTTCATTTATATTATTGGTTGTTTTTATATTCATATTATCTCCTCATATACTTTTTCCACATTATATCATAATATATTTCGATGTGTTGAAAAAAATAAAAAAGAATTCTAAAAATTAAATAGAATTCTCTTTTATTTTTTATTTATTTATAGATATATCATTTCTTACAACTTCATCTTTTTCTTCAATTTTAACTTCATGAATCTCTTTGTCATAAATTTCATTTTTTTCTTTATAGTAATATGTACCTAATGGTAAATTTTTTGCTCCAGCTAAACCTTTTTCATTTGTTGAAATTGTTATAATACTTTGTTTATTAGAATCCATTAAATCATATTCAATACCTTCAGCTGGATTTCCATTTTGATCTGTTACTACTAACAATAAGTTACCTTTATTTTGAACATGTTTGAAGGTAACTGTTGCTGTTTCTCCCCCTATAACTGTTACTTTTTTTATCTTTTCTTCTGGTTCATATCCTTCTACATTTTGTGTTACTTCTAAATCATAATCTCCAATTGGCACAGAATAAAACATTACTTTTCCATCTGTTCCACTTTCTACTTCTCCTAAGTCTTTTCCCTCTGAATCTTTTAATGTAAATTTTTCTCCAATTATAGGTTCATTATTTTCATTCACACAAATTAATTCAACTTTTCCTAAAGTCACAACACTAGTATCCTCTTGATTATTTTGTCTGTTATAAATTACCAAGACAATAACTAACATAATACACAAAATACCAATAAGTATTTTTAGATTTAATTTTTTCTTTTTTTCATCGTTCATAAAAATTCCCCCCAATATAAAATATATTTGTATTATATATTAATTATTATAAAAAATCAATCTCATACTGTTGCTATACAATCTCTTTTTATTTATAATAAATACATCTAAAGGAGTGGTTATATCTATGTTTATTTTTGATTTATTTAATAACTGGTTTACAGAGCGTGCATTAAAAGATTTTGTTAAAGAATCAGAAAAAAGTGATTGTGAAGATTCTAAAGTAGATATTTTTACTAAGCCTTCTATTAAATTTTCTTCTAACAAATATGTAAATAAATTTCAAATTCCAATATCAGAAAAAGATGCATTTATGATAGCTAATCTAGATGAAAATTTAAAAACTGATTTTTGTAAAAATGATAATCGTAATATTAGTTACATAAATTTTAATAACTATAATATAAATCAAATAACCTACAATAATGAACTACATTGGCATATAGAAATTACAAAAGGTGATATTTCATGGATCGATGATTATGAAACTTTTTCAGATGGATTTTTAGTAGATGAAGATTTAAAAAAATTACAATGTTTAATTAATATAAATACTGGAAAATATCTATATTTCCCACAATATAAAAAAGAATTCTAAAAGTAGAATTCTTTTTTATTATAAATTTTTTATTGGGTCATCTTCTAATTTATTTTCTTTTTTATTATAGTTATCTTCTTCAAAATTATTTTTTTCTAATTCTTTATTCATATAAGATAATTTTGAAATCTTTTTTATACATTTAACTACTCCAACTGCAATAAAAATAATACCAATTATCCAAAAAAGTCCTATAAATAATTTTGGTGCTAACATTTCTACAAATTCTTCATGCGAAACAAGTGTATCATTTACATACACATCTCCACCAGTTCCATAAAATCCCCATGTACAAAACCCTGTAATTAATATCCATAAAATTCCAAAAATAAGTTCAACCATACTTTTATCTCTCTTTACATTTTAATTAGTTTATTGGTTTCATAGTTGGGAATAATATAACATCTCTGATTGATGCTGAATTTGTAAGTAACATAACTAATCTATCAATTCCAATTCCCATACCACCTGTTGGAGGCATTCCATATTCAATAGCCATACAGAAATCTTCATCCATCATATTAGCTTCATCATCTCCTGCATCTCTTTGTTTTAATTGATCAACAAATCTTTGTCTTTGATCTATTGGATCATTTAATTCTGAGTATGCATTTCCATATTCACGTCCATCTATAAATAACTCAAATCTTTCAACTAATCTTTTATCTGATGGTTTTCTCTTTGTTAAAGGTGATACTTCAACTGGATAGTCGCAAATAAATGTTGGCTGAGTTAATGTTTCTTCAACGAAATCTTCAAAGAATTGATTTATGATATATCCTCTAGTTTGTTTTGCATCTTCCATTTCAACACCTTTTTCTTTAGCAATTGCAATTGCTTCTTCATCTGTGTTGATTTCGTTAAAATCTACTCCAGTTACTTCTTTTATTGCGTCTATCATTGTTACTCTTCTCCATGGAGATTCTAAATCTATATCTGTTCCTTGATAATTAATTTTAGCTGTTCCTAAAACTTTTTGTGCAACACTTCTAATTAAATTTTCTGATGTATCCATCATATCGTTATAATCTTGGTATGCTGCATAAAATTCTATATTTGTAAATTCAGGATTATGTTTAATATCCATTCCTTCATTTCTAAACATTCTTCCCATTTCATATACTCTATCAAAACCACCAACTATTAATCTTTTTAAATATAATTCATTAGCAATTCTTAAATACATATCCATATCTAATGTATTATGATGTGTAATAAATGGTCTTGCAGTAGCACCACCAGCTATTGTATTTAATATTGGTGTATCTACTTCTAAATATCCTTCATTATCAAAAAAGTTTTTAATTTCTTTTAAAATTCTACTTCTTAAAAGGAATGTTTCTTTAACTTCTGGATTTACAATTAAATCTACATATCTTTGTCTATAGCGTAAATCTATATCTTTTAAACCATGAAATTTTTCTGGTAAATCTCTAATTGATTTTGTTAAAAGTACAACTTCTTTAGCATGAATAGAAATTTCTTCAGTTCTTGTTTTGAAAACAAAACCTTTTAATCCAATAATATCTCCAATATCAAATGTTTTAAATGCTTTGTAACTTTCTTCACCTAAATCATTTATACTTACATAACTTTGGATTTTTCCTTGTGCATCTTGGATTGTACAAAAAGATGCTTTACCCATTATTCTTTTTGCCATTATTCTTCCAGCAACAGAAACATCTTTACCTTCATATTGATCATAATTATCTTTTATATCTTGAGAGAACTCTGTTCTATCATATTTTGTAATTTCAAAAGGATCTTTTCCAGCATCTTGTAACTCTTTTAATTTATCTATTCTAACTTGCATTAATCTATTAATGTCTTCTTCTGTTTGAATTACTTCTTCATTATTTTCATTTTCACTCATTTTAATTGCCCCTTTTTATTAATTTTTGATTTATATATTATATATCAAAAACTAATTATTGTAAACTTCTTTTTTGAAATTTAGGGACGCTCCAAAAGTTTCACTTTTTTTCTTAGTTTTCTTATAGTGAAATTTTTCGAGCGTCCCTAAATTTCATATTAGCTTTTTAATTTTTTCTAAAATTTTACTAAACCAATTCTTTCCTTTAATTTCTATTAATTGATTATTTTCATTATCTTTTTCTTTTAACTCTTCTTCATCAATTCTTATATCTTCAACTCTAAACATATTAGTTGTATCATATTTATTCTTTAGCAAGGCTTGGTGTCTTGCTTCATTTTCATCAAGAATATGATTAAACTCTTTTTTTTCATCTTCATCAGCTAAATAATTCAAAAAAATATAAGATAAGTATTTCTTTGTTTCATCTAATAGTGCTGTATCATTTATATGCTCTGCACTTTTTATATTTATTTCTTCTATAGCTATTTTTCTATTTTGTAATAAACTCATAATAGTCATTGGAATTTTAGATTTATACTCACTAGGTAATAATAAAATTATTTCATATAATTGAGTGGCTGCTTTAGAACTTATTTTGTTCATTTACTCTCTTTCTCCTTCATCTTTATAATTTTCTTTTTCTGGTTCTGATATTGAGCGAATATCTTCTTGTGTAGTTCCTGTAATAACTCCTTTTATGCTCTCCATTTCATTTAGCACACTTTCCTTTTGATCTTTGCTTGCCACTCTTTCTAATATAACTGCTGATTTTAAAATCTCACTGCTTAAAACTTCAATCAATTCATCTCCAAATAAATTTCTTAATGTCTCTATTTCTTTCTCACAATTATTTGCTTTTAAAGAATAAAAATTAGCAAAATCTTCATCATAAACTTTATCAACTTTTACTTCCCCTTTTTCTTCATCAAAATAATACTCTCTTAAATGGTAAGCTGGTAACCAACATTCATTATCATAACTTCCAATTCTAAATCCTTCTTGTTGGAAAACTGAACTTATTATATCTGAAACTGGTCCTTTTTCTGCTTGAGTTCTATCTTCATTATCTTTTTGCGATAAATATGTTATATATTGTTTAAAATACTCTCTATTTTCAGGAGCTAATGCATGAGCCTTTGCTCTAGCAATAACGCCGTCATATCCTTCTGGAACTTTAGTTTTGCTTGTAACTCCTATAACAGCATGCCCAAACTCATGTGATGATATTAAGCTTTCAGTATCTTTCCCTATTTGAAAAGCTGAAAAGCTATGCATATAAAAACATTCATCTGATTTTTGTGATTCAAATATCACAAAATTTGGAGCAAGTTTTTCAAATTCTCCAAAATGTTCTGCTATATTTCTTACATATTCATCAGAACTATTTTTATGGATTTCAAGCATTCCTATTAAATTATCAATAGCACCTGCATTAGCTCCTCTTAAATCTGTTTCATCATCCCTTTGATACTTTTTTCTAATCTCTTGTTCTGTCATAAAAACACCTCTAATATAATTTTACTATTAGAGGTGTTTTTTAGCAATTACAATATTATTACTTTTATTTTAAATCTAATTTTATATGAACATCTTTTAATTGTCTATCTGTAACATTTCCTGGTGCTCCCATCAATAAGTCTTGTGCTTTACTATTCATTGGAAATGCAATAACTTCTCTGATAGATTCTTCACCTGTAAGCAACATTAACATTCTGTCAACACCTGGTGCAATTCCTGCATGTGGTGGTGCTCCATAATGAAATGCATTAAATAATGCAGAAAATCTATTTTTTATTTCTTCTTCAGTATATCCCGCAATTTCAAATGCTTTAATCATAATTTCAGGATCATGATTTCTAACAGCTCCTGATGATAATTCAATACCATTACATACAATATCATATTGATATGCATAAATATCTAGTGGTTCTTTTGTTTTTAAAGCTTCTAATCCTCCTTGTGGCATTGAAAATGGATTGTGACAAAATTCTAATTTTCCATTATCTGCAATTTCATACATTGGAAAATCAACAATCCAACAGAATTTATAAACAGAATCATCAATTAAATTTTGTCTTACAGCTATTTCTTTTCTTATTTCTCCTGCTAATTTTTCTACAATTCCTTTATGTTCAGCAATGAAGAATATACTATCTCCTTCTTTAGTATCTGTTTGAGTTAACAATTCTTCTCGTGCATCATCTGGAATTAATTTAGCAATTGGCCCCTGAAGTGTTCTATCATCATTTACTTTTAACCACGCTAAACCTTTCGCTTTACATTCTTCTATAGCAAAATCTACCATTCCATCATAAAATGTTCTTGTAGCTTCTGCTCCATTTGGAAGTGTAATTGTTCTAACTATTTTTCCATTAAATACTTTTATATCTAATTTTTCAAAAATATTTGTTACATCTTTTATAACAAGTGGATTTCTTAAATCTGGCTTATCTGTACCATATTTAAGCATAGCTTCTTTATATGGAATTCTTGGAAATGGATATTCAGCAACTTTCTTATCTGAAAATTTTGAAAATGTATTATATATTACTTCTTCCATAACCTCAAAAACATCTTCTTGAGTTGCAAAAGCCATTTCCATGTCTAATTGATAGAATTCTCCCGGTGAACGATCTGCTCTTGCATCTTCATCTCTAAAACATGGTGCAATTTGAAAATATTTATCTATTCCTGAAACCATTAATAATTGTTTAAATTGTTGCGGTGCTTGTGGAAGTGCATAAAATTTTCCTGGATACATTCTACTTGGAACTAAATAATCTCTAGCACCTTCTGGTGATGAACTTGTAAGTATAGGTGTTTGCACTTCTAAAAAACCTTGCTTAACCATTTGAGCTCTTAAAAATTGAATAAGTTCAGCTCTTAATTTTAAATTTTCTAAATTTTTTCTTGCTCTTAAATCTAAAAATCTATATTCTAATCTCAAATCTTCTCTAACACTTCTGTTATTTGCAATTTCAAAAGGTAATCCTTTGCTTCTTTTTCCTAAAATTTCGATTTTATCTGCAAATAATTCTACTGTTCCTGTTGCTAGAGTTGTATTGATTGTTTCTTCATCTCTTAGTCTAACTTTTCCGTGATACTGATATTGTAGATTCAGTTGGTATCTTTGAAGCAAAATCAACTTTTTCTTCATTCCCTGAAACTACTACTTGTGTAATACCATATTGATCTCTTAAATCAATAAATAGCACTCCTCCTAAATCTCTTATTGTCTCTACCCATCCTGCTAGCTTAATTTCTTCCCCTACGTGTTCTTCTCTTAACTCACTACATGTATAAGTTCTGTAAACATTTTCTTTCATAATTTTTCTCTCCTTATTTCTTATCTTTAGGGACGAAAAATCAAAACAAAAACCTCCATCTCTGTAACTATTTTTCAAGTTACAGGGACGAAGGTTTATATTTCAATATATAACTTCCGCGGTGCCACCCTATTTGAGAACTATAAGGAAACAGTTCTCCACTTTTTATAAAATTTTTTGCTCCAATGTGTTTCACTAAAAGAACTTAATTTAAAATGCTCTCAGCCAATGGCATTTTTTCTCTGTAAAATGTTTTTCTATTAGCTTTCATCTTCATAGCAAATCTAATATTTATTATACACTATTTATATGTAATTTGTCAATTGTTTATACTTTGGCTTTATAAAAATGTTTTTGGGAGAGCGATAGTAACTGCTCTCCCTTTATGAATCATTTATAATATTATTCTACTTCCAATTTAAAAATATTGAAAGCATCCGGCCATATGTGCTCAACATCCACCACTTCTTTGGCTCCAATTTCCGTCAAAACTTTTTTGGTATTTTCTGTTAGCACGCTGGACTTAAAACATACCGGCAATTTCGCTCTTTTAGCCAGATTCAAGAACACTTCCTTAAATATTTCGTTCTCGAATGTTTGATCATTGTTGTTTGATCTGAAATCAAAAGAAATTACACAAATCTTTTTCCTCCTGTTTCTGTCTATATTGGCTTTGAATACTCCGAATCCCAATCCGTTTGCAGTTACATGGTATTCGCTTACATTTTCCTCTGTTGTCGGGTTCTCTACTATAAAGCACCGATTTGTCATAATCATAAATGACTCTCCTTTCTATCTGCTCAACAAAATGAGTCCATTCTATTTTATTTTAGCATACTTTACATAACGTGTCAACTCAAAATTAATATAAATAAAAAAGCTATTTCATCACTGAAATAGCTTTTTTTATTAATCTTCGTTTTCTGTTCCTTCATCAATAATATTTTTAATTTTTTGATATTGTTCTTTTACATCTTTTATACAATGAATTGCCAATCCATTTTTTCCATACATTTTATTATGTTTTGAATTATATGTAGTACCACTACTTGCATTTGTAAATATTCTTATTGTTCCTATGTTAAATATTCTTTCAAGAATACTTTTGTTCATAGTAACCTCTCTAATATATTTATATTTTAATTCTTTTTCTTCTTTATTTAAAAAACCATCTTTATACTCTACTTTTGTTGCATAAAAATTATATTCTAATGCATCATATTGTAACTTTTCAAAAATTAATTTTATAGCAACATATGCAACTGTAATAGTAAGCACTATTACTGGTAATGCTGGGAATAACAATAATAATTGAACAAGTGACTCAGATAGCCATAATGCAATTATTAAAACCCATAATAAAGCACTTAGTCCTGTTGTAATAATTTTATATCCCCAATTAAATTTTGGTTTTAATTGAAATTTAACTGTATTATCATTTTCTTTCCTTTTATTGTTTGGTGATGTATTTTCTCCTAATTTATCAGTTCCACAGTTTGGGCAAAAACGTGCATCATCACTCATTTCTGTTCCACAATTTTTACAAAACATTTTATACTCCTCCCTCTAAACATCAATTGTTGATTTTATTTTTTTGTATATTTCTTGAACATTTTGAACATTTACAATACAAATACCATTTCCTACACCAGTTTCTGCATTAGTAAATAATACAATATTACCAATATTAAAAATTCTTTGTATAATTGTTTGACGCATAGTAACTTCTCTTATATATTTGTATTTAACTTCTTTTTCAGATACATTTAAAAAGCTATCTCTATATATAACTTTTGTTTTATAAAAGTCATAAGAATAATTATCATATTGTTTTTTAGTAAATATATATGATATTCCAAATAATAATGCAACAACAATAAAAATAGCTCCAAAAACAGTTATTGCTGAAAATAATCCACTTACTAAAAGTGGGAATCCTAAACAAACTGCAAAAATAGCATATGTAAATAAATATGGTAATACCATATAACCTATTTTATAAGTTGGTTTAACATTTAATTGTACTTCTTTGTCTTCTACTTTTTCTTTTGTTTTTACAACTTCACCTTTAATACTTGCTCCACATTTAGTGCAAAATGAAGCTGAATCCTCTAATTTTGTTCCACATTTTTCACAATACATAATATAAAATCCCCTTTCTTTTTTTTACAACATAAATATTATACTTCTATTCTACATAAATATCAATATTTTGACAAAAATTTATTAATATATAAACCACAAATCCTTATCTTTTAATTCTTGTATCTTTTTATTATGTTCTGAATTACTTTTTGTAAAATAAACTTTTCCAGTTTTATCTGCAACAAAATATAAAGCATCTGTTTCTTTATATTCTAATGTTGCTTCAATTGCAGATTTACTTGGATTACAAATTGGACCTACTGGAATTTTTCCAACCATATTAGGACCTCTTGTATTATATGGATTTTCTGTATTTAATTCTTTTGCAGTTAAATCTCTATCTCCCATATCTACTTTAAAAGCATAATATGTTGTAACGTCACTTCCTAAACTCATACCTTGTGTTATTCTATTATAAAATACTCCAATTATTTCTGCTCTATCTTCAGTAGATTTTCCCTCAAGTTCAGCCATAGAAGCCATTGTTAAAATTTGATGAACTGTTAAACTATTATTCTTAATTTCATCTTTATATTCATTTAAATATTTTTCTGTAAAATTAAGTATCATTTTAAAAATGCTTTTTACAGAAACATCTTTATTATCAAAAACATATGTATCAGGCAATAAATATCCCTCTAATGGATAATATATTCTATCATCTTTTATTTCATCTGTAATAAACCAATATTCTTCAATTAAAGAATTAATGTATTCTTCATCTTTTAAAAGATTGAAAACATCTTCTTCTGTATTATTTGTTTTTTCTGCAATAGTTTTAGCAATCCATCTAATATTTTTTCCTTCAATAAATGTAATTTTTACAGATTCATCAGTTACCTTACCATTTTCCATATGGCTTATAATTGTTGCTAAATCTTCACTATTATTAAAATCATATTTTCCTTTTTTCAAATTATTAATATTATTTAACTTTGCATATATATTCATAACTGTAGCACTTTTTATTACATTATTTTTTTCTAGCAAATTAGCTATACTTTGAACCCCCATTCCATCTTTTATTTCAACTGTAATTGTTTCACTATTTTGTTTTGTTACTGATTTTAAACCATTTGTATACCAACCAATTATTCCAACAATAACTACTATAACTATTATTACTAAGCTAATTAAAACTTTTTTCATTATTTCACTCACTTTCGTTTAATCTTCTAATATATAATCTACAGAATTTTCAATTCTTTTTCTATCTAAATTACTATTTAAAGTTACTGCAACTTTTATTCCTACTGCTTTAAATCTTGGATATAGTTCTAATATAAATCTATAGAAACTGTTTATATCATCTATGGTATTAAATTTTATATTAATCCCAATATAATTATATTTTAATAACATATCTCTTAATTGGCCTATTACTTGGCTTCTTTGAGAATAGCTAAGTAGTACCTTAGAAATATTTTCATCATTTTCTAAAGCTGGCATTATTTGAATACCATTACTGTCTGTCCAATTTTTATAAACAGAATATGTTGCTGTACTAATTGATGTTCTATCTAAAACATTACTATTTTTATCTATATTGAAAAAAGTTGGAGTAACAACATTTAGTTTACTTGAATCTACTGAAATATTATTATAAATTCCTGAAATATTTGAATAATTATCATAAACATTGATTTCCTGTTTTTCGTATTTAGCATCTTCTCTAATTATTATATCTTCTGATAATTTATTTTTTTTTACATATCCAATTTCACCTAAATGTGTTCTTATTTTTTTATATTTGCCTTCTTCTCCTAAAACAACAACTTTATCACGAATTATTAAATTATCTAATTTGTTACCATGAAAAAATCCTTTTTTTTCATAAACTTTAGTTTTTTTATTAACATCTGCTACTTTCTTTTCCTTCAATAATGAATCTATAACAATTCTATTGTTGTTTTCTATATA
This sequence comes from uncultured Clostridia bacterium, assembly GCA_948530865.1. Classification (GTDB taxonomy): domain Bacteria; phylum Bacillota; class Clostridia; order TANB77; family CAG-508; genus Scatovivens. Next base: position 110,869 of record CAOTKV010000002.1, read on the forward strand.
ATTTAATTCAATATCATATATTGTTTGTAAATCAGTAATTGGGATGTAAACTTTTTTATCTTTCTCTTGCATTTTGCCTTTTAATTCTGTATTTATATCATCTATTAAACCATATTCTTCATCAATTTTTAATAAAGCAACATGAGTATTATAAGTAGTAATTAGTTCTTTTTCTGCTTCATTAAAATATATTGTATCATCAAATAATTTTTGAATATCTTCTTTTGAAAAATATATATTTTTTTCTTCATCTATAATAACTTTATTTAATGTTTCAATAATTTCATTATTAAATAAAATTGATAATTCTTTATTTACATTTTTACTTTTTATAGTTACTAAAATTATTATCAATATTAAAACTATAAGCAAACCACATTTAACTTTAAACATATTTATTTTTTTAATCATTAGTTCTTCTCCATTATATGTTTTTCAAAATTTGAAACCCACACAAATTATATAATATGCAAAAAAAAAAATCCATCATTTTTAACATATTTTTTTAATATTAATAATTAAGAATTCTAAAATAACATTTGCATTACATTTTGATATTTTTTTCGTTTTTTCTTTCTTTTTTGTAAGTTTTATTGTATAATGTTGATGTAAAATATTATTTATTTTCACATAGATTGGAGGTATGCTTTATGGTAATGTGGCAGTTTTGGTTAATACTTTCAGGAATATTTCTTTTAATAGAAATTTTTAATGTTAGTTTTTTAATATTTTGGTTTTCACTAGGTGCATTAGTTGCTATGCTTGCAAGTTTTGTAATTAATAGTGTAATTATTCAAGCAACAATATTCTTAGTTGTTTCAACAATATTATTGTTTGTAACAAAACCATTTGTTAATAAAATTTTACCAAAAGATTCATTTATTAAAACAAATTCAAATTCTATTGAAGGAAAAATTGGAAAGGTTATTGTAGATATAGAACCTGTTGAAGGTAAAGGTCAAGTAAAAATTAGTGGAGAAACTTGGTCAGCAAAATCTGCTGATAGTACATATATTTCCAAAGATACTGAAATAGTAGTTGAAAAAATTGAAGGCGTAAAAGCAATAGTTAAGCCATTAGTAAAATAATAATATATTTTTAAGGAGGAAAAATTACAATGGGTTTTTTATTAGTACTTTTTATTATTATATGTGTAGTAGCATATAAAACAATTAAGGTTGTTAGACAATCAGAAGTTTACATTATTGAAAGATTAGGTAGATTTCACAAAGTTGCAGATGCTGGTCTTACAATCATCGTTCCATTTATAGATAAAGTTCGTTCAGTAGTTAGTTTAAAACAACAAACAATGGATATACCACCTCAAGGAGTTATCACATCAGATAATGTTACAATCACAATTGATACTGTTGTGTTCTACAAAATCACAGATCCTGCAAAGGCTGTTTATGAAATTCAAAGCTTGAAAAAAGGTATCGAATACTTAGCTATCACAACAATTCGTGATATCGTTGGTAAAATGGAATTAGACCAAACATTTTCTTCTAGAGATCAAATTAATGATAGATTAAGAGTTATTCTTGATGAAGCAACAGATGCTTGGGGATGTAAAATTGATAGAGTTGAAATTAAAGATATTACACCACCTGCTGATATTAGAGACGCAATGGAAAAACAAATGAATGCAGAAAGAAATAAAAGAGCTTTAATTCTTGAAGCTGAGGGAGAAAGGCAATCTGCAATCACCCTTGCTGAAGGTAGAAAACAAGCTGCAATCTTAGATGCCGAAGCTGATAGAGAATCAAAAATTAGAAGAGCTACTGGTGAGGCTGAAGCTATAAAACAAGTTGCTGTTGCAAAAGCTAAAGAAATTCAAATGGTTTATGATGCTATAAAACAAGCAGATCCTAATGATAAATTAGTTCAAATAAAATCTTTAGAAGCATTAAAAGAAGTTGCTAAAGGTCAAGCAAACAAAATATTTATTCCATTTGAAGCTACAAAAGCTCTTGGAAGCATTGGAGCAATATCAGATGTTGCAAAGAAAAAAAGAAATGAAGATTAATTAAATTTTTAACTCCGAATTTATTTCGGAGTTTATTTTTTTGCTAAAATTCGATTTTTTTTACATAATGTGTTATAATAATTATGTAGGAGTTGTACATTTACACTATTATTTCATTTAAAACAGGAGGAAAACTATGAACACCATGCCAATTACTACCAAATCCATCTCTTCCATTCCCCAGTGCTGGGTGTATTCCAACAAAGAATACAGATACAAGGAGTACGGCAAAACAGTAGAACTGGGGCTTCCCACAGTGGATATGGAGTATAAGCCTTTTCTTGAATCTTTAGGAATTCAGTGTCGCCCAGATAGCTCTGGACAGAAAATTGAGATCTGGGATCCCGAGTGCTGTAAAGAAACAAAACTCACTCTTCCACTGTATCTTTCTATCGCTGACGGTTACCGGTATATCAAAAAATATACTGCTTCTGTATTCAGCAAAGAAACACAGGCTGCAGCCAACAAGCTCTATGAGGAGCAGGTAAATCCCGAGATCATGCGGCTTCAGAAAAGGAAAGAAAAATTTGCACTGGTATCTGGTCTCAAGAGCATTCTTAATGGGCGTCCTGCCTGCGGTGTAAGCCATTACTCTGATGAGTTGCTCAAGAATGTTCCCGATTCTGGACTTGATCTTGCCATTGATGATGATCACATCAAAGTCTTCTGGGCTCATGTTCTCATGAGTGAAACAAGAAAAGCCCGTTTACTTGATGAGTACTGGGATCACTGTGGAGTGGAACTTGAGACATCACCGAATTTCGACAAGCTCGACACAGAGTATCTTGCTATCTTTGATGTCACCAAATGTCCTGTAGGATCAAAAGTCACTATCGAAGTTCCATCTGGAACTGAGGGTATTTTCGTCGGCAGACAGGGATGGCAGGTAAAGGATTGGTGCGAAAAACTGGGAGGAGTTTTGAAGATTACTGTCAAAGGTGTCTGACTCTCCCCAACAAGGTAATGTAGTTAACTGAAAAAAGAAAACTGCGGAGAAAGTTATAATTAATTCTCCGCAGTTTTCTATATTTTTCTTAAAATCTTTACTGATTCTTCTATTGAATCTAATAAAAATTTTGTATCATCAATAGTATTTTCTTTTCCAAAAGTTACTCTTAATGCACTTTTGGCTAAAAAATTAGGCATACCAATTGCTAAAAGGACATGTGAACTATTTACAAAACCTGCACTACATGCAGAACCACTTGAAGTACATATTCCCTTTTCAGCAAGCATTTCTACAAGTTTATTTCCATCTATTCCACTAAAACTAATATTGGCATTTCCTGAAAGTCTTGAATTCATATCTCCATTAATCTTAATATTTGTAATTCTTTTTTGAATTTCTGATATATAATAATTTCTAAGTTCTTTTAAATGTCTATTATAACTCACAAGATTAGCATTTGCAATTTCCAGTGCTTTTGAAATTCCAACAATTCCTGGAACATTTTCTGTTCCACCTCTTTTATCTCTTTCTTGATGACCACCATCTTGAATAGTCATAAAATTAATTTTTTCATTAATATATGCAATACCAATTCCTTTAGGACCATAAAATTTATGACCAGATATTGATAATGCTTCTATATTAGATTTTTTAATATCAATTTTTTCATTTCCAACTGCTTGAACGCTATCTGTATGAAAATATACGCCATATCTTTTAGCTATTTCCCCTATTTTCTCTACTGGTTGTATTGTACCAATTTCATTATTTGCATACATAATACTTATTAAAATTGTATTTCTTGTAATTGCTCTTTCTACATCAGCAGGATTTATTATTCCTTTAGAATTTGGTGTAAGATATGTTACTCTGAATCCGAATCTTTCCAAAAATTCACACGTATTTAATACAGCATGATGTTCAATCTTACTTGTAATAATATGATTACCATATCTTTTATTAGCAAATGCGATTCCTTTTATAATCATATTATCACTTTCTGTTCCACCACTTGTAAAATATATTTCATTAACTTTACAATTTAAAATTGTAGCAATTTTCATTCTTGCTAAATTAATAACCTCTTTATTTTCTTTTCCAATACTATATAAAGACGATGGATTTCCATAATTTTCAGAAAAATATGGTATCATTGAATTTAAAACTTCATCATCAACACTTGTTGTAGCTGCATGATCAAAATATCTTATTTTCATAAATAAATTCTCCTAAAAAAATATCAATTTTCTATATACTATGAAAAATTGATATTTTTTGTGAAAATTATTTAATTATTGTGATTCCCATCTAGTAATCCTTATATCTTTATATTTATTTAAAATTTCCATGTATTTCTCATAATCGTCTTCCCATAAAGCATCTGGGACTTTTCTAAAAGCTTCAAAAACTTCATCTGCTTCCTTTAGAAACAGAACTTGTTGCTGAGGTGTTAGTTTCTCATATTTCACTGAAAAAGCATATAACTTATTTAAAGTTTCATTAGCTTTAATAAATGACCAAAAATCTTTTACTTCCATACCAGCCATTCTTATTTGCATTACCGCAAGTACTGCTAAGAAAACTATTATCATTAATAAAATTACAATTATTACTGCAAATACCAATTATAACACCTATCCTTCTTTTGTTAAACTAAGCTGATTATAACATATAGTTTTTTTTTAATCAATATCTTGTATTTTTTTTGTTGTGTGTTATCATATAATAATATATATAATAAAATTTAAGAAGGTTTTTTATGGAAAAGAAATTCAAAGATATAAAAAAAGCTGGTTTAGCTGGAATTTTTGGGAATATATTTTTACTTATAATAAAAGGAACAATTGGGATTATAACACATAGTCAATCAATGATTGCTGATAGTGTAAATAGTGCATCAGATATAGTTGCTTCTTTAATGACTTTTATTGGAAATAAAATTTCTAGTGAACCAAAAGATAATGACCATAATTTTGGTCATGGAAAAGCTGAATACATATTTTCACTATTTATTAGTATTACAATGATTTTAGTATCTTCAAAATTATTTATAGATTCAATATTTAGTCTTATCAAAAAATCTTATTTTGAATTTTCATGGGGATTAATTGTTGTTTGTATACTTACTATAATAACAAAATTCTGCTTATATTTATATACAAAAGTTATGTTTAAAAAATATGATAACATTCTTTTAAAATCAAATTATCAAGATCATAGAAATGATTGTGTAGTTACAACATTTACTCTTATTTCAATTGTATTTGGATTATTTGGAATTTACTGGATTGATGGTGTTGTAGGGATTGGAATTTCACTTTGGATTTTAATAACAGGAATAAAAATATTTATTGAAAGCTACAATGTTTTGATGGATATTTCTTTAGATGAAGAAACAAAAGAAACTATTATGAAATTAGTAAAAGAACATGATGATATAAAAAATTGCTACAATTTATACTCTACTCCTATTGGTTATAAATATTTTGTTATTTTTACAATTGCTGTTGATGGAGAAATGAGTACATTTGAAAGCCATAAACTTGCAAATCATTTAGAAAAAGATGTAGAAGCTTTAGAAAAAATTGATAAAGCTGTAGTGCATGTGCATCCAGTTAATTTTTAAATTATTCTACAAAGCTTTAATAAAAATGTGCAAAAAATTACTTACTAAATAACAATTTCTAAATAGCCTAAGACAGAACTTTCTGCTTGATAGTAATTTTTCAGCAATTATTTAAATTTTAGGCTATTGTAAATTTTATTTATTGCAGTAATTTTAAATTTTGCACTTAATATTTTTTATAATAATTTTCTGAATGAAAAGTTCTAATGTAAACAAAGTATTTTATTAGTAGAATATTTTTAAATCTCAAACTTGTTTTTGAGGGCACTGTTTTCTTTAAAAAGTCTATATGTAGCTTCAATATTTATCAAATAAATATTGAAGTACTGAAACTGTAACAACTAAAGTTTAACAGTTTCAGCAAATACGACGGAATATCGAGAACTTTGAAAGAAGAAAATTCATTATAAAAAATATAAGTATACAATTAAAATTTACTCACATAACTAACAATTCTTACTTAAAAATACTCTTTCCTTATCTGCCACTAAAAAGTTTTTTTCCTTTTTCTTTATATTTTGATTTAAGATTTCATCTGCAAGTAAGTCCTCTAAATAGTTCTGCATAGCTCTTCTTATTGGTCTTGCTCCAAATTCTCTATTATAGCCTTTATCTATAATAAGTTCTTTTACAGAATCATCTATTTCCAAATAATACTCTTGATTTCCTAATCTTTCCAATACTTTTTCTAACATTATGTCTACAATTTTCTTTATTTCTTTTCTTTCGAGTTTATGGAAAATTACAATTTCATCTATTCTATTTATGAATTCTGGTTTCAATTCTTTCTTTAATTCATTCATAACAGATTTTTTTATATCAATATATTGTAATTCTTCATCATTATTTGAAAATCCTAATTTTTTATTTTCAACAATTAGTCTAGCACCAATGTTTGATGTCATTATGATTATTGAATTTTTGAAACTAACTTTTCTGCCCTGACTATCTGTTAAAATTCCATCTTCTAAAATCTGAAGTAATAAATTTAAAACATCTGGATGTGCTTTTTCAATTTCATCGAAAAGTATTACTGAATATGGCTTTAATCTTACTTTTTCTGTAAATTCATTTGAATCGTCATAACCTACATATCCTGGAGGTGAACCAATTAATTTTGAAATAGATGAACTTTCCATATATTCAGACATATCTAGTCTTATCATTGAATTTTCATTTCCAAATAAACATTCTGCTAAAGCTTTTGAAAGCTCAGTTTTTCCTACACCAGTAGGTCCTAAAAAGAAAAACGAACCTATTGGTCTATTTGGATCTTTAAGTCCAACTCTACTTCTCCTTATTGCTTTTGAAATAGTCTTTATAGCCTCATTTTGTCCTACAACTTTTTTAGATAAATTATTTTCTAATTCTTTTAATTTTTCATTTTCACTTTCAGATATTTTATAAACTGGTATTCCAGTCCATTTAGAAATTATTAATTCTATGTCTGCTTTAGTTATTGTTATTACTTTTTTATTTTTTATATCATTCCATTTTTCATTTTCTTTTTCTAAATTATCTAATAGCTCCAGTTCTCTATCTCTTAAATTTGCAGCTTTTTCATACTCTTGATTATCTATTGCACATTCTTTTAAATTATTTATTTCATCTAATTCTTTTTTCGTTTTCTTTAGTTCTGATGGTTCAATAAATGATTTTAATTTCACTTTAGAAGATGCCTCATCAATCAAATCTATTGCTTTGTCTGGAAGAAATCTATCATTTATATATCTATTTGAAAGCTCAACTGATGCTATTATTGCACTATCAGTTATTTTTACTTGATGATGTTCTTCATATTTGTTCTTAATTCCATTTAAAATTTTTATTGAATTTTCTAAACTTGGTTCTTCTATATAAATTGGTTGAAATCTTCTTTCTAAAGCTTGATCTTTTTCAATATATTTTCTATATTCCTTTAACGTTGTAGCCCCAATAAGTTGTATTTCTCCTCTAGCAAGCATTGGTTTTAAAATATTTGCAGCATCAATTGCACCTTCAGCAGCCCCAGCTCCCACTATTGTATGAATTTCATCTATAAATAAAATTATATCTTTCATCTTTTTTGCTTCTGCTAAACATTTTTTTACTCTTTCTTCAAAATCACCTCTATATTTTGCACCAGCAACTAATGATGGAATATCTAATGTTATAACTCTTTTATTCTTTAAATTTTCTGGAATACAATTATTTACTATTTTTTGTGCTAATCCTTCTATTACAGCTGTTTTACCAACTCCAGGTTCTCCTATTAAACATGGATTATTTTTTGTTCTTCTTGATAAAACTTCAATAATTCTATCTGTTTCATCACTTCTTCCAATAACAGGATCTAATTTTCCCTCTTTAGCCTGCTTTGTTAAATCACTTCCAAATTGATTTAAAAATTGTGTATTATTATGATTTTTTTCTTCTTTTGTTTTTTTAGTATCTGTATCATAATCATTCAAAATATTAGCAATATCTGTATATATTTTATCTACTTTAATATCTAATGCTTCTAAAATTCTTACAGCAATACATTCACTTTCTTTCAAAAGACCTATTAACATATGTTCTGTTCCTATAAAATTAGTTCCAAGTCTTTTAGCTTCTAAATAAGCATTCTCTAATATTTTCTTAGTTCTAGGTGTAAATCCCAAAACAGAAAAATCTTCTTTTATTTTTCCTCCAATTAAAGATTCAATCTCATCTAATATATCTTCTGGAGTTATATTTTGTTTTGCTAATGCTTTTCCAGCTATTCCATTATTTTCACACACTAATCCATACAAAATATGTTCTGTTCCTATATAACTGTGTCCTAAATCTATTGCAAGCTCATTTGATATAGACAAAACTCTTTCTCCACATTTTGTAAATTTGTAAACCATATAACAACCTCCTGGTAAATCTTACTAATAATATACACATCTTATTTTACTTTTAAACCAAAAAATGAAATTTAGGGAGCGTCCCTAAATTTCATCTTGGTAATTTTATAGTAAAGATTGTTCCTTTTGGATTGTTATGAGATGCTTTTATTGTTCCATTATGAGCAGATACAATAAAACTTGCTATTGATAAACCTAGTCCACTTCCTCCAGTTTCTCTATTTCTATCTTTATCTTCTCTGTAAAATCTTTCAAAAATTCTTTTTAAACCTTCATCACTAACACCAATTCCAGTATCAGCAACTTCTATAATACATTTATTATCTTTTAATTCTGTTCTTATCTCAATTGTATCCCCTTGCAAAGTATATTTAATTGCATTATCTAATAATATAATAATCAATTGATATATTTTGCTGGTATCCAACTCGATATCCATATTATAATTCAAATTTAATATTATCTTCTTTTGTTCAAATTCAGCAATTTCTGAATATGGCAAAACAAGATTTTTAATAAATTCATCTATATTTACACTTTCTTTTTGCAATGATATTTTATTTGAATCAGCTCTTGAAAGTAACATCAAATCTTTTATTAATTTACTTAATCTTTTAGTTTCATTTAATGTAAGCATTATATCTTCAGATTTATCTATAATCTTTTTATTAGGTTCTTGTAATAATAATTCTTGTTTTGCTTGTATTATTGTAAGTGGAGTTCTTAGTTCATGAGAAACATTTTGTACAAACTCCATTTGCCTAATCATATTATCTTTAAGTGGTTTTAATGTTTTTTGTGATAATATATAACTTGCAACAATTGAAAGAATTATTCCTAAAGCCACAGATACACTAATTATTGAAAAATAATTAGATACTAAATTTTTTTCACTGTCTACATTTATTAAAAGTTGAATATATCTATCTTCTTGATCATTTTCTTTATCATAAAAAACATTTAAAGCCTTATATGAATATTTTTCATTTAATGTTACATCATAAATTTTATCTAAGTGTTTTTGAGAAAATGGAATTTCATCTATATAATTAGATAATTTACCTAAATCTTCACTATTTAAAACTTCATTTTTTCTATCTCTAATTATTACTATAATATTAGGATTTACTACTTTTTTTACTAAAACTTCTTCTTTATATTGATCAATTTTATTTTGAATCCAATCTTCTCTTACATAACTATTAAAAAATGATGGACTTAATATTAAATTAATTTTCTCCTCATTAAGCTGTAAAATTTGGTTCTTACTCTCAATTAATGCTAAATTAGCATTTTTATAAGTGGTCATTTTGACCATTAAAAAAATGAATATTCCAAATATCACAAAAATAATTGTAAATCCTATTATATTATAAATAACATGTTTTACTAACTTATTTTTTAATTCACTTTGTTCTTCCATATTTTACTCTGACCAGATATAACCCACTCCACGAATAGTTTTAAAGTATTTGTCATATCCAATTTTTTTTAATTCCTTTCTCAAACCACTTGCATATACTTCAATAACATTTGTTGTAGTTTCGCTATTAAATCCCCAAATCTTGTCAAAAATTTGGTCTTTTGTAATTATAGTATTTTTTGAATTTATTAAATATTCTAAAACATCAAATTGCTTACCTTGTAGTATTATTTCTTTTCCATCTGCTTCTACTTTTCTACTATTTAAATCTAATTTTAATGTTTTAAATTCAATAACATTTTCTTGATAATTTCCTGTTGCTCTTCTAATTAGTGCTTCCACTCTTGCAACCAATTCTTCTCTATTAAATGGTTTTACCATATAATCATCTGCACCATATCTAAAGCCTTTTACTTTGTCTCCTATCTCATCTTTGGCTGTTAATATTAGTACTGGTGTATATATTTTTTCGCTACGTAACCTATTTAAAACATCATATCCATTTAAAATTGGCATCATCAAATCTAGTATTATAGCATCATATATTTCTTGTCTTGCATATAAAATTCCTTCTTCGCCATCATATGCATGGTCTATTTCATATTTTTCTCCCAAGCATTGTTCTATTGTTTTAGCAAGAATTTTATCATCTTCAACTATAAGAATTCTCATCTATTATCACATCCTATTTTTTACATATTATTATCATATAAAACTTAAAATAATATTAAATTTGAAATGCTGATGATACAATTGAAAAGAATATTAATACAGTAGTTGCATCCACTACTGTTGTAAGTAAAGGTGCTGCCATAATTGCTGGATCCATTTTTAACTTTTTAGCGGCAATCGGTAAAAGACATCCTAATATTTTTGAAACAATAATTGTACATATCATTGTTGCAGAAACAACTAATGCAATTTTTAATTCTCCATATTGAAGTGTAATTCTTAAAGTATTTACTATCGCAAGAACAATACCAACTAAAAGTGCAACTCTTAATTCCTTCCAAACAGCCTTAAACCAATCTTTTGTACTAATTTCATCTGTTGCTAAACCTCTTATTATAAGTGTTGAACTTTGAGCTCCACAATTTCCACCAGTTCCCATAAGCATAGGTATAAATGATACTAATATTGGAAGACTTGCTATTGAAGCTTCAAAATGTTCTATTATTGCTCCAGTTATCATTGCAGAAATCATTAATACAAGTAACCACACAATTCTGTTTTTAGCATGCGAAAATACACTTGTTTTAAAATAAGATTCTTCTGTTGGAGACATTGCAGCCATTAATTCAAAGTCTTCTGATGCTTCTTCTTGCATAACATCAATAGCATCATCTATTGTTATAATTCCCACTAATCTGTTTTCTTTATCAACAACTGGAACTGCAACAACATCATATTTATCAAATAATTTTACTACTTCTTCCTGATCATCTAAAGTTTGTGATTTTATTATATTTGTTTCCATTATATCTTTAACTTTTTCATCTCTATCTGCTACTAAAAGTGATTTAATATCAACAACACCTAACAACTTTCTATCAACAGAAAGTACATAACATTTGTAAATAGTTTCTGATTTTAATCCCTTTTTCTTTATTCTTTGAAAAGCATCTTCTACTGTCATGTTTTCCTTAAAGTCCATAAATTCTGTTGTCATTATTGTTCCAGCAGTATCATCTGGATATTTTAAAAGTTCATTTATTATTTTTCTATCTTCAACTTTTGTATTAGCTAAAATACGTTTTACTACATTTGATGGCATTTCTTCTATTAAATCTGTTGCATCATCCATGTTTATTTCATTCATTACGTTTTTTATTTCTTTATCTGTTAAACAATTAATTAACTTTTCTTCATCATCTGAATCTAATTCTATAAATACTTTTGCTGCTTTTTCTTTTGGCAAAAGTCTGTAAACCATTATTATTTTCTCTTCATCTAATTCTTTAAATATCATAGGAAAGTCGGCTTCATTTATAGCATCAAGAAATTCACGTAATTGCTTTATTTTTTTATACTCGATTAAATCTATTACTTTTTCTATTATTTTTTCTTCATCTTCCATAAAACTTTTCCTCCTATACTATATTTTTAAAATTAGACTTGCAAGTGAAAAGAATACTGTAACTGAAAAAATATCAACAATTGTTGTAATTATTGGTGATGCCATTAATGCAGGATCTAATTTTATTTTTTTTGCAACTATTGGCAAAATTCCTCCAATTAATTTTGCAGCAAGAACAATAAGTACTAGTGTAATTGCTACAACAACAGCTATTAAAATATTTTGATATTGCACAGCAACTCTTATTCCATTTACAATTCCTAAAATAATACCAACTATTAATGCAACTCTCAATTCTTTCCAAATAACTTTTAATAAATCTTTGGAACTTATTTCATCAGTCGCCAAACCTCTTATTATAAGAGTAGATGTTTGAGAACCACAATTTCCTCCTGTATCCATAAGCATTGGCATAAATGCAACTAATATTGGAAGACTTGCTATTGCCCCTTCGAAATATGTAGTTATAGTTCCAGTTATTGTTGCAGAAAGCATTAAAAGTAATAACCATAATATTCTGGATTTAGCATGTGAAAATACGCTTGTTTTAAAATATGAATCATCTGTTGTAGATGTAATACCTGCCATTAATTCAAAGTCTTCTGATGTTTCTTCTTGCATAACATCAATAGCATCATCTATTGTTATAATTCCTACTAATCTATTTTCTTTATCAACTACTGGTATTGCAACTAAATCATATTTATCAAACATTTTTGAAACATCTTCTTGATCTTCAAGTGTTTGAACTTCAATAACATTTGTATCCATTATTTCTTTTACTAATTGATTTGTTTCTGCTACCAAAAGATCTTTAATATCTAAAACTCCAAGCAATTTTCTATCTGTTGCTAAAACATAACAATTATATACTGTTTCTTTTTGAAGTCCTTTTTGTTTTATTACTTCAAAAGCTTTTTCAACTGTCATATTTTCTTTTAAATCTATAAACTCTGTTGTCATAAGGCTTCCAGCAGTATCATCTGGATATTTTAAAAGTTCATTTATTATTTTTCTATCCTCTAGCTTTGTGTTAGCAAGTATTCTTTTTACAACATTTGATGGCATTTCTTCTATTAAATCAACCGCATCATCCATAAAAAGTTCATTCATTACATTTTTTATTTCTTTATCTGTTAAACAATTTATTAATCTTTCTTGGTCATCATGGTCTAATTCCACAAATACTTCTGCTGCTTTTTCCTTTGATAAAAGCCTATATACCATTATTATTTTTTCATCATCTATATTTTCTAAAATGCTCGGGAAATCAGCACTATTTATATTTTCTAAATATTTACATAAATCGCCTATTCTTTTGTTTTCAATAAAATTTGTTACTTCTTCTATTATTTTTTCTTCTTCCATGCAATTTCCCTCCTATTCTTTATTTTTATAGGTTATTATATAATATGTCTAAAAGTTAATTATGTAAATTTATCAAACATATTTATTATACCATATACACATTAAAAGTCAATATTAGTCTAAAAAAGTTCAAAAGAATTGTTTTCCTATTTCTTTTTATTCTTATTTCTTTATATCTTCTTTTTTCTCTCTTTTTCTTTGTTTTTTAGTTAATTAGTTTTTAACTTAATATTTTATATACAGGAAAACTTGCCTTTTATGTTAACATGTGTTATAATATTTTAGATACTTATATTTTTTTCAAAACCTGCAATTTAGGTTCTGAAATAACACATTTTAGGAGGGATTTATGGCAAAACATTATTAATCTTTGTTGCTTTTTATTGATTGCTTTTTTACTTACTGGATAATATGATGACGGTTACAAGTATTAACTACAACCACAATCATTACGAATATTATAACTATTAATTAGCACCAATAAAAAGGAGAATACTCTATGGATACTCAAAATAAACTTGAAATTTTTATGTATATAGCGTGTTGTTTACCGCTATGTTTCATATTAATGCTTGATGCAGTAATTGGAGAGCATGATAACTTAGAAAATCAAACTGTAATAGCAACTGTAATAGAAAAGGATTCTGAAAAAGCCCAGACTTGGCATGCTTTAGGGCATCAGTCGCTTGGATGGAAATCTTATCGTTTTCCAGCTACACATTATGTTGTAATAGAATATAAAGGAATCGTCTTAACTTATGATAACAAGTCATTATATAATAAATATGAAGTAGGCGATGAAATCAAACTATATGTTGATGCTAAGTTTGATTCCGCAGGGAATTTTATCCCATATAATCATTACGAAATCTACCTTTCTGAATATCCTGACATTGACTACATTCAAATCGATTATTAATGAAAATCCCAAAGAGCCCTAGCAACTACTGCTAGGGCTCTTGTTCTTTTACCTTTCCATTTTTATTTAATATTCATATATAGAAATTTGATTTTTATGTTAACATATGTTATAATATTTTAGACATTTATATTTTTTCAAAACCTGTAATTTAGGTTCTGAAATAACACATTTTTAGGAGGGAATTTTATGACAAAAAAATTTTTGCGGAAGACTTTATCAATCTTTGTAGTTGTTATTATGTCCTGCTTTTTCCTTGCCGGATGTGATGATGATCCTGGTGGTTATAAGCATAATCACAATTACGATCATAGTTATGACTATGATAATTATTATAATTATGACTACGATTATGATTATGATGATTACTATGACAATTACTATGATTACAATTATGGTTATGACGATTATTATGACTATGATTACGGTTATGGTTACGATGATTACTATGACTATGATTACGATTATGGTTATGACGATTATTATGACTATGATTACGATTATGGTTATGATGATTATTATGACTATGATTACGATTATGATTATTACTATTAACCACCACTAACAAAAAGGAGCGGACTATATGAAAAAAACAATTCGGAAAACTGCTTTAATTCTTGTAATTCTTTTACTTTCTTGCATGTTTCTTGCAGGATGCGAAAACGTACAGGCTGAAAAACAAATGGTCACAGCAGTTGTAACAGACAAAGAGTATGTAAAACCGTATTCCAAGTATGGCTATTATTTTGATGCTTGGAAAGGCAAACACCGCTGGAAAAATAAACACTTTCCTGCTGAGTACAACGTTACAATTGAATATGAAGGAATTGTCCAAACTTACAATAATCAGTCACTCTATGATGCATATGAGATCGGCGATGAAATCGAAATGGAGCTTACAACTTACTATAATGAGGAAAATAAGCTTATCACAGACGGTTTCTACACTCCCAGCATCTCCCTTCCTTAAATGAAAAACAAAAGAGCCCTAGCTACTTGCTAGGGCTCTAGCTATTTTAATATTCTATTTTCATTTGATCTACTTTTCTTGCATTTTCTAATACTTTATTATAATATTCTTCGCTAGTATTATTTTTTAATAATTCTTTTGTTACTGTGGTAAGTGCTTGATCACGATGTCCTCCAATTATTTCTCCAGTAGTACAATCCACATAATATTCTTTATTTGTGTATTTTTTTATATAATCCATATATGGAAAATAGATTTCAGGATTTCTTTCAATTTTTTTATGTTCAATATTTACTTTCCATACTTTTCTTCTAATGTTTGGCGTTTCAAAATGACACTCATCTTTTCTTATAATTCCCACATTAGTATCTGTTTCAATAATTTCATATAAATCAATACTTTGTTCTAACTCATATATCTCAGAATTCATATTTTCTATACTGATTTCTGCTGAAATATTTTTTATTTCTAAATCACTAAATTCATTTTCTTTATTTTTAGCAATTTGAATTGCCTCTTCTTTTGTAAATACTACTTTATTATTTTCAAATGAATTATCAGTATTAATATATATTGATTCAATTTTTACTTCTCCATTTATCACAAAAAATGATATTTTTACACTTTCTGCTAAATTTACTACACTATCATAATACTTATCAAAAAAGACATCCCATTGATTTACACATTTTTGATTAAAATAGTGTTCTCTCTCCTCAGCATCATATAATTCATATTCATCTATATTTACTCCAAATTTTTGAACTTTTTCCTTTGCAATATCTATCGCTATCTCTTTTTCAATTTTATCTACTTCATATTTATTATATTTTAAAGTTCTATCATCAAATGAAGTAGCCATACCATTAACAGCATCAATTATAACATCCATACCATCTTCATAACTATATTTTGTTTTTACAATATAATAAGGATTATTCAAATAACCTCTTTGCAATTCAATTCTTTCTATTTTAACATTTTCAAAACCTAAATTATTAAATTTTTGCATCGCAAGTTCTTTAGCTCTCTCTTCTGTAATTTTTACTTCTTTCTCTTTTTCTTCATCTGTAAGTTCTATTGGTAATATATTTTCAATTTTTTCATTCATACTAAATTGTTTAGGTTCTTTAAAAATTTTTTCATATATTATTTCATAATTTGTAGCAAATACAATTCCAGTACCAAATAAAAGTGTAATAAGAGCTGTAATCACTTTTTTCAAATAATTTCTATTATTATTTCTATATAATGCCGATTTTATAGAATTTTCAAATCCTACTGGAACTTGTATATCTTTTTTTAAAGCAAGTCTTATATTTTCTTCAAACTCATCCATATTTACACTTCCTTTACATATTTATTTTTTAATTTTATTTTTGCTCTTCTTAATCTTGTTTTTACTGTATTTTCACTAACTTTTAGAAGTTTAGAAATATCTTTTGTTGTGTAATCTTCCATATAATGCAAGCTTAAAATTATTCTTTCATTATAGTTTAAATCTTTTAAAATATCATAAAAATTCAAATTGCTATCTAAATTATCATTAGATTTTAAATAATTTTCAAATTCTTCTCCTTCAAAAGAAATATTATATTTTTTTCTTTTTCTATATATTTTGTTACACTTATTAATTAAAATAGTTATTATCCACTTTTTAAAATAACTTGTATCTTTTAATTTGTATATATTTTTGAATGTTTCAAGCATTGTTTCTTGAATTGCATCTTCAATATCTTCATTATTACTAAGTCTAATTCTTGCAATTTTATAAAGTTCAACTTTCAAATCTAACATAAGATTAGTAAAAGATTCTTTATTTCCATTCTTTGCTTCAATTATTAGTTCTTCCATTTCTCCTCCTTGTAAATATGTATCTATTATATCAATAAGAGTCGTTATGTATAAAAAATAGTTTCACTAAAAGAAAAAATTAGAGGAGTATTTGATTTTCTCAAACACTCCTCTAATCTTAAATTTTAAATATCTTTCAAATCAAGTGACGACCAAAATTTTCTCATCGATTCTCGATGTTTTTCATCGTCTTCTTTGAACACACCTTTATCTTCTGCGTCTTTGATGGTTTTATCAAAATCCCCATATAATGCTTTTCTCATTTCTTCAAAATCAATTTCTTTTTTACTAGCATACTCATCAAACTTAGATTTTTCCCAGTCCTCACATACTTTTCTAAACGCTGGACCATGGTGCATAAAAAGTCTGCATGAAGTATAATCATACTTTGTAATTGCATGAATTATTGATTTCAAGTACTTTTCTTTTGCCTCTTTTGCCATTTCACTTTCATTTGATAAACTATGATAGCAATAAGAAACTGACTCTTGTGCTGTCGATTCGCTATTTGATGGACATTCTTTACAAACTTCCAAATCTGCAAAGCAGTTCAGAATTGCAATCTTGATTTCGTTTGCATATTCTTTAGGAAATCCTGATTCATTGCAAACTCTAACCAATTCTGTTGCAGACGCAATCCAATTGTAGTTAGACTTACAATCCTCCATTACCCGTTCATACAGTTCTTTTGCGGTTAAAGAATATTCCTTTCCGCGCCAACCATTAATGTGGTATTTCTTTACTGCATCGTACATTTTCTTACCTCCTAACAAATTTTTGTTTGAAGCTTTTGGAAACAATTTATAAAAAACAATATTTTCTTCTTCATCATATCCTCTCTCCTCTAATACTTATTGCTGTTTACTAGTTACATATGTCTCTCCATAAGGAGATTATAAAATTAATGCCATAATATATTATCACGATTCCTTTTGAATTTCAAGTAAACTACTTATAAATACTAGCATAAACGATACATTATTTTATAATGTATCGTTTTAGAATTTAATATTTCAATTTTTATTTAGATAGCTAATCTTTTAATTTTTCTATTTCTTCTTTTGGTAAATTGGTTACTTTTGCAATAATAGAAATATCAATATTTTCTCCTAATAGTTCCTTTGCTATTTTTAATGTGTTACGTTTTACTCCTTGCTTTATACCTTTTTCTATTCCTACTTTTTCACCTTTATCAAATCCAGCAGCTTCTATTGCTTTTTTATCCATTATGTACATTAATCTTTGAAATGCTAACTCTTCTTCTCTTTCATCATCACTTATTTCATTTAGCACTTCATGTGCCTTTTTCAATGATTCATTTTTCTTTACTTCACTCATTTTTATTACCTCTGGATTTATTATGAATTTTACCCAACTGCTCAATTCACTCTCATTTGAGTACTTTTCAAACTTTGGTAATTCGATTATATAAATTTCAAAATTCTTTGTCAATATTACATTTTTACATTCATCTTCACATATGTGCCACTTACTAAAGTACTTATGTATTTTCTCAAGTCCTGTTATTTCATAATCTGCAAATAATATTATAATTGTTTTTTGTGCTGTTATATAATCTTCTCCTAAATTAATTGATTTTGAATACAGCTTACTCCAATAAAATAGCAATCTATTTTCTATATCTTTCCTGTCTATTATCTGCATCTCTATATTACACTGAATACTATTATCTAAAACTGCTCTAATATCAAGTATACCAAATTTATCTGTTTTTAAATCTTGCTCTAAAATTTCTTTGCAATCTAATTTCACTTCTTTAATATTGGCACCATCAATAATTGCATTTAAAAGTCCTTTTGTTATTTCTTCATTTCCAACATAACCAAATATTCTTTTAAAAACATAATCATTTGTTGGTTTTAATAATTTTCTTATAAGCACCATCTCCTTATGTATTTTTTTGTTTGATTGTTTTGACCAGAATTGGTCTGATTTTTTTGAATTAAATTTTAATTGAAATATTAAATTTGATGAATATTATCATAAAATTAAACTATTTTCAACAGAATAATTTAATTTTTACAAAGTTACTAAGGTATATTGAATTATTATGTAAACTATGATATACTGATTATATAATTCCTAGATATCGGGAAATAAATAATGATATCCTTTTGTTTATCTCTTATAACAATTGTAAGGAGGTAACTATGATTGCTCTGGGAATTGGAATTATGTGTTTGGTGGTTCTTTTTTGTATTATTATGAATTTTAAACCAAAATCAATTCAAAACGTTAAATCTCTTCGGTCTGCTGGCAAGTATTCCTTTTGGCAAACAAGCACTTCAACAGAGTACATCACATTTTTAAATGAATTGGACATCGATGATAATCGCAAAATAGTATCAGTTTCAAATAGTTCCTACGCATTCAGATATTTAGGACCTTATAATATTTATACTGTTATATATGAAGAATGTGAAAAGTCAGAGAAAGAAAATATTCATTATGAATACTCAATATTTGAAACAGCATCTAAAGATACCTTCACCGATTTCCTTAATACTCTAAGTGATGAATTTGAAATATTTAATATTTCTATCGGTTCATATGCACTTGATTATCTAGGACCTTATCACACCTTCATTGTAACATATAGAAAAGCGTTATAAGTTCTAAGAATAGCCCTAACTTCAATTAATTTTGAAGTTAGGGCTTATTTTCTAATTCTTTTCTATTCTTTTTTCTAGATTACTCAATTTTATTTGTATATTGGAATCAGCATTATTTTTCTTTATAATTTTCAACAACTTAAGTATGCTTTCTTTATTTTTGTTATCTTCGTAGTCTTTATCGATCATACTCGTATCCATCTGATACCTCCTTAACTCTATCTTTTATACTATGTTTTGCAAAAAATTCACTATCTCTTTGTTCTAATTCTTTTTTTAGTTCATTCATAATATCACATGGCAATTGAAATGTTTGATACTTTCCTCTAGATAATTGCCAATATCGAGTAATATTTCTTCTTAAATTACTTTTTCCAGCTTGTTCATCTATATGTACCCTAACATTCTTTTTAACTTCTTCCATTAATAAATTCATATTTTCCTTTATTCCATTTGCTTGAGGTAAAAGTGAATTTAATAATTTAGGATCTAATGTTTTTAAATAATTTTCTAGTCTTTCTTCTCTTTTTAATGAATCTTGTTCTTTCTTTTTATCATACACATCTTCATGAAGAACATATATTGTTTGTGGTATTGAAACATTATTAGACACACTATTTAACATTTTATTAAATTCATTTGTTCCTACTCTTTTATTAGTCATAAGTGCAGTAGGCTTTAAACCATCATCTCCATTTTCTTTTCTAGTAGCAAGTGTCACCTCGTTAAATGTACCTTGACCTTTACTCCACTGTGTTGCTGATGGTAAATCATCAGCAGAAATATATGTATTTATATAATCCGAACATCCTGCATCTCCTAAATTAACATATTTAATCCTATTGGGACTAAATTTTGAATAAATATATGTGCAACCATTCAGTCCATTCCCAAAAGTTGAAAATCTTTCGTCTGTTATTTGAGTACAACAGCATCTCTCATGATTTCCACTGACATCACCTGTATGTGATAAAAAAGAGAAATTTGCTCCCATTAATTCTATTATTCTAACTCCATTTATTCTTTGTACATTTATGCCTTCTATATGTGATAATTCTTCATCAGACATTTCATCATAATTAGTAAAAGAACTTGTATACCCTTCCCTATACTCCTGAACTATTTTTTCTTCAATATTACTTCCAATTTTTCTAATTTTCTTTAATTCTTCAGTTCCAATCATTTCAATACAATCGCTTAAAATTCCCTTTAAAACTTCTTGCTCTGCAATTTCATCAATTGTTGACAACAAATCCACAACATCTTCTAGTGGTTTGTTTTTCATAGAGTATTCTGTACCATTTCCTAATTTAGTTATATTAGAGATATTTCCATCTCTAACTAAAATTTCAGATATTGCCTGTTTTATCTCTGAATTTGAATTTGACTCTTCTAATATTTTTAAATAATATTCTTTTTCAATTTCATCCATACGTTGAAAATCTTGTACAGTTTGAATTTCGAATTTATTATCCAAATTCATTAAATCATTCCATCTATCTTTAAAATCTATAATTTCTTCATTTGAATTTACTATATCATTATATAGATTTCCAAATTTTTTATACTCATATAAAGATTGATATAGATTTTCACCAAAATCTAGCCCATTTATATTTTCTCTAAAATCACAATATTTTCTAAATTGAAATAAACCACCATCATTACTATTTATTTCTATTAGATTAATATCAGCAACAAAATCGCTAGCTTCAATTATAGGATGTTTTTTTAAAAAATTCATTTCCAAAAACTGATTTTTATATCCTTTAGTTAGTAAAACTTGTATTTGATTTTCATCAAAATTATTAACTAATTCAGTAACTAAACAGTAATATTGTTTTTGAGCAGGGGTTAAAAATTCAGTTATTTTTTCTGCTCCCAATTGAGAAATTCCTTGTTTTATTTCTTTAAGCTTATTGTATGTTAAGCCTTCTTTTTCATTTGTAAAGAGCTTATTAACGAAAAATTTATAATCACTTTCAGAAGTTCTCTCTATTAAGTATTTTTTTAATTTATCATTTATATTAAAAATTATCCAGTCTCCTACTTTTCCAGATATATTTAAAGAACTTATTAATTCAATTTTATCATTATCACTCATTGTTAAATTAAGAATGCTACTTATACTTACATCTATTTTTTCATCTTTTAAAACAGCCGCTTTATCTTTGACTCTAATATTTTCATTAAGAAAGTTTGATGTTTTTTCAATATTAAGTATTCCTTTTTCTTGTTGAAATATTTTACTTGCAATAGTATATAAAATATTAACATCCCTTTGACCATTAATCTCTTGCAATTTATCTTCACTTAAATTTTCAATTTTTTCATAACACTCTCTAGAAAATGCATCAATAACCTTGTTTCCTAAATTTGTTTTTAAAAGTTTCTCAATATTAATATTTTTTAGTGCCATCTCATATACATCATTTATATCTTCTTTGAATATATCCATATGATTATCCAAAAAAGTTAATTGCTTATCTTCTTCTAATAATGATACATAATATAATAATGTTTTATTTTCATATAATTTATCTATAACTGATGCATCTTGTAATACAATATTTATCACATCTTTATCTATTACACTTCCTTCTAAACTTGTTGCAGTTTTAGAATCCGTAGAATTTTCTAAAATTTTCTTTTTTATATTATTTGCTTTTATATAATTTATACATTTCTTTGCAGTTTCTTTTATCTTTTGAAAATATTCATTCATGATTCATGCTCCTTATAATAATGCTCTTTATTAAATATTTTATATCATTAATATTAAAGGTTCTATAATTTTAGTTAGTAAATTTAGTTAGTAAAATTGTATGGAAAAATGGAAAAAATGATACTAAATAGACTATGTTTTATAAAAATAAAAAAACTAGAAATCTGTTGAAATCTAGCTTTTTCTATGGTGGCTTCAAGTGGAATCGAACCACTGACACGGGGATTTTCAGTCCCCTGCTCTACCAACTGAGCTATGAAGCCTTATATAAAAAATATCTAGTTTGTCACTAGATATTTTGGCGACCTGGAACGGGCTCGAACCGTCGACCTCCGCCGTGACAGGGCGGCATTCTAACCAACTGAACTACCAGGCCAAAAAATGGTGGTCGCTATAGGGTTCGAACCTATGACCTCCTGCTTGTAAGGCAGATGCTCTCCCAGCTGAGCTAAGCGACCATTTTGTAGTGGTGACCTCACTGACGTGATTTATTTTACTATATCAAAATCAGTTTGTCAACACTTTTTATTTAATTTTTATAAAAAGTGGTGGGCAGGGATGGATTCGAACCATCGTACGCTCTCGCGGCCAGATTTACAGTCTGGTGCCATTAACCACTCGACCACCTACCCATGTGTTCTCTCAAGCACGTACTTTATTATAATAGTATTTTACAATCTTGTCAATAGTATTTTTAAAGTTTTTTAAATTTATTATATATGTGCTTGAGAGTTCTTTGTTTTATATGAAAATATTCATTATTTGATATAAAATTGGAAGTTGCATTAATATAATTGTTGTAAACAAATATTTTTTATTTGTTTCTATCTTTGTTTTATTTATAATAAATATCAATATTGATACTACTGGTATAAAATATCTTCCTTGTATTCCTTCTATAATATCTTTTCCTACCTCAAATAATGAAGTCCATTGTATGTATATTGCTGTTACTATTAAAATACTAGTTCCAAATATTATTAAACCAGTCCAAATCTTTCTTAAATTATTTACTTCTAATTCTTTTTCTTCATCATTTACAAATAGTGATATTATAAGTGTAATACTAATTATATAAGAAATTATTGGATATACTGTTGTTTTAGCATGACACATTAATTCATTTCCTGTACAAAGTTGGAATATAAACCAATCACCTTTTTGTGTTATTGTTCTTATTACAATTCCACAATATTCAAACGGATTGTTCAAAATAAATTCCATTTGCTCTTTAGAAGAAGAATTTGAATCTACTAATTTTGTACTTCCAACAACAAGCCATGCAAAACTAATTATTGTACTTATAATTATTGTTAAGATAACAAATCTTTTCCATGTTTTTTTACTTTCAAAGTTTTCTTCTTTTAATAATAAAACTAATGTTACAAGTGGCAAATATACAATTTTACACAATGAAATTAAACATGCTAAAATTATCAAAAGTATATTTTCTTTTTTACTAATTTTCTCTTTTAAATATACTTTCTTATAAATAATAGCAATAAACAACATACAAATAGCATTTGTAACTGTATCTCCTGAAATACATATTGCAGAAAATATATTAATTGGTAGTAAACACAACATCATAAAAAATGTTTTCTTGTTTGGAATTATTTTTATAGACATTGCACAAATTGCCACCCAAAAGATATATCCTGTAAGTCTTCCAAGCATTCCTATTATAATTATATTATCACTAACAACCCTACCTATTGTTACACCTATAGTTTGTGGTATATATTGAATTGGAGCATACAATTTTATATTCCAATACTCATCTATCAAATCATATTTAGATTCTGAGTTCATATTAAATGCTTCAAATTCATTAATATAATTATCATACTTTTTTATTGCTTCAGGTGCATTATTTTTATAATCTATTAATTTTGAAAAAGCCAGTGGAAACATTGAATCTTCTTGCAACTTTACATTTGTATATTTTTGAGAAATCTTAAATACTCTTAAAAAGTGTGATACTTCATCAGTTCCACTTCCAAAAGGTGTTACTATAAAATAAAATAATCCTAATACTGTCGCTAAAATTATAAATTGCTTATATGTATCTAACTTACATTTATTTGCTATAACAAGTAATATATCAATTCCTATTGCTAATATTACCATACTAATTTGAATTATATTATTTACTTTTGCAAAAACATCATTTCTAAAATATAAAAATATTGTTATCGCAAATACCCAATATAAAATTTGAAATATAATATCTTTCAAATTAATTTTTTTCATTTTTTCCATTTTTTAATTCTCCTTATATAATTTACAACATTATAACACAAATTGTAAAAAGTGGACATATATGCCCACTTTTATTTTTCATATAAATCTTCATCATATATTAAATTATTCGAACGTTCTCCCCCAATTATCTCTCCAGTTGTACAATCTACAAAGTATGTAAATTCTGAAGATACAAATTCATCAAAATCATATTGAACAACTACACACCAAACCTTCCTTACTCTTTCTTCTGTTTTATAGAATTTAGCATCTTCTTTAAGTTTTGCTCCATCATAGTTTAATGTATGATTTTCATACTCTTCTTTAAAATTTTCTCTTAGGTATACTGCTTCATTCATTTTTCTTATTCTAGTTTCTGCTAATGTTCCTACAATTTCTCTTTCTTTTTCTATTGTTTTATCTTTTTCAACTGCAATTTGTATAGCCTGTTCTTCGGTTATTTTTTCTTCATTTTCTTCATAAATTTCTCTTCCAAAACTCAAACTATACAATCCATCTATTGTAGGTACCCAGCCAATAGACACTGATTCATTTTCATTAAATAACTCTCCATATTTTTTATAAAAAGTTGAATACCAAATATATGATTCCTCATCAGTTTCCATATTACCGTTCAATTTGACAAGTTCATATTCTCCCTCTTTATCTTCATTATATTTATCAAATAATTCCCAAGCCTTTTTTTCTGCTTGTTCTTTTGTTATTCCATAATTATATGGAATTTTATAGTTCCAAGTTGGAATTTGTATATAATCAAGAATTCCTGTTTCTGCATTAATTTCAATAGTAACATTTTTAGAAAACATTCTCCACATATTTTTATCTTCATAATAATTTTTCTGTAATGCAAAACTATCTATTTCTTGATATTCAAATCCTACTTTTTCTAAATATGATATTGAAATTTTCTCTGCTTCCTCTTCAGAAATACATTTTTTCTTTTCTTCTTCTGTTAATTCACGTACAATTTCATATGTTTTAGGTTCTTTCCAAATTTTTTCATATACTACAGTTCCTGTTGCATAAACAAGTCCACTTGTAATTCCTATTGTTAAAACAAAACTTGCAACCATTTTCAATATGTTCTTTTTGTGACTCTTTTGTTCTTCTTTTTGAAAGTTAGATATAGCAACATTCATTTTAAATTTTTCAAATAATTCTTTATTATCCATCATAACTATATCCTCTTTCTTTCAAAATTTTATTTAATCTTTTCCTTATTCTAAATAACTTAGATTTCACTTTTGATTCAGAAATATTAAAAATTATAGAAATTTCTTTTATTCTTTTTCCTTCATAATAATATGAAATAAAAATTTCTTTATCTTCTTTTTTCAGTTTATTTATTTCATCAAAAATAGCTCTATTTTTTTCGCTTTCTGCAAATGTTAGTTCCAGGTTTTCTAAACTAACAAGTTTATCATCATAATCTTCAATGTTTTCTACAATTTTTAATTTTCTATATTTTTTCTTTATCAAATTTTTAGTAATTCCCGCAATATATGGTGACATATTGCATTCTCTTATTAGTTTTTCTTGATTATTCCAAATAGTTAAAAATACATCTAACATTATTTCTTCTATATCTTCTTCAGATAAATTAATATTAAAATTTCGAATTATTGTAAGAATATAATTTGTATAATCATTCATTAATATCTCTATTTGTAATACATCATCTTTAAAATAACTATCTATATTTATTTGCACTTCTATTCCCCTATTTTTATATTATTTACATTAGTATATTACCAAGATAAAAAAATAAGTTGCAAAAAAGTTAGCAAAATTTGCTAACTTTTTATGTTTTATTGAAATGAAATATTAATTTTTATTTTTTTCATTTCTTCACCTTTTTTAGTTAAAATATCTTTTCTTCTATAAATTGATAATATAAAAGCAATCATTATCATATTAGTTAAAAGTTGGCTTCCACCGTATGAAATAAATGGTAAATAAAAATCAGATATTGGTATAATATTAAAATTCATTAATATATTAAAAATTGCTTGTAATAAAATGAAACTACCAAATCCTGTAATTAATAATTTCCCATTTTTATCATTTATTTTATTACTATCAATAATTAGTTTTATAGCAAATATCCCTACTACTCCAATTATTATAGCTGAATAAATAGTTCCACAATATGCAATTATTGTTATTAATGCTGTATTTGTTCCACCATCAAATAGTCCTGCATAAATTTCCATATCTTCAAGTCCTGAAAACCAATTTGCATTATTTAACACTTGATTTATTTTGTATCCCATCCAGCCATTTCCATGCAAATCATTTTCCCAATTATATGCAATTATTTTTCTTTGTACTCTTGAGTAAATTCCATTTTGAGTTATTAAACAAAATCCTGCTAATACTATCCCAAATATGAATAATGTAGCATATAATTTTATCAAATTAGATTTTCTATTTGGATTTTCTATAATATGAACTGTGGCAATAATTATATAAGATATTGTTAATATTATTGTAATAGCAATTCTTCCAGTATACATTAATCCTAATATTGAAATAGTTGTTAACATTAATAGATTTAAAATATCAGTTCTTAATTTTAAATTAAATTTTTGAATATTTATATTAATATATCTTTTATTTAGTTTTTTTATAAATCCCACAAAAGCTACTATGTATAGCAATGTACATAAATTTACTAAATCTAAACATATTCTTTCTGAAATATAAAAATACTGTTTTTCTGCTTTTGAAATACCAAATACTACTGTAATAAAAATTAAAAAAGTTGATATACCATATATAATTTTAGGATGATTTAAAAAATTTCTGTAGTCTAAAAAATAAATTCCAATACTTATAACACTTCCAAGTACAAAATATGCTATATGACGCTTTAAATAAAATTCATCTCCTCTTTGGACTTTTATAAATGTTATTAAAAATCCAAATCCAATTAAAACTGCAACCACTATAAATAAAATCCAATCAAACTTAGGCCTATGTATTTTGTTTAAATTTTTTCCTATTTCTTCTGCTTCTCCCATATTAGAAACTGCTTTTTCCTCTGCATTTCTTTCGTCAAAACCTTCTTTCATATAATCTTCTTTCTGTTCTTGTATGTGCAAACTTAGTTCTTCTGAAATATCTTCTCGGATTGGTTTATATTTTATTTCATTGCAAACATTTTCTAAAAATTCTTTAATAAGCAAATGAAACACCTCCTAATACAGCATTTATTCCATTGCTAAAAACTTTCCATTCTGCTTTCTTTTCTTCTAAATGTTTTCTTCCTTCTTTTGTAATAGAATAATATTTTCTTTTTTTTCCACTAGTTTCATCCCAATAAGATGTTATTAAATTTTTTTCTTCTAATGAATGTAAAATTGGATATAATGTTCCTTCTTTTAATTCAAAAACATTTTCTGATTTTTCGCTTAAAGTTTTTATCATCTCATATCCATACATATTTGAATTTGATAATAAATTTAAAACCATCATAGTTGTACTTCCTTTTAAAAGTTCTTTATTTACTTTCATAAAAGTTTGCCTCCTTTTATTTGTATACATAGCTACTGGTTATTAGGAAATAGCGCTTTTTTCCTTCTATTTGAACGTGCACTTTCAAATAGAAAACATACCTAGGTATACTATGTATTTTATACATTGTATATCTAGGTATGTTTTTTGTCAATATTATAAATCTATTTTTTCTTCTTTATTTTCTTTTAAATCATAGATTCTAATATCACTACTTCTTCCATTATTTTCGTTAACACTATATGCTTTATCTCTTATAAAAAATGAATACTCGCAATTTAATTTTTCTCTTGAATTATCATCTAGGTTTACTCTATACATTTCATTACCATCTCTAATATAAGCATAATTTTCATATATATAAGCTAAATATGGCATCATATCATCTGATTTAAAAAGTTCAGTAATATTTCTATTTTCTTGTTTATACATAGTATATTCATCTTCTATATTCTCTTCACTTATTACTTTTCTTGAATAAGTATATGTTTTATTATTGTATTTTTTTACACTTCCAAACATACCATTAACAATAACTTCATTATTATCCAAATAGACTACTTTTTGTCTTTGATTATCTGCAAAATCTATAAAACAAACATAATCATCTGTAACTTCTAGTATACTATTTCTACCTTTTGCAAGTTCTTTTGCACCTGTCCCATCAATATTTGCACAAGAAACTGCTCTTGAATTATTATTTATATAATAAAATGTATCTTTATATAATGTAAAATTCCCTCTAGCATTTTCCAAAATTGTTTGCTTATTATATCCATTTTTATCCATTTTGCATATATTTCCCTGTGGAAGTTGATTTATATCATCAAATCCTATTTGATCTACAAAATATATCTCATTATCTGTAATCCATAATTGAAGTGATGCTCCATCATATATTTTCTCTACATTTCCTTCCAAATCTATTTTGTATATTCCCTTTCCCATATAATAATATGGCATTGCATAAATATATTCTCCATCAAAATATAAATGTAATACTCCATCTTCTAACTCGCATAAATTGGTAAGAGTTTTAGAATTTAAATCATATTTATAAACACTTTTATCAAAAAAAGTTGAAAATATTATTGTATCTCCTATTTTAGCAAATCTTTCTCCTGTTTGCATACTAAAATTCTTTTCTAATTCTAAACTATTTTCATTATTATTTGGTTCTTCATTACTAAATTCTATTTTTTCTGCATTATCTTTATTAAAAATTTTTGCACTTTGAAAAGCAATAATAATTATTATTATAATGATAATAGCACAAATCACTTTATATATCGTTTTCATTTTCACTCTCCTTTTTGTATTTTAAAGCTTTATTAAATAGTTCTGATAAAATATATAAAGCAATTGTAACTCCAATAAATAATATTACCATAAATCCTAAAACAAATATAAATGCAATAAACATTCTAACTATAAAAGCTTCATATAAAAAATCTAAAATCCAAAATATAGAAGCCACCCAAGATATTTTTTGAGCTTTTTTTAATCTTTTTACAGTATTTTCAGAAAATGGATTGCTATTTTTTAGAGAATCAAATAAACCAATAAATTGATATATTATTAATAATAAACAAATTGCATTTGGATAAAATATTACAATATTAGGATTTATATTCATATGTATATTTCTTAATACAACTGGAAATGAAACTAATATTAAAATTCCAATTACTAATACAATTTGAAGTAATATCTTCAAAAAATTGCCTAATCCTTTTTTTCCCATAATTTCCATATTAATTCACCTCTTTTAATCTAAAATGATATGTAATTTTCTTCCAATTTTCATTATAAAATTCAAGTCCATCTTCTTCTCTATTAGGTTGAGCTCCATTATGTATTAAATATGGAATTCCTTTTTCATTTCTCTTATCTGAAATAATTCCAACATGATCATTTGAGAAAACAACAATATCTCCTGGTTGCCATTCTTCTATATTACTTAAATCTGTTGTAAGTAATATATGATTCCTTTCAAAATATACTATTAAATTTGGAACTCTTCTAAAATCAATATTAGGATCTGGCTTTCCTTCAACTCTTGGATATAAAGACACATTATTTTTTATATCTTCATCTACCATATCTTTTAATAAATAACCTGCATTTTTTAAAGCTCTCCAAATAACATCTGTACATACTCCTTCTTCATCTGGTGGATATCCGCCTGCATAATATGCACTTCGATATGTTGGTTTATTTTCTGCATCCATTTTAGCACCTTCTAAAATATCTGTATAATCATCAATTCCATCATTATCATAATCTGTATTTGATTTTATTGTTTCAATTCCAAAATCTTCAGCATAATAAACTTTAGGCTTAGGTATAAAATCCTGCATAATTGAATGAGATACAGTTTTATATTTTAAAGCTAATATAGATATTATAATTGTAATTAAAACAAATATTATTATAAATATTAAAAAAATTTTTCTTCCCATATTATTCTAATCCCTTAAACAACACATCATTTATTAAAAATATTCTTTATAAAATAAATAATTTTTATAATTATATTTTCTTTTTTTACTTCTAATGGCAAATTGTTTTCTATACATTCTTTATCTTCTTCATTTATTTTATTTTTAAAGATGTTATTGGAATTATATCTTTCTTGCTTTTCTTTTTCTATTTCACTTAATGTGTAAGAAATATAATTAATATAGTCTTTTTTTTCTTCGGTATTACATACATAATCTCTATATATTAAAGCAATCAAGACTTTAGTTTTAAATTTTATTTGTTGTTTTTCTAATGGTTCATTAAAATCATAATTAAATTTATAAGTTGTAGATGCATTTTTCTGTATAAATTTTATAAATTCAGTTGGAATTTTATCTAATATATCTTTTGATGTATATTTTAAAATTTCATTTAGTTCTACTAATGCTTCTGAAATATCTTCTCTCATCATATCTATATTTCTTCTCTTTCTTCCTTTTTTTCTTGGTTAAAATCCTTAATTTTAACTATTTCTTGCACTATTTGTCCAGATTGTAATTCTTCTACAATATCTTTATTAAATGCAATATTTTTCAAATTACTTTTTTCTATATAAGATACACCAATTGCATTACCATTTTTATCAAATCTTATATTTTCATTAAAATTATATCCATCATAATATTTTGAAAATTGCATTGCATATTTTTCGGCTCTTTCTAAAAATTGAAATAGTATTTCTCCTTCTTGTAGTTCAAAATCTAGTACAACATCCCCCATTATATCGGTTTCTTTATAGTGTTGTTTTCCTTGCAACTCCTCTTCGATTTTCTCAATACATTTTTCATCAGTTCCAAATATTTTAAATCCAGAATCAGACAATTCAAGTTGATAGCTTGTAATTCCCATTTTATTCAAATTACAATCTATTTTTCTTTGAGTTTCACTTATTAATTCACTAAATATTCTAACTTCATCTTCAGTAGCATTTTTATAAGAATCATTTTCGTAATCATATTCAAAATCTTCCAACTTTTTTGACAATACTAATTTTCTTTTTCTTTCATTTTCTTCTCTTTCATTTTCTATTCTTTTTCTTTCTTGTATTTCTTTTCTTAATAACTCTATTTTTTCATCTGGCACAAATTCTTCTATATTTTCTTTATCATATCTACTATTATAATGATCAATTTTTTTTACCAATTTTAATACTTGCAAACTACTCGTTTCATTGGTTATACTTTTTAACATTCCTTTTATCTTATTTTTTTCATTTTCCATTACCTTTTCTCTATCTATCATTACTATTGGAATTTCAAATTCACTTGCTATTCTTTTAGAATTTACCCATATAGGATCATTTTCTATATCTTCCATACCTAATTGACTTTTTTCTTTTATATATACTATATAATCTGGTTGCATTTTAGTTATATTTCCATTCTCATCATGATTTAATGTATTTATTACTATTTCATTATATTCATTATTCGTATTTGTTTCTAGCGTTTCTGGAAACATATATTTTCCATTGTCTACCATATTTATAGTATCTCCTGTATAGAAAACAGTATGTGCATCATGTGTATACATGGCACCAAAAGAATATCCATTGCAACTTTGTGAAAATCCAAGTATAACTTGTTGATCATTTATTTTTTTTAAAAGATTTTCATCTGTCATATATGATGTACAAGTATAATATCTTAAAACTCTGTTATCCCCAGCTCCTTTTCTCGTTAAACTATTCCAAATATCTTGTGAATTTTCACTTGTAGTTGCTATTGTTTTAACAATCATTTGGAAGTCAACATTTGCATCAAAAACTTCAATTTTTTTACCTTTATATTCTACAGTATCTATTCTATCTTCGTTTTTTGTTATATATAAATTATCTTTATATTTCTGTTCAAATATTTCTTTGCTTTTTTCCATCAAGTATGTACTTATTGATAAATCACTTTTTTCTAAATTATCTAATTCTGCAATTTTTTGTAGTTCTTCTAAATTATCAGTTTGAAATATATTTTTTATTGCTTTTATTTGTTCAATTATACGTCTTTGCTGTTCATTCTTACCTATTATTTCTTCTATATCTGTACCAAATTTCGATAATATATCTTCAGCTTCTTTTAATTCCATATTATAATATTTTTCTAATAAAACCATCTTCACTCTATCTATTTTGGAGAATAATTTAATGTTTACTAAATATTTACTATAAAACATACTTTGTTCATCATCTAAATCTGGATTATTTAAAACTGCATTACATATCATTTCTTTTATTTCTTCATAATGTTCTAATTCTTCTTTACTTGTTATGTTAAATATATTATTTGACTCTTTTTTTAAAAGTTGTTCTGCTACTTTATCATCTACATTAGCAAGAACATAATTACGTGTATACATTTGTGGTTGACACTTTTTTGAGAATAGAAATGTTAAAGACTCAATATTTTCTATTCCAAGATTTTCTCCTTCTTGTTCATTAACTCTTAAGTCTTCAATTAACTCATTATAATATCCATCTGTTAGATTTTTTAATATATTTTCTTCTAACCTATTCCAACTATTAGTTTTTTTACTTACTAATTGTGTCATTCTGTTATAAAGACTTAATTTATATGGATCTAGTTTCAAAATATCTTCTTGTGTTGTTTGCATTTTTGCAATTAATTGTATTTTATATTCTGGTATATTGCTATACTTTTCATCTAACAGTCTAAAATCTAGAGTTTCTAAAACTGTATCATCTCTATTATATAACCTACTAAGTTTTAATAATTTTCCTTGCAATTTATCACTTTGGTTAAAAATTCCCACTAATTCTTCTTTACTATAAAATTTATCAAAAAATTTTTTTAAATTATTTGGTTCAATTTTCTCAAATACTGTTTGTAATAATTCTACATCTGCTTTTATCACTTGTCTATATTCATCTATTTGAGTAAGTCTTTCAAGTATATCAAAGCTTGGTATTTTTTGTTCTTTTAAAATATTTATATAATTAATTAAAAAACTTTTATCTCTTATTAACTCTTGACTCAATATAGTTTCATCATTTGGATAATCTTTCATTTTTTCCTTTTTTTATTTATTCTATATCATTTCTTTATTAAGTTCAATACTATGTTAATATTAACATATCCAAAAGCTTATATACAATAATAATCTCCCAGCATAGCTGAGATTTTTAACTAGAGTAAAAAAATAAAACACTAGTATTTCTACTAGTGTTTGGTGCGCCCTCAAGGATTCGAACCTTGGACCCACCGGTTATGAGCCGGTTGCTCTGACCAACTGAGCTAAGGGCGCAAACGTTTATTGCTTAACGCAAGATTAATTATAAACGAAGCTAGCTTATATGTCAAGCAAATTTTTAAATTTTTTTAAATAATTTTGGGTACAAAAAATAAAGATATATTTTATAAAGTTATTTTCTATATTCTTCTTAAAACTGCTATAATAATTTTCTTTGGTCCTGGCTTAGTAAACTTATAATCTCCTAAATAATTCATCAAAAATTTCTCATCACAATCATAACACATTTTATCTGTAGCATTAGTTATATTACATTTTATATTATTTACAGATGTTTTATTTATTTTTGCAACTATTGGATATATATTTTTTTCAAGATTGTAATCATAATATTCTTTTAAATTATTAATAATACATATTGTATCTACTAAATATTTTGTCCCTTTATATGAAAAGTTGTATTTCAATCTTTTTAATTCTTTTACTATTTTATTTCTAATATCATTTTTTGGCTCATTATGTGTTTTTTCTATTTCTGTTAACATTCCTTTTCCCCCTAAAAAAATTTTCCTATATTTATTAGATACTATTTATTAGTAAAAAGGATTCAAAATTTTTATCTTTTTTTATCTTTTTGTCATATATTGCAATTTTTGTGATAAAATTGTAGCAACTTTTTCAATGGGGGGAACCTTGTAAAAGTTTATATACACAGTTACCAGTAGAGCTTCTTTAAAATTTATTAAAGAAGCTCTACTCTATTTTTTTAAATTTAATTTTATTTCTCTATCCTTATTAGTTTTTATATATAATTCGAATTCTTCCAAGTTTTCTTGAAATCTACTAATATCATATTCTACATATATTTTACCTTGATTACCTATTGATATATTTCTATACCTATATTCTTTTCCACTTTTATCCTTTAATATAACACCTTTTTTTCCACTTACAATACTCGAATCAATATTTTGATTCAATGTTATATCAATAGTAAAAGTTAATTCTGACAATTTTGCTGATATATTTTCTACCAATTCATTTTCTGTAACAGTATAAATTTCAGTAAATCTATTTAACATTTTTTCATCTAAATCGACTTCAAATTCCCACTTTCCTTGTATAGTTTTATATACATCATTATCTTTAACAATAATACTTCTTATCTCAAAATATATTTTATTAAAACTATTATATTTATCATCTAAACTATATAATATAGATTCATTAAATATACTTTCTCCTACTTTTCTAGCATCTTTGTATCTCCTAGAAGAACTTATATGCATATAATCACATGTTTCATCACTATTTAAATTATTGATTTTCAAAATACATTCATTCAATATTACATTTGAATACCCTTTATCACACTTATACTCAAATGCAATATCTGCTGTTTTATCATCTAAAACTAAATTATTAACTTTTACACCAATATTATTATCATAAACATAATCCATATCTACACTTTGAATATATCCATTTTCAACAGCAATTTCTATCGCATCAGTGGTATTAATAAATAAATTATCTCTAGAATTTATAAATCCATCAGCTAGTGCCACACTACTACTTATAATTGCAATAGAAGTAATATATATCGATACCTTTTTTAAATTGTTAATAATATATTTCTTACGATTTTTAAAAGCATTATATACAACTTTTTTTGTAGATTCAGGAATATCATTATTTTTACTAAAATAATCAAACATTAAATTATCAATTTCATCAAATTCATTATTCTGACTCATAATTTTATGCCTCCTTTACAATCATTCTTTATTTTGGCTTTTGCTCTAAATAATCTTGTTTTTATCGTATTTACATTTTCTCCTAGAATATCTGCAATTTCACTAGTTGTATATTTATTGTTATAATAAAGTACAACAATGATTTTTTCATCATAACTTAGAGTAGATAATAATGATTCAAAATCTAATTTGGAGTCTACTTTCGAAGTTGTATTTTCAAAAAATTTATACTCTTTATTTTTGGCTATTTTCTTAGCTATATCTAATTGTTTACTATTATCATTATAAATAATATTACATTCGTTAATTAGAATTTTTATTATCCATGTTTTAAAATATTCTTTATGTTCTAGTTTCTTTAAATTTTTATAAGATTTTAGTATAGTTTCATTAATTGCGTCATTTATATCTTCTACGTTATCTAATCTAGCTCCGTGCTATTTTGAAAAGATCTGATATAATTTCATTAATTAGTAAAACATATGCATCTTTATTTCCCTTTAGTGCTGCATCTATTAATTCGTTCAATTCATTTCTCTCCTATTTAAAATTTAACTTTTACTATAATACCACAGATTCTACGAAAGGTAAAAAAAAGATAAAAAATAAAGCATTATTTTTATCTTTTTTCTTATCTATTTAATTATGCTACTTTTATACCTTCATTTATCATTTCTTGGATAAATGATTTCAACATTTAATAAAAACCTTTATTTTTAAGCATTTTTATGTTATTATAACGTTTAGTATTATATTTAAAAAACAATATATAATAAATAAAAAAGGATTTTAATATGGATTTAAAAAGTTTAGAAAAATTAGAATTTAATAAAATATGTGAAACATTAATGGAGTTTTGTATAACTTATATAGCAAAAGACTATGCAAAAGAATTAAAACCATTTTCTCAAAAGCAAGATATAATCAAAGCTCAAAAGCAAACCTCTGAAGCTTCTACTCTACTTTATAGAAAGGGATCTATTCCAATTTCAGAAATTGAAAATATCACTACTCACATAAAAAAATTAGAAAGCAGTTTATTTTTATCAACAAAACAATTATTAGATTTAGCATTAATTTTAAAAATATCTAATAATTTAAAAGATTACTTTTTTAGTACAGAAATTGATATGACAGAATTTACAAATTTAGAAGGATTATTTAATAATCTATATATCAATCCTTCTATTGAAAAATCAATTTTTTCAGCAATTATTGATGAAAATACTATTTCAGATGATGCATCTTCTAATTTAAAAATAATTAGAAAAAATATCAGGAATAAAGAACAAGAAATTAGGAATAAATTAAATTCTCTTATTCGTTCAAAATATGTACAAGAATCTGTTATTACTATGCGTTCTGGACGTTTTGTTATTCCAGTTAAAAATGAATATCGTCAAGAGATAAAAGGATTTATACATGATATTTCTTCTAGTGGTTCTACTGTTTTTATTGAACCAATTGCAATTTTCGATTTAAATAATGATTTAAACAATTTAAAAAATGATGAAAATTTAGAAATTGAAAAAATTTTGCAAAAACTTTCAGCTCTATTTTTTCCAATTATTGATAATATTAAAAACAATATAAATTTAATTGGGTTAATAGATTTCATTTTTGCTAAGGCAAAATATTCAAATTCACTAGATGCCACAGAACCTATAATAAATGATGAAAAAATTATAGATTTAAAACAAGCTTGGCATCCTTTATTAAATAAAAGTCAAGCTATTAAGAATGATATTCCTCTCGGAAAAGATTATACTAGCTTAATTATAACTGGTCCAAATACTGGTGGTAAAACAGTTACATTAAAAACAGCTGGTCTTTTAGTTGTTATGGCAATGAGTGGACTTCATATCACAGCAAAAGAAAATAGTAGTATTTTTATAGCTGATAATGTTTTTGCTGATATTGGTGATGAACAAAGCATTAGTGATTCTCTAAGTACTTTTTCATCTCATATGACAAAAATTGCTCAAATTTTAAATAATGCAACAGAAAATAGTTTTATTTTACTCGATGAACTTGGCTCTGGTACAGATCCTGTTGAAGGTTCAAGTTTGGCTATAAGTATTTTAGAAAAATTGCATAATCTAAATGCAATTACTCTTTCAACAACACATTATCCTGAATTAAAACATTTCGCTTTAGTTACTAACGGTCTTGAAAGTGCTAGTGTTGAATTTAATTTAGAAACATTATCCCCTACTTATAAACTATTACTTGGAGTTCCTGGAACAAGTAATGCTTTTTCAATTAGTAGAAAACTAGGTATTTCAGAAGAAATTATAAACAGAGCTAAAGAATTTATAAATCAAGAAAAAATAAGTATTGAAGAATTGCTTACAAGCATTTATGAAGATAAACGTATTATAGAAGCTGAAAAACAAAAAACAGTTGAGAATTCTCAAAAAATTGAAGAATTAAAATCTTCTCTTGAATTTGATTTTTCTAAATTACAACAAGAGCAAAAGGATATTATAAGTAAAGCAAAATATGAAGCTAGAGATATTTTACTTTCAGCAAAAGATGATGCAAATGAAATTATAAAAGAACTTGAACATTCACAAAATTCAAAAGAATCAAATAAATTAAGAAATAAATTAAATGAAAAAATAGATAATTTAAATGTTGTAAATTCTACAAATGAGCAAAACTTTAAAACTTTAAACATTGATGATTTAGAAATTGGTATGAAAGTTTTTGTTAATAAAATAAATCAAGATGGAAATATTTTATCTATTTCCAAAGATAAAAAAATACAAGTTGCTCTTCCTCTTGGAAAAATGTTTTTCGATATTAAAGATTTACAAATTTCTAATTCTATACAAAAAGAAAGTATTGCAAAAAAAGATTATTCTTCAAGAAAAGAATTTAAAGCAAAATCAATTTCATCTGAAATTAATGTAATTGGACAAAATGTTGACGAAGCTTGCTTTTCTATTGATAAATATTTAGATAATTGTGTTTTAAGTGGACTTCCTTCAATTAGAATTGTTCATGGTAAAGGTACTGGTGCTCTCCGTACTGGAATTCATAAATTCTTAAAATCACATCCACATGTAAAGTCTTTTAGAGTTGGTACTTTTGGAGAAGGCGAAATGGGTGTTACAATAGTTGAATTAAAATAATAAAAGTGGAGATTAATTCTCCACTTTTTATACACTTCCATTTGCTAATTCTTTTAATTTTTGGTTAAATTCAGGAAACTCTTTACTTAGTCTTACTGGTTTTCTATTATTATCTAAAAAGCAATGTTCTGAAACTCCTTTTAATACTAGTTTTCCTGTTTTTACATTTTCCATTCTATATTCTATTATTAATCTTACGCCTTTAAACTCTTTAATCCACACATCTATTGCTATTTCATCATTAAAAGTAGTAGTATCTTTATATTCACAATTTATACCTATAACTGGGGAAATTATGCCATCACTTTCTAATTTTTCATATCCAAAACCAATATTTTCTAAAAAATATATTCTTGCTTCTTCCATCCATCTAATATAATTAGAATGATGAGTAATTCCCATTTTATCTGTTTCATAATAATTTACTTTATGTACGTATTTTTGCATTTTATACCTCTTCTAAACTGCACTTAATTGTCTTGAACTTTTAACAACATAATCATCCATATTTATAATATCATTTGTAGGAGCAACATAATCTCTAAGAAGTCCAGCATAAATAACCTTTGCATTTAATGCTTTAAAGTCTTCAGGTTTTATAGGTTCTGGTAAATCTGTTTTTACTCTTGATTTATCTAAAACATATTTAACAAATTCAGCACAATAAAATGATTTATTATATTTTAATCTAATATGTATTCCTGCTGCAAATAATCCTAATATATTAAATGTATAATCTTTTCTATGATCTTGAATATCACAAATTACTTTTTTCAATTTTTCATATTTTTGATCTTCTACTGATAAAGAATAAACTTTACTTACTGTATTTTTAAATCTTTTGAATGTTCCATCATCAATATACTCATGAACAAATCCACCTATAAAAGGATTGTATGGATTTAATCTCCCAAAACTATACATATTTTTTAATTCTCTATCTAATGCAATAGATACATGAGCAAATTCGTTTCCAGTAAAAGATTTTATAATTCTAGACAGCATTGTTCCTGTATAAGTTAAAACTATATATATCTCTTTCATTTCCTCACAACCTTCTTAAGTATTTTTATATTATAATACACATTATAACACAATATATGAGAAAAATATATTAATATTATATTAAATTTTTTTATCTAATATAAGTTTCATTTCTTCTTGTCTTTTTACTTTTTTAGTTGTTGTTTTTATAAGCTCTTCACTAGTTACAATCAAATATTGTATATGTTTATATCTTGGAAAAGTTGTATTTAATTTTTTTATTTCGCTCCAAATAATTTGATGTATTTCTTCTTCGCTTTTTCCACTATATTTTTCTTTTATCATATCTTTACTATATACTACTTTTACAGATAATTTTACATCAGTTTTATCTTTTTCATCTGGCATACCAAACACCATTGATTCTTCTACTAGTTCAATTCTATTTACTAAAGTTTCTAGTTCTTCTGGAAAAACTTTTTTACCATTTTTTAAAACTATTAAATTTTTATTTCTTCCTGTAATAAATAATCTTCCATTTAAGTCAATATATCCTAAGTCTCCAGTATAGAACCAACCCTCTTTTAAAACTTCGTTTGTTATTTCTGGCATTTCATAATAACCAAGCATAACATTTGGTCCTTTTACTCTTATTTCCCCAATTCCTTTTTCATCTTTATTTACAATTTCAATAGTATCATTAATCATAGGAACACCAACTGATCCATTTTTCATTACATTATAATTTTCTGCACAAATTACTGGTGATGTTTCACTAAGTCCATATCCTTGAAGAGTTGTTATTCCTAAATTATTAAATCCTTGTAAAATTTTTGCATCTGCTGGAGCTCCACCAATTATTACAAATCTTAAATCTCCTCCAAGAGCATCCAAAATTTGTTTAAATAATTTTCTTCTAATATCTATATGTAATTTTAATAAGAAATTGCTTATCTTTGTTACATTTTTTATAAGATTTGTTTTTCCTTGCTTTTCAATTTCCTTCATTAATGCTTTATAAATAGCTTCCACTAAAACAGGTACTCCAACAAAAACTGATACTTTGTATTCGTTTAAATTTTGTTTTATATATCTTAGTCCATCTGGAAATGCTGTTTTTACTCCACATGCAAGCATCATAATTAAACAAGTTGAACCAAAAATATGGTGAAATGGTAAAAATGCAATATTTACATCTGATTCTCTAATATCTTCTACTGATTGAAGTGCATATATGTTTGAGGCAATATTTTTTTGAGAAAGCATAACTGCTTTAGATTTTGATGTTGTTCCTGAAGTAAATAATAATATATTCATTATATTTTCATCAATTTTAGCATTTAGAAAATCTATATTTCCTTCTTCAATTAATTCTTCACCTTTTTTCATAAGTTCTTTAAAACATCTATATCCACTTTTTTCATTCATACAAATATATTCTGTTAAATTAGTATTATTGTTCTTTTTTATTTGATTAATTTCTTCTATTAGTTTCTCATCAAAAATTATACAATCTGCTTTACTTCTAATTAAAGAATTTTCGAGTTCATCATATTGTAAGTCCTTATCTAGTGGAACTGAAACAATTCCTCCTAGAAGATTTGACAAATGAGCAATTACCCACTCGTATCTATTTCTTCCAATTATAGCTACTCTTTTTCCTTTAAGATCTAAATTATATAATGCTGTGCCAAATTTATTAATATCTTCAAGTAATCTTTTATAAGTTACATTCTCATATTCTACATCTTTATTCTCTTTATGCTTTATAACAAATGCAATATTTTCAGAATATTTTTGGACAGAATTATAAACAATTTCCTTAATATTGTTAAATTCTTTTACATCAAAAATTTTTTCATTTTTCATATTTTCTCTCCAACTTTACTTTGTATTATATACAAAATAATTTTATATTTTCTAATATTATTTATATCATAAAAAGTATAAAAAATCACTAGACTAGTTGGTCAGTATAAAATAATGTATTATTAAATTCTATTCCATCTAAAGTAAAAAACTAGATATGGTAATATTTTACATATCTAGTTTTATCTATATTTTAACTATACATATTTAATCACATCTAAAAATTATACACCCATTATATTATATCCGCTATCTGCATAAATTACTTGACCAGTAATACTATCAGCCATACTACTTAATAAAAATGTTGCTACATTTCCTACTTGAATTGTTGTTACATTTCTATGTAGTGGTGATTTTTCCTCAACAACAGTTAATATTGAAGAGAAATCTTTAATTCCTTTAGCAGATAATGTTTTTATAGGTCCTGCTGATACTGCATTTACTCTTATTCCTTCTTTTCCTAAATTTTCAGCTAAATATCTAACACTTGATTCTAAAGCAGCTTTTGCAACTCCCATTACATTATAACCTTCTAAAACTTTTGTAGATCCATGATATGTTAAAGTAATTAAACTTGCATTTTCATTTAACATATCTAATTCTTTTGCCATTCTTGAAGCAAGCACAAATGAATATGCACTTACATCGTTTGCATGATTAAATCCTTCTCTACTTGTGAAAATAAAATCATTATGCAAATCTTCTGTATTAGCATGTGCTACTGCATGAACTATTCCATCTATTTTTCCATTTTCTTCTTTTATTTTAGTAAAAGTTTCTTTTACTAATTCATCTTCAGAAGCACCATTTAAAACATATGCCTTACTTCCTTCAAACTCACTTATTAATTCCTCTATTTTTTCTTTATTATCTTCGCCCATATAAGTGAATATCAGTTGTGCTCCATTATCATATGCAGATTTTGCAATTCCAAAAGCAATACTCCATTTATTTCTAATTCCCATTATTAATATTTTTTTGTTTTCTAATAACATATTTTCCTCCTAAATTATTTTAAATTTACAA
The DNA here is from genome assembly GCA_948530865.1 of uncultured Clostridia bacterium. Taxonomy (GTDB): domain Bacteria; phylum Bacillota; class Clostridia; order TANB77; family CAG-508; genus Scatovivens. The sequence continues at coordinate 153,596 of CAOTKV010000002.1, forward strand.
ATTCTCCCATTTTTCTAAATTTTTGATATCTTTCCTCTACAATTTCACTTTCTGATTTATCTTGAAATTCTGAAATTGATTTTACAATTTCTTTTTTTAAGCATTTACAAATTTCATGAAATGCATTATCAGATGAAGTTTCTTTTATTATTTTATCAATTACTTTCAAATCATACAAATCTTTTGCAGTTAATTTCATTTTTTCTGCCGCCTCCTTTACTCTTGAAGAGTCTTTCCATAAAATACTACTATATCCTTCTGGTGAAAGAATTGAGTATATAGCATTTTCTAACATGAATATTTTATTACCAACACTAATTGCTAAAGCTCCTCCACTTGAGCCTTCACCAATTACTATTGCAATAACTGGAACTTTTAATTTTGCCATTTCAAACATTGATTTTGCAATAGCTTCTCCCTGACCTCTCTCTTCTGCACCAATTCCAGGATAAGCGCCTTTTGTATCCACAAAAGTAATCACTGGTCTTTTAAACTTTTCAGCTTGTTTCATAAATCTTATTGCCTTTCTATAACTTTCAGGATTTGGCATTCCAAAATTTCTTTCTATATTTTCTTTTGTATTTCTTCCTTTTTGCTGAGCAATAATTGTAAAATTCTGTTTACCAATTTTAGCCAATCCACAAACAATAGACTTATCATCTTTAAAATTTCTATCACCATGAAGTTCAATAAATTCATCAAAAATATTTTCAATATATTCAATTGCAGTCTTTCTTTTTGGATTTCTTGCAATTTCAACCTTTTCCCATGCAGTTAAACTCATTCTCTTTCACCCCTTACTATCTAATTGGTCATATGATATTTAATTAATTTTGAAAGTATTTCTTTCAAATCTTTTCTTTCAACTATTTTATCAATAAAACCATGTTCTAACAGAAATTCAGCTGTTTGAAAACCTTCTGGCAATTTTTCTCCAATAGTTTGTTCTATAACTCTTTGACCTGCAAATCCTATCATTGCTTTAGGCTCTGATATTATAATATCTCCTAGACTTGCAAAAGACGCTGTAACTCCACCATATGTTGGATCTGTTAAAACAGAAATATATAATAATCCAGCCTCATCTAATTTAGTTAATGCTGATGTTGTTTTTGCCATTTGCATTAATGATATAATTCCTTCTTGCATTCTTGCCCCACCTGAAACAGAAAAAATTATTAACGGGAATTTCTTTTCTATTGCCTGTTCTATTGCATATGTGATTTTCTCTCCAACAACACTTCCCATGCTTCCCATTAAAAATCCACTATCCATTATACAAATTACTACATCTTCACCATTTATTTTTCCAGTTCCACAAGCTACTGCTTCTTCAAGCCCTGTTTTCTCTCTTAATGCTTTTAACTTCCTTGTATAATCTTCCATTTCTAATGGATTACTTGTTTCTATATTTAGTTCAAATCTTTTATATGTTCCTTCATCAATTATTTGTTCTAATCTTCTATTGATATGCATTCTAAAATAGTGACCACAATTAGGACAAATATTCATATTACTCCAAAGTGATTCTTTATATATTATTTCTTTACATCCATCACATTTTATCCATTTTCCAACTGGAATATCTATTCTGTTTGGTTTATTCTTTGGAGACGGATCTCTCTTTTTTATCTTATCAACAATCATTTTCTAACACCTTCTTAAAATAACATTTTTTCTATAAATGATGTATCAAAGTTTCCTCTGATAAAATCTGGATTTTTAATAATTTCAAATAAAAAGTCTCTATTGGTTTCTATTCCATCAATTACAAGTTCTTCTAACGCCCTTTTCATCTTTGCAATCGCTTCATTTCTTGTATTTCCAAAAACTATTATTTTTGCAAGCATTGAATCATAATATGGTGGTATTGTATAGCCATCATAAATGCTTGAATCAATTCTTACACCATTTCCACCAGGTAAATTAAGTCCTGTAATTTTTCCAGGGCATGGCATAAAATTCTTATTTGGATTTTCTGCATTTATTCTACATTCAATAGAATGACCTTTAAAATTAATATCTTTTTGCTTAAATTTCAACTTTTCTCCAGCTGCGATTTTTATTTGTTCTTTTACAATATCAACTCCTGTTCTCATTTCAGTAATTGGATGTTCAACTTGAATTCTAGTATTCATTTCCATAAAATAAAAATTTTTGTCACTATCAACTAGAAATTCTACTGTTCCACAACTTGTATAATCAGCAGCTTTTGCAGCTCTAACTGCAGCTTCTCCCATTTTATTTCTTAATTTTTCATCAATTGCAGTTGATGGAGTTTCCTCAATTACCTTTTGATGTTTTCTTTGTATTGAACAATCTCTTTCTCCTAAATGTACAACATTTCCATGTTCATCCGCTAAAATTTGAATTTCAACATGTCTTGGATTTTTTACAAATTTTTCAATATAGATTTCATCATCATTAAAAGATATTTTTGCCTCTTGTTTTACAATATTATAATTAGTTTCAAGTTCATCACTATTATTTACTATTCTGATTCCCTTTCCACCACCACCAGCTGCTGCTTTCAACATTATTGGATAACCAATTTTCTCTGCAACATTTATTGCATCTTTTATACCTTTTACACTTCCATCTGAACCTGGTATTACAGGAACACCAGCTTTTTTCATCATATTTTTTGAATTAGATTTATTTCCAAGCAAATCAATTACTTCACTTGTTGGACCAATAAATTTTATATTGGATTCTTTGCATATTCTTGCAAACTGTGAGTTTTCAGACAAAAAACCAAATCCTGGATGAATACTATCACTTCCTGTTATATATGCAGCTTCAATTATATTTTTAATATTCAAATAACTTTTATTAGAAGGAGCAGGACCTATACAAACTGCTTCATCAGCAAGTTTTGTATGTAATGCATCTTTATCTGCTTCTGAATAAATTGCAACTGTTTTTATATTCATTTCTTTGCAAGCTCTAATAATTCTAACTGCAATTTCTCCACGATTTGCTATTAGTATTTTATTCATATTTTCCTCCTATCCAATTACAGCAAATGTTAATTCTCCTTTAGCTGCAATTTTTCCATCAACTGTTGCTACTGCTTCTCCAACACCAATTGGGCCTTTTCTTTTTATAATCTTAACTTCTAACTTTAACTTATCTCCTGGTAAGACCATTTTTTTAAATTTCATTTTATCAATTCCACCAAATAAAGCATTTTTTCCTTTATTCTCTTCCATTGAAAGAATTGCAACAGCACCAGCTTGAGCTAAACTTTCTGTTATTAAAACACCTGGCATAATTGGATTTCCAGGAAAATGTCCTTTAAAATACCATTCTTCTGCATCAACATTTTTATATGCAATACAACTTTCTCCTGGAACATATTCTTCAACTTCATCAATCATCAAAAATGGTTCTCTTTGAGGAATAATATTTTTAATCTCTTCTTTATCTAACATTTCTTATCCTTTCTAAAATTTATTGTACATCCTAAATTTCATTCTAAACAATTCTAAATAAAGGCTTTCCATAGTCAACTGTTTCTCCATCTTTTACAAGGATTTCAACAATTTTGCCTTCATATTCTGATTCAATTTCATTCATTAATTTCATTGCTTCTATTATACAAAGTACAGTTCCCTTTTTTACTATACTTCCAACTTCAACATATGGGTTGCTATCTGGTGATGGTTTCATATAAAAAGTTCCAATCATTGGGGATTTTACAATATTACCTTCTTCTGTTATTTCCTTTTGTTCATTTTTAGAAATATCACTACTATTGCTATGAAATTCTTCTTTAACAATTTGTTCTTCTAGATTTGTTACAACAACTTGTTTTCCATTGTTTTTTTCCATTTTGATTTTTATACCATCTGGAAATTCTATATCAAGTGATGTTAGTTTTGAATTTCCCATATCATCCATTAATTGTTTTATCTTTTCATATTCCATTATAGCATTCCTCCTAATTTTTATATTTCTTTAAAATAATACTTGCATTATGACCACCAAATCCTAATGAATTAGACATTACAATATTTAGTTCTTTCTTTATAGCTTTATTTGGTACTATATCCAAATCACATTCTTCATCTTTTTCTTTATAATTAATTGTTGGTGGCACTAAATTATTTTCAAGTGCTTTTGTACAAATAATAGCTTCAATAGCTCCAGCAGCTCCTAATAAATGGCCTGTATTTCCCTTTGTTGAGCTAACTTTTACATTCTTATAATCTTCCTTAAAAATTAATTTTACAGCTTTTGTTTCTGTACTATCATTTAAGTGTGTTGAAGTTCCATGAGCATTTATATAATCAATATCAAGAGCATTTATTTTAGCATCTTCAATTGCTCTTTCCATTGCTCTCACAGCTCCTTTAGCTTCAGGATCTGGTGATGTAATATGATATGCATCTGATGTAGCTCCATACCCAACTACTTCAGCATATATTTTTGCTCCTCTTTTTTGGGCATGTTCTAATTCTTCCAAAACTATAACTCCTGAACCTTCTCCCATTATAAAACCGCTTCTCTCTTTATCAAATGGAATACTTGCTCTTAATTTATCAGTTCCAGTACATAATGCTTTCATATTTTCAAATCCAGCTATACCTAATTCACATATAGCTGCTTCTGTTCCACCAGCAAGAATTACTGTTTCATAACCAGATTTAATATTTCTATAAGCTTCTCCAATTGCATGTGTAGATGATGCACATGCAGTAACAATTGAAACTGATTCTCCTTTTAATCCTAAATCCATAGCTACATTTCCAGCTGGCATATTTGCAATTGCCATTGGTATAAACATTGGAGAAATTCTATTAGCACCTTTTTCAAACTTAACTTGACATTGATTTTCAATTGTTATTAATCCACCGATTCCAGAACCAATAAATATTCCAACATTATTATAATCTGTATTTTCTTCTGTAATTCCACTATCTTTTAGTGCTTCTCGTGCTGCAATCAAGGCAAATTGAGAACTTCTATCTAATCTTTTTGATTGTTTTACATCTAAATATTTTGAAGCATCGTAATCTTTAACTTCAGCAACTAATTTTGTTTTTAAATTACTATTATCAAATAAAGTAATCTCATCTATTCCACATTTTCCATTCTCTATTCCAGCCCAAGTACTATGAACGTCATTTCCAATTGGATTAATTGTTCCTAATCCAGTTATTACAACTCTCTTTTCCATTTAATTTATCTCCTTTTATTTTTTATAGTTTATTGAAAGTTAAACTACATTAACATTCCGCCATCAATATTAATAACTTGCCCTGTAACATAACTACTGTCACTTGATGCTAAAAACTTAACAACATTAGCAACATCTTCTGCTGTTCCTTCTCTTCTTAAAGGAATTTGATCTAATATTTTTTCTTTAGTTTCATCTTTTAAAACATCTGTCATATCTGTTCTAATAAATCCAGGTGCAACAGCATTTACAAGAATATTTCTACTTGCAAGTTCTTTAGCTAAACTTTTTGTAAATCCAATTATTCCTGCTTTTGATGCAGCATAATTTGCCTGTCCTGCATTTCCTGAAATTCCTACTACTGAAGCAAGATTTATAATTCTTCCACATCTTGCTTTCATCATATATGAAGAAACATTCTTACTCATATTAAAAGTTCCACATAGATTTACATCTATAACCTTTTTAAAATCTTCTTCTTTCATTCTAAGCAATAACATATCTTTTGTTATACCAGCATTGTTTACAAGTACATCTATTTTGCCAAATTTCTCTATTGTTTCTTTGGTAATTCTTTCAGAATCCTCAAAATTAGATACATCTCCTTCTACAATTAAACAAGAAACATTATAACTTTCTATTTCTTCTTTTATTTTTATAACTTCGTCATTTTCTTTTCTACAATTTAAGCTAATATCAAAACCATTTTTAGCTAAAGTAATTGCAATTTGTTTTCCAATTCCGCGTGACGCCCCAGTAATTAAAGCAACTTTATTCATTTTTCCCTCCAACTGAAATTTGATTTAATGTATTTTTTAGTGAATCAACATTATTGATATTATACACATTAAAATCTTTATTTACTTTTTTCACAAATCCTGATAATGTTTTTCCAGGTCCTATTTCTATGAATGTATCAATTCCCATATCTATCATTGTTTTTAAACTCTGTTCAAATTTTACAGGATTTATTATATGTGCTGATAAAATACTTTTTATATCATCATTTTCTAAATATTCTTTGCCATCAATATTTTTTATAACTTTTGACTCAAAAGAATTAATACTTATATTTTCAAGTTCCTTTTTTAATTCTATTGATGCTTCTTTTAGCATTTTAGTATGAAATGGTCCTGATGTTTTTAACTCAATTGCTCTTTTGGCACCTAATTCTTTAGCTTTCTCCATAGCTTCTACTACTGCTTCTTTTTCCCCTGAAATAACAATTTGACCTGGACAATTAAAATTAGCAGGAGCTACAAAACCGCTTTTTACATCATTACAAACTTTAAACACACTATCTTCATCAAGTCCTAAAATAGCAGACATACTCCAATTTCCTTTTGGGCATAATTCTTGCATTAATTCGCCTCTTTTTTTTACAATTTGAACTCCGTCTTCAAAAGATATCGCTCCACTATTTATTAAAGCAGAATATTCACCTAAACTTAATCCACATGATGCTACTACTTCAATATTTTCTTTTTTTAATAGTTCTAATATTGCAAAACTCATTGTTAATATACAAATTTGAGTATTTTTTGTTTGACTCAAAACATCTTCTGAAGAATTAAATGTAATATCTGCAACATCTACATCTGTTAATTGTTTTACTCTCTTATACACATTTCTATATTCTTCATATTCATCATATAAATCCTTTCCCATTCCAACACTTTGAGCGCCTTGTCCTGGGAATAAAAATCCTATTTTCATTATTATTCTCCTAATCTTTTTTCTAACATATTACAAAATTCACTTATAATAAGATAATTATCAATATCTATATTAAATTCATTTTTTATTGATGTTGATATATCTTTTATTTCTTCTGAAATTTCATTTTGATTAGTATTTATTCCAATTCCTATTACTAAATCTTTTACTCTATTTCCTTGAAGTTTTGTTTCAGTTAATATTCCACCAACTTTTTTATTATTTATAATAAGATCATTTGGTAATTTTATATCAATATCTATTTGATACATCTTTTTAAAAATTTCTACCAAAATTTCTGCAATATCATATGTTAAATTGTCTAATTTACTAATATCGCAATTTGGAAAAAGTACAGTTGAAAATGCTATATTATTATTTTTTTCTGTGTGCCATACTCTTCCATGTGTTCCAATACCTGAAGTTTGAATATTTGTAATAATTAAACTTCCATTTTCTATATTGTTATTTTCTATTTTTCTCCAAGCTTCTTTTTGTGTAGAATCTATTGTTTCATAATAAAAAATATTTCTACCAATAAACTTTGTAAGTAAATTTTCAAAATTAATTTTATTCAATTGTTTTAATCTCCTCTTGTCTTTTTATCTTTGATGTTGTTGTCTTTATTAATGGTGTTTCTGTAAGAATTATTCCTCTTATAGCTTTATATGGAGGCATTGTCTTATTTATTTCTTTTATTCTTTTGTTTATTGCATCATAAATTTCTTTATCTGTTTCAACTTTATAAGCTGTTTTTACAATATCTTTATCATAAACAATTTTTGCATATATTTTTATATCGTCTTTATCTTCTTTGTTTGACTTTCCAAAAATAAAAGATTCTTTTACACCTTCAATTCTATTTACTAAATTTTCCATTTCTTCTGGAAAAATATTTTTACCATTTTTTAGAACAATTACACTTTTCTTTCTACCTCTAATAAAAATATATCCTTCTTCATCTATACTAGCCAAATCTCCTGTATAAAACCAATTATCAATTAATACTTCTTTAGTTGCTTCTTCATTTTGATAATAACCTAACATTATATTTGGACCTTTTACAACTAATTCTCCAATTCCCTCTTCATTTGAATTTTCAATTTTTGCATCTACATGTGGTAATGCTTTTCCAATTGATCCAACTTTAAATTCTTTATTTGTTTCAACACCAACTACTGGTGATGTTTCTGTTAGTCCATATCCTTGGCAAAGATTTATTCCCCAATTTCTAAATGCATATTCAACATTCTTATCTAATGCAGCAGCACCACTTATAAATAATCTGATATGACCTCCAAAAATTTGATGAATTTCTTTAAAAACTTCCTTTTTCTCTTCCATATTTGAATCTTTGTATTTTTCTTCTAGCTCTTTAACCTTTGCCAATTTTCCTTCTTTTTCTAATTTCTTTATGATATTTTTATAAGTATTTTCATATATTGCAGGAACAAATGATGCAAATGTTATTTGATATTCATTTAAGTTCTCTAATATATGTCTTATTCCATCACAGAAAGATGTTTGGCAGCCTCTATATAATGAAAATAAAAATCCTACTGTACATTCAAAAACATGATGTAATGGTAAAAAAGATAGTATTCTATCATTTGAATCAATATCAAGTACACTTGCAATATCCATTAAATTTGAACATAAATTTTTATGTGATAATGCAACTACTTTTGATTCTGATGTTGTTCCAGAAGTAAATAGCATTATATTCATTTCATCTGGATTTATTTTACTATCTAAAAATTCTCTATTTCCATTTTTTAGTAAAACATTACCAATTTCTATAAGTTCTGATTGAGAATAAATTCCATTTGAATGTGTTTTAGAATCCATTGAAATTAAATGTTTCAATTTACCTGTTCCTTCTAAAACCATCTTCTTCAACTTATCTTCATATTTTCCAGAGTAAAAAATGGCTTCAACCTCTGATCTTTCTATTAATCTTTTTAATTCATTTTCAGGTAATGACTTATCAAGAGGAACTACAATACCTGTACCACAAGCAATAGCTAAGTATGCAATCTCCCATTCAAATCTATTTTCACCTATTACAGCAATTCTTTTTCCTTTTAAATTAAAACTAATTAATGCTGTTCCTAAAGCATCAATCATATCTCTAACTTCTTTATGTGTATAAATTTTATATTTATTCTCTTCAACTCTTATTTTATATGCTGGTCTTTCCCCAAATTCCTCTTTTGTCTTTTTTAGCATATCTTTTAAATCTGTAATCTCTATTAATTTATTCATATAAAATTAAACTCCTTTTTGACCATTAACTAATCTTCTCCAGATTGGTTATTAAAAATATACCACAATTTTAGAAAAAAATAATTATACTGACTGGTCAAAACCATAGACTACATGGTCAGATTTACAAAAAAAAAAAATAAGGTGGCTCTTTTTAAAAGCTACCTTATTAGTTTTTAATCTTTTACTTTTATACTATAAAATGTAAAGGACATAAATATTTTATGCCCCTTACATTTTATTTAATTATTTTACTTTTCTAAATACTCCTGAAACTTTACCTAAGATTTCACATGTTGGAACTATTATTGGATCCATTGTAGAATTTTCAGGCTGTAATCTAATATGATCCTTTTCTTTATAAAATGTTTTTACTGTTGCTTCTTCCCCAATTAATGCTACAACAATTTCTCCATTATTAGCTGTATTTTGTTTTCTTACTAATATGTAATCCCCATTTAAAATTCCAGCTTCTATCATACTTTCTCCTCTAACTGTAAGCATGAAACTTTCACCAGTTCCAACAAAATCTAATGGAATTGGAAATGTATCTGTAACATTTTCTACTGCAAGAATTGGTTCTCCAGCAGTTATTTTTCCTATAACTGGTACATCAACCATTTCTCTGCTTGAATAAACTTCTTTATCAAAAGTTGATTGTTGCCCTTCGATGGCTCCACCTTTTAATAATTTTAATGTTCTTCCTTTTTGACTTTCTTTCTTTATATATCCTTTTTGTTCTAATGAATTAAGATATCCATGTACAGTTGCTGTTGATTTTAAATCTACTGCTTTACCAATTTCTCTAACAGATGGTGGATAACCATTAGAATTCACTTGTTTTTCTATAAATTTTAAAATAGCTTTTTCTCTTTTATTTAAAGCATTTGGATCTTTTTTCTTCATATTACAAATCACGTTTCCTTTCTAGATTCATTTATGAAAGTATGATATCACAAAACATTTGATTTGTCAAACAAAAGTTTTCTTTTTTATTTTAATCTTTTGGTAATAATGATTCAAATATTTTTATATGATTTTCTTCGTCTTGTATTATTCTACATAAAGTATCTTTTATACATTTTTCTTCAGTATTTTCAATTAATTTTTGATATTCTCTTATTGCCATTTTTTCACCTTCAATATTGTATTTAAGCATATCTTCTACACAGTTAAACTTATACTTAACATTATCTGAACACCACTTATTATTTCTACTACTCATATAATATGGTATAAAACCAAGTTTAACTAGTATATCTCCCAAAATTTTTAGATGATGCATTTCTTCAATTGCAATTTTCATTAATACATTTTTTAATTCTGGACTTGTTTCATTACTTATATTTTCATTAATATATTGTAAAATTGTTGTAAGTTCGCTTGCACTACCACTAAAAGAATTATATAACATTCTCCCAAATTTATAATCCTGTTTTAAATGCTCTATTTTTGGATATGGCACAGAATCGTTATTATTAAAAAAATCCATAGTTTACCTCCTTGGAAGTATACTATGAATTTTTCTTTTAATATGATACTTTTTTATTCATACCATTCAAATACCCATTCTAAAAGTTTAACTGTATCTCCTTCTTTTACGCCTTTTTCTCTCAATGCTTCTTCAACACCTAACTTTTTAAGCATTTTTTCCATATAATGATATGATTCATTATCTCCAATATTTACTCTTCCCATTAATCTTTCAACTGCTGGACCTTCTACAATAAATTCTCCATCTATAATATCTATTGTAAATTCATCTGCTTCGTCTTCTAATGTGTAAACAATTCTATCTTCAATATCTACTACTTCTTCTTTAGGAAGTGTTTTAATGACTTCAGCAACATGATTAAATAACTCATTTAATCCTTCGCCTGTTACTGCTGAAATTTTATAAATTTCTATCTCTTTTTGTTTTGCAATTTCTTCAATTTCTTTTAAATTTGAATCATCTTGCATACTATCTATTTTATTAGCAACTATTATTTGTTTTCTTGTTGATAATTTTTCACTATATTTTTTTAATTCATCATTTATTTTATTAAAATCATCAACTGGATTTCTTCCTTCAGTTCCTGCAATATCTATAACATGTAATAATAATCTTGTTCTTTCAACATGTCGTAAAAACTGAGTTCCAAGGCCTATACCTTCACTAGCCCCTTCAATAATTCCAGGAATATCCGCTAAAACAAAGCTATCTCCATATTCTGTTTTTACAACCCCAAGATTTGGATCTATTGTTGTAAAATGATAATCTGCAATTTTAGGAGTTGCTTTTGTTACTCTTGATAAAATAGTAGATTTTCCGACATTTGGAAATCCAACTAAACCAACATCTGCAAGTAATTTTAATTCCAAAATTACTTCTTTTTCTTTTCCTTTTTCTCCATCAATTGCAAATCTAGGAGCTTGTCTTGTTGATGTGGCAAAATGTGAATTTCCTTTTCCACCTCTACCACCTTTTAATATCAATTCTTTTTGACCTTCTGTCGATAAATCTACAATTACTTTTCCAGTTTCTGCATCTTTTACTATTGTTCCTAAAGGAACTTTTACTATACAATCTGAACCACTTTTCCCAAATCTATGACTACCACTACCATTTTGACCATTTTCTGCTTTAAATTTTTTTGTATATCTAAAATCTATTAAAGTGTTGGCATTTGGATCTACTTCAAAATAGATGTCTCCACCTCTTCCTCCATCTCCACCATCTGGTCCGCCTGCTGCAACATATTTTTCTCTTCTAAAAGTTGCTGCACCGTCTCCACCATCTCCAGATTTAATTATTATTTTTGCATAATCTACAAACATTTTTACATTCCTCTCTTAAAGTACAATTCTTTTCTTAATATAAATCATTTTTTTCTCCAACAATTTCACCATCACGATTAAATTTTGGATTCATTATTAATAATAATTCCATTTCTCCTGCAAAAACAAATTTTATGCCTGCTGGAATTTCAACAATATCTCCTTTTTCAACATTATATATATCACCATCAATTCTAAATTTTCCATTTCCTGATATAACATAATATATATGTGTTATTTTTGTATTTGTACAATATTTATCATGACCTTTATATACATGTTCATAAGTAATACTTATATTTTCATTTTCTATTTTTCTATCAAATCCATCAAAACCATTTCTTTTAAAAGTTGGTTCTTTAGGAAATTTTTTTACATAATTTTTCATTCATATCTCCAATTTAATCTTCAAAATAATTTAGTTTCATAGCTTCTTTTACTTTTTTCATTGTTTCTTTTGCTGTTTTTCTTGCTCTTTCAGTACCTTCTTTTAAAATTTTATCTACAAGTTCTGGTCTTTCTTCATAATATTTTCTTTTTTCTCTTATAGGATTTAAAAATTCATTTATATTTTTGGCAAGTTCTCTTTTACATGTAACACATCCTCTTTGACCTTTTTTACATTCTTCACAACATTTTTGGCAAGCATCGTCTCCTGAAAATAACTTATGATAATAATAAACCATACATACATCAGGATTTCCTAAATCGTCTTTTTTTATTCTGTTAGGATCTGTGACTGCTCCCATTACTTTTTTATTTACTTCTTCCTCAGAATCTGATAAATAAATTGCATTTCCTAAAGATTTACCCATTTTTTCATTTCCATCTAAACCTTTTATTCTTTTAGCATTAGATAAAACAACTTTTGGTTCAACTAAAACATCACCATAAATACTATTAAATTTTCGAACAATCTCTCTACATTGTTCGATAAGAGGTTCTTGATCTTCTCCAACTGGCACAAATTCTCCTTCAAATGTTGTTATATCTGCTGCTTGACTTACGGGATACCCTAAAAATCCATAAGTAACACTTTCACCAAATAAATCTCTTTTTTGTGATATTTCAGTTTTTACAGTAGGATTTCTTTGAAGTCTTGCTATTGTAACTAAGTTTGAATAATATATTGTTAGTTCAGCTGTTTCTGGTATCATTGATTGAATATATATAGTTGTTTTTTCAGGATCAATTCCAACAGATAAATAATCCATTGCAACTTCTCTAACATTTTTTCTAACCTTTTCTGGATTATTAAAATTATCTGTTAATGCCTGAACATCTGCTATTAAAATATATGGATCATATTCTTCGTTTTCTTGTAATTCTACTCTTTTTATTAATGATCCAAAATAGTGACCAATATGTAATCTTCCTGTTGGTCTATCTCCAGTTAATATTCTTTTCTTTTTCATAGTTATCTCCTTTTTAACATATAATATTATACTTTATATTTATCAAAAAATCAATGTTTTTGCATTTTTTCTTATGTTAACTATCACTTTTAATTTTCACATTGACAACATTTTTTATTCATGTTTTATATATACTTACTATAATTTAAAGGGGGTATAAATTATGGATAAAAAAATTGAAAAGATATTTAGAAAATATATTTTAGAAGTTGATGATGCAATTGAAGCTCATAGTTTTAAATCAGCATCATATATTGATTATGCAGAAAATAGTATTGTAGAATTGCAAGATTCAATAAAAAATCAAATTAATGAACATGGTTCAAAAATTACATTTTGTAACTTACAAAATCATTTGAATAGAACTGCTCAAAATATTGTAGATTTTACAAAACAGACTGCATATGAAAAAAATAATAATAATACCTATCTTTATGAAAAAATCACAGACAAAGCAAATAATTTACGTAATGACTTAGATTTTTTAAACACTAGATTAATTAATTCATTTGAAAACATATAAAAAAGCCCCCTCGTAAGAGGGGACTTTTTTCTTTAACCCAATCATTCATTCTTCTTACTTGGGATCAGACACATAATGAAATCTATCACAACATACGCCGTGAAGAAATCAATATTGAATAACCGAGAAAGTATGAATGAGAAAGCAAGATCAACTGCAACAGCTAATCCCATCAAGAATACAATTGCAAAATTAACTATTCCTGCCACAATGTTCTCTTCGGCAATAGCACCACCAAGGGCAATGACTGCAACGAAAACAGCCACAATAATACCTACCCAGGCTAAATCAACGTAAAGATACGCTCTTGCTATTTCAATATTAGAAATACAAGTTACTAAAAACGCTACTGCTAAGATAGCTAATCTTTTAAAGAATTTTGAAATCATAAAATTCTCCTCCTCTAACTTTTTTTGGTTGATAGTTACTATATGTTAAAACTAAAAAGTAAAAGGAAATTCCTTTTCCTAATTAGTGGACAAAGGATAAATGTACAAGAAGTAATATACTTGCACTTCAATATAATATCATATTTACATAAAATTGTAAATATATTCTCTCATTTTTTACATATACAAAAAGAGACTAAATAATTATTTATCTAGTCTCTCATATTTTTTAATTATCTTTACCTTCTGGTAGTGCTGGGTAATCTAAAACTACTCTTATTTGCATTATGTATTTTATTGTTCTAACAAATTTACTATTTTTAATTCTTTGCCATAATGAAGGTTTTGCTTCAAATCTTGTTTCTTCTAAAAATGTATCTTCTATATTTGAAACAACTTGTTCAAGTTCTTCTACAACATTTTCTTCTGTGATTGATTCTTCTGCTCCACCATTTGTAACTGCTGCAACAACTTTTTCTTCTTTAGCATTTTCTGGTTCTTCAACAATTGAATTTGTTATTATGTTTTCTTCATCAGCAGTGCTTACACCAATTATTTCATCAACAGGTGTAGGAATATATTTTAGAGCTTCTGCAATTTCAATTCCTATATAACTTAACGCTTTTGATTTATCTTCAATTCTTTCCATATCTATTTCAATATGTAAATTGCTTTCTAAGTTATTTATTTTAGCATCTATTAATTTACATGCTCCAGTATATTCTTCTGTTGTTTTGTCTTTGCTTTTTCCAATTATATTTAAAGCTTCTGCAACATCTGCTGGATATTTTGTTTCTAATTTTTTAACAATTTCTTTCCAATTTTTAGCTCTTGCTTTAACAGCTGATGTAGCATCTCTTAAAACACTAGCTAATTTTATATTCTTTTCTCTTTGTCTAATTAATTCTTCAACTTTTTTTGTATTTTCTTCAAATTGATTTGTTGCATATTCAACTAATTCATATGAGGCTTTATAAACGCTCCTTGGGAAATTGTTCTTTTTAGGATATTCTATTAAATAATTTTTTATTGATTCAACTAAATCTTTAAAATAAGAATCATCTTCTAATTGGACAATTTGTTTTTTACTGTTTGGATTAATTAATTTTTGAACTTTATCTATGTTTGATAATATTTTTTCTTCCGTGATTACCATTTTCACGTTTACTATGCCTGATTTCTGAAAAAATGACATTGTAAACTACCTCCTTCGTATCAATCTCTAATTAAATACTAAAAATATTATATCGTCTTTTCCGTAACAGTTCAAGTGTTTTTTCGACTTTTTTCCTTTACATTTTGATAACAAGAAGTAACATTTTTGTAATAATTATAACACTTTTTTTATTTCTTCAAATCTCTTAATTTTCAATGTTGTAGTCTTAATTAATTCCTCTTCAGTTAAAATCATTTCCTTAACATATTTGTATGTTGGCATTGTTTTATTAATTTCTTTTACTTTATTCCACAATATTTTTTTTATTTCTTCTAAATCTTCTGTATTATATTCTTCTTTTATTTTTTCTTTATCATAAACAATTTTTGTACAAATTTTTAAATCAACAGGATCATCTTTTTCTGGTTTTCCATAAACAAAAGATTCTTTAACACCTGGAATTTTATTAATTAATGTTTCTATCTCTTCTGGATACACATTTTTTCCATTTTTTAAAACTATTACACTTTTCTTTCTTCCTGTTATAAAAATAAATCCATCTTTATCAATATATGCTAAATCACCTGTATTAAACCATCCATCTTCTGATACTGATTTTTCTGTTTCACCATAATAACCTAACATAACACTTGGACCTCTAACAGCCAGTTCACCTATTCCCATTTCATCTGGTTCTATAATTTTTGTCTCTAAACTTGGAAATGTTTTTCCAATTGAACCTAATTTTCTACAAGTTGGATGCTCAGCAGCTATAACTGGTGCTGTTTCTGTTAAACCATATCCTTGATATGTTTCAATTCCAAGTTCATTTAATCCTTTTTCTGTTTCAGGATCAAAAGCAGCTCCTCCTGCTACAAATAGTCTTAATTTTCCACCTAAAGATTCTAAAACTTCTTTAAATAATTTTCTTCTAATATCAATTCCAAAAACTTTAGCTACTTTGCTTAATTTTATTCCAAATTTTACTGTTTTTAATTTTCCTTTTTTCTCTATTGATTGCATAACTTTTTTATACATATTATCAAAAAGTACTGGAACAGCAATCATTGCACTTGCCTTATAATCTTTTAAATTTTCTGCAATATGTCTAATACCTTTACAAAATCCTATTGAAGCCCCTACACTTACTGGATATAAAAATCCAACTGTACATTCAAAAACATGATGTAATGGTAAAAATGATAAGAAAGTATCTTCTTTTGTTACATCAAAAGTACATGATATATCATAAATATTAGCACATATATTTCCATGTGATAATTTAACAGCTTTTGATTGTGATGTTGTTCCAGAAGTAAATAACATAACTGACATTTCATTATTATCAATTTCTGCATCTAAATAACTTCTAGCACCATTTTTTATTAAATCTTTTCCTAGTTTAATTAACTCTTTTTGTGAATATATTTCATCTGTTTTTTCTTCTAAATCCATTGATATAAAGAATTTAATTTTTCCGATATTTTCTTCCTTTGCTTTTTTCATAATTTCATTATATTTTGAAGAATAAAATATAGCTTCCATTTCAGAACGTTCTATTAAACTTAAAATTTCATTTTCTGGTAATGATTTATCTAAAGGAACTACAATTCCTGTCCCACAAACAATTGATAAATAGTCTTCTTCCCATTCATATCTATTTTCTGAAATAACACCTATTCTCTTATCTTTAAGACCTATACTAATTAAAGCTGTTCCTAAAGCATTTATTTCATCAATATAATCATTGTAACTCATTGTTGTTATTTCATCAGAATTATCTGCTTTAAACTTAAATGCTATATCACTTCCAAATTCAACTTTTGTATTATTAATCATTTCTTTTAAATTATTGAATTTTTTTGCTTCAAAAACTTTTTCACATCCTGAATAAATTCTCTCTCCCATTTTGTTCCATCCTTTATTTTTTTATTATTTTATTAAATATAGTTTTTTCATATTCTTCATACATTTTTTGAATATCAATTTCATTTATATTAGTTTTTCTTTTATAAATTAATGTTGAGCATGTTAATGAAAAAATTTCTGAGGCTAAAACTTCTGCATCGCACTCAACAATATCTCCATTATCTACTCCTTCTTGAACAATTTTCTGTATAACAGATATATATTCAAGAACTTTTTCTTTACAAAAAACATTAATATTTTCATTTCCCCAAGTTTGACTCATTACTATTGTTAACAAATTTTCATATTTATGAACAGCTTTCAATTGTACTAAAGAAACTGCTTTTATTTTATCTAAAGTATTATCACATTTTGAAATTTTAATTTCTATACTATTAATTAGAAGTTTCATTCCCTCATCAATTAAAAAGTTAAAAATCTCTTCTTTACTACTAAAATGATAGTATAAAGTTCCTTTTGCAACTCCAACTGTAGCTGTAATTTCTTCTATACTTGTGGCATCATATCCCTTTTCAGAGAAAAGTTTTAATGATGTTTCAAATATTTTTCTTTTTGTTTTATTCATTATTTCACCTACAATTTTAATTTTTTCACATTATATAAGATTTACATGAAAATTTCAATATAATATAAAATAAAACTGAACGATTGGTCAAAAAAAGAAAAATCACCAGCACAACTTAGTGCTGGCATTTCCCTTTAGCCCGTTTTGCGATAAACAGTTACCTCTTGAGACTTTAGAAAATTTTCTATACAACCTCTTAATGATTTCAATTTCCTTTCTGTCTCTTTATTTTTCTTACTCTGTTCCACAAACTCAGGATCTGTAAGTATTGAATTGTATGCTGCCTCAAGCAACAAGTTTAATTGACGTTCTTTAGGTAATCCTGTGTCAACTATATAAAGCTTTTCTCCCCTAATTGTAACGTCTCTCACCACAATTTCCATACACACACTCCCTTGATGTTATAACATAAATTGCATAATGCAATTGCCTATAGTTACAAAAAACCTAAAAAATTATAACTCCAAAATATTTTTTTGTCAAATGAAATTTAGGGACGCTTGAAAAATTTCACTTAACATAATAAAAGAGAGGAATTTTTATTTCTTCCTCTCTCTTATTTTTATTCACTAATTCTTTTTATTATCTCTTCTTTTGAAATCCCATATTTCTGAATTTCATTTATTTCTTTTCTTATTTTTTCGATTTTCTCATCTATTGAACTTTTCAAAATCTTATCTGTTTTTGGTGTTATAAACGTTCCTTTCGTTGATAATGTTACAATTACACCTTTTGATTCTAAAATCGTATAAGCTTTTTTTACTGTATTGGGATTTATTCCAAGTGTAGCTGCCATCTCTCTAATAGAAGGAATTTGTTCTTCTGGTTTTAATACTTCCAAAGCTACATATCTTTCTATTTCTTGAACAATCTGCTCATAAATAGGCATTCTACTTTGGTAATCTAAATTTATCATTGCCATTCCTCCTTCTAATCTTTATAAATTCCTCTATCTAATGAATTTTCATACTCTTGTGCCTTAGCTATGATACTTTGTATCTCTTCAATCTTATTTGTATAAAATTGTAAACTATCTCTACCATCAAGAGTAATTACATAATATGGTTTTGTTACATCAAAGAATTCATTTTCATTAGCTAAAATAAATTTTGTTATATCTTCTGAATAATATATATATGTTTTACTTTCCTCAAATATATTTTCATTTCCATTATAAACCTGATAAGTATGTGTTATAGTTAAATCTGCTTTTATTTTTTCAATAATAGCTTTGTTTGTATGTTTACTTGCAATTTTTAATACTTCATCAGTTATATTAGCTGGAATACTTATTCCTTGTAATCGATTGTTTTTATAATAATATTTATTGATAGAAGCATTTTCACCATAACATTTTCTTTGTGATAGTATTTCTTGAATACTCATATTATTAATTTTATTTTCAATTTCTTTTTGAATAATCTTTTTTTCTTCTCCAGTTATTATCATATAACTATTTAAAACAGCAACTGTATTTTGAGTTAAGCCTTTTTTAATTTTAGCAACAAATTTTTCATTTTTAGATAATTCTTCTATAATTTTATTAAGACCATCACTATCAAGTGTAACTTGAGTAGTATATATTTTACCATTTTGCATTTTTATTGTAAGTTCACATATTCCTTCTTCAACAAAGTCTTCTACAGACTTTCCTTCGATTACTACTTCTCCATCTAATATTTCTGAATCTATAACTTCTGCACTTTCTGTAGTTTTATAACTATTTTTATATTCAGTATCAAATAACAATTTTATGAATTCTTTATCTTCTATATATTCACCAAGTTTTACACTATATATATTATCATAATTAAATTTATTATTTGAATATATACTTTGTAATTTTACTCCTGCTATATTTTCAACATTTATTTGTTTAAGTGGATGCTCAACATCTTTTATTATTTCTGTAATAGAGCAATAACCTTGTAATATTGCCATTATTAATACTAAATAAATTAATGAATTTTTTAATTTTAATTTTCTTTTTACTATAAAATCATAAACAAAATAATAAGTAATAATTACTGCCACAACAATAATATTAAATTCTTTTTCAGCTTCCATAATATTAAGCATTATTAACATTGGTAAAATTGTTAGTGCTTTTACAAAAATATGTATTTTATCATTTGCAAAAGATTCTTCATTATTTTCCATTTTTCTGTTTTTAAATAAATGTAGCCCTATAAAATAATATATAATTCCTAGGATTATCATTCTCGAAATGCTCTTATATGAAAAGAAATCAAATTCAGATGTATGATAAGAAAATGCACTATGAAATAGTTGATAAGGCATTGTATAATATACATCAGATGAAAGGTATTTATTATATTTATTTTCTCCAATAACAACTTCAAAATTATCTCCATAATTATAATCTTTAAAAGAATCATAACAAAATGGAACTAAAAATAAAATTAACATTGTTACAACAATTTGTGTACAAAATGTTCCTGATAAACACATTGCAACATTTGTTGCCAAAAAAACGAATACATACGAAACCCACATCATAATAAATATATCTAAAATCATCTGTGGAAAAATTATTATATTAGGTAAAATAGCACCACAAACTACTACAACAACAGCTGCTAATACTTGAATAATTGTAATTAGTGCAATTCCACCTATAGTATTTGTAACAAAAATTGTTTTTCTATTTATTGGTTGTGAATTTATAAAATCAACACTTTTCTTTTTATAAACATAACCAAATAATGCTGATGACATTAAAACTGGTATAAAATACATTCCAATAAAATTTATAAATGCAAAATTTCCTTTTGATGGTATATTTACTCTGGACTCATTTAAACACAATACTGTTATTAATGTTATAAATATTGGTACTACTAAAACAAGTAATGCTATCGCGCCTTTTGATTTTTTTACGTTTTCTTTAAAGAATTTAAAATTAAATGACTTGATTAAATTCATATCCTAGCACCTCCATTTCATAAATAAACATTTCTTCTAAAGTTAACGGTAAGAAATCTAGTATTATTGGATTTAATTTTTCAAGATTTTCTCGTGCAGTTTCTTTTTCTCCTTTTATAATAATAGTTGCAATACTTCCCACCTTTTTATAACTCATAATATCTAAACCTAAAAATGTTTCTTTATTAAATTCTTCCTTTAAAGAAATTTGAATTTTAAACATATTTGTTTTTAATGAATCTATATCACTTTCAAAAAGTATTCCACCTTTATATAATAATCCTAAATTATCACATATATCTTCTAATTCTCTCAAATTATGACTTGTCATTATTATTGTAGTTTCTTGTTTTTCCATTTGTTTTACTACAATTTTTTTAATTAAATTTCTTATAACAGGATCTAATCCATCAAAAGTTTCATCAAAAAACATATAATTTGCATTTGTTGCTATTGCACAAATTAATGCACATTGTCTTTTCATTCCTTTTGAAAAGTTTTGAATTTTTGTATTCATATCTAGTTTTAGCATTTCTGCTAATTCCTTTAAATATTCCATATCAAATTTTTTATACATAGATTCATAAAATTTTGCCATATCCAAAAGAGTATAACTTGGAAAGAAAAATAAATCATCTGGCACAAAAACTATTTTTTGTTTCAATTCTTGATTATCTTCTACTTCTTTTCCATCAATTTCAATTGTACCTGAATCTCTTCTATATATATCTGTTATAATTCTTAATAGTGTTGATTTTCCAGCACCATTAGCACCTATCAAACCATAAATTGAATTGGTTTGAATATTGCAATTTAAATTATCTAAAACTTTGTTTTTTCCAAAAGTTTTATTCAAATTGCTAATTCTTATCATAAATCCCCCTCCTATACAAAAAAGTATAATTGTACTATCTGTACTAGTACAATTATACTTTTTTCTTTGTTTTTTGTCAACTGAAATTTTTGGTGCGTCCCTAAATTTCAGTTATATCTACTGGATTTAAATCTTTTTCTTCTGTGTCATCTTCGATAGCTTGATACAATGCATTTACAGTATCTAATGATGTAAAGCATGGTATTTTACATTCTACTGCCATTCTTCTTATTTTGAATCCATCTCTGTTTGCTTCTTTTCCTTTAGTTGGAGTATTTATAACAAAATTGATTTTTCCTGATTCTATTAAATCAATTATACTATTTTTTCCTTCCCATAATTTTTCAATTACAGTTGATGCAACTCCATTAGTTTTTAAGAATTTTGCAGTTCCTGATGTTGCATAAATTTCAAATCCTTTATTTTTGAATTTTTCGGCTATTGGTAACATTTCTTGTTTATCTTTATCTCTTACAGTTATTAATATTGCACCTTTTGTAGACACATTTGCACCACTTGCAATAAAAGCTTTAAGTACTGCATTTTCAAACTTTTTAGAAACCCCTAAAACTTCACCTGTTGATTTCATTTCAGGTCCAAGTGATGTATCTGCATTTTTGATTTTTTCAAATGAGAATACTGGCATTTTAACACATATATAATCACTTTTTTTATACAATCCTGTTCCATATCCTAAATCTTTTAATTTTTTACCAAGAATTACATTGGTTGCAATATCTATCATTGGTAAGTTTGTAACTTTACTAATATAAGGTACTGTTCTACTTGAGCGCGGATTTACTTCAATTATATAAACTTCGCCTTCACTTATGATAAACTGAATATTTAAAATTCCTATTACATTAAGCTCTTTAGCAATTTTTTCTGTATATTCTATTATTTTCTTTTCATGAGCTTTTTCAACATTTTGTGTTGGATAAACTGAAATACTATCACCTGAATGGACTCCAGCTCTTTCTAAGTGTTCCATAATTCCTGGAATCAATATATCTTCACCATCACAAATTGCATCTACTTCTACTTCTCTTCCTAAAATATATTTATCTACTAAAATAGGATGTTCTTGCGCAATTGTGTTAATCTCATTTACATACTCTTCAATTTCTTTATCATCATAAGCAATAGCCATACCTTGACCACCCAAAACGTATGATGGTCTTACTAAAACTGGATATCCTAAGCTATTTGCAACTTTTTTTGCTTCATCTACTGTGTAAATTGTACTTCCCTTTGGTCTTAAAATTCCACAATTATTTAAAGCCTCATCAAATTCTTTTCTATCTTCTGCTCTATCCATATCAACTTCTTGTGTTCCCATAATTTTAACGCCCATATCAGATAAGGCTTTTGTTAATTTTATTGCAGTTTGTCCACCAAATTGAACTATTGCTCCATCTGGCTTTTCTGTATTTACAATGTTTTCAACGTCTTCTGGAGTTAAAGGTTCAAAATATAATTTATCTGCAATATCAAAATCTGTACTTACTGTTTCTGGATTATTATTTACAATTATTGTTTCATATCCTTGTTTTTTTAATGCCCAAACTCCATGAACACTACAATAATCGAACTCAATACCTTGTCCGATTCTTATAGGACCTGATCCTAATACCATAACTTTCTTTTTATCTGTTTGTTTTGCTTCGTTATCATCATCATAACTTGAATAATAATAAGGTGTTTGTGCTTCAAATTCAGCTGCACAAGTATCAACCATTTTAAAGTTTGCTTGTATTCCATATTTATTACGTAATCTTTTTATTTCTTCTTCTGTTTTTCCAGAAAGTTTCGCAATCACTTTATCTGTGAATCCCATTTTTTTAGCTTTTTCAAGCATCTTAGAATTCATTTGATTAAGTTCTAATTCTCTTTCCATTCTTACTAATTTATATATAATTCCTATAAAAAATCTATCTATTGTAGTTATTTCATGAATTCTTTCAACAGAAATTTCTTTTCTTATTGCTTCTGCTATTACAAAGATTCTTTCATTATCTACAATTTGAAGTCTTTCTTCTAGTTCTGCTTTTTCTAAATCTTTTAATTTATCAAGTGAAAAATATTCTACATTTTCTTCTAATGAACGAATTGCCTTCATTAAACCAGCTTCTAAATTTGGTGCAATTGCCATAACTTCACCTGTTGCTTTCATTTGTGTGCCTAATGTTCTACTTGCTGTAAGGAACTTTTTGAATGGCCATTTTGGAATTTTTACTACTACATAATCAAGTACTGGTTCAAAACAAGCATAAGTTTTTCCTGTTACTTCATTTTTTATTTCATCTAATGTATAACCAAGTGCAATTTTACTTGCAACTTTTGCAATTGGATAACCAGTTGCTTTTGATGCTAAAGCTGATGAACGGCTAACTCTTGGGTTAACTTCAATTACTGCATATTCAAAGCTTGTTGGATTTAAAGCAAATTGAACATTACATCCCCCTTCAATTTTCAAAGCAGAAATTATTTTAATAGCTGACGTTCTAAGCATTTGATATTCTTTATCTGACAATGTTTGAGATGGTGCTACTACGATACTATCTCCTGTATGTACTCCAACTGGATCTATATTTTCCATATTACAAATTGTTATACAATTTCCTTTGCTATCTCTCATTACTTCATATTCAATTTCTTTCCAACCTGTAATACATTTTTCAACTAATATCTCATTTACTCTTGACATTCTAATTCCAGAACCTGCAATTTCTTCAAGCTCGTTCATTGTATAAGCAATACCACCACCAGTACCACCCAAAGTATATGCTGGTCTTATTATAACTGGTAAGCCAATTTCTTTTGTAAACTCTACTGCATCTTCAACTGTATGAACAACTTTACTTGCAATACATGGCTCATTTATAGATTCCATCATATCTTTAAAACATTGTCTATCTTCCGCATTTCTAATTCCTTCTACATCAGTTCCCAAAAGCTTTACTTTCTTTTGTTTTAAAACTCCTGATTCTTCAAGTTCCATAGCTAAGTTAAGTCCAGTTTGACCACCTAAATTAGGAAGTATGCTATCTGGTTTTTCAATTTCAATTATTTTCTTAACAGTTTGGACTGTTAATGGTTCAATATAAATTTTATCAGCCATATTTTTGTCTGTCATTATTGTTGCAGGATTAGAATTTACTAAAACAACTTCTATTCCTTCTTTTTTTAGTTCTCTACAAGCTTGTGTTCCTGCATAATCAAATTCTGCTGCTTGCCCTATTATAATTGGTCCTGAACCTATTACTAATACTTTTTTTATACTTTTATTTTTTGGCATTTTTATACTTCCTTTCTATAACATTTTTACAAATTCATCAAATATATATGCTGTATCTTCTGGTCCTGGACATGCTTCTGGATGAAACTGTACTGTAAATATTTTTTTATTTTTATATCTTAATCCTTCTACTGTTCCATCATTTAAATTTATATGTGACACTTCAGCAATTTTCTTATCAACACTATCTTCGACTATATAGTAGCCATGATTTTGAGATGTAATATGTACTCTTCCTTCTTTTAAATCTTTTACTGGATGGTTTGGTCCCCTATGACCATATTTTAATTTAGCTGTTTTAGCCCCTGTTGCAAGTCCCATTAATTGATGTCCTAAACAAATTCCTAAAATTGGAATATCTGTACTATACAATTTCTTTACATTTTTAATTTGATATATGCAATCTTCAGGATCACCAGGTCCGTTTGATAACATTATTCCATCTGGTTTCATTGAAATTATCTTTTCTGCTGATGTATCTGCTGGAAATACTGTTACTTCACAATCTCTTTTTAAAAGTGAATTTACTATATTATGTTTAAATCCATAATCAATTAATGCTACTTTTTTAGATTTTCCTTTACCATAAACTCTTATCTGTTTTGAAGTAACTTCATCAACAACTTTCCCAACTTCATAAGCTTTAATTCTTTCCATTATTTCATCAATATTATTAATACTTGATGTAACATATCCTTTCATTGTTCCTGCATCTCTAAGAATTTTAGTCAATTTTCTAGTATTAATATTGGTTAATCCTGGAATTTTGTAATCTCTTAAAAACTTGTCTAAATTGTATTTTGTTCTAAAATTACTTTCAAAATCTGCAAGTTCATGTATAAATACAGCCTTTGCCCAAATTCTATCAGACTCTGTATCCTCTGGTATTACTCCATAATTACCTATTAGTGGGTATGTCATTACAATCCCTTGGCCTGCATATGAAGGATCTGTAAATGTTTCAATATATCCTGCCATTCCTGTGTTAAATACAACTTCACAAGCTGTATCCATAGTAACTCCAATTCTTTCTCCTTCAAAAACTTCACCATTTTCAAGTACTAAATATCCTACCATTTTTTCTCCCTTTCTCTTTAATTTTCCTAAAAAAAAACACTAAATAAATTTAGTGTTTAAAAACAAATATTATTAAATCTAAAAATTGAGAATGTAAATAAAACTATTAAATAAATAGCCATAACACTTGAAACATTTATATTTTCAGTTGTTTTTAGTCTATTTAAAATTTTCATTATTTTTTCCTTTCATTTTATTTACACTATATATAATTTTAACATATTATAAAATCAAATGCAAGTGAAATTTAGGGACGCTCGAAAAATTTCACTTTAATATGAAAATGAAACTTTTCGAGCGTCCCTAAATTTCATCGACCGCCGCAGCCGCCTCCGCCGCCTCCGGCCTCCGCCACCTCCTGAGAAGCCTCCACCAGAACCACTTCCGCTACTACTTGAAGAATGTGCAATACTATATGCTGATGAAGCACTTGAATACACATTTGATAATCCACTATTAAAATTATTAAAGTAATTATCTCCATATCTTGGATCTGATATCATATACCAATATGCACATCTATGCATATGTGCATTATCCATTTCAAACATTTCTGGATGAACCATTTTTAATTGCTTAATTACTTGTTTTGATATTCCAAATGTAGTTGCATATACTAAAAATTTCTCCCATAATACTATATCTGGAACATTCTTTTCCTTTAATAAAGAATATTCTTTCATATATTTTTCTAAAGCTTTCCATTGTTTCATTTCTACATTTCCATTTTCTGAAAGTATAGGAATTTTCTTAATATTTTTAGAAAGTTCAATAATACATCTTAGTATTCCTATATGAAATCCCAATAATGGCCATGTAAATGGAAAAACAATTAACAATACCAATATAATATCATATTTATTTTTTTCGTTTGTCCAATACTTAGAGGCATTTTTTCTTTTTGAATCAATTTTTCCACAATCTTCTTCATCTCTTTCTACAATCTTTTGTAGTTTTTGTAATTTAGGATATATATCATCATAATTTACTCTTGAATATTTTTCAAATTCTTTAACTGTTGCACTTCCTTTGGAACCACATGCTTTTACTAATATGTTATATACTACTTTTTCATCTTCTGATATTTCAATTCCATTTGTATCATTTTTTAGAATTATTCTAACTTCATTTTTATCTAATGGTTCAAATTCTATTAAACCTTTTAATGATAAATCCAATATTGTTGCAGAGAATATTTTATCAATCTTATAAGTTATATTAGAGTTATTAGTTGCAAAATCATGTATATATAAAGATCTTGCTGGAGTTGCATTTTCTTCATCTGGTATTTCTCTAAAATATTCTATATCGTAATCTGGATAAGCATATTTTATTTCTAAATCTTTTCCTTTTTCTTTAATTTCATTAACTTTTTTATTATATTTAAATATAACGAAAATATTTATTAGTATAATTAATACAATAATTATTTTAAACATTTTCATCATTAATTTTGCATTTTCTCTTTTGGCATTTGCTTCATCAGCCCATCCCTGTTCTTCTTCTAAAATAGATGCTAATGTTTTTGTATTTTCATAATTAAAATTTTCAGTATAGATATTATCTTCTGTAACAACTCTAACTTCTAACATCGTTCTTCTATTTATTTTAGGAACAGAAAATTTAACAGTATTTTCTGAAACTCTATCAATTTGACCTTCCAATGGTCCATGCGCCCAAACTCTAAGTCTTTCTATATCACTAACTGGTCTTGGTAAATTTATAGTTCCTGTAATATTTTTTCCTACATTCTCATTATCTGTTCCTAAAAATTGCCAATATAATTCTGTACAATCACTATAAATTTTTACAGCATCTCTAATTGTATAGTATAATTTATAAGTTCTTGTTTCGCTCGAATCATCTAATCCTACATTCCACGCAATTTCGAATTTCTTACCATTATCTATTGGTAGGGCATAATAGCATCCTGTATCTACATGATATTGCTCTTCATAAATTTGAGTTAAAGGTATTTCATTACTATCAACCCTTGACACACTAACATCTGTAATTCCTGAATATTTAGAGTCATCAAGTTCAAAATCTTTAAATATCGTATTTGTCTCACTTATATATATATTCCATGTTTCTACAACATCCATGCTACCATCTGAATTTACAGTAACATCATAATCTAGCGAATTCCAACTCTGTGTTCCTGCATATGATTTAACATTAAATATTAAAAGTACTGATATAAAAAATAATGTTAAATAGATAATTTTATTTTTTATTTTCATATTTCCTCCTTATATTAATTTTTATCTTCCGCCACAGCTACCTCCGCCCTCCTCCGGCCTCCGCCACCGCTTGAGAATCCTCCTCCCGAGCCACTGCTACTACTATGGCTACTACTGCTATAACTTCTACTATTTGCTATCATTTCAGAGCGATATTTTCTTTCTGAGTTTCTATATGTATTTTCTATTTTATTACTTAAATCAT
>CAOTKV010000003.1:0-147858 GCA_948530865.1 uncultured Clostridia bacterium
AAACTAGAACTTGGATTTTCAATAGAAGTTGGCATATATATATTCATTTTTTCTTAAGTTAGTGTTGATAAACACCAAAATGGTAAACCATTTATAGTTGTTACACTTGCTGGAATTCTTAGTTCTTTTAAATTTCCAAGCCCATGGAAACAACTTTCATTTAATGTTGTAATATTATAAGGTATCTCTAAACTTTCTAGTGAACTGCAACCAGCAAATAAGCATTTGTTTAAAGACTCTACATTTTTTGATATTGTAAAATTTTTCATTGCACTACAACCTGCAAATCCACCATTTCCATAACTTACAATATCTTCTGTAACTTCATAAACAGGACATGTTTTTGAACTCCATGGTGTAAAAATATCCCCTAATTGATTATTAGTAAATGCTACGCTACAATAAAAATTTGACATTTTTCCATTTTTACCATATGTTAATGTTATTTTTTCTAAAGCTGTGCAATTGTTAAAAGCTGTACCATAAATCTTACTTGAAATTTGAGAATATTCTCCAGCATCTGGATTTACAGTAATAGGCATTGTAGCATTTTTTAATGAGGTACAACTTAAAAATGCATCTTTTTGAATTTCATCTAATTGTTCTGGTAACACAATACTTGTTAAACTTGTACAACCTTCAAAAGCATTCATTTCTATTCTTTTTATATTGTTTGAAAAATTAATTTCAGTTAAATTTGTACAATCTTTAAATGCACCTTTTTTTACATTTACAACTTTATATCCATTAACTTCATCAGGAATATTTAAAATCCCTGAAAAGTCTGAGGTATATCCTACAATATTTGCATTTTTATTTTGAGTAAGTTCATATCTTACATTACTTTCTACAATCTCATTTTCAATGTCAAGATTTACATACTTAAAATCATTACTTATTGCAAAATTCTCAGCTAGTGAATCTCCATGGACATATATTGTCAAATTTTCCATTTTTTGTATTGGGTCTGCTGGGTTTACTTGAATTTCAGTTAATGTTGATGGTAATGTAATTTCTGTAAGTGAATCATTAATCATTGACCACGCAATTTGCTTTGTTCCTTCTGGAATTATTAAACTTCTTATTGAAGTTCCTACAAATGCTTGTGTTTCAATAATTTCAAGGCTAGAGCTTAAACTTATACTTTCTAATGAACTACAGCCATAAAAGGCTTTTGAACTGATTTTATTTACGCTATTTGGTATTGATACATTGCTTAAATTTCCACAACCTTCAAACATACTTGAAGTTATTTCTTTAATATCTGCTTTTATATTTACACTTGTTAATAATGAGCAATTATAAAATGCTGTTCCTCCTATATTTTCAACACTAGCTGGTATTTCTATACTTTCTAGTACACTACATCCTGAAAATGCACTCATTCCAATATTTGTAACCCCTTCTTCTATAGTTACTTTTTTCAAATGTTTGCAATTTTCGAAACAAGAATAATCTATTTTTTTTACAGAACTTGGTATATATATTTCTGTTAAATTACTTTCATATCCAAATCTATAAAAAGCTTCTCCCCCTAATTCAACAACTGGTAGCCCTTCATATTCACTTGGTATTTCTAAAGCATTTTCTCTATAACTTCCAGTGTATACATTAGCACCTGTTACAATATATCCTGTTTTATCTTCATTTAATTCAAAAGTAAAATTTGAAGGGTCTGATGATGCATTTGAAACACCTGCAATTCCCAACATAGTAAAAAATAAAACAGTTATTAATAATACTTTATTTTTCATAAAATTCATCTCCTATTTTTAATACTTTTCTCCACCTATGTAAAATCCATGGATTAATATTCTATTTTTTCCTGAATTATCACATGTAGATAAAGTTATTAATTTATCTGATTTATCTGGAACAATGTTGTACATAATCGAACTTCTTTTTAAAATTTCTTGTAGATATTCTTTTTCAGTATCCTCATCTAAAAGCACTTTTGTGCTATATTCTTCAGGTTCTGTTAAATAGCTTGAATATACTTTATATTCTAGTTTTTCGGTTTCAGTATATATTTCAATTACAACTTCTGTTCCAAGTTCATTTTTGTAAATCTTTTGCAAATCTGAGAACATTAATCCTGATTTTATATTGTGTCCATAAAGTACAGTATTTCTATCTGAAAAATTGCTATTATTTTTATAGTTCATAAAAATCCAACCACATGTACTATAATTTTGATTTATATCTTTTTGCAAATAATATTCGTTATTATCTGTTTGAACAATTGGATAATTTATATTTGTATCTTTTACCCTAATCCATGCAATTGTATCTTTATTTATATTTTTTAATTCCTCAAAATTTACTGGATTCTTATTTTCTTCTTTTGCCTCTTCAAAGTTTTCATTTATTATATCTTTAATTAAATTGGCAGATTTTTTATTGTAGATTGCCCATCTTGATAAATTTACAATTGAAAAAATAAATACAATTGCAAATACTATAAAAATAAGTATTCGTATAATATTCTTCTTTTGATTTTGTTTTACCTCATCTTCACTTTTTTTTAATCTTTTTGACATTTTTCTCTCCAATTAATAAGATAAAAAGAGGCATATAAAAGTATTTTAGACTATGCCTCTTTTGTAGTTATATTTCAAACATTATTATTTTTTCTTTATTGTTATTACCATTCCAGCTAAAGATATTACTGCCATAACTACTAAAGCAATTACATTCATATCTCCAGTATGTGGTGATGCTACAAGTCCGCTAACTGCTTGTTGTACAGCTTGAGCTGGTGCTGGAGCAGGTGCACCACCTGATGGTGCAGATTGATTATTAGTTGTTCCTTGTACTTCAGTTACTTTCTTAGCAACAACTGTTACCTCATAAACTCCTTCTACTCCATTTTCTGCTGTAACAATTATTTTTGTTGTTCCTGCGTTAATACCTTTTACATAAATATTTCCATCTTCACCTTTTACTACTTTTGCAATAGCTTCATTTTCAGATTTATAAGAAAATACTTGTTCATCTGTTGTATCTGTTGGATTTACTGTAACTTTTAATCCTGCGTATCCATCTTCTTCAACTGTATCTCCAAATATTGAAACATCTATTGAAGTTATTGGTTTTTCTTTTACTTCAACTTCAAATATATCTTTGTAATCACCAACTTGTACTGTTATTTCTGCTTTTCCCTCTTTAATACCTTTTACTTTATATTCTCCATTTTCAAAAATAACTTTTGCTACTGTTTCATCACTTGATGTCCATATAATTTCATCTGTAACTTCTTCTGGTTCATTTTCGTCTTTTGAAACATTAATTTCAAGAGCAGATTCTTCATTTTTTAATATTCTTTCAGGTTTTACTGTAATTGTTACACCTGTTGCTTTTACTTCTTTTACTTTAACAACTCTTGAAGCTGTTATTCCATTTCCAAAATCTACAGTAATTTTAGCTGTACCTTCTTTTAATCCTGTTACCACACCATTATTTACTGTTGCAACCGCTTCATTGCTTGATGTCCATGTTGCTGTTGGAATTTCTGTTGCATAACTTGGATTATAAATAACTTTCATTTCTCCAGTTTTGTTTTTGTATATTTCTAAGTTATCAGTACCATTTTCAATTGATACGCTTTTTAGTGTAGCAATTACTTCTACTTTACATTCAGCAACTTTTCCATCTAAAGTTGCTCTAATATATGTTGTTCCAGGAGCAACTGCTGTTACTTTTCCATTTACTACTGTCGCAATTGTTGGTGCTAAACTTTCCCATTTTACATCAGCAACATCTACTGTTGCATCTGTTGGATTTTTTGTAACTGCTAATACTGTTGTAGCATCTTCTCCAGCTTCAATTTTTAAACTTGTTTCATTTAATGAAATACTTTGAAGACTACATGTAACTGTAACTTCGCAAGTTGCTGTTAGACCATTACTTGCTGTTGCTGTTATTGTTACAGGTGTTTCTGTTGGAGCAATTGCTTTTACTACTCCATTTTCAACTTTAACTTTTGATTCATCACTTGATGTCCAAGTAATATTTAATTGATCTGTTGTATCTTCTGGCAAAATACTTGTTGTTAAAGTTTCTTCTGAACCTTTTTCTATTGATGTTTTATTTTTGTTTATTATTAATTGTGTTGATTTTACTTCTGGTACTGTAACATTTATAGTTCCTCTAATACCGTTTACTGTTTCTGCTGTTATTACTACTGGTGTATTTACTCCATCTTTTTCTGTTGGAGCAAGTGCTGTTATTACTCCATTTTCAACTTTAACTTTTGTCTCATCACTTGATGTCCATTTTATTGCTTTTGAACCTGTAAAATCTGTTGGCTCATAAGTAACTGTTAAATTTTGTGTTTGAGATTTTTTTAATGTAATATCTCCACCATCTATTGTAATTTTTGAAATTGGAACTCCTACACTAACAGAGCAACTTACTTCTTTTCCAGCACATGTTGCTTTTACAACTACTGGTGTATCTCCTGTTGCAGCTAATGCTGTAACTGTTCCATCTTGTTCAACTTTAACTTTTGTAGCATCACTTGATGTCCAAACAATATTATCTGTTACTGATGTATTTATTGGATCTTTTGTAACAGTTAATTTCGATGTTTCACCTCTTGACAATGTTAATTCTTTTTTATCTATCACTAATTTATTTAATGGTGTTATAACTTTTACATTACATGTTGCAGTTACATTTCCACCTTCTGCTTTTGTAGCAGTTGCTGTAATTACTGCATCACCATTTCCAACTGCTGTTACAGTTCCCTCTGATGAAACTGATGCAACTGCCTCATTACTTGAACTCCAAGTAACGCTTATATCTTGTGATGCATCTTGAGGATCTTTTGTTGCTACTAATTTTGTTTCTCCACCATTATTTAATGTAACTGATGTTTGGTTTAATTTAATTCCTGTTAAAGGTGTTGTAACATTTACTGTTGCACATTTTACTGAATGTTTTCCACATACTGCTGTAATTTCAGCAGTTCCATTTCCAACAGCTGTTACTACTCCATTTGAATTTACTGTTGCAACATTTGTGTTTGAACTTTGGTATGTAATAGGTGTTTTATCGGTTGTTTCTACTGGTACTTTTGTTGCTGAAACTGTAAATGTTTCACCTTTTTTCATATCTTTTGAAATTTCTGTTGCATTCAATCCTGTCATTGGAATTGGTGATTTGATTGTTACTTTTGCTGATGAAGAAAATTCTTCATTTTCAGAATCTGCATCCTTTCCAGCATAAGCAACTTTAGAAAAAGTAATATCAGTACTTCCACCCTTTAACACCTCAAATGTTAATGTAGCTATTTTTCCTGATGTTTTAATTTGCTCATCTCCTGCTGGATTAAGAAATGCATATGCTATAGCAATTCCATATACTGGATCTGTAATATGTGATCCTAAGACCACTCCATTGTCAAACCCATTTAAAAGCTCTTTTGATAATCCACGTCTTGTATCCCAAGCCATATTATTATCTTGATCTAAATAGTAACTTCCATCTGCTGGTTTTAAATATTCTGGATTATAACTTACAACAATAGTAAAATTGTCTCTGCCTTCTAATCCACTAACTAAATTTAAGTCTACTGATACAGTATTTCCCACTTCTGCTTCTACTTCGTGACTTCCATTAGCCGTTATATCGACTACTGGTGTATCTACTGCATAGCTTTTTAAATTTGGAATAAATGAACTAAGCATTACTGCAATAATTAAAATAGCTAAACTTTTTTTAGTAAATTTTTTCATTTTTTCTTTTTTTCCTCCCCTTTTTTATTAAAATTAATATAAAAATTAAAATAATAATGACAAAAATTATTATGATAGCAATGTAATTCTTTGATGTTTTTTCATTTTCTACAACATCTATTTTTTTATCTTCTGCATTTGCTTGAACTACAAATGTTTCTTTTTCAAAATTATTGCTTTCTTCTATTTGGTTTTCTTCGTTTTCTTCTGATACTACGTTTTCTGTTTTTGAAGATAAAACCTTTTGAACTTTTCCATCTTTTACGACAACATCTACTGTGCCTATATCCTGTCCATTTAAGCTTACTTTTACTTTAGTTGTTCCTTCCTGATTTGGAATTATCAATCCATTATTTGCAATTTCTGCAATATTTGAATCTTCAACTTCATATGTTATTGAATCTTCTGGTGTAATTTCTATATCTGCATTCTTAGTAATTATATTTTCAATTGTTTCTATTTCTTGCACATCTTCTATTTCAAAATTCTTAATAGTTTGTTTTTTGTTTTCTTCTTGCTTTTTCTTAGAAGTTATTTTAATACTTCCGTCTTCTGTTTCTATTTTTATATCATTTCCGTTTGGAATCTGTTGATTCTCTAATACTTAATGATATTGGTATATCTGAACTATCATCTTTTACTTTAAATGTAACATAATAATATTCTCCATTAGCTTCAAAACCACCAAGACTTACTATTCCAATAGCTACTCTTGATTCATCTTGAATATTTTCTGCTAAATTTAATGTTGCTTGTAAATCTTTTCCAGCTTTTGAACTTACATATTCTAATTTAGATGTATCGTATTTTACATCTATTCCAAGTGTAACAATATCTTCATTTACATTTTCCATGTCAATTTTTAATGTAACATTTTCTGAATTTTCATATTTAGTTGCATCTTCAATATAAATTTTAGGATTCGAAACTGCATTTATATTTAAAGAAAATGTAATAATAAGTACAAAAATTGGAAAAAGTATGCATAAACGTTTCATATTTTTTCCTCTTACTTTTTATTTTATTTCAATTTACCGAACTACTTCGTTCAATCGAATTATATTTTATATTGCCTTTTTTGTCAACAAAAACCACTTCGATTTATTGAAATTTTATTTATTTTTTCAATTTACCAAAGTGGTTTAACATTTTAAAATTATATACTTGTTTTGGGGAAAATCTATTTAGAAAGGAATGATTTTCATGCAACTTTCAGAAGCACTAAGATTAAGAATAAAGCAGTTGTTAAAAGAAAATAACATGAAAGTTTGGGATTTATGCAAAGCAACAGGTATACCTTGTTCTACATTAAGCACTTTTCTAACAGGAAAATCCAAACTATTAAAAATTAATACTATCCTTCATATTTGTGAAGGTTTTAATATACAACTGAAAGATTTTTTTGCTAATGAAATATTTTTAGATGTTGAAGATGATTAAAAACAAATGATAACTTGTGTATAGTAAAATCCCAAATGCAAACATTTGGGATTAATTTTTTACAAATTTTTAGTTAATTCATATGCATCAGTTGCAATTACTATCTCTTCATTAGTAGGAACTATATATATTTGAACTTTAGAATCTTCTGCTGAAATTTTTGTTTCTTCTCCTCTTACTAAATTCTTTTGTTTATCTAATTTTATTCCAAAGCATTCTAGGTAGTTGCAAATTCTTTCTCTTTCTTCAAATCCGTTTTCACCAATACCACCAGCAAAAGTTATAACATCAACACCATTTAATGTTACAATAAATTTTGCTATGTATTGAGCAATTATGTATGCTCTACTTTCTAATGCTAAAATAGATCTTTCATCTCCTTGGTCTGCTGTTCTTTCAATATCTCTAAAATCAGTAGAAACTCCAGATACCCCCCATGCTCCTGATTCTTTGTTCATTATTCTAAGCATCTCATCTGGTTTTATATCATATAACTTCATAACAGTTGGAATAATTGATGGGTCAACATCACCACATCTTGTTCCCATTGGTACACCAGCAAGTGGTGTTAATCCCATCGTTGTATCTACTGATTTTCCATCTTTAATTGCACATAAAGATGCTCCTTGACCTAAATGACAGTTTATTATTTTTAAATCTGTTCTTCCTGTAATCTCTGTAATTCTTCCTGCTATATATCTATGTGAAATTCCATGAAATCCATATTTTCTTATTTTATAATCTTCATAATATTTATATGGTAATTGATAAATAAAAGCTTTTTCTTCCATTGTTTGATGGAAAGAAGTATCAAATACAGCTACCATTGGCGTATTTGGCAACAATTTTCTACAAGCTTCAATTCCTGCTAATCCTGCTGGATTATGTAATGGTGCTAATGTAATATTTTCTTCTATGGCTTTTATAACCTCTTCATCAATTATAACTGAATTTTTAAATTTTTCACCACCATGAACAATTCTATGTCCTACTGCTCCTATTTCATTTAAATTATTTATAACTTTATATTCTTCACTTGTAAGTAATCTTAATATTTTTGAAATTGCCTCTTCAAAATCTCTAGCAGGATATTCAATAACAACTTTATTTCCTCGTACATTAAAACGAAGTGATGATCTTGAGCCACCAATTCTATCATAATGCCCTTTCATAATTCTTTCTTTTTTCTCCATGTCAATTAATTGACATTTTAATGATGAGCTTCCGCAATTTAAAACTAGTACCTTCATTAGCAATTTCCTCCTATATTTTATTTTGTAGAAATAAAACTACATTCACACTATATAAACAAAAACAAACTAAATATTGTCTATTTTGTAAATTTTATGTGAAAAGATTTATCTCATTATATACTTTTTCAAAAATAATAGCAATCTAATAATAAGTTATGATATAATCAAAAAAAATATTTTTAGAGGTACAAAATGGAAAAAATTATTAATTTTAAAAACAAAAGCTTAGACTTCCTTTATAAATATAGATTTATTATTGCAATTATATTTATAGTGCTTGGAGTCTTATTTAAACTTCATGGTTCTTCTATTTCTTTATGGAATGGATATGTTTATAATACTGGAGTTCAAGATAATTCATTATTATTTGGAAGTCCAAGAACTATTCGAAGTGATGAATGGGCTGTAACCACTCCTCTTATTTTTTCACAAAGTTTTAATGGATTTAAATATTTTTCAGATATTTTAAGAGGTGGAACTTCAACAGATGCATTTACTATTTATGGATTGCCTGTGCTTGCTTTAGCAGAAATTTTCAGACCTTTTCACTTAGGTTATATTTTTTTAGGACTAGCAGGTGGCTTATCTTTCTTTTGGATAGCAAGATTCATAGCATTATTTGTAATAACTTTTGAACTTGCAATGATTCTTACTGACAAAAATAAAAGGTTATCTTTAATTGGAAGTTTTATGCTTTCCCTTTCTCCAATTATTCAATGGTGGTTTGCAACAAATGGTTCTGCTGAATTATTTATTTTTGGAGAACTTGCTCTTATCCTTTTATACAAATATATGAATACAGAAAATTTTAAAACTAGATTGCTTTGCTTAACCTTTATGATAATATGTGCAGGTGGATACATATTAATTTTATACCCAGCTTATCAAATACCATTATTTTATGTATTTTTAAGCCTTGCAATTTATATTGTTATTACTAATTATAAAAATTGTAGAATTATTAAAAAAGATATTTTTTCAATAATTTCAAGTTTAGTTATATTTTTACTTTTAATGGGATTAATATTTCATACATCAAAAGATACAATTTTTGCTTTAACAAATACAGTATATCCCGGCAACAGACTTTCAGAAGGCGGTGGCGGTTTTAGAAAATATATAAGCTATATTGATAACATCTTTTTAACCTTCAAAGAAGAAGGAATTTTAACAAGTCCTTCTGAAGAATCAGCTATGTTTGGATTATTTCCTATTGGTATAATTTGTGCAATAATTGCAATGGCTAAAAATAAAAAAGTCGATATACCTCTTGTAGCTTTATTTATACCATATATTATAATTGGAGCTTTTGCTATGTTTAAAGTGCCTCTTCTAGCAAAAATTACTCTTTTAAGTTACTCTGTACCTGAAAAGGCTGTTATAGCACTAGGATATATAGATATATTAGTTTTATTAAGGTCACTTTCTATAACAAATTACTCACCTAAAATTTGGGTATCTATATTAATATCCTTAGTTACAAGTTTAATTCTTGTATTTATATGTAAAACATTAAATCCAGATTATGTTGGAAAAATATTAGCAAGTTTTCTATTAGTAATGTGTTTTTGTATTTTTTATTTTGTATTACAATATAATACAAAATATTGTAAATATATATTTACAATCGGAATAATAGCTACTATGCTAGTTGTTGGATTTAAAGTAAATCCTATATGTAGTGGAATTGATATGATAACTGATAGTCCAATGCTACAAGCAATTGAAGAAATTAATAAACAAGATTCTGGATTGTGGCTTGCAGAAGCTTTGCCTTTTCCTTGTCCAAACTATCTTCCTATGGCTGGAGCTCCAACAATAAATGCTACAAACATCTATCCTAATATGGAACTTTGGGAAATGCTTGATAAAGATAAAAAATATGAAGAAGTTTATAATAGGTATGCTCATGTTTATATGGAAATTGTACCAAACAAAGAATTAATATCTGATAAATTTGTTTTATTAACAAATGATAAAATTGCTGTATATATAACTCCAGATGAACTAAAAGATATGAATATAAAATACATATTCACTGTTAGAGTTATGGAAGATTTTAAAAATGAAAATATAGATTTTGATTTAATATATAATGAAAATAATTATCATGTTTATAAAGTTATTTATAAATGAAATTTAGGGACAGTCGAAAAATTTCACGACTGTCCCTAAATTTTAGTATAACTTTTGCTCACTATAAATATATATTAATGTATCTAAATATTGAATTACTGCTAAAAACTTTATAATTGCTCCTAGGTAATTTATTCCTTTTGCTTCTTTTTTCTGTAATTCTTGCCATATTAAGTAACTTATTATTATCATTGCAAAATCCAAAAATAACATTGTTCTTGTTTGTGAAATAAATACTGTTGGTGAAAACGCAATTACTATTCTTGAAGCTAATCCTGCTAAATAAATTAATATTGCGATATTGTTTTTGTATTTTTTGGTTAGTAATAATATAGACATTCCAATACAAATAAAATTTATAAATGCAAATATTGCTGGGAATGTG
Source organism: uncultured Clostridia bacterium (assembly GCA_948530865.1). Classification (GTDB taxonomy): domain Bacteria; phylum Bacillota; class Clostridia; order TANB77; family CAG-508; genus Scatovivens. The sequence goes on from CAOTKV010000003.1 coordinate 10,953, forward strand.
TAGTATAATTTATTGCAATTTGCAACTGTTAGTATAACATCTTTAGCTGTTAGCAACTCATAAAATATTTCTAAATTTGGAAATACTTCAAAAAATATACTTGAAAAGTGTCCAAATACGAATATTGATAATACTGGTATTAATGATACTATTCTATATAATTTTTCTTTATAATTAACAAATACATATATTGCAAGTAATGATGTAAGTAACGTATATACTAAATTTTTATGTACTATTATCTCTCTAAATGTAGCTGTAAATCCTAAAATAAATTTATCTAAAACTGTTAACATTTCAAAATCTATAAATCTATATGCCTCTTCTGTTTGTCTTATATAATTTCCCGGACAAGTTAAAATAAATACTATTGAAATGATTGATATTATTGTTTGAATTATCATATATGGATGTATTTTCTTATTTTTTGCAATCATTATAATTGTAAATATTAAGTATGAACAAACTAAAATTGCTGATGTTTGTTCTTGATTCCCTGAAAAAATAAGTGCTAATGTATAAAGTGGATATTCCCAAATTCTAATTTTTTCTCTACACCAAATTTTCTTAATTGGTATTAATGCAAAAAGACACATTGCTAATGGCCACATGTAATTTAAAGTTGTTGCAGCCCAGCCTGCTTGATACATTATTGTATATGGATAAATTAATATCATTGATACTAACATTAATGTATTTTGCCTTTTGGAATCCTTTGCAAATATCTTTGATATTGAATATCCTACTAAAGTTACCATTAATGCTTCTATAAAAATCCATAAATATTTTGATGTTTTTAATGTCATACATAATACAAATTCAATTATAACTCTTGATGTCCATGTATTATATCTATCTATTATAAAATCCTTTACAGTATGCTCAATAACTTCATTTGTTTCGGGATTTATTTCATTTGTTATTTGTTCTATGTACCATTTATCATCATATAAATTTGGAGTAACAAACATTATTAAAATTATTTCTAAAATAAATAATAAGATTAGTACTCCTGCTTCTTTTTCTAAAATCTTCTTTATTTTTTCTTTCATATCATTTTTCCTCTAAATATCTAAATGTATTCCTGTATTTGCTAATATATTGTTATCATTATTTCTGTATAACACATAAATATCATATGTTCCACTTGATAAACCATAACTTAAAAATCTTGAGTGAAGTCCAGCATTTCTATACTCTAGTGGAACATTCAAATTTTCTTGATATCTTGTCCTAACTTTGTACATTTCTCCTGTTTCTTTATTTTTTAATACATAATTACTGTTTATAGTTTTTGTTTCTTCGTTTTCTTTATATGCCCAACCTACAATCTCAACTTTGTTTCCTTGATGTTCCAAACTATCTACATGTACACTCATATTCTCTTCACCAATATTAGCAATAATTGTATCTTGGTCTAATGTAAGCTTTTCATATTTTAATAAAGAAATATAAGTTAAAACAAGCAATATAATTACAAATAATATGCATGCACATAATATTTTTATATAACTTTTTTTATCAACTTCTAATTCTAATAATTTCATTTTTTCACCTTTTATCTATTAATTTTTGCTACATATCCATTTTCATTTGAGTACAAAATTTCTACTCCAACAATTTGTTCTAATTCTTCTAAATCTTCTTTACATTCATCGATTTTACTTTTTTCTCTTGAATCAAGTCTTATTATATATTTCATATTTGGATTTTCTATTGCTTCTTTGATATTGTGCTGATTTGTAGAATTTAATACATCTCTAAATGTTACATATTCTCCATCATATTCTAAAGTTGCCATTGCCCACATAGTTCTATAAAACCATTCTGTAAGAAGTGTTGTATTGTCTGCTGTCATATCTTCCAAGTTTTCTTTTGCAAATTTTGTAATTAAAATATTATTTTCATTAAAATTCTGTGTAACATCTACTGCTTTTCTATGTTCACAATTTTCAATATAGTATATTCCTATTAAGTTTGGTAATGAATGTTTATCAAATTCACTTAATATATGACCTGATTTAACCCAAGTATATCCACTTATAAAAATTCCAAGTATAATTACATATACTAAAGGTGTTACTTTTATTCTTCTAAAATCTTTCTTTGGTTTTAATCCATCTGGAAATACTGTAAGCATTACAAATGATAATACTAAGTATATTTGGAAAATTAAATTAACATTATATGTTCTAGGTATACCATCTGTGCGTGGGAAAAATCTATTTGCAAGTAATGGTGCAATAAATAAAAGTGGTAATAAAGCAAATCCAAGTATAACTGCTAAACTAAACATTTTATTATCTATATTGTTATTTAAAATATCTATTGTAACTGCAAAAATTACAACCCATGTAATAAAATATAATTTTAACATATAATATTGTGATACAACATATACTGACATTCCAATCCATAAAAGTGCTAAAAAACCAATTATACATACTGAAAAAATATCTAAGAATTTTAAAGATTGATTTTTTAATTTCTTTATAAATTCAGCACAGAAAATTAATGCAAATGGTATGTATGGTATGAAATTCATATATCTTTCAGGATATATTCCTCCCTCTTCTTTTAATGCACTTATTAAGTTTTGTTGTCCTTCAATAATAAATGATGGAATAAATAAATATCCTATTCCAAAAGCAGTTACAAGTAATAATAACCCTATTACAATTAAAGTATTTTTTCCAAATAATTTTAAATATTTTTTAGTATTTTTATCTTTTAAATCTTCTAAAAGTACATATATACAAATTGAGGCAAATACTGCTGGAACAAATAAGCAATATGAGAATATTAATCCCATTGATGTAATTACTACCATTGTAATTGCAAAGCTTTTCTTAATATTTTCTTCTGAAAATATCATTTGAACTAATGGTAACAATAATGTTGTCATTGCAATTCCAACTGATAGATATGAGAATCCATAAGTCCATGAATTATAAGGATATCCGTACATATATAATGCAAATAAAATTATTGTTCCAAATAATCCTCTCTTAGTTTTGATTTTATCAGCAAAACATGTATATAGTGCAAGTCCACTTGCAAACATCACTAATGTTTCAAACACTTGGAACAAATATATTTTTTCAATTCCAGTTATACTATTTATGACATTCATAAATATACCATCATTTATATATGCACCTGTTTGCATTATATTAAAATTGAAAAATGTTTTGTCTTCTGCAAAAACAAATAATTGTAATTCTTCTGAATACTGCTCTGCTGCTCTGTAATGAATTGCAGAATCTATAGCCCAATGTGTTACATCTCCTTTAAAAATATATAAATCTTTTACAAACATTACTCCAAAAACTACACAAATTAATAGTATAGTTACAGCATCCATTTTTGAACATTTATATTTTTGAAATTCACGATTTTTTATTGGCTTATATATAAGAATTGTGCCTATTATAGTATTTATTGCAGATAACAGCCAAATATTTTGAACAATATGTAAAACTCCAAGAATCATACATACAGTTACATTATAGCCTAAAATTCCTACTGCAAATATGCAAATCCATTTTACAAAGTTTAACTGTTTATCAGATTTTTTATAACACATAAATGCAATTCCTAAAAACATAAGAGTACATATATATAAATAGCTCATATTTTATTCCCCTTTTTCTCCATTTACTATAACAAAAGTGGACGATTATTTTTATTGCAAAATATAAAATTTTACTTAATCGTCCACCTTATCTTTATTATTGTTTTTCAACTAATACTTTTGTATCTCTAGCAATAACCATTTCCTCATCAGTTGGTATGATATATGCTTGAATCTTAGAATCTTCAGTAGAAATTTTGGTTTCTACACTTCTAACATTATTTTTCTCTAAATCTATTTTCAATCCCATCCATTCTAAGTTTTCACAGATTTTTTTTCTTATATTAATTTGATTTTCACCAATACCACCTGTAAATACTATGCAGTCTATTCCTTTTAAAGATACTGCATATTTTGCAACAAATTGTGCTATTGTTTTTGTAAATAATTCAATAGCAACTTGAGCTTTTGGTTTATCATCTTCATATGAAGCAAGTTCTATTTCTCTAAAATCTGGATTTAATCCTGTAATTCCATATAATCCTGATTTTTTATTTAATATTGTATTTACTTCTTTTGCTGTTAAATTTTCTCTTTCCATAATTTCAGTTACAACTGATGGATCTAAATCTCCAGAACGTGTCACCATTGCAATTCCACCTAAAGGTGAAAGTCCCATTGATGTATCAATTGATTTTCCACCATCAATTGCACATATTGATGCACCTTGACCTAAATGACATGTAACTATTTTTAATTCTTCAATTGATTTACCAACAATTTCTGCACATCTTTTTGATACATATTGGTGTGATGTACCATGGAAACCATATTTTCTAATTCCATATTTTTCATAATATTCATAAGGAATTGGATATAAATAATTTTCTTTTGGCATTGTTTGATGAAATGCTGTATCAAATACACCAACCATTGGAACTCCTGGCATAGCTTTTTGGCAAGCTCTAATTCCAAGTATTGTTGCAGGATTATGAAGTGGTGCTAAGCTAGAGCATGACGCATATTTTTCAATAACTTCTTCATCTATAACAACTGAATGACTAAATAATTCTCCACCATGAACTAATCTATGACCTACTGCTGATATTTCTGATAAATCTTTTATAACTCCATAATCTTGATGAACTAATTGCTCTAAAACTATTTTTAAAGCTTCTTCATGATTCATTACTGGAGATTTAGTAACATATTTTTCACCATTTACTTTATGAGTAACAAATGCTTCCTCTTCTCCTATTCTTTCAAAATTTCCCTTTGCTAAAAGTGTTTCATTTTCCATATCTATTAATTGATATTTCAATGATGAGCTTCCACAATTTACAACTAAAATTTTCATTTTAACATTTCCTTTCTTAAAATATATATTATTTTAGATAATTACATCCCTACTATCTTTGTTGGATCTATAACTTTATTTGTTATAACTTTTTCATCATATAATTCTATTCTATGTAATTCATTCATATCATTTCTAGTAAAAATTACAACTATTATAAGTAATATCATAGAAATGAAAATAAATAACAATTTATATGGTGAATGCGTTTTCACTAAATACATAAATAAAATACATTGAAAAATTAGAAATATTATTACTGGTACTTTATTTATGAGATTATGTCCGCAACTACACATAAATAATGTATATGCAAATCCTAATAACAAATATTGTATTATTAATAAAATAATACAAACTATGCTTGTTTTATCTTTTTTATTTTCTTCCATATTATCATCCTTTATATAACTAAGAGCAAGTATTACTAGGCAAAGTTATCAAAGTAATACGAAGCTATCAATTAATTTTTATTGTGCTTGGACAGCAGTAATAGCTATAACCCCAGCAACATCTTCAGCACTACATCCTCTTGATAAATCATTTACAGGTCTTGCAATACCTTGGCAAAGTGGACCATATGCTTCTGCTTTACCTAATCTTTGTGTTAATTTATATCCGATATTTCCAGCATTTAAATCTGGGAATATTAATGTATTCGCTGTTCCTGCTATACTACTATTTGGAGCTTTACTTTTTCCTACTTCTGGAACTATTGCTGCATCTAATTGTAATTCTCCATCAACTTTTACTTCTGGATATTTTTCTTTTACCATATTGGTTGCATCTATAACTTTTTGAGTAAGTTCAGATTTTGCACTTCCCATTGTAGAATAAGAAAGCATAGCAACTTTTGATTCTTTTCCAACTAATTGTTCAAAACTTTTACTTGAAGAATGAGCTATCTCAACTAATTCTTCTGCTGTTGGATTTTGATTTAGTCCACAATCACCAAATACAAAAACTCCATTTTCTCCATATTCACAATCTGGAACAACCATTAAAAAGAAGGCTGATACTAGTTTAGTTCCAGGTGCTGTTTTTAAAATTTGAAGTGCTGGTCTTAAAGTATCTGATGTAGAGTGAATTGCTCCTGAAACTAATCCATCAGCTTCTTCTAATTTTACCATCATCATACTAAAATAAACTTCATCTTTTACTAATTCTCTAGCTTTTTCTAGTGTCATGCCTTTTTCTTTTCTTAATTCATATAATTTATTTGCATATACTTCTGATTTTTCAGATTTTAAAGGATTCACAATTTTGGCTTCATTAATATTTAAATTATTTTCATTAGCCATTGCTTTAATAGAATCTTCATCTCCTACTAAAACAATATTAGCATATTTTTCTTGAATAGCTGTTGTTGCTGCTTTGATAATTCTCAAATCTGATGCCTCTGGTAATACTATTGTTTTTATATTTTGTCTTGCTCTTTGTTTTATACTATCTATAAAGTTCATTTATTATTCCTCCTAATAAAATTCTCTCATGGTGTATTATATAAAATTATCTATTTAAAGTCAATGAAATTTTCGTAGCGTCACTAAATTCCAGGGGTTGAATTTTATGTAAATCGATGTTATAATATTTATGTTAACTTTTTTTAAAGAAAGGAGGTATTTATGAATCCCAAAAATATTACTTTTCAAAAATCTATCGAAATAGTAAAAAAGAAACTACATTCAAAAAGCCGTTCACCTATTGCATATTTATACTTAGATTTAACACGATATAAAAATTATATAAAGAAAATCCAATCACAAAATGCAGAATTATCTATAAAAGAATTACAAGAAAAAATTTTAGATGATTTTCATTTTAAATTAACTCCAAAAGTTTTTGAATCTGGATTTTCATTTGAAAATTATATGGATTTACGTTCTTGTAAGTACCTACAGGATCATTCTGCTGAATTTGACTATATATATGAACTTGTAAGTCAAAAAGATTATATGCCTCCTATTAGTAATGAATGCTTTAGTGATTATCTTGAATCTTATGTTTATTATTCAATTTATCGTGCATCTAAAGATATTGACGAATATGCTCGTTATCCTTTTAATGCTAATATGATTAACATAGCAGATGATTATCAAAGACATTCTGGTAACCCAGAAATAAAATTTAAACAATTAGAAAAATATATTAAAACAAACTGTTCTAATAAACTTCTTCAACGTAATTTAATTAATTGTGCCAAAATTGATTGCTTTGGTCCAAGATATTTCTTAAGTGTGGATCAAAAAATTATCGAAAGAGAACTCAAAAATGATTTAACAACTTCTATTTTGGAATTAACTGGCACATTAGATGAAATAGGTGCATATGAAAGAACTGAAAGTTTAAATGAAAAAAATTTACGACTATTTCAGTTTCCTGAATTTCAAACCAATCCTAATGGAAACAATATGTATATTTCATTATCTAATCTTCCAAATTATTTATCTAATTTAAGCATAGATGATTTAATGGTTCTTAATACATTTTGGCTAAATAGATATATTAAAGAAATTGATTCTTATGCTGATTGCATATCTGTAATAAATGAATGTAATCTATTAGAAGAGCTTTTATCTCTAGATAAGTTACCTGAAAACTTTATAACAGCTGATGAATATAAATACATTTCTCAAAAGAAAACTTTATTAAGGCCTTTTGTAACTGATTATATTTTAAAACAATCACCTTCTAGTCCAGAAGATATCGAAGATCATGACCCTGATAAAAAATATATAACATTTTCATATGATGGTGCAAAACAATATGTTTCTGGTGAAAATTTCGAGCAAGAATATTTTGATTATTTTTCAGAACATATTAAAAAATCAAAAAATAATTCTTGTGATGATATTATTCTATATGCAAAGTTATTTAATCCTTCAATTGCTGCATATTCACAAAAAACAGATTATTTAAGTGCATTAATTACTGATATAGAATCAAATACAGAAATTGTAAATGCTGGAATTATTCCAACATCATATTCTAATGATAAAACACATATAGATTTACCTTGTTTTGTTGGAATAGGAATTGATACAAAATTAACATATCCTGTAAGAGAACATATTTCACTAAATTTTCTAAAAAGTTTTGTAGAATCATATACTGGCTCTTCAAAAATTCCAATATATGAAGGTGCTAATGATTTTTCTAATCCTTTTGATTCTAGTGATTCTTTTGTATCTGCTCAACTTGTTTTACCATTTTCAGCAAAACAAATTGAATTGTTAAAAAGAAAAATAAAATTAAATGATTACTCACCATTTAATAAGAATTTTATACAACATATGTATTTTTTATCTAATCCACAAAAAATACCTGAAAGTTTTGCTACAAAACAACCAACATCTTCTGGTAAAAGAAAGAAAAAATCAACATTCGAAAGAAAATATGTAGATTTAAATGATGGACAAATATATACAAAATCAAAAACAGGAATTTATGAAAAAGTAAATCCTATATTAGAGAAAGGAATTGATTATGATAGATAAGAATATTATAAATACAAAAATAAAAGAAAAAGATTATTCTAACTGTATATTTATTTTATATAATGAAATTAAAAATATTTTAATTGAAAAAATTAAAGAGAAAAATCCTAGTTATGTGTATATAACAATTGGAGATTTAAAAAATAAAGCATTGAGATATCTTTCTTCTGATTTGCAAAGCTATGCAATTATATTATATACTTTAGTTATAAATCCAGAAGAAGATGAATTATATACATTAAATTTATTATTTGAAATTTACAAGCAATTAATATAAAAAACAAAAATATATGAAAGAACTTTAAGGAAAATCCTTAAAGTTCTTCTTTTTGTGTCTTTTTATAATTATCACAGTATTTTTTGACATCACAATCTGTACAGTTGGGTTTTCTTGCATCACATGTGTTTCTTCCATGCCATACAAATAAGTGATTTACATCGTAATAATATTCTTTTGGAAAAACTTTTAATAAATCTTGTTCTATTTTTTCTGGCTCTGTTTGTTTTGAAAAGCCCATTTTATTAGAAATTCTTTTAGCATGTGTATCTACTGCAATTCCTTGTGGATTATGAAATGCTTCAAGCATTATTACATTAGCACTTTTTCTACCAACTCCTGGTAATTTCTGGAGTTCTTCCATGTTTTGTGGAACAATTCCATTAAATTCTTGTACTAGCATTTGGCTACAAGCTTTCATGTTTTTAGCTTTATTTTTATAAAAACCACATGGATGTATAATTTCTTCTAACTCTTTAATATCTGCATTTGCCATTTCTTTAGGTGTTCCATATTTTTCAAATAAATATGGTGTTGTTTTATTAACTCTTTCATCTGTACATTGAGCTGAAAGCATTACTGCTATAGTCATCTGAAATGGGGTTTCAAAATCTAAACTACATGTTGCATCAGGATACATCTTTTTCATTGTTTCTATAATTTCTATTGCCTGCTTTTTTGTTTTCATAAATTACTCCATTTTATTCTTCATTTACAATTATCTCTTTATCTTGTGTTTTCTTTTCTTTTTTATTTCCAAACATCCATTTCATTAAAATTCCAAGTCCAAATAGTGAAACTAAACAATTAATAAATCCAACAACTGGAATTAACGAAATTAATCTTGTTACAATATATACACAAATTGCAAATAAAATTGTTATTGCTTTATTTTCACATGATGTTTTTTCATATATCATTTGACCTATTTTTAAAGATGCAACTGACATACTAATATATAAAGCAATAATATAAAGTACTATCATAAATAATCCTATTGGTAAACCAACTATCGTGAATAATAATGCAATTGATATTACTGGTACAAAAATTGCAAATAGTAATCCTTTTAATATTCCCATTCCAATTACATTACCATAATCTTCAGATTTCTCAGTATCCTTATTTTTTACTATAAAAAATAATACTGCTATAATAATTGATGCTGTTACAATATTTATTAATACACTTTGAATTTTATTTGTTAAAATTTCTTTTTCAGATTCTTGAGTAGATTCTTCTTTTTCATTTTTTACTAATTCTACATTATTTAATAAATCTGTTTTTCCTGTACATTCTCCTGTATATACTACTTTACCTTTTTCTATATATTCAGCTGTTTGTGCAACTTCTAAAATATCAACAGCAGCATTTAACATACGATTTACATTTCCTTGTATATCTAACTTTTTAGCAATTACGTCAAAATCAAATATTACATTTGAATTTTCAGCTAATGTTGCATTTTCTGCAATTGCATATACTGTATTTACAGTGTTTGTTTCTATTTTAGCATTTTTTGCTATCGCATATACACTTCCTGATATGCTTCCTTTTATTGTAACATCTTCTGCAATAACAAATACGTTTCCATTAATAGTTCCAGAATTAATATTTACATTTTCTCCTATTAAATAAACATTACCATTTACTGACTGTTCAACAGATATATTTTGTTCAATTAAAAAAATATCTGTCTCTGCAATATTTTCAAAATTTAACATATCATTACTAATTGGCATAATCCCATCTTCAGTAGCAGAATCACGAAGTTCTTTTAATGCTTTTTCAACCCTTTCTTCATCTGTCACCTCATTTGTTAATGTCTCCATTATTGAATTGGTTGCATAAGAAATATTTGATAATAGCATTATTAAAATAATTGATATTATCATAGACAATTTCAAAACTTTTTTCATAATTTTCTCCTTTACATTTTTAATTTTTTAACAGCTTCACTCTTATTTTCTGATAATATTAAATATTTACCAGCAACTAATATATTACTTCCTGCTTCTATAGCTTCTTTTGCAGTAATATCATTTATTCCACCATCAACTTCAATGTCTATATCAATATTATTTTCATCTACATATTCTTTTAATTTTTTAACTTTTTCTATCGTTTCTGGAATTAATTTTTGACCACCTTTTCCTGGAACAACTGTCATTACTAGAACCATATGAATTAGTTCTAAATAAGGTTTTATTTCTTCAATACTTGTATCTGGACTTATTGCTATTCCAACTCTTGTTCCTTCATTTTTTATAGTATTAATTATCTTTTTAGTTCTTTCTTCACTACCACTTACTTCTATATGAAATGTAAGTATTTCTGGTGACAACATTAAATAATCGTCTACAAAATTTTCAATATCTTCAACCATCAAATGAACATCTAAACCTAAGTTTGAAATATGTTTAATTGTTAATGCATAATCCTTCATTAATTCTACATTATTATTTTCAACAAATTTTCCATCCATAACATCTATATGAAAATAATTAACTTTTGCAGTTTCTAAATTATAAAAATCGCTTGTTGCATTATCTTTTTCTATATTTAAAGTTGATGCAGATACTTCTATCATAATCTCTCCTCCTATTTTTCAAAAATATTTGAGGCATGTATGTTTCATGCCTCATAATTTTTAGTTGTTAACTTACAGGTAAGACTTGATCTCCTTTACTGAAATCTACTGTATTTGTATATCTTGTAACTCCATTTATTTTTACCTTTACATTTTTAACTCCAGATGAGGTCCATTCTTGACTTATATCTGTTTTTGTCATAGGATAACTGCTATTTAAAATAGTATCATCTCCAACTTCTATTGTAACTGTTGCTTTTTCAATTTCTGGTGTTGTAGTTGTTTGGATTGCATTTCCATATTCATCAACACCTGGTACAGTTTCAGGTTTTGGTTCTGTATATCCTGTTAAAGATTTTAAGTTTACATTAATTGTAACTTTTGCTCTTTTTGGTTGTTTATTTACTGTAATTGTAACAGTTTCACCTTCTTTTATAACTTTATTAGCATTTACATTCTGAGCAGTTACTACACCATCTGATTTACTAGCATTTTCTTCATATTCTACTGATACTACTAGATTCAATGCTTTAAGCATATTTGTTGCTTCAGCTTCTGTTTTATTTAGAACACTTGGAACAGGAACATCTTTAAAAGCACTACCACTACTTACTGTAAGTTGTATAGTTGTTGCAGCTGTAATTTCTTCTCCACCTTCTGGATCTGATTCTATTACTATACCAGCTTCTACTGTTTCACTATTTTCTTGAATAATTTCATATTTTAATTCTAATTCATCTAGTTCATTTTTTACATCATCTATTTTTTTGCCTTTTATTCTTTTGGGAAGTGTTACTATTTTTTGTCCTTTACTTACTGTTAATGTTATTGCTTGTGTTACATTATATTTGAAATTTGTTTTTGATTCTGGATTTTGAGAAATTACATATCCTTCTTCAACTTCATCATTATATTCTTCTTCAATTGTAATATTTTCAAATCCTGCATCATTTAGCATTTTTACAGCTTCATCTTTTTTCAAACTTTTACCATTATTTACACTTGAAACATTAGGTATTTCTTCTTGAGGAGTTCTTGAACCATTTAAAACAGCTATTGTTCCATACATTGCTCCTACAAATAAAATAATTAATGCAAGTATTACTGTAACTGCTTTTGCCCATTTATGTTTTTTATAAAATTCTTTAACTTTATTTTCTCTTCTGTTACTAGATGAATTCTCATTTACTTTTGGTGCTTTTCTATCATTATTTTTTTCCATCTCTAATTCATATAAAGTTGGAATTTTTTGTGTTGGAGAATCATCTGACCTTGTAGCTAGTTCAACAAAATCTTCATTTGGTTTTTTTAATGCTAATGATAAATCTCTAAGCATTTCTGTTGCATTTTGATATCTTAAATTTGGATCTTTTTGCATTGCTTTTAAAATAATTCTATTAATACTTATTGGAATATTTTCATTATATTTTATTGGATCTACTGGTTCTTCTTGAACTTGTTTTAATGCAACTGATACTGGTGTATCTGCATCAAATGGAACTTTTCCTGTAAGCATTTCATACATTACTATGCCTAGTGAATACAAGTCTGATTTAGCATCCGTATACCCCCCTCTTGCATGTTCTGGTGAAAAATAGTGTACAGAACCGATTGTTGTTCCAAATGCTGTAATTGTTGAATTTGAAACAGCTTTGGCTATACCAAAATCTGTTACTTTAGCAATTCCATCTTCTGTTATTATAATATTGTGTGGTTTTATATCTCTATGTATAATATTATTTTTATGTGCTGTTTCTAATGCAGAAGCAATTTGAATTGCAATATTTACAGACCATTTCCAAGATAATATTCCATCTTCACTAATTATTTCTTTCAAAGTTTTTCCTTGAATTAGTTCCATAACAATGTAATATAAATTATCTTCATTACATACATCATATATTTGAACTATATTAGGATGTGCAAGGCTTGCAGCTGACTGTGCTTCTGTATTAAACTTTTTGATAAATTCACTATCTGTTGTAAATTCATCTTTAAGAATTTTGATAGCAACATATCTGTTTAATACATGGCATTTTGCCTTATATACAGTTGCCATTCCACCATTACCAATTTTTTCTAACACTTCATATCTGTTATTTAACATTTTTCCTATAAGATTCATAACTTTTATCTCTCCTCATCACTGACATCGATATTATCAACTATAATTGTTGTTATATTGTCATAACCACCAAGATTATTTGCATTTTCTATTAATGCTTCTTCTGGATTATTAGGATTATTTAATAATAGACTGTAAATTTCACTTTCTCTTAGCATATTTGTTAAACCATCTGAACACATAAGTAATATATCGTCTTTTAAAAAACCTTTACATAATACATCTGGTTCTACTAAAGCACTGCATCCTAAAGCCTTCATTAACATATTCTTTTTTGGATGATTATAAGCCTCTTCTTTTGTTATTGTTCCTTCTTTAAGCAATTTTTCAACATAACTATGATCTGTTGTGAGCCTTCTCATAATGTTTTTTCTAATTCTATATACTCTACTATCTCCAACATGACCAATAAATACTTTATTATTATATATTAAACATGCATCTAATGTTGTTCCCATATCATGAAGTTCTGGATCTTCTTGTGCTTTTTCATAAACTATCATATTAGCATATTCTATTGCATCTTTTACTAATTTTGAAAGACTTTCTCTATCTTTTTTAGTTTTTTTGAAATTATTAAATATAAAGTTTCTTACATTTGCTACTGCTAAAGAACTTGCTATTTCTCCTCCTTTATATCCTCCCATTCCATCTGCTAAAATATATAATTTAATTTCATCTTTTTCTAAATCTGATATATAGTAACTATCTTGATTCATTTCTCTAGCTTTTCCAATATCAGATTTGGCTAATATCCTCATCTTATCACCTCTACTTACTTAAGATTTTGTTTTCTTAATTGACCACATGCTGCTGATATATCAGATCCTAATTCTCTTCTAATTGTTGCAACTATTCCATGATCATTTAGGTAATCTCTAAATTTAATTATATTTTCATTTGTACTTTTAGTATATTTTCCATCTTCAATTTTATTTATTGGAATTAAATTTACATGTGCAAGCATACCTTTTAACAATTTTACCAATTCTTTAGCATCATTTAAGTTATCATTATTATCCTTTGCTAAAGCATATTCAAAAGAAATTCTTTTATTAGTTTTTGCTATATAATATTTACAAGCTTCCATTAATTCTTCTATTGGATAGCGATTGTTTATTGGCATCATTGAACTTCTAGTTTTATTATTACTACTATGTAAAGAAACTGATAATGTGCATTGCATATGTTTATCTGCTAATTCATATATTTTAGGAACAATTCCACTTGTTGAAATACTAATATGCCTTGCTCCTATATTTAATCCTTTTGGATTATTTATTATTTTGATAGCTTCCATTACATTTTCAAAATTGTCTAATGGTTCTCCAATTCCCATAAATACTATATTTGAAATTTTTATATCACTATCTTTTTCAATTGCTAATAATTGTTCAATTATTTCTCCTGCTTCTAGACTTCTAGCAAATGGTATTCCTGTTGATGCACAAAATTTGCATCCCATTTTACATCCTATTTGACTTGATACACATATAGTATAACCATGATGATATTGCATTAATACACTCTCTAATAAATTTCCTTCACCATCTTGTACATCAAACAAATACTTTTTTGTTCCATCAATAGATTCTAATTTATGAACAATTTTAAAATTTCCAAGTATATAATTTTCATCAAGTTTTTTTCGTAATTCTAATGATAAATTAGTCATCTCATCAAAAGAATTTACTTTATCTTGATATAGCCATTTAAAAATTTGTTCTGCTCTAAATGGCTTTTCTCCTATTTGTTTTAGCTCTTCTTTTAAATTATCTAAATCGTAATTTTTTATATTCTTTTTCAAAGACTTCCTCCAATTTATATATGGTTTTGTTATATCATATAATACTTTTTTTTACAATATATTTTGTAACTTTTTTGTGAACAGCAAAAGAGCTGGCAGAATTCTCCACCAGCTCTCTCTTTTTAACATCTTTGTTCAATCAAATCCGCATTTTCTTCCAGACACCTTTGTATGATTTTCATATTAGGCTCAAAGCCATCAAATGCGATTGTAATTTGGGCATCATTAAAACTTAACATTTGTCCTGTGAAGTCATCTGGTAGTTTGTTTTTGTCGAATAGAACCTTCATTTGGATTTCATATTCTTCATATTCAAACTCTCTTTCTTCCACACAAACATTGCCCAAATCTGCATATGGATTCTCATCAAAATTATATTGAATATTATAATAATAGATATCATACATTCCATTATTATACTTTCCAACTATAACTTCATCTGTTAGACGCCCTGCAAAATCATAAGTATCGATATCTAAAATAACCCGTCCCTGATTAAAAAGTGTTCCCTCGATACGGAGGCAAACGTTTACAACTGCAACATTTTTTACTCCAATTCTAGGATATCCATCCATCTTCTTGTACCTCCCTAAAGTTGTTATTTACTCTTTATATATTAACATAATTAGTTGAAAATTACAACTAATCTTTTTATTTATGTAATATTTTTCTAATTGGAATTTCTATCATAAGCTCTATTTTTCTACAAATATTTAATATATGAAATATAAAAACTTGAATACAATTTATTTTATTATAATTCTTATGATAATACATTTTGCTTTTAAACATCTGCTTCATCTTTTTATAATAGCTTAAAGATTTTCCAATTGTTTGGCTTTCATAATGAATAAATTTTTCTGAATTTAAACTAATTGTTTTATATCCTTTTTCTTTTAGTTTATGTGCTAGAATATCTTCTTCATAAAATAAGAATACATTATCATCAAGATATCCTACTTCTTTTAATATCTTTGATTTTATTATAAAAAATGCGCCTGAAATTGCCTCTACTTCAAGAATATCATTTTCATATTCTTTATTCGAATATTCTCCATTTCTTAAAATTTTATAGAAAATTAATTCTAAAAACCTTGTAGAATGGACTACATCCAAAGCAAAAGTTCTTATTTTCCAACTACTTCTACGAATTGGATTTTCATCTTTATTAAGCATTCTAGGAGCAATTACTCCTATTTTCTCATCTTTCTTAGCTACTTCTAAACAATACTTTATTGCTTCTTCTGATATTTTTATATCTGGATTAGAAATAATGTAATAATCATATTCTTCTCTCTGGCTCTCCAAATACTTTATACCAAAATTATTTCCATAATCATAACCACCATTTTTATCAGATTCAATTACTTTTACTTTATTGCTTTCTAATGTTTTTAATTTATCAAAAGTACATTCTTCTGTTGATTTATTATCCACTACTACTATTCTATCAATAGTTCCATATTCAGTTATTGTTTTTACATAATTTACTGTATCTTCTACATCATTGTAATTTACAATAATAACTGCTACTTTCATAAATTCTCCTTTTTACTCACCAGTCTTTTTTAAAATAACTCCAGCTGGGTTTTGAAATAAAAGCTCATATTGATCTGTTGTGCTATATGGTTCTCCTGTATATAGTACAAAATATTCTTTTTCAGGATTTGCAAGCCAATCTTCTACACTTGTTTCTACTACTGCTTTTTGCAAATCATTTATTGATTCTCCACCACATTCTATTCTTGATATTACATACATCCATGCTTTACAGTTTGTGTTCATTCCACCTACAAGCATATTTTTTAATGTCATTCCTTCTACTTTTCCCATTTCTTCTGCTAAATCTAATCTATCACTATTTACAAAACATGAAACTTTTATATTTTCTCTTGCAGTTACATTTGTATCATAATAAATTCCTGCTAAAGATTCGAATTTTCTAACTTCTATTAACCCTGGACATTTTTCTTGAACTCTCCATTCTATCATAGAAATTGCACCATAAATAATCATAACCCATACTGCTAAAGCTGATATTGATAATACTTTTAATTCTTTATTATTATCAAACTCACATATCATTTCTACTGCTATTTCTACTGCTATTATCCATAAAATATAATAAATTTTGTAATAATAATATGGTGATACAAAACCAATATAAAGTCCTATAAGTTCTAAAACTGTTTGGAAAACTAAAAGAGTTCCTACTACAATTTTATAATCAATTTTTTTATTCTTAATACAGTTATACACAAATAATATTATAAATGGAATGTAGAATAAAAAGTCTATATATAAAGCTTTATATATTCCCCCATCAAATCCTATTGCATCTGTAAGTTTGTTTTGATCACTTAAAGTAAATGTTGGAATTACTAAATAGCATATTGATAAAATAGTAACTATTAATAGCAATCCAGTTATAATTAATGTATTTTTTCCAAAAAATTTTAAGTATTTTTTTTCTTCTTTGTTTCTAAAGTCTTTTATAAATGCATATATACAAATAAATGCAAATAATGCTGGAACAAATAAGCAATAAGAGAAAATAATTCCAATTCCCATTAAAACTATTAGAGAAATTAAAAATTTATTATTTATTCCTTTATCATATATTTTCGCCAAATAGAATAATCCTGTTGCAAAAGCTATTGCAACACTCAAATATGAAAATCCATATAGCAAGCTTGTATATGGGTATGCATATGCATATAAAACTAAAAATATCATTCCGATTATGTAATTTGTTTTTGATTTTAACTTATCTGAAATAAGCATATAAAATCCTGCTGTATTTAATAATATTACTGCCATTTCAAAAATTTTAAATGTTGCATATTCTTTATAATCTGGTTTTAAATTTCTCATTATATTCATAAAAATACCAGTATTTATATATGCTCCTGTTTGCATTGTTGTGAAATTATAACCTGTATTATTATCTATTTTTGCAAGAACTTTCATATTATCTGCAAAATTTGTTGCAGCACTATAATGCATTGAAACATCTACTGATGCATTTCCAACACTTCTATCAAAAGGTCTGTATTGGTTTTTTCCCATATAACAAATAATTGCTAAACAAATAATTATTCCTACAAAATCTCTTTTACGTATTTCGAATTTTTGAATTTCTTTATCTTTATAAATTTTAAATCCAAATCCTGCTGTTACAAGTAAATTCACTACTGACAAAAATACTAAATTTGTTGTTATATTTAGTACACCAAATATCATACAAACTGTAATATTAAATCCTAAATATGCAATTCCTGATAGAATACACCAATTTATTAAATTTACTTTATTTTCACTTTTTTTAACTAGTATAAAAGTTAATATCATTGCTATAACTGTTAAAATATAAAATATTCCTAACATAAATTTTTCCTTTCATTTGCAGAAAATTTATTTAATTTTTGCTACAAATCCATTTTCATTTTCAAATAATATTTCTATTCTACTGTTTTGCTTTGCTTCTTCTAAATTTGCTTTATATTGTTTTTTTGCATTTCCTTCATTATTTGTAAATTCAATTATATATTTTTTTTCTGGGTTTTCAAAAGCATTTTGTATATTATAAATTGTTGTATCTTGAACTACATTTTGATATGGAATTTCGTCACTTGATATTTCAAGCATTGCTGTTGCCCAAATTCTTGAAAAATACCATCCATCTGTTATTAATTGTGTATTTTCAACTGTCATATCTTTCAAATTTTCTCTAGCAAATAAAGCTGTTTCTACTTCATTTGCATTAAAACTATTATTCATATCAATTCTTTTTCTACGATCACAATTTTCTTCAAAATATATTCCAACATAGTTTGGTAATCTATGCTTTTCTTCTTCTGCAACTACATGTCCAGCTTTAATCCAAACCCATCCACATACAAAAACTGTCCAAATAATTACATATGTAAATACTGAAATTTTAATACTTTTTATTTCAAATCTCTTTCTAAACTTCTCAGGTATTTTCTTGAATTTAGTTAAATCTATGTATTTTACAAGTTCTGGTAAAACAGTAAATAAAGCAAGCATTAAACATACAAATAATTTTAAAATTACCCACATATCAATAATTGGCTCTTTTTTTATTACTATACTTCTAAATATTAAAAATGCATATAAAACAAAAATTAATATTGCATCAATTCTTATAATTTTTTCATTAAGATATGTATTTACCAAATCTATCATTGCTGAAAAAATTCCAATCCACATTATAAAATATGTTTTTAACATATAATATGGAGATACAAAACCTGCAAGCATTCCTAAATATAAAAGAGCAGTATACCCTACAATTATTACTGAAAATACATCTTGATATCTAAGTGATTTATTTTTTATCCTTTTAATAATTTCTGCAAAATATAATATAGCAAAAGGGATATATGGAATAAAATTTACATACTTTTCTTCATATAATTCACCACCAATTTTAAGAGCACTTATTAAATTAGTTTGTCCTTCTATAAAAAATGATGGTATAAATAAATAACCAATTCCACTAGCAGTTACGAGTAACAATAATCCTGTTATTATTAATGTTGTTTTTCCAAAAAATTTTAAATATTTTTTTGCATTTTTATCTGATAAATCTTTTAAGAAACAAAATATACAAATTGCAGCAAATATTGCTGGTACAAATAAACAATATGAAAATATTAGCCCAATTGCAGTAATTACAACTAATGGTATCGTAACTATTTTTCTTATTTTTTCATCTGAATAAACACTCTCTACTACTGATAGCAATAGTGCTGTCATCGCAATTCCAACTGAAAGATATGAAAATCCATATATCCATGAATTATATGGATATCCATATATATATAATCCAAATAATGCTAAACTTGCTATAAGTCCTTTTTTAGTTTTAATTTTAGTTGCAAAAAATGCATAAAATGCAAGTCCACCTATAAACATTGTTAATGTTTCAAATATTTGGAATATGAATGAATATTCTAAACCTGTAATACTATGTAATACATTCATAAAAATTCCATCATTTATATATGCACCTGTTTGCATTATATTGAAATTGAAAAAAGTTTTATCTTCAGCATTTATAAAGATTTTTAAAACTTCAGAATAATGTTTTGCAGCTCTGTAATGAACTGCTGAATCTACCGCTTGATGCGCAATATTTCCTTTTTGTATATATAAATCTTTAACACACATTACAGAAAATATAACTAATACAATTAATAAACCTGCTACATCGTATTTTGTTACTTCATATTTTTGAATATCTTTTTTTAATATCGATTTTGCTCCAAAAATTACTCCAAAAATTATATTAATTATTGATAAAAACCAAATATGTGATGTGATATTAAGTAATCCTAAAATCATTCCAAGTGCAATATTGTATGCATATAATGATACTATTGATATTATTCCCCATTTAATTAAATTTAATTTTTCATCAGATTTCTTTAAAATTAAAAATCCTAAAACTAAAACAATTAAACTAAGTATATAAAATATTCCCATATTTTTTACCATTCCTTTTCTTTGCCTTAAAAAAATTCTGTTTTTATTATAATTCTTTTGTTTAATTATTCTACATTTAATTTCTTTTTTTCTTTATACATTATTACTTTAGTTGCTATTGTATATAAAACAAATTGAAAAGCAAGTGTTGTTGTACATGAAAAAGTTGCGCCATTAATTCCAAAGTTCAAATTTCCAACTAAAATATTTGAACCTAAAAATGCTACTATCATTGAAATTACATAAATAACAAATTGGATAAATGTATGACGAATTGTTGTTAATGTTACTAAGTTTATATATGAAATTGCATAGAATATATATGATCCAATAATTACACATAAGTTCATTCTATATGCAGTTAAATCTAATCCATATATTAGCCCTAAAAATTCTGGACCTAGTAGAAATGCTGCTAGCACTGCAAATGCTCCAAAAGCAATTACTATAAGCTTAATCTTAAAAGTAACGTTTTCGATTTCTTTTAATTCATTTTTTTCATACATATCTTTAAGTTTTCCTAAAAATGGCATTACTATAAATTGCGTAAATAATGTCATTACAGTTGCTGGCATCATTATATATCCATAAATTGCTTGTATGTCTTCTGTTAAGAAATTATCTATCGCATATTTAGGTGCATTTAATATGTATATTCCAGCAAATGAATTTACAAAAACAAAAAATTCACTTTTTATAATTGATAATATATTTTCCTTGCTTACTTTTTCTTCTGAATTTATTAATTTCTTTGATATCATAAAATAATCAAATACTACTAAAATTACAATATTTACTATTATAACTGCTAGACATGCTAGTCTTAAATCTCTTGTAATTAAATCAACAATTAGAAATCCTGCAATTCCTATAAAACCTTTTAAGCTTAAAGATTGACCTGATTTATATAATAAATCATTTTTTTGCATTACTCCATACAAAATATCGGAAAATGCTTCTAATCCTTTAAATATAGCAAGTAACGCAAAAATTGTTGTTTTAAATCCACTATATTGTTTTATAACAAGAAATACAGTTCCACCTATAATCATTATTATACATGTTATAATTCTTGTGACTATATAATCTTTATCTTTTATTTTATTTTTTATATCTGTTACTTGGCATAATCTACCAGAATACATAGCTAAAGTATAAAGAATTGTTGCTGTGGCATATGCTATAGAAAATATACCTGCTGTTTGAATATCATTTACTCTTGTTACTATAATTAAGAAAAACAATGAATTAAATGAATTTATTCCAGTTCCTAAACTATTCCAAATAAAATTCTTTAAAAATAACTTTTTTTCTGAATTCATTATAATACTCCCATTAAAAATACTATTCTTATCATAAAATCATCAATAAGTCTGTTTCTAATTCTTTTTGGATAAAATGCTTTTTTAAACGCATTATCTAAGCTATATTCCTCTGTTGAAAATAAATCTAAAATTTCTCTATTTTCAGGTGATAATTGATAATAATAATATTCTTTAAAATTTGTCATTTGTTGTTTTATATCTTGCATTCCATCATTTAATATTAGGTTTTTTACTCTCCAAATAAGTAATCTAAAATATCCTTGACCTTCAGAAGTTGCATTTTCTTTTCTTCTTCTATAATTTACTGTTGTTACATTATTGTAAGCAACATTTCCAAGTCCCATACATAATATGTATGTCCACCAGTCATGAAAAAAACATGTTTTGGGATTATTTTCAATAATCATATCTCTTGTTACTTTATTTACTGTCATTGTCATTCCTTGACCACAACATGCAAATAAAGATTTTAAAAATGAGTATTTTTTATCTTTTTCCCCATGTCCAATAAATTTCATGTTTTCATCATAATAATCTGAATTTCCAAATACCATATTGGGTTTTGAAGCATCTAACTCATTTAAAGAATTTACTGCAAGCTCAATTTTATTTTCAAGCCAAACATCATCTTGATCTGCATATGAATAATAATCAGCATCTGCAAGTTTTAGTAATTCAAAAAAACTTTTAACAAATCCTAAATTTTTTCCTTCATGCAATGTTATATTCTTATATTTTTTTTGATATTCTTTAATAATATTTACTGTATTATCTGATGACCCATCATCTCTAACAACAATTTCAAAGTTTTTATAAGTTTGAGTTAGTATTGAATCTAGTTGTTCTTTAATAAATTTTTCTCCATTATAAGTTGACATTATTACAGCGACTTTTTTCTCTTTCATTTACTTATTTACCTTCCGTTACTTGATATATATACATATTATCTTCATTGTATATTTCTTCATAGAATTTCTCACTAAATTGTTCTTCATCTAAATTATCTTTTGTAAGAATATATTTAACTCCTAATTTAGATAAATCTTTATAATTCAAATAAAGTATTATACTATCTGCAGCCATTAAACTAATATCTGTTGGTGTATCTACTATTCTTAAATTTATGTGAGCATATCTATTGTAAATTGTTCTTTTTTGCTCTGCATTTTCTCCTAGTAAAGTTTCAAACATTTCTAAATTTGGATATACAGCAGTTGAATTTAATACTTTAATTCCTGATGCTACTGGATAATCATTTAAGTGCCATCCACCATTACCAGCTTCATCATAATCATTTACTACCCACAATGCTTCTGGCTCTTGAGTCTTTATTTCATTCATTTTGATTGCAACTGGTTTTGTATAAAAAATATTTGTTGTACTTATAATTGGATTTACTGTTAAACCTGACATAAAGGCTATTGCAATTAAACCATACATAGTATAATTTTTAATTTTTTCATTATTAATATTTAATATTCCAAATATTGCTACTAAAAAGATTTCTCCTGCAAGTAACATTTTAAATCTATCTAAATATGAAAAAATATCTTGATAACCAATTGTTGATTTTGCTTTATATCCAATATAAATTGTAAGAATTGGAGCTAAAACATATGTTAATTTTTTATTTAATAATTTATCTCCTTCTTTAAAATTACCCATTAAATAAACAAGCATATAAATACATGCTGTTCCAAGTGGTATTGAAACTCTTCCAGCTGTTGTCATTGACATTTTAGTTAAGTTCGCAAGCCAAGCTGGGAAACCATATACGCACCAAATACTTAAAAATCCTGCTACAACAAGCATTGGAATCCAAAAATGTAAATCTTTTCTATTTCTTAAAACATATATTAATCCAAGTAGCATAGGTATTGGAAAGAATGATAACATTGCTGCAAACTCGCATGGATTTAAGAACTCTTCTTTAGAGAAGAATATATTGTAAAAATATGCATAATTGTTTAAAGCTCCTCCACCTACTTCTTGTCTTTCTCCAGGGTAATCAGTATTCATTTCAGCAGTCAAAGTATCTTTTGACATGCTATACCACCTTACAAGTAATAAACCTATACAAACAATAGTAACTACTATTACTGCAACATCATGTACTGTAAATTTGTAATTTCCATATTTTATATTTTTTATTAAAAGCCAAATAACTAATGCTAAAAACAAATATCCAAAAGATAATTGCCATGCTGGATAAAATACAAATACATAGGAAAGTCCTGCAATAAGTATTCCTAAAGCACATAGATATTTAGTTCTTTTCTTTTCAGTATTCATAAATTTATCTATAAGAACAATAGCAATTTGTCCCCAGATAAGTGTATCCATACAATACCACCATTGTACTGCTGCTGAAAAAGTTATAACTAGCATTCCACAAAGTGAAACTTTTTTATTTCTTTTAGTTAAAATCAAGCAAAGTTCATAAGAGCCAAGAAGCATTGCAACTAAACGTATATACCAATAAAAGCTAAGTCCAACATCATTTCCAAATAGCATAAATCCAATTTGGAATGGCCTACCAAGCATTAAAATATCTGCTACTGGACTATTAGAAACTGAAAACATGTCTGTATCAGTTCCTCTAAGCACATCTGAAAAATATTTAAACGGTGTTTCAGCCCTGCTTTGTGATAAGATATATGTTGTTGAAGTTGCCCATTCATCAGTTCTAATTCTTCTTGGACTTCCAAGTATTGTATGATATTTTCTATCATCATTTTGATTTTGTACAATACCATTTAAAATAGTAATTGATGAACCAGATAACTTAAATATCATTACAAACAACAAAAAGGCACAAGCAATTTTGTACCTATGTTTATGTATGAATTCATACATTTTTGAAATTTTAAATACGAAATGTATACCTATAAATGCAAAAATAATAGCAACAATTATCATTCTCACTTTAGAAATATATTCTGGATATACTCTTCTAAAATAAGTGTATTCACATGCAACTGATAGCATACCAGCAAGAACACAAACTAATACCGCTTTTATTTTTGTAAAATTATCTTTGTTTATAAAAAATTTTAATTTTTCTAAAACTCTCTCATAAACTTTATTAAATTTTTCAGTAAGTTTCATAATTTTTCCTTCAACACTTTATTTTTAATGAATTAAAAAATTTAGAGTGACGCACAGTTTGGAGTACTCAAGCACGACGGCAGGGAACTCTAAATTTTTTGAATTTCATTAATCACCATTTTACTTCAAGCTTAACAATATCCATCAAAAATCTATTTACCCAAATATAAACTATTGGCAAATGAATTTTATAGAAGAAATGAACTCCCCAGATACATATAAATTTAAACCCCTTTGGAAAACAATGTGAAATTTTGTAATGTTTACAATTTTTCCACTCTGGGAAATTTTCAGTTAAATATTTTATAATATCCTTTAGAGCTTCATTCATTTTTACTGATTTATCATATGAAAGCATAAATGCCCATGAAATTGCTAAATGTAAAAATGCCATACTTGCCAAAGTATCTTTGTATTCATCATATTTTCCTATTTTTATACTATGTTCTTTTGTTACAAGTAAATATTTTTTTAAATTTTCGATATCTCTTGAATTTAAAGAATGTATTTGTGAACTTGAACGCAAATAGTAATGATATAAAACATCTGGGATAAATGTTAATTTTTTTACTCCATCCATATAACTATGAATTAAGAATAATGTATCATTACACCCTCTAAATGGTAAGAATTCTAAATGTTTAACTTTTTCTAATTTATATATTTTATTCCATAATGAAGGATTTGCATAAACAATAAAGTCATCATTCCAATCCACCTCTTTATTCATTGTTCCATATTGTGTCATTTCTGTTGCAACAGTTTTTCCTGTTTCTAAATCTACTCTATCATAACCACAAAATGCTATATCTGCATCATTTGCTTTTGCAGCATTATATAATTTTTCTGCCCAAGTAACTTCTGGAATATCATCACTATCAATAAATCCAACATATTCTCCTGTTGCTTGTTTTAAACCATAAGTTCTTGCTGACCATTCTCCACCATTTTCTTTATGAAATGTTTTTACTTTATTTGGATATCTCTTTTTATAATCCTCTATAATTTCAGGTGCAGAATCTTTTGAGCCATCATTAACACAAATAATTTCAATATCTTCTAAAGTTTGATTTACAAGTGCATCTAAGCATCTTGGTATATATTTTTCTAAGTTGTAGATTGGTACAACTATGGATACTTTTACTAAGCTCATTTGTTTTTATCCTTCCTTTATTTTGTTCTATCTTTTAGTTCTCTTTCACAATCTATTAATCTCATTTCAAAGTTTTGTTTTGCATTTTTTATAATATTATCTAAAGTTAGACCTGTAAACATTGATTGAAGTGTACATACAAAAAGTAACATACTTATAATAATTGATGGTACTCTTATTTCTCCGCCTTTAAACATTTCAATAACAGCTGGTATAAAGAATACAAGTCCAACAATAGCCATAAGAAGTGATACTAATGTAAAGAAATTTAATGGTTTATAATTTTTATAGAAACCAAATATAGTTTTTATTACCCTAATTCCATCTGGGATTGTATTTAATTTAGATGGACTATCAGCAGGTCTATCTCTATATTCAATAATTACATTTTTTACTTTTAAATTTTTATCTAAACAATGAATTGTCATCTCAGTTTCTAATTCAAAACCTTTAGACATAACTGGAAATGTTTTTACAAATTTATAACTAAAAGCTCTAAGCCCTGTCATAACATCTCTTATATCACTCTTATATATTCTATTTATTAATGCTCTAACTGTAACATTTCCTACATTGTGAAATGGTCTTTTATTTTCTGTAAAATATGTAGAAGATAATCTGTCTCCAATAACCATATCAACATTTTCTTCTAAAACTGCATTTACCATTTCTCTTGCACTTTCAGCTGGATATGTATCATCTCCATCAACCATAATATAAACTTCTGCATCGATTTCTCTAAACATAGTTCTTATTACATTACCTTTTCCTTGTCTTGTTTCATATTTAACAATAGCTCCAGCATCTTTAGCAATTTTATCTGTTCCATCTTTTGAATTATTATCATAAACATATATTGTTGCTTCAGGTAATTCTTTTTTGAAATCCTCTACAACTTTTTTTATAGTTTTTGATTCGTTATAACATGGTATTAATACTGCTACTTTATCCATATTTTTAATCCTTTCCTTTTCTTTGCTTTTACTTTATTCTTGCAAAAAAGACATTATTTTTAATTTTATCCTAAAATAATCGTTATCATTATAACATATATTCCTAAATTTTCAAACAATATTAAGATATTTTTTAACTTATGGCATTGGTGGTGTATCTGATAGTTTTACTACCATTATTCCATATATTTCTTTACATGAATTTTGCGCTGGAAAAATACCCATTTCTTTGAATTCATCTGAATTTATAACATCATTGTAACTTTCTGCATTACAAAAATGAACTTTCATTCCTAAAAAGTTTCCTAAAAATTGAGTCCATGTTCCTTCCATTCCACTATAAGTTCCATGAAAAGCTGGAAGATCAAATATTGTTCCTAATGTATATAAATATATATTTGAACTTCTAAAAAATTGAGGACCATTATGATTTATAACCCCAGCAATCATAACTGGTTTATCTGGAGAATATCCTTCTGTTTCTTCCATTCTGTCCATTATTCTTATACTTGTACTATAACTTTGGTTATAAGTTAGTTTTAATGCCATATAAGAACAATTATCTGCTAAATAATAAGTAAATACTACCAAAAACATACTTATTATTGCACCCCATTTAAATATATATGTAAATTTCTTTCCTGACATTTCACATATCATTGCAACTAATGGTATTACTAAAAGTAATTGACTACATGTTAATAAATATGTACTAGTTTCTGTTGTTAATAATAAAACAACATTTAGTGCCACTGGTAAAATAACATTCATTAATATTATAAATATTACTCTAAATGGATTTTTCCACGCTCCTGATGTGATAACTAATATAAGCTCTAAAATAATTGCTACTAAAAACATTAATTTATAAAATTCTTGTCTTGAATAGTTTGAATTAACTACTATATTATCTTCAAAATAAAATGCTTTAAATTCTTCATATATTTTTGGAATACTTTTATCTAATGACTCTAATGTATTTTGAATACTTATATTCTCCATTCCTTTATATGAAGAAGTTGTTAATTGCATTTTATCTAAAACATCTTGTGTAATACGAGAATATAATAGACCACCTATTATAACAATTACACACATCATAATTCCATGAATAAAAAACCATTTTATTTTTACATTCTTATCATATAAATCTCTTATTAATCTAATTGCAGTTAGCCCTACTGTAACTCCAATATAACTTTGATATATTCCAAGTGAAAAAGTAAAAATTGCAATTGCTAAAATAAAATTAAAAATTTTGTAATTTTCTTTAAATATCAATTTTACAGTTAAAACAGATAAAATCATTGCTAAACAATATGCAACAGATGTATACATATAAAGTAATGTTCCACTAAGAGCTGGTGAAACTACCATTGCACTTGATACAATAAATATTGTTATTTTATTTTTTAATTTTAAAATATCTACAATAAACATTGCTGATATAGCAATTAGTACAATTGCTATAACTCCTGTAAGATTTGGAATTGCCAAATTATTTACTATTTTATTTGCAACAAATAATCCCCATCTTCCAAGAGATGCTTCCCAATTATCAGCTTTAAAATAACATATAGAATTCCATAACCCATCAGGACTCATAATCATTTCTGTTAAAAATGTTATATGTGTTATGATTCCAACAATTAATGCAGTCAAAAAAGCAAACTTTTTTCCTGAATCAAGCCAAGAAGAAACACTTTTTTCTATATCTTCAGGATGTGAAAAAACTGTTTTATATGCATTTATAATCTTTTTTATAACTATATTTTCAGTAAATTTTTTCTTTTCCTTTTTTACTTCATCAGGCTTTGAGTCTTCACTTATAACTTCTTGCTCTTTTACTTCTTCTTTATTTTCAGACTCTTCTTTTATAATTTCTTGTTCTTCTAACTGATATTGTTCTTCTTTTTCTACTATCTCATCAATTTCTTTTTTCTCTTCTACAATATTATCTTCTAATTCTTGTTCATATTGGTTGCATAACTTTTTCTCTAAATTTACAATTCCATCATCAGTAGATGCATCATCTTCTTTTAATAGGTTATTATTTTTATCAACAACAAGATTTACAAGGTTCTTATTTGTAACATTATTAGGTATAATATCTTCTTCTATTTTTTCTTTATATATTTCTTCTATAATATTACTTTTTTCATTTTCTTCATTAACAGTATTTTTCTTTACAACATATTTTGCTTTTTTATTATCTTTTCTTAATTTCATAAACTCATTTAGACTCCCCAAATATTATTTACATCTAGTCCACTTTTGTTTTCTTAAAAATTAGTATTTTGCTTAAGATAAAATTTAAAATAATTACAACTATGTTTGCTATTACTTTCATAAGTATATCATTTATATTGGCATATACAGCAAAATTCATCATTCCTATACTTATTATTTCTGTAAAAATTCTACAAGCTGTAAATGAAAATATTTCTTTTATTAAAGCTTTTATATTTTCACATTTACTTTCAAATACAATTGTTTTATTAACCCAGTATGCAAAAATTAATGCAACTATGAAAGCAAAGATTTCACTTATATTTACTTTTAAGTGTTCATCTGTAATTCCACTAAATATTAAATAACTACCTAATATGTAAGCTGCAATATTTACAACAGTAGATAAACCACCACAAATTAAATATCTCATTCCTTCAATATGACTTCTATAAAAATCAGCTAATTTTTTTAAAAATATTTTTTCTAAAATCCACAATCCAAAATTTTCTAAAACTTCAAAAATTTTTAATGTTAAATTCTTATTTTCTTCCATATTTTCCCCTTTAATTAATATTTATATCATAATTACATGTATCTAAAGTAAAGTTTTTGTTGTAATATGGGTCTCCTTTTTTTATAAAACTTTCCCACTTTTCTTTAAAATTACCACATTCATTATTAAATCTTTCTTCTTTTTCTTTTGAATATTCATATCCTCTTGTTTTTGATTCATAATGAATCATCTCTATATATGGATTGTATAAATTTCTATATCCTTTTTCAATTAATTTTAGACAAAAATCAACATCGTTAAATGCAACTTTAAAATTAATTTCATCCATAAATCCGAACTTCTTCATAAAGCTCTCTCCTGCAAAATAAACAAGCTCCTGTAACTGCTGATACATTTCTTGTTGCTGCTTCTCTTCCAAAATATGCATGCTCTCCATATGGCAAGTTTACTAAAGTATTTCCTGCAATTCCAGAAAGTCCAACTATAATTCCAGCATGTTGTATTGTTTTATCTTCATAATAAAGTCTTGCACCTATAGCTCCAATTTCTTTATTTTGAGCATATCCTATAAATGATTCAAGCCAATCCTTTGTTAATAATTTAGTATCATTATTTAATTGTAATATATAGTCTCCATCTGAATTTTGTACTCCAAAATTAATTAAAGATGAATAATTAAATTCTTTATTTACTTTATCATAAATTTTACTTTCATCGTAGTTTAAAATTTTTATCTTGTCATTTTTCTTAATCTCTTCATAATAATTAAAAGTTTCTTGTTTTTCACTATTATTTTCAACTATAATAATTTCATAATTTCTATATGTAGTAAGATTTAAAATTGAATCTATACAGCCTTTTAGTAGCTCTACATTATCTTTATTAGGTATTATAATTGATACCTTTGGATTTCCTTTTATATCAAATTTTACTTTATAAATTCCTGGTACATCTTGTCCATATTCTACACTACCTTTTTTATTTGTTCTTTTTAGATGTTCTTCTATAACTTTTATTCCTGCTTCATAGGCATATGGTTTAGCATCTGCTACATTTGCTGTAGAATTTTTATTTACTCTCCAATGATATAAAATTTTAGAAATATGTACTACTTTACTCGCCTTTTCTGTAGCTCTTAAAACAAAATCAAAATCTTGTGCACCATTAAACTTTGAATTTAAAAGACCTACTTTTTTAATAAGTTCTTTTTTGGCAACAACAAAATGAGTAATATAATTATTGCACTCCAATGTTTCTGGGGAAAAATCAGGTTTAAAATATGGTTCAAATCTTTCTCCATTTTCATCAATTTTATCCTCATCTGAATAAATAAAATCAACATTTTTGTTTTTATTTATACATCTTGCAACTTCAAATAAACAATCTGGAGATAATAAATCATCATGATCTAAAAATCCTATAAAATCTCCTGTTGCAAATTTTATTGCTTCATTTGTATTTTCTGAAATCCCTTTATTAGAATTTAAAAACTTATATTTTATTTTTTCATTTGAGCTATAATACTGTTTTAAATTCTCATTTTTTTGAGTACTTCCATCTGTTAAAACAAGTTCCCAATTTGAATATGTTTGTTTTTCTAAAGACTCTACTAATTCTTTAAAAAATGTTTCATCTGTATTATACATAGGAACAACAACACTTATTTTTGGTTTATAATCAAATTTAAAATTTCTTTGATATTCAAGTTCTCCATTTTTTGGTTCATTTTTTTCAATCCATATTTTATATTGTTCTAAATTTGATTTTCTGTTTTCCTTTATATGCAATACTCTTTTTAAGACTTTTTTTAAAGTTTTTATAATTCCATATCTTCTAAAATAATATTTAACTTTATTAAAATTATTTTTTAAATTCATTTCTTTTTTCCTCTTTTGAAATTTTTCGACTGTCCCTAAATTTCATTTTCTCTTTTTTCTTTTTATCTCTTCTTCACCATAATAATTAACTTTTATATTTTTCATATGATAAACTTCAGTATCTAAACTTAAATTAACATTATAATATGGATCTCCACTATCTAAAATTTCTGGCCATCTTTGTTCAAAAGTACTCATTTCTCCTTGGAATCTTTTTATCTTTTCAGGAGTATTTTCTTGTCCTCTTGATTTTGACTCATAATGCCAAAATTCAACAAATGGATTATAAACAACTAAATATCCTTTTTCTCTAATCTTTAGACAAAAATCAACATCATTAAATGCAACAGCAAGTTTTTCGTCCATATATCCAACTTCTTCATAAACGCTTTTCTTAGAAAATAAGCAAGCACCAGTAACAGCACTTAAATTTTCTATCATACTTTCTTTTGCAAAATATCCATGTCCTGATTTTGGTATACTTTTAAATCTATTTCCTGCAATTCCACCTATACCAACAATAATTCCTGCATGTTGTATTGTTTCATCTGGATAATAAAGTTTTGCACCAACTGCACCAACATCTTCTCTTTGACAGAAACCTATCATAAGTTCAAGCCAATTTGATGTTATTAACTCTGTATCATTATTTAACTGAACTATATATTCTCCTTCTGAATTTTGAGTTCCAAAATTAATAATTGCAGAGTAGTTGAAACCTTTTTTCACTTCTCTTCTATTTTTATTTGTATATTCAAGTGATGATTCTTCAGGTTTTGTTATTTCTTTTCCTGTATTATAGTTTACAACTCTTATTTTATCATTTTTTATTAATTCTTTATAATATTCAAATACTTCTTCTGTTTCACTATTATTTTCTACAACAAGAATTTCATAATTTTCATATGTTGTAAGATTTAAAACTGAATCTATACAAACTTTCAAAATATCTTTTCCATCTTTACTTGGAATAACAATTGAAACTTTTGGATTACCTTTTACTTTATAATCAACTCTATAAATTCCTTCTATACAGCCTTGACTAACATCTCCTTCCAAACCAATTCTTTTTAAATGATCTTCAATTGCTTTTTTTCCAGCTTCAAATGCATAATTTTTAGCATTACTATTTAATTTTGCAGTTGATTGATTATGAACTCTCCAATGATATAAAATTTTTGGAATATGTGTTATATTTTCTGGTTTTGTTATTTCAGACATTCTTAAGAAAATATCATAATCTTGTGCACCATCATAATCAGCTCTAAATCCTTTTAATTTTTCCATTAATTCTTTTTTGAATATACTAAAATGACAAATATAATTTTGACATCTTAATGTATCTGGTGCAAACTCTGGTTTAAAATAAGCATCATATCTATTATCATTTTCATCAATTTTATCTTCATCTGAATATAAAAATTCTGAATTTGGAAATTTATTTAAAGCGTATACAACTTCATACAATGCATAATCAGATAATATATCATCATGATCTAATAAAGCAATATATTCACCTGTTGCCATCTCAATTGCTGAATTTGTATTTCCAGCAATTCCTTTATTTTCGCCTAAAAATTTATAATTTATTCTACTATCTTTTTCATAATATTTTTTTAAGTTTTCATTTTTCTTTGGACTTCCATCAGCAAGACAAAGTTCCCAATTTGAATATGTTTGATTTATCATACAATTTATTAAATCTTTGAAAAACTTTTCTTTTGTATTATACATAGGAACTATAACACTAATTTTAGGTTCATAATCAAATTTCCTTTTCATTTGATTTTTCAAATCTGCATCATTAGGTTCGTTATATTTTATCCAGCCACCATAATCGCCATATTGTAAATCTTTTTCTCCTTTTATAATTCTTACAATTTTTCTTATTACTGTTTTAATACATTTTTTTATTGTTTTTATAAAACCATATTTTCCAATATAAAATTTAATTTGATTAATTCTATGTTTTATAATGTTCATCTATTTTGTTCCCTCCACTTTTATTTCACACCTAGCATCTTTTAAACTAAAATTTGTATTATAATATTCATCTTTAAAATCTTTCCATTTTTGATTAAATTTATCTATTTCTTCTTTAGAAATATTTTCTTTTTCAACTACGTATACAACTTCTACTGTTGAATTATATACAATTAACTTATTTAATTTTCTTACCTTTAGACATAAATCCACATATTTTAAACTACTTGTAAATTCATCTGAAAGACTGCTATACAAATTAGCATCTATCATCATACAAATACTAGATACTGCATTCATATTTTGAATAAGTTTTTCTCTTCCAAAATATCCATTTTTATTTTTATCTAATCCTTCAAATAAATAGCTTACTCCATTTTCTGTTCCAACTACCATTCCAGCATTATGTGTTTTATTATCTTCATAATATACTCTTACTCCAACTATACCAACATCTTCTCTTTGGCAGAATCCAAGCATTCTCTCAATCCAGTTTGGAGTTTTAATTCTGCAGTTTTCATCTAAAATAATTATATATTCACTATTATTTATATTAGATTCTAAAATTTCATAATTTTTATAAGTTGTAATTGTTTTTATATTTTCTAAAACTTCTTTTGATTTATTATTTATTAAAATACCAACTTTAGGAGTACCTTTTACATCATAATCTACAAGATATGTTCCTGAGTTTTTTCCATTTGCAACATGTCCACTTAAACCTATTCTTTTTAAATGATCCTCAACAGCTTTCTTTCCAGCTTCTATTGCATATGGCTTAGCCTCTGATTCCATAGATGTAGAACCTTTATGCACTCTCCAATTATATAAAATTTTTGATATATGAACAATCTTTTTTGCATTTTCAGACATTCTTAATATTAAATCATAATCTTGTGCGCCATCATATTTATTATTAAATCCACCAATTTTATCTAGTAATTCTTTTTTGAAAACACTATAATGGCAAATATAATTATTTGATCTTAATGTATCTGGTGCAAAATCTGGTTTAAAATGTGGTGCATATCTTGGCTCATCTATGAAATGGAATTTATCTTCATCTGAATATATAAAATCTACATTTTTATTTTCATTAATTACTTTAACAACTTCATATAATGCATCTAAGCTTAGCATATCATCATGATCTAAAAGTGATATATATTTTCCAGTTGCTAGTTCCAATGCTTCATTAGTATTTCCTGAAATTCCTTTATTTTCACCTAAGAACTTGTATTTAATTCTTTTATCTTTTTCACACATTTCTTTTATTTTAGTAAGTTCTTTTGGACTTCCATCTGCTAAACACAACTCCCAATTACTATATGTTTGGCAATGAACACTATATAAAAGTTCTCTAAAGAAATCTGTATCAGTATTATATAAAGGTACTACTATACTAATTTTAGGTCTTATTCTAAATCTCTTTTTTGTCTGCATTTCTAGTTCTTTATCTGTAGGTTCATTTTCTTGAAGCCATTTTTCATAATCAGATAATTCATCCTCTTCAGCTCTCTTTAAATCCTTTTCATATTTTAAATATTTCCTATGATCTATTCCTTTCCAATATTCTGCCGTTTCTTCATCTGTTAATTTAAAATAATTTTCAACTTTTTTTGTATAGTTTTTCTCAGTTTGTTTTTTATCATATTCAATTCTTCTTCTTCCGCCTGGTGGCATTATTCTATCTATAAATGATGTTCCACTAAATGGATTTATCATCCACCAAATAAATTTTAATATTTTTTTCATCTTTACTCCAACAATTCTATTTTTTAAATTTATATAGTATTTTTGTAATAAAAGGCATATTTAAAATCATAAAATTCTGCATTACATATATGAAACTTTCATATTTATAAAGTTTAAAAAATAATCCCCATTTTCTAAAATTAAAATTTTTCTTTTTTTCTAACATTTCATAGTATTGTAAAGCTTGTCTATTTAAAATTTTAACTTTATCATCTACAAATTTTTCTTCATTTTCAATAAATACAGAAAAATGTTCTTTTTTTACTTGTATAAATAATTTTCTTATTTCATCTATACTTTTTAATTCATCTGTTTTCTTTTTAGAACCTACCTTATTATTTTTATGTTGTCTATATTTTATAAGTGGTTCTTCTATATACGTTATTTTGTGTTTTTGACTTAGTATTAGTGGAATCCAATAATCATGCAAAATAAATTTACTTGTATTTGGAAGCGGTAAAACTTCATCTATAAGCTCTTTTTTAGAAAGCATTGTACAACCTGTTATAAAATTATTTAGATATAAACTTTCAAAATTATTGTATTTTACTATTTTTTTATAAAATCCTTTTAATTTCCAATAAGAACTGTATGTTACATTTAAAAATGAATCTACAACTTCTAAATCTGAATAAACTAAATCACTTCCAGTTTCTTCAATAACTTTTATTGATTTTTTAATCTTATTTTCATTCCAAATATCATCTTGATCTGAAAACATAAAATATTTATTTTCGACCCTTTTTAGTAAAAATTCAAAATTTTTTACAACACCCAAATTTTTCTCTTGGCTAAAAACTATTATTCTTTTATCTTTTTCTACATATTCTTCTAAAATTTCTTTTGTTGAATCTGATGAACAATCATCAGAAATTATTAATCTAAAATTAGAATATGTTTGACACATTATGCTATCTAATTGTTCTCTTAAATATTGTTCCCCATTATATGTTGCAAGTAATATATCAACCTTTTCCATAATATATTTTAAATCCTCTTTATCTTATTTTCTTATAATTCCTTTTATCTTTTTGGCTAATTTCCAAATTGCTGTATTTTGAGTTTTTTCAAATCTCTCTACCAAATATTGATGACTATCAATATATTGTTTCTGATTTTTTATTTCTTCATCTTTAATTTTAAGTATTGTTCTTAAGTCTTCTAAATCATTTTTATCTTGCATTTTTTGAATACTTGATGTATTTATAACCTTATTTTTTATATCAGAACAATTATTATATAAATCTAAGTATTCCTCTTGCATCTTTTCAACCTTTTTAAATTGATAATTTTTAAAATTTTCTATAATTTTATTATATTCTTTATCATTAACAACTTCTTTTATTTTGCTAATGATAACATCTGTATCTTTTGTAACTGGGATTGTCCATCCTAATTTATCTTTTTTTAGTCTATCTCCAACAGCTCCAATATCAAATGCTAAAATTGGAATACCTGCCATATAAACTTCTGATAAAGTGTATGAATAAGTTTCTGGCCAAACTGTAAGCATACATACTAAATTTATATTGTTTTCTACTAATAAATTAGATAATTCTCCTCTATTATATTGACCATGAAAAATATAGTTTGGTGCGTTTTCAGCTAATTTTTCATCAAATGTTTTTCCAAATAAATGAATTGTTATATTGTCATCATTTTTTTTAATTAATGATTTTAAAATTTCACTTCCTTTTTGTACTGCCATAGCTCCAACAAAAGCTATATTTATATTACTATTTTCTTTTTTATCTTCTTTTTTTACATCATAAATTTCAACACCATGTTCTATAACTTTAATATTTAAATCTTTATAAAATTTATTTACAATTTTTTGTGTATTATCAGAAGGTACTATTATTGTACTAGATTTTGAAAGGTTCTTATTACAATTTTCTCTCCAAGAATCTATAATATCTTCTGTTATATTATATTTATCTAAAATACAATCTTTGCAGTTTTTAGAATCTTCACAATATGTACCTTTATAAACCATATTTATTGCTGGACACATTGTATATAAATCATGTAAAGTAGTAATTATGTGAGCATTATATTTTTCAGCCATTTCATAAATATCAAATGTTTGAAATAATAAATGATGTATATGTACTATATCAAAATTAAATGCTGTAAATAAACTATTTAAAAATTCTCTATATGATTGATTTGAATATCTTAAATTACTATAAAACTTTTTATCTGTTTTTATACTATAAATTAATCTTCCAATATCTTTTGTATATAAATACACTTCCATTCTTGAAATTTCATTATAGTTTGGACAAATAACAAAACACGCATAATTATTTTCTACTAAATTTGTTAGTACATCTTTTATATGAAGTGATGTTCCACCAGTCATCTCCATATTTTCATTCCATTCATTTACAAAAAAAGCTATTCTTTTTTTACTAAAAAGTTTAATATTAATTCTTATATTATCATGAATATCTCTCATCATATTAGATGCCATATATTCATTTAACTTTTCTATATAAAATGGATATCTTTCTGCTAATATTTTTGTATGACTTTCAATTAATTCTTTTTTACTATTTGTTAGATTTTCTTTTTTAAAAGATTGAGTTCCTTTATGATATATAAATGTATTATCACAAATTATATTTATATACCCATGATTTAAAGCTCTATAACAGAAATCATTTTCCTCGCCATATCCTTTTCCAAATGTTTCTTCATCAAACAATCCTATTTCATTTAAAGCTTTTCTTTTTATAAATAAGCAAAAACCGTTTCCTGTTGGTATTTCTGGAAATTTATTTAATGAACATTTTTCAATTAAATTTGCATACTCTTCTAAAGTAATATTTTCTGGAATTTCATTATCTTCTCCAAAGTTTGGGACAGATGCTATTGTGCCATTATTAGTAAGTGGAGTAACTGTTGCTATATATTCATTTGAATATGCTGAATCATATATTTTTTCAAGCCATCTGCTTGTTACTTCTGTATCACTATTTAGAAGTATTACATCATTTTCTGGAAATTCTCTCATTCCAATATTTACAGATTTTACAAATCCATAATTTTTATTATTATTAATAACCATTATATTTTTATATTCATTTTTATACTTATTAAGCATTGGCAGGATTTTTTCATCAGGACTACAATCATTAATTAATATTAAATTATTTTCTTCTAAATTTGTATATTTAATTACAGATTTTATACAGCTTTCAGTATATTCATAAGCATTGTATATTGGAATAATGATATTTACTTTTTTCATTAAATTCTCCTATAATAATTTTTTATTAAGTCCTTTTAATATTTTGAAAAATCTCTTATTTTCAAAATCATCTATTAAAGCATCTTTTTGTTTTATATCTTCTTCTAATTCTTTTTGTTTTTGAAGTAGCTGTTCTATTTCATTTGTTTTTTCTTGAAGATTGCTTTTTATCTCTTCAATATAATTTTCTTTTTTAGTATTTTCAGCTTTATATAAACCTAATTCTTCTCTACATTTATCAAGTTCTAATATATGCTTTGATATTTCTTCTCTTGCTTCTAAAAGCTTATTATTATAATATTCAAATTTACCTTTTGGTTTATATAATTTCATTATTTGATTATCTATTACATAATCTTGAAATTCTTGCTCTATTTGCTTAAAATATTCAATATATTGTGAAATTTTTAATTTTCTAAACATTTCATCTATATTTATTTTATTTGAAATTTCTGAATTATATATATACATATTATTTATAGAACGATAAATAATAAACTCTAATGGTAAGTTTTCCAAACACCATTCTTGATCAAAAAATACAAATTTTCCATCTATATAAAATGTATTTTCAAAGACTAAATCTAGATAAAGTTTTTTCACATAAAATAATTCTTCGTTTTCTTTAACTCTTTGATTTTTTAATTTATCTTTTATTTCTTCATACCATTTATTTATAAGTTCTAATGCAGATTCAATATTTCCACTCATTATCTCATCTACCAATACTTGATTAAATGGATTACTATTAATGTATTTTGAATAAATAGTTTCATTTTCTTTAAATTCATCTATAACTTCAAATCCTAAGTTTCTTAGTTCTTGCGCATTATTTTTTATATTATATATATGTTTTTTTGATTCTGGTAATATAGATTCTTTAATTACATAATCTTCATAAATTTTTGTACATAATCTAAAATCAACTTTTCTAGCATTATTAAATCCAATAAATTTTTCTGTTGATTTTGGATTTATTTCAACTATATATGAATTAGTAAAATACTTGAATAATCCCTCTTTTGTTGCATATTTTAATAATTTGAGTTCATCAATCCCAGATTCATCTTCATTATTTACAATTGAATTATTCATTATTTTTGTATTGTTATATTTAGGAATATATTTATCTGAAAATATAACATTTGCATTATAATAGTTTGGTAGTGGATAAAATATTCTATAATTTTTACCAACTAATTTATTTTCTATTTCTGCATGTGTAAATGTATTTTCTCTTTGTTTTTCTAAGTTTGAAACTCCAAATTTATTGTTTAAAAATAATAATATAGTTCCATTTTCATTTAAGAATTTTTGAACTTTTTCTAAATATTCTAAATTATCTTTTATTATAATATAATCAAACTTTTCTTCTAATTCTATTTCATCAAAATTATTTGCAGATATAACTATAATGTTTTCCTTATCTTTATATCTTATTGAAATTGCTTCTGCCTTATATTTATTTGATTCTATACACACAAGCTTTTTCACCTTAGAAGAAATACTACCAGTAATCTCTCCAAAACCTGCATTTAATTCTAATACTTTAGAATCTTTTTCAAAATTATACCAATTAATACAATTTGCTCTATTGCTTAATAAGCTTTGAATCTTTTCATATTCATCACTATCTTTTAAATATTTTTCATATTCATTTGCATCATATTTTTTGATATAATTTTCAACTATATCTTCTTCTAGAATACTTCTAAAATTATTACTTTCATACTTATCTAAAATTGTTTTCAAATTTTATCTCCTTTACAAAGTTACCAAATCTCTAAGGCACTTTTACTATTTTCTTCTGTATCTTCATTTTCAGCTATTTTAGGTTTTACTTCTTTTTCTATTTTTTGCCTTATTTCGTTTTTAGTTTCTTTTCCACCATTAAACAAAATTGCTTCTACATCAAATTGATCTTTATCATTTTCTAAAAATATATTGGCATTTTTTTCATCAACACCATTAAACAAAATTACATTTTTAAATGTATTATCTATTTTTAAAATCGCTCTTTGATCTGATAATTCGTTACTATTTGTATCATTAATTTCAAGAGGTGTTATATAAAAATTATCAAAATAGTATTCTGCTCTTCTTCCCATTTCAGTAGTTTGCTCTCTATATTTTCCAAGTGTTATAGTTTCTATATTAGTTTTCATTTTTTCTTTTTCTTGCTCACTTAAATTTAATTTATTAAACCACTCATCTTTATAATTTAAATTATGCAAAATATTATTTATTTGAATTTCTGAATTTTCATTTTTAATTATTTCAGATAAAGCCCCTATTCTATCTGATTCTGGTGATGTTGTTATCCACGCTGTAACTAAATTATTATGTTCTTTTATTATTTCTTTTAAATTATCAACATTATTACTATCTCCGCCATCTACTATAATTAGATTATTTTGTATTGTTGTTATCACATAACCATTTTTTCCTAATACAGTAACATTTATTTTATTATTATATCTTGTTTTCATTCCTAAGTATGTACATAAGCAAATTACTACTATTATAAGGAATGTAATAAATACTTTCTTTTTTCTACTCATACTTTATCCTTTCTAATTTTTAGAAAATTTCTTTATTGAAATATTTGAATTTAATCTTATAATTCCTACTGCATTTTTAGTTGTAATAACATCTATTAATAAAGCATCATATTTTCTATTTAAAACTTCAAGTTCACCTTGCAAATTGTATTTTGTGCAACTAAAAGATAATGTATATTTTCCTGCTGTAAGTGGTATTTTTTGTCTAAATTCTACTACTACAATATCTCCTTTTTTATAATCTCCAGTTAACACTTTTTCAATATCTGTATTTGTTCCAGCAAGAGTTGTACCTTGAAAATCTTTTACTGTCATTGTAAATATAGGGTCACTAACATCTTGATTGAATTTTATTTTTGATTTCATTATTACTTCATCATTATTATCAAAAGCATTTATTGGTCTGTTTTTTACATCAAACATACCATAATCTATTACTTCTGCACGTTTGTCTCCATATTCTGTGATATTAGGATTTTGAACAAAGTTATGTTTCCAATCATCTAAATTCTCCTCACTTGAAGATACTACTGAAGTAATATTTTCTTCTTCTTTTTCTTCTTGTGTTTCATCATCTGCAATTCCAACCATTATTTTTTTGTACTTTTCAACACCATCTTTTATATCACCATCATATATCTTTTTACCTTGTTCTAAAATAATTGCTCTTGTACAAT
Organism: uncultured Clostridia bacterium; assembly: GCA_948530865.1. Classification (GTDB taxonomy): domain Bacteria; phylum Bacillota; class Clostridia; order TANB77; family CAG-508; genus Scatovivens. The sequence goes on from CAOTKV010000003.1 coordinate 53,085, forward strand.
TTTTTAAAATGTCACCAACACTATGACTTACAAAAAGAATTGTTTTTCCTTCTTTTTTAAATTGTTCAAACTTTTTAAAACATTTTAATTGAAATGCCATATCTCCAACTGATAAAACTTCATCTACTATTAAAATATCTGGTTCAACATTTATTGCACAAGCAAATGCTAGTCTTGCAAACATACCTGAAGAATAAGTTTTTACAGGTTGGTATAAGTGATCACCTATATCTGCAAAATCAATTATTTCTTGTTTCTTTTCTTCAATTCTTTCATTTGACAATCCCATTACTTGTCCATGTTGATAGATGTTTTCAAGACCTGTTAAGTCTGGATTGAAAGCTGCTCCAAGTTCAAGTAGTGAACTTACTTTTCCATTTATACTAATTTCTCCACTTGAAGGAATAACAACACCTGTAACAATTTTTAGCAAAGTAGATTTTCCTGCACCATTTTTACCTAAAATACCAACTACTTCACCTTTTTTTATTTCTAAATTTAATCCGTCTAAAGCTTTAAACGTGCTATGTTTTTTTATTTTAGTAGGAAACATTGCTTCTACTAATCTATCTTTTTTATTAGCAAACATTTTATATTCTTTAGATAAATTATTAATTTTTATCATTGTTTCGCTCATAATCTACTCCCTTTTTATAATACATCTGCAAAATCTTTTTTGTTCTTTTTAAATACAGAATTTCCCCATACAAACATCAATATTGTAACTACCCAGAATATTATTGTGAACAAAAAGTTATGTTCTGTTATAATAGTTGAACTTGCAATAAATGCTTGTCTAAATCCTTCTACTAAATATGTGAATGGAAATGCTTTAAATATACTAGAAAGCCATCCATCAAGCATAGTTAAATTCCATATTATTGGTGTAAACCACATACAAAGTTGTATAAGAATATTTAGTAAATTTGCAAAATCTGGAACAACTGTTGTAAGTGCTGAAGTAAATCTTGTTAAAGCAATAATAAAACATAATGCACAAAAGATTATATAAATTATATTTAAAATGTTTGGGAAATATCCAAAAACAGTTGCTGCCATAGTAGCTATAAATACTAAAAATACGCCAATACAACTTGAAGATATTATTGATATTATTGGGATAATATCTACTGGAAATACAACTTTTTTTACTAAATAACTATAATTTCTTATTGAATTACTTGCCATTAAAATTGCATCACTTATAAACATCCACATACTCATTCCTGGTAAAAACCACACAACATATGGATATTTACCTGAACTTCCTGTTTTTAATATATATTGAAATACAATTACATATGTAAGCATAAACACAAATGGTTGTGCAAATCCCCATAAGCTTCCTAAACTTGTACTTGCAAATTTATTTCTAAAATCATTTTTTCCAAGTTGAAATGCTAATTTTCTATTATTATATAATGTTTTAAAAAATTCCATTTTTCCTCCAATTAAAGTTTTATGAATTTTATTTTTTCTAGTAATTTTATTCTTTTTGATGATAATATTTTATTATATTTTTCTTCATCTTTCATCATATTACCAATTCTTTTGTTTAATCTATCAATTTCTTCTCTTAGCAATTTGACTGTTGTATCATATTCAACAATTCTTTGGTTATGGCTTGCTCTTTCTATGTTTAATTGATTAATTAAATCAGAATTGTCTACTGTTACTTTTTTTTCTGGTACTACTTTTAATATTTCTTTTAATAAATCTTTATTTAAGCTTTCAAAATTTGATTTATTTGAAATTAATTTATTATAAATTTCTTTATATTCATTTGCATTTTCAGAAACTGATTTTAAGTTATTCAAATAATTATTTACGCTTTCAAAAACTTCATCATATTCTTTTTTATTTTCAAAAATTTCATTTATTTTATTAATTATTTCTTCTACTGATGAATCTTTTTTTATTATCCAACCTAAATTATCTTTTTGAACTCTTTCACTAACAGCTCCATAATCTAAAGCAATTACTGGTACTTTAGCAGTTATAGCTTCTGTAAGTGTATAAGAATATGTTTCATGCCAAATTGAAAGCATACATACTAAATCTATATTATTTTCTTCTAATAGTTTTGTAATATCTTCTCTATTATATAAACCATGATATATATAGTTTCTTGAAGATTTATTTAAAGTGCATTCTGATGTTGTTCCAAACATATGAACATTAAATTTTAATTCATCAAAATTTGCTTTTTTTACAAATTCACTTAAAATATCTACACCTTTTTGTTTATTTATTCCACCAATAAAAGCTATATTTTTCTTATCATGTTTTTCTTTATCTCTTTTTGATTCTTTGTAATCTACACCATGTTCTACTACTTGTATTTCTATATCTTTATAATATTTGTTAAAAATCTCTTTTGTAGAATTAGATGGTGCAACTAAAAGTTTTGCTTTTCTTAGTGCATTATATACATTATTTCTCCATTTTTCAATAATATTACCATCTACATCAATCAATTCTTTTAAACATTCACTACAATTACATTCTTTATTATCTACACAACATTTTTCATTTTTTTCAAGTAATACAATTGATGGACATACCATATAAAAATCATGTAATGTCATCATAAATGGAATTTTCTTTTCTTCTAAAACATCAAATAAATCAAAATAATGATTTTTTAAATGATGAACATGTACTAAATCAACATCAACAATTGAAAATATTTTTTCAATTAATTTTTTATAATCATTATTAAATAAATTAATATTTTCAAATGAATTTATTTTTCCTAAAAATACTTCTGAAATTGAATCTTCAAAAAATGATTTTAATTTATAACCACACTCACTATAATAACAAACATGAATATTTAATTCTTCTCTTAAATTATCTATTAAATCATATATGTGAAGTGCAGTTCCACCAACTAACTTATTATCTCTTGAAACAAAATCATGTACAAATATTAAAATATTTTTTCTATGTTTATTATTTATATAATATTTAATATTATCTTGTATATATTTGAATGGATTTGTATTTACTATTAAATTAGTTTGAGCAAAATTTGTAGGATATTTTTCTTCTAATATTTTTAAATGTGAATTAACAAGTTCAAGTTTTTTTTCTGTAAAAGACTGAGTACCTTTATGATAGATAAATGTATTATCACACATTAAATGAACAAAGCCTTTTTTTACACATCTATATGAAAAATCATTTTCTTCTCCATATCCTTTTTCAAAAGTATCATCATCAAAAAGTCCTACTTCATTTATAGCATTTCTTCTAATATACATACAAAAACCATGTGCTGTTGATATTTCTGGAAAATCATTAAAACTACATTTTTCAATTTCATCTGCATACTCTTCTAAAGATATAAAACTTGGTAAATTATTTTCCTCTAAAAAATTAGGAATTGATGCAAGAGTTGCATTATTAGAAAGTGGTGTTACACTTGCTACATTTTCTCTTGAATATGCAACTTCACTTAATTTTTCGATCCAATTTTTTGTTACTTCTGTATCGCTATTTAATAAAATAACATCATTATCAGAATAGCTCATACCTCTATTTACTGTTTTTACAAATCCTGAGTTTTCTTCATTTTCTAACACTATAATATTTAGTTCTCTATTTTTCTCTTTAACATCATTTAATAATGGCATAATTTTTTTATCTGGACTCTTGTCATTTATTAATACTAAATTATGTTCCTTTAAATTTGTGTTTTCAATAATTGTTTCTATACATTTTTTAGTAAAATCATACGCATTATATATTGGTATTATTATATCTAATTTCTTCATTTTAGTTCCCCTTATTTTCTTCAACTTTTTCTTTTAAAAATATTGGTTTTAATAAAACTGTTGATGTTACAACTTGTATCATTATTACTCTTGTATAATATCTGATAAATGATGCAGCAAATATTGCTTCACCTCCAAATACAAATATATAACATAATATTAAAAATGCAATATTAACAAGAATAGCTCCTAGTGCAATTACAACATACAATTTATCTTTTTTATCTAATTTATAATAAGTTATAAACATTGAGCCACTTATTATTCCCATTAATAAAACTACTGCATTATCTTTATAAAATTGAATTGTTATATTTTGCATTAAAGACAAAAAATATTCTAAATGCATTTCTACTTTTGAACCTGCACCAAATAATAATTCTGTTGGAAAATGTGCTAAGTTATTATAAATTTTCCAACTAATAGGTACTATTAGTATAGTAATAATATAAATTATTACTGATTTTGCTTTTAATTTTTCTATATTTAATTTTTTATAAAATATTGCAATAATAATTAACACAAAAATATTATAAGCAACTAAAAATGTTCCATCTTGTTTGCACCAACATGCACCAATTGTATTTACCATAGAAATTATCATATTTTCAATTTTTCTATCATATATAATCCATTCAATAAAATATAATATTCCACAAGTATATAAAACCATAAATGGAACATCACCATATGTTGAACTTGCATAACATCCAAAATTATAACAATATTCATATACTATAAGTATAAGCAAAAGTGCTACATTAATATTTGCTTTTCTTTTTTTGCATAAGCCCATAATATTTAATAGATTAATTATTAAAAATATTCCCGAAAAAATTCTTATAAAATTTTCTTTTATACCATCTATTAATACATAAAAACCTGAATATAATAGTGGTAATCCATTCGGATAATTTTCTAATCCTGTATTTATAAAGAAATCCATTTTCTTTCCAATAAATATATTCTTTGCATTTAATGCCCATACTGAAAATTCATCTATAAATACTAATTTATTTGAAACAGCAACTCCTATAAAATATACAATATACACTATATTTGCACATAATAAAATTGCTGTTACTGCTTTTCTTAATTTACTTGTTTCAATCTTTTCTTTTTCTTGTTTTTTAGGTTTATTTTTTATAAAATAATAAATTCCATATACTATATTAAATATTAATCCAGCTACAATTGGAATAAAAATATATCTTTCATATTTAATTCCAATTAAGCCTATTAAATACATATACAATGTAAATATTATTATTCCACTTGTTAATACTATTGATACTACCTCTATTTTTAATAAATTTTTAATTTGAAATAAACTTAATTTATTAAGCAAAATTATAAAATTTATTCCAATAGATATTAATAATATCAGATATATTGCTAACATTATCATAATTTATACTTCCTTTTCAAATAAATCATCTATACTTGTTGCATTTTTATTTTTCTTAAGTACAGTTCCTTTTTCTTTATCATATTTACAATCAAAATATTCTTCTAATTTTGGAGAATTTCTAATAACATAATAATCAACATCTAATTCATTTAAAGTTTTATAAATTTGATTTATATCTCCATCATTTATACCATCACAGTATATATTGTAATGAATAGATTCTCTAGGAGATAAAAAATATCTTAATTCAAAAAAGTTCATATAACCTGTATCTTTAGTATCTATATATGCATAAACTTTATTTTCTTCAATTTTATCTTTTACGTTTTCTGCAATTTTTTCACATTTAGCATCAAATTGCGCCTCATCATTTATAGCAATTTTTAAATTATTATATGTATGAGGTAATGTTCTTATAGTTTTATAAATAATTAAACAAGAAAATAAAACTATACAAAATTTTGCTGTATTTATTATTGGTAATTTTAATTTTAAATACACTTCTTTAAAATTAATACTATCAATTATTTCTGTCATTAATACTCCTGATGCAATTGATATTCCAAGTAATATTACATAAGTAATTTTTCTTTGCCAAATTATATATTGCATTATAATTTCTGAATTATTACATAATGCATTTATCATAAGCAAATGCCAAATATAAATTCCATACTCATATTTTGAAATAAATAACAAGGCTTTTAATACTGGATTTTCAAGTGGTAACTTTATATTAGCAAAAAAATACATCATTACTGCCAAAATAATTGCAAGTCCTGTATGCCAAACATATCCTATTACAGAATCTGAATATAAAATATTATTATGAGCCACATATATCCAAGCAATAAATATAGTAGTGCTTATACAAAGTCCCAAAATATTTAAAACAATTTTCTTATTATCTTCTGGAACTTTAACATATCTTCCTAAAAACATTCCTATAACAAATGTATCTAAAGCTGTTATAATCGTTCTTCCAAGACCAAAATAATAAGCTGTTCCTAAATCTCCATTAATTGATTTTGCAATAATAAAATGATATATAAATGCTTTCATGCAAACTGAAAAAATAACACTAATAAATACTGTTAATTTTGGCTTTTTTTCTATACAATAAAAAATTAATGGTGAAATAAGATAAAATTGAAATATTACTCCTAATGTCCAACACACACCTGATATTGCACCTTGGAAAGTAGGATACCAATCATGAAATAAAAATATATGAGAAAATATATTTCCAATATTACCAACATTCAAATACGCTGCCATATTTGTGAATAATAGTAATATTATTAATGAAATATAATATTGTGGTAAAATTCTACTTAATCTTTTAGTAATAAATTTATGATATTTAAACTCTTTTCCTGAACGTTTCATTGAAGAATATATAGCAAAACCACTTAATATAAAGAAAATTGTTACACCAAATTCACCACCATAATTTAATACATCTTGAAGTGGTTTTATTGGTATATTTATATTAGTAATAACGCTTATGTGATATATAACAACTGCTAATACTGCAAGTGCTCTTACAATATCTAAATTTCTATTTCTTTTCATTTTGTACTCCTCTAATTTTATTCCTGTATTATATCATGTAAGTATATTCTTTTCAATAATTTGTTGTCCGGTAATTGTGAAAATTGTGTGTAAATAATATTCTTGTTATTTAAAAAAATATATGTTATAATACTTTTATGTAAACTTTTGAAATTACAAAAACTGCAGGGTTATAACCCAGAAGGAGAGAATTTATGTCAAAACGGAAAAATAATAAATTTAATGAGCTAAACAACATCATCGACTTTGTTAGGCTCGTTATAATGCAACTCGAAAGCAATGTCAAAAACAGTAACATTAAACCAATTGTTCAAGACCTAAAAAAACAAATGCCAAAGTTTGACTACTTTCCTCGCTTAGAACGGTCATATTCAGATATTTTGGATAGGGTCGCAAGCGGAAGCTATTCACCTCAAATTGCAATTGTGTATTTCGAGCGAGAGCGCAGAAATTTAACTGACAAACTGAATTCTCTGTAACAAAAAGGAGACATGCTGTAATTTAAGGCATGTCTCTTTTCTAATTAATTATTCATTTTTCTTTCATAATTCCAAGAATCTCTGCAAATATCTTCTATTGTTTTTTCAGTTTTCCAGCCCAATTCTTCAAATGCTTTTGATGCATCTGCATAATATTCTGGCAAATCTCCTGGTCTTCTATCTACAATTTTATAATTTACTTTTATATTATTTACTTTTTCAAAAGTTGTTACAAGTTCTAATACACTAACACCTTTTCCTGATCCTAAATTATAAACATTTAAGCCATCTGGTGCATTTTCTAATGCTTTAACATGTCCTTTAGCTAAATCTACAACATGAATATAATCTCTTACTCCTGTTCCATCTACTGTGGGATAATCATTTCCCAAAATACTTAATTGTTCTAACTTTCCACTCGCAACTTTCATTACATATGGCATTAAATTATTTGGTATTCCATTTGGTTCTTCACCAATTAATCCAGATTCATGTGCTCCAACTGGATTGAAATATCTAAGCAATGTTATATTCCATGAATTATCTGAATAATGTAAATCTTCCAATATTTTTTCTATCATTGATTTTGTAGTTCCATATGGACTTGTTGTTTCCCCTCTACCCATTGATTCAACATATTTTGTATATCCATTATCTCCATAAACTGTAGCAGATGATGAAAAGACAAATTTCTTAACATTATGTGTTTTCATAACTTCTAAAAGATTTATGCTAGAAATTAAATTGTTTTGGTAATACATAAGAGGTTCTCTTACAGATTCACCAACAGCCTTGTATCCTGCAAAATGTATAACACCATCTATTTTTTCTTTTTCAAATATTTCTTCAACCTTTGTTTTATCTGTTAAATCATATTTATATAATTTAAACTTCTTTCCTGTAATTGATTCTATTTTTCCTAAAACTTCTTCTTTACTATTATAAAGATTATCTGCAATTACAACTTCAAAATTAGAATTTGCAAGTTCAACAACTGTATGTGAACCAATAAAACCTAATCCACCTGTTACTAAAATTTTCATAAATATTCCTCCATATTTTTTAACTTTCTAATTTATAAATAACATAATGTTCTGTTTCTGCCATAGGATTAAAATTAAAGTAAAAGAAATCCAAGCTAAGTACTGTTCCTTTATCCATAACAATATAATTACAATTGTTTTCTTTAGCAAGCTTTGTAATATTCTCAACATTTCCCGAATACATTGCTTGTACAAATTTATTTTTAGAATAGTCCATTTTTGTATCTCTTTTATATGCAAGACCTATAGTTGCATCAACTTGCCTTATATAAGGCACAAGCTCTGGTAAAACCATTGCTTTTTTATTTGTTAAAGTATCTGCTCCTATAAGTTGAGCAACACGAACACTTTCATCTGGTACTTTATATAAATTTCCTATTGGCTGATAATTCAATTTATTATAAATAAAAGTTCCACTAACTATGATTGTAACTATTATTCCTATACATGCTACTATTTTTTCAAATTTTTCTTTTCCTTCATCAATAATTTTTACACTTGCATATGCTATTGTACTTCCTAAAGGAAGCATCCAAAATACTCTCCAATATACTGAACCTGTAAAAATTTTCCCTACAATTTTATTAAATATTGGATTTAGTGTTATAAAAAATATTATTAATGGATAATAAACAAAAAATATTTTTTTCTTTTTATCCTCTTCTTTTAAAAAAATATAAATAATAGAAAAGAAAAATAATGCTAAATACATTCCAGTTCCTTTAAATTGTTTGAAACTTTCTTTTACTATTGTAATGTTTTCTTGAAACATAACCTTTTCTCCTTATAAAATAAAATATAATATTCCATAACAAATTGCAGGTATACAACATAAGAAATGTTTAAAAATGCTTTTTATACTTTTATTATAAGCACCATATAATAATCCAAGCACTCCTATTACAATTGATGGAAAAGCAACTCCCATAGTTGTTGTAAATACACCTGCCCAAACTACAAGAAATAATGTAATTTTAGTTATTAATTCATCTTCCTTTTTTTCTTCACTTAAAAACATATAAAATATTAGTGGAATAATTATATTACATAAAACAGCTTTTCCTTGCCAAATTCTAAATAGTAAAAATGAAAATGTTGTTCTTATTGAATAATTTCCAAACAAATTTAAAAAGCAAAACAATAACATAAATATAATAGTATTTTTTAAATCTTTATTAAATAACTCATATCCAAGTAATGCATATATTGAATAAACAATTATTATAAAAATAATCGGTAAGACGCAATGTGCTACAATTGCTGGATGTATATTTATCCAAGAAGACACTATTGCATAATATACTGGAAATGGTCCTAATTTATATCTAAGATCATTATGCTCTCCACTTAGTTCACCTGTTGTTGGTGAATATTTAAATAATGTATTTGTTTGAACTGAGGTTGTAGCAGTTCCAACATAATACGCATCATCATCATCAATATGTGTATTGGTTCCAACATACATATACATTTGAAAAACAATTAATACTAAACAAATTATAGTTAATGTTTTAGGAATAGTTAACAATACATCAATTATATCCCAAAATATATCTTTAAATCTTTTAAAATTTAGTATTATAGATATTACAGCTAATATTAACAAAACTGCAGTATATGTTATTAATAAACACTTATATGAAGTTTTTAAAAATATCATTGGAACTGTAAGAATCTGAGCAACAGTAAATTCAATAATATATCCAATTACTAAACCTAATAAAATATTATTTTTCTGTTTATCCCAAAATTTTAATATTAATAAACCTAATAATTCTGGAAGTACTATTAAACATAAAATTGTAATTAAAAGTTTCATTATAATCATACTTCTAATATTCTCCTTTATTATTTTCTTCTAGTTTTGGACATTCAGGAATAATATTTGCATGTAATAAAGGTATTGTTACAAAGAAAATCATTCCTAAACAATCTGAACCACCTATTGAAAATCTACCTAAAGATTCAGAAAACATGTATATAAAATATGCTACATACATACAAACATATATTATTTTATATTTCTTATCTAGTTTTTTTGATTTTATCATTTTTACTAATACAAAAATATATATTGATATAAAATACAAAACTTCTATAATTCCACCTGATACAAAAAATTCAATATAAGTATTATGAAATTGAGTAACCTTCATATTAGCATTTTGTATAGCCTCTACACCTTTAAATCTTCCAGCTCCAAACAATACTGTTCCTGTATTTTCATTTGCAACATCTAATGCTACATTCCATATTTTAGTTCTTCCTGTTAATGTTTTTATTGAATCAACTCTTAATAATTTATTTAGTAACAATTCAGGGTTTATTCTATAAAGTGCAAATATTCCGATTGCGCCCAATACAGCTAATATAGCAATTATAACTATTTTTTGTGATATTTTCATTCTGTCATTAAATAGTAAATACAATCCTAAAAATAATATTGTAACAATTAATCCTGTTCTTGAAGCTGATAGTACCATATTAAATAAAAATATTAGTATACAAGCACAATATAATATTTTAAATATCATTTTTTTATTTCTAACTAACAAAATAATGCATGATATTATACATGGAAATAAAAAATAAGCAAATTGATTTTTTTGAGCAAAAAAGCTTTTTGGTGTATATATTTTTCCTTCAAGCTTAATAATTTTTAATGTTGCTAAAATATCTTGGTAATATAAAATAAAATTAAATACACATGCAACTATTCCCATTAAAATTAAACATTTCATAAAATTGTAAATATATTTTTCATCTAAATCCATATTTATTAACAATATAAATAAAAATAGTATATTAGCAAACTTACAAGGAATATTAAATATATCAAAAAGATAATAATTTCCATTTTTTACATTTATAATTTGTACTATAGACCACATTAAAGTAACTCCAATTAATAATGTAAATTCTATAATCATTGCTTTTGAAATTTTTATTTTTTTTATATAAAAGAAAAATAAAATTATAAAACCAGTACCAAATGCTGGTACTAAAATATCAGTTCCTGCTGCTTTTGATGTTTTTGTATTATAATTTAATCTAATTAATGTAAAAAAATTTAAAAACACTATTATAAATAAAATTATTGGTAATGCATTTTTATTAAAAATTTTACTAAATATATTTTTTCTTGGTTTATCTTGATAGCTATACTCCATTTTTTTCTCCCACATCCTCTTTTTTTGATACTAATAATAAAACAATAAACAATAACCATAAAATAATTTTGCAAATCAAATTTGCAATTGTAAATCCTATTAATCCATTTGTTTTGCTTAAACTATATCCTAAAACCGCAAAAATAGCAAAATAAATTATATATGTAATAACTAATTTATTTGTATTACTGTATTTTAATAATACAGATTTTATAAGAGTTGTTGCTGTTCCAAAAGCTGTTGTAATTGCAATAGGAAGTATTAAACAAAGCGCCTCACTCATATATTGACTATACAAAATTTTAAGTGCAATATATGTTAATGGAATTGTAATTATTGTTACAATAATTAATATTGGGATATTTGAAAGTAATGTAAGTTTTAAAATTTTCTTTTTACTATCTTTGCTTCTAGCATTTGATACCCATGATAATATAACACTTGACATTGGATTTGTTATTAAACTTGCAATCTTTGACATTGAGTTTACTGCATAATACACAGAAACAAGACTAGCACCAAACATTGGATAAATCAAAAACTTATCAAAATAATTCATTAAATTTGTTAAAAGCGAAACAAATCCTAACTGGAAAAATTTTTTTATAGTATTAAACATTTCTACAGTTTTAGAAAGTTTCATTTTTAAAATATCAGAATTTATTAATGCATAAACTATAGAAACAAACTCTGGTATAAACATTATTAAATATATATTAGAAATATATTTAAATAAAACTAAGCTTACAATAACTCCGAACTAAATAAAATAAATTTTGAATAATAACCTTGTTATACTTTTTTTCTAATCTATAAAAACAAGTAGCATATAATCTTACATTCGCCATTAATATTGTTAGTACTAAAAATATGCTTCCTAAAATAGAATATTTTAAAAATATTAATATTGGAAATGTTATTATTGCCACAATTGGAGAAAGTGTAAGTAAAATTCTTGCAAAGTCTCCAATAATACTTTTTTCTTTATAATCACTATCTCGCACTAATCTTACATTTCCGAGTTCTCCACCAGTAACATTGCAAATAACATTTAAAATAGAAATATATAAAACTAAACTTGAATATATTGTATCATCAACAGTTTTAGCAAGTATTGGTAGCAGTACAATTTGTTGTGCAATTATATAAATTCCAAATCCAATCATATTTAAAATCATATCTGAAAAGAAACTTTTATACTTTTTTAAAAAATTTATCATTATCTATCCTTTTATTTTTCTAATATATTTTTAATAATTTTATATGTATTTTTTCTATCAAATTTTTCTTCAGCCAAACATCTATTATTTTTTCCAAGTCTTTCTCTTAAACTTTTATCTTTATATAACATTTCAATTTTTTCTGCAAGCTCTTCTGGATTGCTTACTTCAACATTATATCCAATTTGATAATCTTCAACTAATTTTCTATATTCTATACATTCTTGATTATTTACAACTGGAAGTCCAGCTGCTGCATAATCACCAACTTTATTGATTATACTTTGAGCTGCACCTTTTGTAATTGAATTTACTGCAATATCACAAGAACATAATTTACCTATCATTTCATCATAGCTAAGTCTTCCTGTAAATTTACAATTAACATCTTTTTCTTTTCCATAACTTTCAAAAACTTCTTGAAGTGGTCCATCTCCCATTACAACAAATAAAATATTTGTTAAACCTTTATCATATAAAATTTTTATACTATCTATTACACATTTTATATCATAACTGTGACCAAGAGTTCCAATATACGCCACTCTTACAACATCATCAAAAGGTACTATTTCAAATTCTTTTTTGGCTTTATCAAATTTTTCTAAATCAGTTCCTAAAAATACGCTATTTTTTTGTTTATATTTTTTATTCGCTTTTGCAGCTCTATCTGCATATGTATTTGAAACAGCAAATATATAATCTGCTTTTGAATAAATATAATCTGCTGTTTTTTTCATAGGAGCAAAAATTATATCACTAATTATTGGAACAGAAAATACCATTTTAAAAGCTTCTGGCCACAAATCTTGAACATCTATTATAAATTCAATATTATTTTTTTCAGCAAACTTTGCCACAACTTTTGCAACATCTAATGAAGGAATTGCACAATAAATACAATTAGGCTTTTCAATTTGCTCTAAATATTTTTTTACATTTTTAGCAAATATATAATGTGAACGAAATCTTTTTAAAGATACATTTTTCTTATATCCAGGTTCATCTATTAAAGTTATTTTATATTCTACATTATAATCTTCATTTTTTCTTTGCTTTTTTTCTCCATGTGAAAAACTTGACGTAATTAATTCTACATCACAGTTTTCTTTATCTAGTAAATCCAAAATATAAGTAAATCTACTATTTCCATTTTCATTAGGTAGTTTAGTAAAGTTAGCAATTACAAGTATTTTCTTCATAATATTTTCTCCTCTCTTAAATCTTAAGAGTTTTTTCTATATGCTGGGAAAAATTCTTCATTTTTATCTATGTTCTTTAAAATACACAATTTATCATATATTTCTTGATTCCAAATTTTTCTTCCTATATAAAAATCTGTATCATAAACTTTAGCAAAATTTTTCTTGAATAAATATAAAGAATCTTCTTCACTATTTGACCTTCCACCACCATGATGAATTAATTTATATCCATTTTCTTTTCCCCATAAAGTAACAGCATATCTTAATATATAAGCAGGTGATAAATATAAAAATTCTGTTAAAGTCCCAGATAGATGTATGTGAATTATATCTTTATAAGTAAAATATAATCCAGCAGCTATAACTTTATTTTCAAAAATAGCTTCTATAAAAATAATATTACTTTTAAAATATTTTAGTAAGTTATTAAAATATTCATCATCAAAATAATAATAATCAGTTGCACTATTTCTATCCATTGTAGAATAATAAATATCTTTAAAAGAATCAATATTATCAGGTTTTTGAGTAATTTTATAAGTTACTCCTTTATTCAAAGCTTGTCTTATATTTTTTCTACAACTTTTTCCAAACTGATTTTGAACTGGATCATCTTCTTGTAATTTAGTAATTAAAGTTTTTCTCATATATTTAGCATTATACATTTTTCCAAAATCTTCATAGTTTTTTACTATTGGATGAAAACGAACAAATTCACTTACTATGTTATTTTCTAAACAATACTTTGAAAATTCCTCTTGATATCTTTGGAGCAATTTTTCTTTATCACCAATTAAATTTTCTATAATAGAACCACCATATCCATAGGGTGTAACTATATCAAAATATTCTTTTCCTTCTATTTTATCTGGAATTTTTCTTATCAAAAATTGATTTGTAATTTTACCATTTTCATCTTTATATTCAAAAATTTCTGCTTTACCGTTTTCTATTTTTTCGTATAATTTTCCATAATTTTCATCAAAATATAAATCCATATTTCTCCTAACTGATTGTTAAAAATTCTATAATTGTCTCAATGTATTCTGAGATTTCTTTTTTTGTATATCTTTGATCACATATTAAAGATAATTCTTTTTCAAAAACATTATTTATTCTTTCTTCTAAAGGCCAATGTATTGGTAAGTAAACTTGTTTTTCTATTAAATATTTCCTTAACTTATCTCTTAAATCATGTTCTAATATTATAGGCACAAATAAAAGGCTATCATTTTGATTATAATCTTCTATTAAAAATCTGACGTTTACATTATTTCTTAATTTCTCATATATAATCTTAGCATTTTCTATTCTTGAATTTACAATTTTATTAATATTAATTCCCATAATTATTTTTAATGACTCTTCATCTATTGAGTAATTTTTATAGTCTTCATCAAGAACTTTTCCGCTCTGTGCATATTGATTTAAAAACATTTCTTTTGATATATTATTAGTGTTTTCTATATAATCTTTTTTATTTTGCATAGCAGACTTTTTTATATCAATCATCTTTGCATTAGATTTTAAATTAAGCTCTACTTCAAAATTTGAATTCATATTTACTGCAATTCCACCACTTGCAATTGGCATCCATTTTCTTAAACTTCCAATTAAATAGTCGGAATTTTCACTGTATCTTTTACTTGAAAAAATACTATGTGTAATATCTTCAATTACAATTTTTCCTTGCTCTTTAAATTTTTTTATATATAAATCCATATTAGTATTAGAATAACCAAAATAATTCATGGCTAAAAATATATCAATGTCAGTTCTAAAATCTATATCATACTTTAAACCTTCATTATAATAAACATCATAATATTCAACTTCAATTCCTAAATCAAAAAATGGTTCAGCCATTGAAGAACAACTATATGATGGTAAATATGCTTTTTTTATTTGCTTATTTTTTAAAATGTTTTCAAGCACATAATATATTGAAGTTCTACCTGATAATGTAAATTTTGTATCCTTTCCAATATTCCAAAATTTTGAATTATCACAATTTAAACTTTCACTAAATTCCCAAAATTCACTACCAATTTCCATACTACCTCTATAATTTTTAATTTTAATTATTTAATAATTTTCAAAGAATTGTTTTTTTGCAAGGCACTTGAAAAAGAAATACCAGAAATGTACTTTGTATATATTGAGGATTTTCTTTTGATAAGTAACGTAGCAAAAGAAAAATTATTTGGAAATTTATGCACGCCAGTCGATAAGAGACTCAATAATATTATTAGAAAAACAATAATAATTTTTTTTATCTTTTCTTATCTCATTTTTAAGCTTATCATCATTAGATAATAAAATTGAATTTTCTTTTAAAATATCTTTTATATCTTTTCTTTCAATTTCTATTAAATCATTAAATAATAAAATGTCTATTTTATTACTTTTTAAAAATTTAAAAACATTTTCTTTATTTTGAGTTAATAAATTAATTTTTATATTTTTATTAACACATTGATATAAATACATCATTACAAAAGTATTTATTTTTTCTAAATTTTCAAAACAAGTTTCAAAATCAATATAAACTTCTTTATAATCAATTCCGAAGTGAATATTTTCCAAAGAACTGTTTATCTGCCTCTATTCTTATATCATTAAATGTTATTTCTACATCTTGACCTGCAAAATCTTTTAAAGCAATTAATGGCAAGTTAACATCTAAACATCTGCTTAAACTAAATGCCCCAGGAAGCCTTGTGCTTATTTCCAACAATTTAAATTTTCCATTTAAATCTTTTTTTATTTGAAAAAACCAAAATCCTCTAAATTCAATTTCTTTATTTAAAGATTCTGCTATATATTTTATTTCATCTGAAAGTTCAATTCTTCTTGCGTGAACATCAATTCCAGCAAGCATTCTATCAGCTTGTCTTGGATTACAAAATAGCAATTTTCTATCTTTATTTGTGAAACAATCTACTGTAACTTCATCTCCTGGCAAATATTCACATATTATCATATCTTGCTCTTTAGCATAAAGTTCTAATTCTTGATTATTATTAACTTTATATGCATGTCTTCCTCCCTGATCGTCATCTTTTTTTACAAAAACAGGGAATTTATCAGCTTTATCTTTTTTATAAATTTCAGGAATAAAATTGTAAGCTTTCATTTTTTCATATGTCTTGCTTTTATATCTGCATAATAATGAAGTTTCATAATTAGAACATACTATTACAGCATTAATTCTATCTTTATTTTTTTGCAAGAACAATGCTAAATCTTCATGTGTAGCAATAATAAATTTAAAATCATATTGCTTTATTTTTTCATTTAAAATTTCTATAAATTTTTCATCTTTAATATTTGGAATATCATCAATATAATTTTTATAAACATATATCCCATGGTTTTTATTTATTGAAGCACCCCAAAGTTCAAACTCATCATTATATCTTAAAGACATATTTATATCAGTTGAAGCTAAAGTTCCACAGTTTAATACTAACACTCTTTTTTTCATTATTGTTCCCCTTTATTTTTTAACTGATTTTTTCTATATTCATCAAAATCTATAGTTTTTCCAGTTCCTCTTGTTACTACTCCATCTTTTTTTACTACCTTATAAAACGTTTTAAAAAGAATTTTTAAATCATTTATAAATGTTATATTATTTACATATTTAATATCATACGCAAAACGTTCTTCCCAGTTTAAAGTATTTCTACCATTTATTTGAGCAAGACCTGTTAAACCTGGTCTAACATCATGTCTATGTCTTTCTGTTTCATTATAATATGGCAAATAGCATACGGCAAGCGGTCTTGGACCTATTAAACTCATTTCACCTTTTAAAATATTTACAAGTTCTGGCAATTCATCTAAACTAGTTGCTCTTAAAATTTTTCCAAATTTAGTAAGTCTTTCAGAATCTGGAAGTAATTTACCATTTTCATCTTTTTTATCAGACATACTTCTAAATTTATATAATCTAAATATCTTACCATCTTTTCCAGGTCTATCTTGTTTAAAAATTACAGGACTTCCTAGCTTTATTCTAACTAAAATTGTAACAATTAATATTATTGGTGATAAAAAAATTAATCCAAACAAACTTATTAAAATATCTAACAATCTTTTTACATATTTTTTATACATTTAAAATAATTCCTTAACTATTTTTATAACTCTATTTATATCTTCATCAGTCATTTTGGTATCTGAAGGCAAGCAAACACCTCTATTAAATAAGTCTTCACCAATGCTTATTCCAGAATCATTATGATTTATAAAATCATATTTTTCAAAAATTGGTTGCATATGCATTGGTTTCCATACTGGTCTTGATTCTATATTTTCTTTTTCTAAGCTTTCTATTATATCTAATGGTTTAACTTTAGAGTTTGGTTTTAAAGTTAATGCTGATAACCATTGATTTGATCTTTCATCTTCATTTTCTGGCATCATTTCTATTTCTTCTATATCTTTAAAGCCATCTTTATATTTATTGAATATCTCATTTTTCTTAATTATTCTTTGTTCTAAAACTTTCATTTGACCTCTTCCAATTCCAGCCAAAACATTACTCATTCTATAATTGTAACCAATTTCTGAATGTTGATAATGACGTGCTGGATCTTTACTTTGAGTTGACCAAAAACGAGCTTTATCTATTTTTTCTTTATCATTAGAAATCAGCATTCCACCACCTGTTGTTGTTATTATTTTATTTCCATTAAATGAAAGTGCACCAATCGTCCCATATGTTCCTAAATATTTTCCATTATATATTGTTCCAAGCCCTTCAGCAGCATCTTCTAATATTGGAACATTATGTTTGTTGCAAATTTCTAAAATTTTTTCCATTCTTGTAGCTCTTCCATATAAATGAACAACAATAACTGCTTTTGGTTTATATTTTTCAAATGCTTTTTCTAAAGCTTTTGGACTCATATTCCATGTTTGATATTCAGAATCTATAAATACTGGTGTTGCATTTTGATAAATAATTGGATTTACACTTGCTGAAAACGTTAAATCAGATACAAAAACTATATCATCTTTTTCAACTCCTAATACTTTTAATCCTAAGTGAATTCCAGCTGTTCCACTAGCTACAGCTACACTTGCTTTTACTCCTAAATATTCTCTTACAGATTCTTCAAATTTATTCAAATTTTCACCAACTGTTGATAACCAATTTGTATCAAAAGCTTCTTTTATGTATTTTTCCTCATATTTTTCCTCTGACATATGAGGTGATGCTAAATATATTTTTTTCATAATTCCTCCAAAATTAATTTAAAATTTCTTTTAAACATATCTGTTGCTCTTCATTTTCAAAATCCCATGTGTGAAATGCTCCACCTAAGCAATATTTCCAATCCTCACATTTATCACATTTTCCACATTTAAATTTTTCTAAATTTCTAAAAAATTCAAATTTATTTTCCCAAATTTCAACAAAATTATCTTTTCTAACATTTCCCTGTATCAATTCTGGTCTTCTTTCAACATTAGGACATACAAAAATATCGCCATTATAAAGAATGCTTCCAACTGTAAGTCCTGTATAGCACATATACATATTAGTTCTTACTTCTTTTTCATATTTTATTCCTAAAAAATGTGCACAACCATATGTAACTTCAAACTTTGATTTTTTTCTTTTTTCTTTTATAAAATTGATTAAATATTTATAATCTTCTGAATCTAACTCTAAATTTTTATTATCTTTAGCTCGTCCAATTGGATCTATATTTAGAATTCTCCATGAATCTATATTTAATTCTTTTACAACTTCATAAATTTTCTCTAGTTCATTAATGTTAGACTTATTAGTAACTGTAGTTATTTGCAATATAACATTCAAATCCGATTTTTTTACTTTTTTTATATTTTCAATAATTTTTGAATAGCAATTTAATCCTCTAAATTTATTGTGAGTTGATTCTAAACCATCAATACTTATTGACATTGTAGAAATTTCAGTTTCTTTAAAACTCTTTATTATTTCATCTGTTATTAAAATTCCATTTGTTGTAATACTCCAATAAAAACCAAGTTGTTTTGCATATTTCATAACTTCAAATAAATCTTTTCTAAGCAAAGGTTCTCCACCAGTAACATTAATTTGTATTTTTCTTGCATCATATTTTTCAGATATTGATTTTAAAGTATTTTCTATTTCTTGAGTTGTCAATTCAGCATTTATATTAACATTCTCTCCTGCTCTACTTCCACAATGTTTGCAATTAGCATTACATCTTAATGTCGCTTCCCAAAATAAATTTGTTAATCTAGGTTTTCTTGAAAGAACCTCTTTTTCTTTGTAAACAGCTTCAGCCTCACCATATTTAATTATTTCTTTGAACATATCTACCTTCTTAAAATAATGTTATTAAAAGTATATCATATAATGTTTTTGAATTTTCCTTGTTTGAAGATACTTCATTTATTACACTTTTTTCCATAATTGCTCCATAATAAGTTGTACTAAAAACTGGTAAAACTTTAAATAATATTCCTGAAAAAAATACTACAATAGCTACTGCTACTTTTTTCATATGTTTCATAATAAATTCTCCTTATTTTTTATTAACTTCTTCTGGTTCTTTAAAGGTTGGAACAATTTGCTTAAAGGTTTCTTTAATTTCTTTATTATCTGTATCATCTTTTTCTAATAATTTATTTAATGAATTTAATTTTTCTTGAACTTCTTGCATTGTTATATCTAAAGGTTCTGCAACAAAAATTTTATTATGTGCAGTTTTTTCTAGTCCTTCTTCTCCCATTAAAAGTTCTTCATAAAGCTTTTCACCAGGTCTTAATCCAGTAATTTTTATTTCAATATCTTCATTTGGTATATATCCTGAAAGCTTTATTAAACTTACCGCTAAATCATAAATCTTAACAGGTTCCCCCATATCTAAAACAAATATTTCTCCACCATTTGCATAGGTCATTGCTTGCAATACAAGTTCAACTGCTTCTGGTATTGTCATAAAAAATCTTGTTATATCTTTATGAGTTACTGTTACAGGTCCACCTTCTGTAATTTGTTTTTTAAATAAAGGAACAACAGACCCATTACTTCCTAAAACATTTCCAAAACGAACTGCTGCAAATTCTGTTTTACTAACTTTATTTTTTGCTTGTACTATCATTTCACACATTCTTTTTGTAGCTCCCATTATGTTTGTTGGATTTACTGCTTTATCTGTTGAAATTAAAATAAATCTTTTTACTCCAAATTCATCACAAGCATTTGTAACATTATAAGTACCAAATATATTATTTTTTATAGCTTCTAATGGACTATTTTCCATTAGTGGTACATGTTTATGTGCAGCCGCATGAAATACTAAATATGGTTTATATTTTTCAAAAATTTGTCTTAATCTTTTTTTATCACGAACACTGGCAATTATTGCATCAATTTCTATTTTAGGAAATTTATATTTTAACTCTTGTTCAATGTCATATAAATTATTTTCATAAATATCTAACATTACAAGTTTTTGTGGTTTATATTTTGTTATTTGACGACATAATTCTGAACCAATAGAACCTCCTGCACCAGTAACTAAAATTACTTTATCTTTTATTAAATTTTCAATATTTTCATTATCTAATTTTACAGGATCTCTTCCTAAAATATCTTCAATTTCAACATCTCTTAAATTATCAAATATTTTCTTATTTCTAATTATTTCTTTCATTCCTGGAAGAATTCTTACTTTAGCATTTGTTGCTTGGCAAATATTTAATATTTCTTTTTTATTTTGACTATCTATATTAGCAATTGAAAAGAAAATTAAATCAATATTTTTTTCCTTGCAAATTTTTATAATGTCATTTCTATTTCCAATTATTTTAACACCTGATACTGTATAATTTAGTCTTTTTTGATTATCATCAATAATTCCGATAATATTATAATTTTCAGTCATTTTTGTGTGAATAGTTTTTATTATTTCATGAGCAGCATTTCCAGCACCTATTATAAGTAAATTTTTTTGATTTGTCTTATTTACATTTATTCCTCTATTTACAATATCATTAACTAATATGTACCTTATTACTAACCTATATGCTATCATCATAAGAGAAATAAATATACCAGCTAGAATAATTAATTTAGTTCTCTCTAGCATGAATATATGAAAAATTTTTCTTACAATAGCTATTATTATAGATGATACCATACAAAGCATAAAGTATATAAAATAATCTTTTCCATCTTCATATCTTATGATTGCCTTATATCTTCCAGCTAAATGAAAAACAATTTGGTACACTATTACTGAAACAATTATTGTTTGAGTAAGTCTTCTTACATAATACGCTTCTAATTTAAATACAGAATCAGTAATAAGCACAACTCCCAAATAATACGCAAAAGCAATACACAAAATATCTAATATAATTAATATAAAACTTCTATATTTACTTAATTTTTTTATTTTCTCCATAAGTCACCATTTTCTCTCAAAATCTTTCTTGATTCTATCATTAAAAGTAGTATTTTTCAATAAAAAACTCTCTTTTTTCAAAGAGAGTTTTTATATTATTTCATTAAATATTCTGGATGTGCAATATACCAATCTATTGTTTTAACAATTCCATCTTTAAACATTGTTTTTGGTTCCCATCCAAATTCATTTTTTAATTTTGTAGGATCAATTGCATATCTGTAATCATGTCCTTTTCTATCTTCAACATGTGAAATTAAAGTTTCTGGTTTTCCAAGTCTTTCTAATATTAATTTTACAATTTCAATATTTCTCTTTTCATTGTGCCCACCAATATTATATCTTTCACCTTTTTTACCTTGATGTAAAATTATATCAATTGCTTCACAGTGATCTTCAACAAATAGCCAATCTCTAATATTTAATCCTTCTCCATAAACTGGTAATGGTTTATCTTGAAGAGCTAAAGAAATCATGTGTGGTATTAATTTTTCATGATGTTGATATGGTCCATAGTTATTTGAGCAGTTTGTTACACTTACATTCATTTTAAATGTTTCTGCATATGCAAACGCTATTAAATCTGAAGATGCTTTTGATGCTGAGTATGGGCTATTTGGTTGAATTGGAGAAGTTTCTGTAAAATATCCTGTTTCTCCAAGTGTTCCATATACTTCATCTGTTGAAACATGTACAAATTTATTTGTACTACCTTCTCCCCAGAATTGTTTAGCAACTTCTAATAATGTATGTGTTCCAATTACATTTGTATGTGTAAATATAAATGGATTTTTAATACTATTATCAACATGAGATTCTGCTGCAAAGTGAACAACCGCGTCTATATCATATTTTTTGTATGTTTCCATTACAAAATCGAAGTCACATATATCACCTTGTACAAATGTTATTTTATCTTTTATTGCATCTAAGTTATGAATATTTCCTGCATATGTTAATTTATCAAATACAATTATATTGTATTTTCCTTCGTATTTTTTTACCATTAATTCTGCAAAGTTAGCTCCTATAAATCCTGCAGCGCCTGTTACTAAAATATTTTTCATATTTATTCTCCTTATTTTAAATTCTTAAATAAATCTGTTTTCTTTAATTCTTCTAAAGTTGGCCAAAGTCCATCTTTTTCAGAAGTTAAATAATCTTCAGGTTTCATTCCTGGAACTTCTGGCCATACAATTCCAATTTCTGGATCATTCCATTTTAATCCACCTTCTGCACTATGATTATATACATCATCACATTTATAACTAAATTCTGCTTCATCTGATAATACTAAAAATCCATGTGCAAATCCTCTTGGTATCATAAACATTTTTTTATTTTCTTCAGAAAGAATAACGCCTTCCCATTTACCATATGTTTTACTTCCTGGTCTTAAATCAACTGCAACGTCAAATACTTCACCTTTTATACATCTAACAAGTTTGGCTTGAGTATTTTCTTTTTGGAAATGTAGCCCTCTTAAAACTCCTTTTTTTGATTTTGATTGGTTATCTTGTACAAATTCATTTGTAATTCCAATTTCAGCAAAATCTGGTTTACTATATGTTTCCATAAAGTAACCTCTGTTATCTCCAAAAACTGTTGGTTCAATTACATAAACACCATCAATTGAAGTATCTATTCTTTTAAATTTTCCCATTTTTATTCTTCCTTTCAAAAATTATTTACTATATTTTTATATCAAAAAAAATTACTTTTTTCAATACTATACCTAAAATTTAAGCTGTAAAAAATTTTACAGCTTGAATTTTAATATTTCATTTGGACATACATTAATTTGCATTAAATAAATCGCTTTCATATATTTCTCTATATTGTTTATAATCTTGCTCTGCAATTCTTTTTAAATATTTTCCATATTCTGTTTTCTTATATTTTTCTGCTTCAACTAATAAATCTTCTTTTGAAATCCATTCATTTCTATATGCAATTTCTTCTAAACAAGCAATTTGTGTACCTTGTCTTAATTCTATTGCTTTTACATAGTCTGAAGCATCTGATAATCTGTCTGCAGACCCTGTATCAAACCAAGCATATCCATTTCCAAGAGGAATAACTTGTAATTTTCCATTTTCCATATATACTCTATTAACATCTGTAATTTCTAATTCTCCTCTTTCAGATGGTTTAATAGATTTTGCAATTTTAACAACTTCATTATCATAAAAATAAATTCCAGGAACAGCAAAGTGTGATTTTGGATTTTCAGGTTTTTCTTCTATTGATAAAGCTTTTCCTGTTTTATCAATTTCAACAACACCGTAAGATGTTGGATCTGCAACTTGGTAACCAAAAATAATTCCACCTTCTTTTAAATTACTTGCAGCTTTTAAAACTCTCTCTACTCTTGAACCATAAATCATGTTGTCTCCTAAAATTAAAGACACATTATCATTTCCAATAAAATCTTCTCCAAGTATAAAAGCATCAGCTAAACCTACTGGTTTTTCTTGTACTTTGTATTCTAACTTCATTCCAAATCTTGAACCATCGCCTAATAAATTTTTAAATGCTGGTAAGTGAACTGGAGTAGAAATTATTAAAACTTCTCTAATTCCAGCCATCATTAATGTAGATAATGGATAATAAATCATTGGTTTATCATATACTGGTAACATTTGTTTTGAAACTGCTAATGTTATCGGATATAGTCTTGTGGCACTACCACCTGCTAATATAATACCTTTCATTATTTTATTCCTCCTATTTTAATTCTTCTTTTAAATAATTTGCTAATGCATCTTCCCATTTACTTGGTATGATGTTAACGCTTTTTAATTTTTCTTTTGATAACATACTATTTTTTGGTCTATCTGATGAAGCTGGATTCATTTCTTTATATTCTTCAGAAGTTACAGGATGTACTTTTGTTTTTCTTCCTGCTAATTCCATTATTTTTACAGTAAAATCATACCATGTTGTAAATCCTTCATTTGTTGAATGATATACTCCATAAGCTGGTTCTTTTTCCATTATTTGTTCTATTATTTCACATAATGTTGTTGTAGAAGTTGGGCTCCCGTGTTGATCACATACAACTTTTAATTCGTCATGTGTTTCTGAAAGTTTTAACATTGTTTTTACAAAGTTCTTTCCTCCTAAGCCATAAAGCCAAGCTGTTCTTAAAATATAATATTTCTCAGCTTTTGCTGCATTTTCTTCTCCAATTAATTTGGTTTTTCCATATGCACTTATAGGTCCAGGAATCATATCTTCTGTATATATTTTTTCTACATCTAATTTTCCATCAAATACATAATCTGTACTAATATGAATAAATGTACTATCATTTTCCTTAGCAGCTTCTGCAATATTGGCAACTGCTAGTCCATTTACACTATTTGCTAAATCATAATTTACTTCACAACCATCAACATTTGTATATGCTGCACAGTTTATAATATAATAAGGACTTACTTCTTTTGCTTTTGCAAGTACTGCATCTCTATCTGTAATATCTAATGTTTGTAAAGTTGTTCCTACTACTTCATATTTTTTTTCTAATCTTTCTCTTAATTCTCCTCCAAGCATTCCATCTGCTCCGATTAATAAAACTTTTTTCATTTTTTCCCTTCCTCTACAAAAAATTTATATAACTAATATTTACCTTATTTTTAAGACATGTTTATTATAACACAGAAAACCTTGTTGTCAAAGGTTTTTACAAGGTTTTCACACTTTACACAAAATGTTCACATTGCTATTTTTTATATTTAAACATTTCATTTTACTTATATTAAAATTATTGGATTAACAGTAATTCCACCAATTAATGCAATTATACATAAGAAAAATAGTAATGTTTTTTTATAATTTTCATCATGAAATATCAAGAATAAAAATGATATTAAACATGCTTCAATCATAAATAACATCATATAGTTTACTGTTCTAAAGGCTTGAGGATATCCTATAAATCCAATTACAAGCATTAATAAAACAACAATTCTCATTGCTGATGTTACTGAAAATAACTTTTTATCAATATGTTTTATCATATAAAACATTATATATACACTTGCAAGTGATACTCCTGCAACGCCTCTTGAAAGTGATACATTTGAAAATAATGTAATTTTATTTATTGTATCAGGTAATCCTGACATACAAAATACTGTTTCTAAAACAGAAACAATTATAATAGGTAATAAAAATTCTATATGATCATCATTTTTATACATATAATATAATGCAATTAACATTGGTACTGGAAATGCTGATAAAAAACTTCCAAACAATGCTGTTTCTTCTCCCAAATTATTAAATGGTAAAAGTATATTATATAAATATGAATATAAAATAGATAATCCTCTTGTTTCATTTTCTATTACATCATTATAATTAAATGGAATTTTCATTCTTAAAATAACTGCACAAACAATTGAAATTACTGTTGCTCCAACAAGTAATCCTCCATTATTTTTTAAAGCTTTTCTATTTTTTATTAATATCCAAATAATTAATGCAATAAATACATATCCAAATGATATAGCATATCCAGTAAATGTAAATGCATATGCCACAATACTTATCATCATTCCTATAACATACCAGATTTTATTTTTACTATTTTCTTGATTTAATAATTTATTTAAAAGAACAACAATTAATTCTCCCCATATTAATGAATCTATTTTATTAAAATTCCATTGAACTGCACCAGAAAATACTACTACAATGGTTCCTATTATTGACATTCCCTGACTTTCATCTGTAATTACCTTAAATAATTCATATGTCACAAGCAAAAGTCCATAAAATTTCAAATTCCACCATAAAGATAAGGTTGTACTGGTATTTAATAGCCATTCTTGAATTCCAATATTACTTCGTAAATATCCAATAAATGTAGATAAAACTATCATGACAAATGATATCTTAAATCTATTTTCTACTATTATTGTATATAATTTTTTAAATCCTATTACAAAATGTAAACCTATAAATATATATATTCCACAAAGTGTTATGCTTCTTGGAATTGAAAATGCATTTCCTGAACTTACAAAAATAAATTCTGTAATACCTGCTAAAAGTATCGAGATTAATACTAATATAAAAATTTTTCCTTTTTCTTTTTCTGTTAATGTCTCATGTTTTATTTGCATTTGTTCTATTTCTTTTTTGTTCTTTTTGTTTCCCATTTTATACTCCTTCATTTGTATAAATAATTATTTCTTTTTATATGGTTTATTAGTTTGTCTTTCTCTTGCAATTCCCATATTATTTGATGGTACATCTTCTGTAATTGTAGAACCAGCAGCAATTAATACATCATCTCCAAGTGTAACTGGTGCAACTAAATTTACATTTGAACCAATAAATGCTCTATCTCCAATTATTGTTTTATTTTTATTTACACCATCATAATTACATGTAATTGTACCACATCCAACATTACAATCTTCTCCGATTTCTGTATCACCTAAATATATGAAGTGAGGTACTTTTGTTCTATTTCCAATTTTTACTTTTTTAAGTTCAACACAATTCCCTATTTTAACATCATTTCCAATTAAACAGCCTTCTCTTATATAAGCATTTGGACCTATTTCACAATTACTTCCTATTATAACTCCATTTTTAATTGTAGTATTGGGGTGAATTACAGTATCTACACCAATTATAACATTATCATGAATATATGTTGAACTTGCATCTTCTATTGTAACACCTCTTCTCATATGTTCAGCATTTATTCTCATTCTTAAAACTCTAGTTAAAAGTTCTAATTGAGCTCTATCATTAACACCTAAAATCTCTGTATTATCTTCAACAATAACAGCACCAGTTTTCAAACCTTTATCATTCATTATTTTTATAACATCTGTTAAATAATATTCTCCTTGTGCATTATTAGGTTTTATATCTTTTAATGCTGATAATAGTTCTTCTATATCAAAACAATAAATACCAGAATTTATTTCTTTAATTTCTTTTTCATACATATTTGCATCTTTTTCTTCTACAATTGCTTTTATGTTTCCACCTTCATCACGAATAATTCTTCCATAACCTGTTGGATTATCATATATTGCTGTTAAAAGTGTTGCATATTCTTTATTTTTAAAACTTTTTATAATTAAATTTTCTAAAGTTTCTTTTCTTATAATAGGTACATCACCATAAAGAATAACTACTTTTCCTTTTTTTCCTTCTAAGTATTTAGTTGCTTGCATTACAGCATGACCAGTTCCTAATAATTCATCTTGATATGCATATTTTACTGAATCACCTAAAACTTCCTCAACCTCTTCTCTTAAATGTCCTACAACAGTAACAATTTCATCAGAGCCAACTTTACTTGCAAGCTCTGCTACTCTTTTTACTAATTCTTTATCATATATTTTATGAACTAATTTAGATTTTTCAGACTTCATTCTAGTACCTTTTCCAGCAGCCATAATAACAGTCATTACATATTTTTCTTCACCATCAATAATCATAAAAAACACCTTTCTTAAACGATTTTAGTTTAATATATTATATTTAAAACATTTTATATTATTATTATTATTTAGTCAATTTATTTACTAACCCTTGTAATTGAAAGTCCATCACCAATTTCTAATATTTCTGTTTTTAAATTTGGATTTTCTGTTATTTCTTTAATGTATTCTCTTAAATGCCTTACAGCAGTTCTTTGTTTATGCTTATTATAGTCACTCATAACATATCCTTTATATAAAACATTATCTGCTAAAATTAAACCACCATTTTTGATAAGTCTAATTCCTTCTTCTAAAAATATAGAATATTTACTTTTGGCTGCATCAATAAAAACAATATCATATTCATGATTTAAAGTTGGGAGTATTTCAACTGCATTTCCTATCATGATATTTATTCTATCATTTACTCCTATTTTCTCTACATTTACAATCGCTTCTTTTGCTCTTTCTTCATCTAACTCAATTGTATCTATTACAGCATTTTCTGCATATTTTGCAAAACAAGATGCAGAATATCCAACTGCTGTTCCTATTTCTAAAATTCTTTTTGGCTTTTCTTCTTTTAAAATCTCTTTTATTTTTTCTAATGTATCATCCATTATTATTGGAATATGATTTTTTAAAGCTCTTTCCTTTACTATTTCAAATTGATCTTGATTAAACATTTTATTCCCTCTTTTATATTTTATTTCAAGCAAATTTATATCATAAAAGAAAAATTTTTTCAATTATTTACAATAAATTTGCCTTTTATGTAAATTCGTGTTATACTCTTATAAGTTTCAATCAAAATAATATTTTATGGAGGAGACTTGTATGCAGAATAACACCTTAGTATTTTCAGTAATCCAAAATGCATTGGGTCAATGCATCGATCCAATTGACCAGGCACTCATCTCAAGAGAAGCAAATTATGAATTCTTTTGCCTGGCAACGCCCACAGACTTAAATGTTTTAAGAGATATCGATTTCTTTCGGAATCATCAGAATGAATATCATTTCGTCCAGCTTGGCGAATATCTATCTTTTAAAAATCTGGTACTGGATAAACCATTTGTTGCATATACCAAAAGATCTTTGGGAAAGTGTAAAATGAGTGGATTGTCTATTCGTGAAATTGTTGCATACAAACCAGAATGATTCTCTAAAGTCATTCAAACGTCAAAAAACCGCATCCTAAAAAGGATGCGGTTCTCTCATTTTATCTTATTGATTAGCATTTTGTCTTGCTGCTCTTTCTCTATCTTTATTGTTTAAAATTTTCTTTCTTAATCTAATGCTTTTTGGTGTTATTTCTACTAATTCATCATCTTGAATAAATTCAATAGCTTTTTCTAAACTCATTTGAATTGGTGGAACTAAACGAAGTGCTTCATCAGAACCTGAAGCTCTAGTATTTGTTAAATGTTTTTCTTTACATACATTAATTGCTAAATCTTCACTTCTTGAGTTTAATCCAACAATCATACCTTCATAAACTTCAACACCAGGTCCTATAAATAAATCACCTTTATCTTGAGCATTATATAAACCATAAGTAATTGATTTTCCATTTTCAAAAGCAACTATTGTTCCTCTAACTCTTGCTTGAACATCCCCTTTATATGGCTCATAACAATCAAATATGTGATTCATTGTTCCTTCACCTTTTGTATCTGTTAAGAATTCTGTTCTATATCCAAT
Source organism: uncultured Clostridia bacterium (assembly GCA_948530865.1). Lineage (GTDB taxonomy): Bacteria > Bacillota > Clostridia > TANB77 > CAG-508 > Scatovivens. The sequence goes on from CAOTKV010000003.1 coordinate 83,564, forward strand.
AATTCCTCTTGCTGGTATTTTAAATTCTATTTTTGTATGTCCATCTTCTGCTGGTTCCATATTAAGCATTTCAGCTTTTCTTCTACCTAATTTTTCTATAACATTTCCAACACAATCATCAGGAACATTAACAACAAGTCTTTCCATTGGTTCACATTTTACACCATCTATTTCTTTAAAGATAACTTTTGGTCTTGAAACTAAAAGCTCAAATCCTTCTCTTCTCATTGTTTCAATAAGAACTGATAGATGAAGTTCTCCTCTACCTGAAACTTCAAATGAATCTGGTGTATCTGCTTCTTTAACTCTTAAACTAACATTTCTATCTAATTCTTTAAATAATCTATCTCTAATATGTCTTGATGTAACAAACTGACCTTCTTTTCCTGCAAATGGTCCATTATTAACACTAAATGTCATAGAAACTGTTGGTTCATCTATATCTACAAATGGTATTTTCTCAGGATGTTCATAATCACAAATTGTATCTCCAATGTTTATGTCTGCAACACCAGATAATGCAACTATATCTCCTGCATCTGCATGTTCAACTTCAATTCTTTTTAATCCATCATATACATAAAGTTTTGCAACTCTTGCATTTAAAACTTTATCTTCTGATTTACAGATTGCAACTGGCATGTTTAAATCTATTGCTCCTCTTTCTACTCTACCAATAGAAATTCTACCAATATAATCATCATAATCTATATTAGAAACTAGCATTTGCATAGTGCCATCCATATCACATGCAGGTGCTTCAATTTCATTTATTATTGTTTCAAATAAACATTCTAAGTTTTCACCTGGTTTATCTAAATCTAAAGTAGCTGTACCTTGTTTTCCTGAAGCATATACAACTGGAAATTCTAATTGATCATCATCAGCTCCAAGTTCAATAAATAAATCTAAAACACTATCAACAACTTTTAGTGGTTGTGCTCCTGGTCTATCAATCTTATTTATAACAACTATTGGTTTTAATTTTAATGCTAAGGATTTTTTCAAAACCTCTCTTGTTTGAGGCATTGCACCTTCAAAAGCATCTACTAATAAAACAACACCATCAACCATTTTTAAAACACGTTCTACTTCTCCACCAAAATCTGCGTGTCCTGGTGTATCTACTATATTAATTTTAATATCTTTATAATGAACTGCTGTATTTTTTGAAAGAATTGTAATTCCTCTTTCTTTTTCTAAATCATTAGAGTCCATAACTCTTTCTGCAACTTGTTCATTTGCTCTAAAAATACCGCTTTGTCTAAGCATAGCATCTACTAAAGTTGTTTTTCCATGATCAACGTGTGCAATTATTGCTACATTTCTAATTTTTTGGTTATTCATTTTTATTTACCCCTCTTATTCAAAGATTTACATAACATTTTCTTTTATAACCATAATATTATATATCTATAGTTGTATTTTGTCAATGATTGTACGAATTTATTTTTATTAACTAAAAACGCCCCACCATCATTCGATGGCGGAGCGCAGAGACTACGATTATTTGGATGATTTACTACTTCCTCCTCTTCCAAGCAATCTTACGAATATGTTAATCATATCCAAGTACAATCCAGCACAGCTATCCACAGCATTCTCAAAAGTTTTCCTTTTCTTCTGAGCAAGTGCCCAATCATAGCCAACATACCCACAAAACAGAATCACAATGGCAAAATCCCAAAGTGTCGGAATGTGAATACCAAACAGCAACATGATACATTCAATGATAATTGCAGCTGTCAAACAAATAAACAGCGTTTTGCCCATAGACAAAAACACATCAGGTTTGACGGTAGAAAAACCAATCATAAGCAAAGTCACAATTACCGTGATTACACATGCATTCAGAATTGACACGTTACTAAACTGTGGTACGCTGATGGCAAGCAAAGTTCCTACTGCAAATACAATGAGGTGATACCCCAAAAGTGTGAGCCCGATTCCATTTTTCATATGACAGATGACAATTCCAGCAATTGCCACCACGAAATATGCAATAATGAAAATAATCGGGCTCGATTCATACAAGCCAGTAAAAAATTCGCTAGTACAGGCACACATCACCGCATTGATGATGAATCCCCACAGCAAAACAAATCCAATACTCAGATTGTATGCCCGTGCCGACATTTGTTCACGTTCTGAATAAGCCTTGTGTGAACTGTAGTTACTTGTGTAGTTCTCTCTCATAAAAGTTCCTCCTGTCATACTATAAATGTTGTTTTAGTGAGAATATCTCACAGTTACTTTGCTATTATAGCATATATTTATATACTATACAATATTATTGACATAATTTCCCTATACTATACTAGCTGTGTAACTCGTTAATGTTCTTTACTTGTCAAAGAATGAATATGAGAGGATAAACTATGAAAACAATGCAGAACAAAGTAACTAACAACAAAGCAATCGAAAAAGATATCACAAAACCATCTTTTCCGATTGTCACAGAAACAGTTTTCTTTTATGGAAAATGTACACAATTTTGTAACTATGAATTAGGAGTCACTGGCAAATTTCAGGCAGATTCTGGCAAGCTTGAAGTAAAATTTCCTTTCAAAAAAGGTGAATATCTTTCTTTTGTAGAGCTTTTCAGAAGAAGACAAATCGCATTTGTGAAACAACCTAATAAAAATTGCCCTTTACCAATTAACGATCCAAACTGGCATAAAAAACAGATCAATTCAAATAAAGACATTCCATCTGTTTGTCAGGATCTTTGTCATTATGATGAAGAAAATGAATACTTAACAATCTCAATGTCTATTGGCAATGACTATGCTCTGGATTATGGAACATACATTAAAACCAGAGCCTTTCTTGTTATATTTCTTTACTTGATAAAAGTAATATTTGTTCTTTTAATAAATTACTTACTTTATCTTCATCTTCTTTTTCAACTTTTTTATTTGCAAATTCTGATAAATCTAATGGTTTTCCATATATAATTGCATTTTTTGTAAATGGCTTTGCAGGTCCTACAATTCCTATTGGAACTATTTGAGCTCCTGTTTTTAATGCCATATATGAAGCACCATTTTTTATAGCTCCTTCATTTTTTTCAAATCCATTTCTTGTTCCTTCAGGGAAAAGACCAATGCATCCTCCATTTTTTAAAGTTTTTAATGCTGTTTTTAAAGATGATATATCTTTTGAATCTCTTTTTACATAAATCCCTTCAAAAAGAACTCCTAATAATGCAAATAATGGATTTTTCTTCAATTCTTCCTTTGCCATAAATCTCATATGTCTTCCTGCAGTTGCAACAATTAATGGTGGATCTAAATAAGTTCTATGATTTCCACAAAATATTACTGAACCTTCTAATGGTACATTTTCTTTTCCCATTATTTTTACTCTATATACGATTTTGCAATATGTATATATGCAACCTCTTACAAATACTCTTCCTATCTTTTTTAAAAACTCTTTCATTATTCTCCTTTTCCTTTTGATTTTACTATTTCCACAATTTTATCTACTACTTCTTCAATAGTCATATTAGTAGAATCTACATATACAGCATCGTCTGCTTGTTTTAATGGAGCTACTGGGCTTGTTTTATCATTATTATCTCTAAATTTTATATTTTCTAAAATTTCTTCATAACTGATTTTAATGCCTTTTTCTTCATTTTGTTTCATTCTACGATTTGCTCTTTCTTCTGCACTAGCATCTAAATATATTTTTACATCTGCATTTGGAAATACATTTGTACCAATATCTCTTCCTTCCATTATTATATTAGAATTTTTTCCCATCTCTCTTTGAAGTTCTACCATACGCTCTCTTACTATAACTATATGTGAAACTTGAGAAACAATTTCATTTACTTCTTTTTCTCTTATTAACCCTGAAACATCTTCTCCATTAAGAAAAAATTTATCTACATCATCAATTTTATTTTGCTCAATTTTTATGTTTTTTAGCATTTCTGCAATTTTTTCGGTTTCATCTAATTTAATATTATTTCTTATCATGTAAAGACTTGCACATCTATACATTGCACCTGTATCTATATTTATTAAATCTAGTTTTTTTCCTGCTAATTTTGTTATTGTGCCTTTCCCACTTCCAGCTGGTCCATCTATTGCTACTATAAATGACATTTTTATTTCTCCTTTTATTTAAAACTATTTAGAGTTTTTATTATCTTTATTATAATTTACACCTTTTACAATAATTTCCATACTAAGCACATTCATAGCTGTTAAATTTTCAATCTCTCTTATTATTTTCTTCTTTAATAAAAGCATTGTTTCATTAATATTATATCCAAATTCTATTATAACTTCTATATAAATATAAATTCCATCATTAAAACCTTCGTGTTTTTTTACTATAGTTCTATATATTTTATTTACGCCTTTAGTTTTGTCTGCAACACAATCTATAATTTGTTTAAATACTGTATCTGAAATTTTAAAATTTCCCATATAACTAAATGTAGGTCTTATAATTGATTTTTCAGAAACATATGGCACATTCCCTTTTCCAGTTGATTTAAATATTTGAAGTGGATCTAATAAATAACCTGAAAAATCTTTTTTTATTGCAAATGTTGGAACTGGTATAACATGTTTTCCTTGAGTAACTCTCACATTTCTAGCAGTTGCCATTTCTTCTTCAGTTGCAACATCTGTTATATATATAGTTTCAGAAACTGGTGGAAATCCAAGATTACTTGCTATTCTACTTACCATTTCATCTGAAGTTCCAAGTATTAAGATACTTTCAGGCTTCTTCTTTTTTATTACTGTTTGTATTTCCTTTTTTCTATCTTCATTTTGAAATAATGCATTTCTTACAGTTTCAATTTTAGTTGGAGCCTTTTTGGCAGAAATTCCAGCTAATACTTCATTTCCACTAATTAAAAGTCCATCATCTATTATATAATTGATTCCTCTTTCATTGGCAACCATTTGAGCTCTATAACTTTTTCCTGTTCCAGAAGGTCCAACAAAAGCATATACTTTCATTTTATGTGTATCAAATAGCATAATTATCTCCTACAAAATTTCTTTGTTTGTTATTATATCAAATAAAGAAAAAAAAGTCTAGTAAACAATTATAAACGTAAAGAAATCCCCAGAAACCATACATGGCTTCTGGGGAAAAGTTCAATATATTTATTTATGCTCTAATACTATTACTCTTTCCGAAGCAGTGGAGCAATAACACCAGCAACATTCCTGAAGTCTGTGGTAAGCGGATTAAACTTTCGAAGTGCAGTAATCGCTTTAAAAACCTTCTGCGGTTCCACATATACAAATTTTCCACCTTCAATAAACTTTACAACTCCGAGTTCAACAACTTCAGGCGAAAGAACAACATTAGGATAAGCATCACGCACACGTGCATTCAATCTATCCCAGTCATCGTGCAGTTTCTGAGTTTCAGTCTTTCTCAGCTCATCAATATCCACAGTTCCATTATTTTGCTCGATAACAGCTTTGAATTTTTCATCAATATCGAGCAAACTGTATACCAGCAAATCTGTAAGTAAATGCCAAAAGTATCCTTTGTAAAAAGCATTTGTCCTATCTTCTTTAGACAAATCTTTCCAAAATTCCCATACTCCTGGCTGACTGCTTGCACCATAATGCAAGCCTTCAAGACTACCAATTTTCTCTTTCTGTCCAATCCGAGTTACAAGAACATCGTACTCTGGCATTTCAGGTGTTTTCATAGAATTATACTTTTCAAGTGCACCATCTTCTCCATACATTTTGTAATGTTTTTTCAAAATATCTGGTGCTTCTACACCACGTAGAAAAGTTAAATTCTCCCGAGCTTCAGGTCGACATGCTGCATAATGAATGTAGTATCCAGGCATATATATTCTCCTTTCTTTACACACGCACTAACTAAAAAGTAGTGCTAACAACATTTACAACGCAAGTAGTATAACAGCATTTTTTTTCATTGTCAACATACTTTTAATATTTTATTCTTGCTTCAAATCTCCACTTAGCAAGTCCACTTTTTATTTTGGTTTGTGACTCTCCAAAATATGTATTTTTTAGAATATAAAATTTTTCTCCACTTCTAAAACTTGTTGTAAAAATAAGTAAAACTAAAAATACTAATATTAAAAGTTTTACAATTAACTCTTTTTTATAATTTTTCATTCTTTCACATCCTTACTTATAAAATAAAAATATATATTTATCACAATAAATAACACTATATAAATTACAACTAACGGTTTTAAAATAAATATTATGAAAAAGCCAATTAATTTTGAATGATAAATAACTTTACCTTTTATACTAGATTTTAAAACTTCTTCATCATTTATATTATTTGCATCACCTTTTAAAATAAACCCCTTTTCTGTCTCGCCTACAATTCTATGTGTTACAAACGAATTGTCTAAATCTTTATATGTAACTATATCATTCTTTTTATAATTCTTATCTTCAGTAATTACTATTAGTTCACCACTCCTTATTTCTGGTTCCATGCTTCCTGATGTAACTATAAAAAATGATTTTCCAAATATTTTTATCAAATCTTCTTTTAAAATTATTTTTGAGTAAAATATATTAAAACCTATAGTTACTATAAAAATAATTAATATTATACTTATTAAAATTTTTATTTTCATTTTCCTCCTTTAGAGGGTAAAACCTTCTGCTAAAAACATATCTCAATTTATTCTTAGCAGAGGGTTTCATAAATCCCCCTGCTTTTAATATATAAAGTTTTATAAGATTTTATTGGCAATAACCATCTTTTGTACTTGTATAGAAAGGTAATTTTGCTTATACATTGGCTTGTTTTCCAATTATTTGGATATTAAAGCCACATTCTAAAGATGAACTTTTATTGTTCAGATTTAAAGTTCCATCTTCGCTATCTATCAATGTCTCATCTGTTTCATTAAAAGGCCAATTCCAATGAACTACTACTATTCTTTTTTGATTATTAGCTTCAACAGGAATTATTCCATTTAAATTTTCAACTGCTATTTGAGAAAATGAATTTTTTTCTTCTGTTTTTATACTATTTCCTTTTTCATCTTTTGTTTCTGCATAAAATTTCATATTTCTTGGAATATTCATTTCATTTTCTACAATAATTTGATATTCAACTGGAACCTCAGAATCAGTAGCATCTACTTCAATTTCAAATTGACCACTAGAGCCAGGAGCAATCTTTTCTGTTGATAAATTTACATTTGCACCTGCATTTTTAGAATTGAAATTCCATCTAGCAATACTCTTTTGAACAGAACCTATGTTTATAGATTTATAATACCTAGCAAATGTATAGCCAGCTAAAAACATAGTTAGAATTAATGATATACAAATTAATACTCCTATTACTCTTTTATTAATTTTCATTAAACCTCCTTTTTTATAAAATTTAAGTTAAATATTAAAACTGCATAAAAAAAGAGAATATATCTTTATGTTTTTATTTAGGGGCATAAAAAACAAACTATCACTTGAATTTTTTTATTTTTCCGTGCTTGGGGGCGCAACAAAAAAAGTTTAATTTTAATATTTAATTTTATTTTTTGGAAATCTCTAAATACCAGAACGGTATTTATTTTTTTAGATTATTAAATACAGTTAAAATATTTAACTTGTTTGGAATTATAACATCATATTTTTACTTTGTAAATACTTTTTTAAAATTTTTTTCAAAAAATTTAAGAGAATGCATTTTTATGCATTCTCTTTGCTTTTTATTTTGTTATCCATTTAACTAAATTTAAGTTTTCTGAATCCATTAACATTTCATGTTTTGGCATAACTCTAAATGTATATCCAAAGTTACCACCAGTTTTTAAATCTATTACAGCTTCATAACTATATCTATGTTCTTCCAGATTTTCAGAAATTTTATTCATTGTACATGTATAAACATTTCTAACGCTTCCATTATCTAAAAATTGTCCAAAATATACTTGAATATCTGTATTAGCTTCATCTATATTTGGAAGATAAACTTCACAATTAACAGTTATTTGTGTTCCTGCTACTAATTTAGCATTATCAACATTTCTATCTTGTTTTATTTCTATTTTATCCCAATTTTCTTTTACATTTTGTTTCCATTTTGTAAATCTACCAACTCTTTCTAAATCATCAAAGTAAGCTTTTTTCAAATTACAAAGTGGCATATAAAGATCATTTACATAGTCTGTAACCATTCTTGCTGTACTATATTTTCCACCTGTTGTTCTTATTGAGTTCTTCATGTACGTTAACCATTCTTTAGAAACTCCATTTTCATCTTGATTATAGTATGCTGGAATAATTTTATTTTCTAATGTGTGATACAAACTGTTACTATCAGCTTTATCTTGTTCTTCATATGAATCATACTGTGCATTAGTTCCAATTGTCCATCCATTTGTTCCATCATATCCTTCACACCACCATCCATCTAATACACTAAAGTTTACAACACCATTTACTGATGCTTTTTCTCCTGATGTACCAGAAGCTTCCATTGGTCTTCTAGGATTATTTAACCACACATCAACACCACTTATTAAATATCTTGATACTCCAATATTATAGTTTTCAACTAAGAATATTTTTCCTTTAAATTGTGGCATTAAAGAAATTTCATGTATATATTTAATTAAATCTTGACCTTCTTTATCAGCAGGATGCGCTTTTCCAGCAAATACTAATTGAACTGGTCTTTTTTCATCATTTAATATTTGTGTAAGTCTTGCTATATCTTTAAATATTAATGTTGCTCTTTTATATGTTGCAAATCTTCTTGCAAATCCTATAGTTAAAGCTCTTGGATTTAATTTATTAACAACCTCTGCTATTTGATCATATCCAATTCCACTATTAACATATCTATCTGTAATGTTTTGTTTTAAAACACCCATCAATTTTTCTTTTCTTGCAATATGCTCAGCCCATAATTTATCATCTGGTATAGTATCAATTTTCTCCCATGTTGAATCAAGTTCAATTTTATCTTGCCAATATGGTGGTAAATATTCATTAAATAATTCTTTTATATTTGGTGCAAGCCAAGAACAAGTATGAATACCATTTGTTACATAAGTAATTGGTGACTCATCTTCTGCAATATTTGGCCATACATCACTAAATAATTCTCTTGAAACTTCACCATGTAATTTACTTACACCATTTTTCTTACCTGCAACTTTTAATGCAAGAATTCCCATGTTAAATCCAGGTTCTAAATCTTCTCCTGGCATACCCATTTTCAAGAATTCTTCTTTAGAAATTCCAAGTGTATCCCAAAATCCATTAAAGTATTTTTCAACAAGCCATAAATCAAATATATCATTTCCTGCAGGAACTGGTGTATGTGTAGTAAACACGGTTTTTACTGTAGCTATTTCTCTAGCCATTTCAAAAGAAATTTGTTTTTCTTTCATTATATTTTTTATTAATTCTAATATTAAGAATGATGAATGTCCTTCATTCATATGATATACAGAAGGTTCATAACCTAAAGTTTTTAATAATTTAACTCCAGCCATACCTAAAACAATCTCTTGACGAATTCTCATTTCTTTATCTCCACCATATAAGCGAAGTGTAATTCCTCTAAAGTCTTCATCATTTTTTTCTATATCAGAATCCATTAAATAAAGTTTTATTCTACCAACATTTATTTGCCATAATTTTAAATATAATGTTCTTCCATCCATTGGAATATCAATTATTAAATCATCTCCCATATTATCTTTTACAGTACTTATAGGTAAATTATATAAATCAATATTATGATATTCTGAACATTGTTCTCCACGAGAATTAATTCTTTGATGAAAATATCCATTTTTATATAATAATCCAACAGCAACAAAAGGTAAACCTAAATCACTTGCTGATTTTAAATGATCACCTGATAGAATTCCAAGTCCTCCTGAATATATTGGTAATATTTCATCTAAACCATATTCAGCAGAAAAATATGCAATTAAATCATTTTTATTATTTGGATAATTTTTATTGAACCAAGTATCTGAGCTATTTAAATAGCTGTCATAATTGTTAACAACTTTATCATATTCTTTTAAGAATTTTTGATCATTAACAATTTCTTCAATTCTTTCTTGACTAATCATTTTTAGAAATTTAACTGGATTCTTTTCGCTACATTCCCATAAATCGTTGTCTATTAGTTTAAATAATCTTAAAAATTCTGAATTCCAAGACCACCATAAATTATTAGCAATTTCTGAAAGTTTTGCTATTCTCGCTGGAAGTTGTGGAACAACTGTTACTCTATTGAATATATACATTATATATTCCTCCTTCGTATTTTTTAAAATTTAATTCTTCTGTTATCATAATAATTATTATCTATTAAAATCATTTTTTTGTCAATTATTTTCTAAGATTTATTCCTACTTTTATAACTAATCTTTTCGTTTTACATGAACTTTATTTTTTTATTACTTTTCTGTAACATTATAGTTTATTTTATAATTCTATTATATAATGAACTATATTATGGGAGGTTTTTTATATGAAATTAAATACAAATAAAAGGATAATGCTTTGCTCAAAAGCTTTATATTCAGAGCAATTAAACTGTTATGCAACATTATGTGAATGTTATCAAGCTTTAGCTAAGAAATTAGGATCTAGAGCAACTTCTTTAGATGTTCAAAAAAGATATTCAAAATATTTAACTTTAGCGTCAAGTGGTGATTTAAGTTTTTTAGAAAAAGAAAATAATTACATATTTTCAGAAACTTATCAAGGTGCTAGATTTCAACATACTGAATCACAAATATTTAAAGAATATGCTGAACAATGTAAAAAGCTTCGCCAATTTAAAGATGGTGCTGCTATACTTGCAGATGCTTTTTGTGAAGATGGACCACCTTACCAAGATGCTTTAGATAATTATTCTAAATATATGAGAAAAACATCAAAAGAAACAAGAAATTTTGATAAAGAAATTTCAGCACACTCACCATCATATATTGGTCATAATTATTATATAAAAAGCCATAATGCAATAAAAACAATAAAAGGTATAGATGCTTCTCATTTAGATGGGCTACCTATTTCATTAGAGCTTGCTCCTGAGCAATTTGGTGCCAATATTTCAGGTTTTACTACTATGGAAAAATTAATGGAAACAACAAAACAAGATGCTCATCAAATAGATACAAAAGAAGAACTTTTAGAATATTCAAAACGTCCTAATATAATTCAAGAAACAGGTTATAGATTTTTTGCTAAAAATCAAAGAGGACTAGCACTATCTCTTGCAGCTATGGTAGCAATTGGAGCAGCTGCTGGTATTACTTCTCAGATAAAAACAGCTCATGATTATAATAGTCTAAATATAGATACTTTAAGTGAAAATGGATATAAATCAGATTTATCTAATAAAACTATTGCTTCAATTCAAAATGTTGAAAAAACATTAAAAGAATTGCAAGAACAAAGTACAATCCCAACTGAAGATCAATTACGTGATGTTGGCACTACATTAGACGATTTATTTGATGATATTATTCAAGAAAAATTAACACCTTCATTTTTAGAAGCGCATCCAGAAGCAAAAGATATTAATGTTGAACATTATTATAATTATCAAGATCCAGAAGCCCAATATAAAGCTGTTATAATAACATATACAGATAGCGAAGGTAATAAAAAAGAAGAAAGAGTTACTAATTTTTCTACTGCAAGTTTGTTTTCTTCACATGATATGGAAAAGGTATTTGAACATGAGTATGATATTGATGGGTCATATGGCGATATAGGAAGCATTTTCTCTACACCTGGTAATTATATTGAAAATGGAAAAGATGTTAAAGATGTATTAAAAGGATATAGTAAAAACCTTGAGTTTATGAAACATCTTTCAGCAGTAGAATTAAATTATAAAGATGGTAATTTATTTGGAATTATGCCTTCTTCAATAAAATCAGATATTCCTGAAAAAACAGATAAATCTTCTCAAGATAATAGAAATGTTGATGATGAAGAAAGATAAAAAGCCGAGAATAAAATTCTCGACTTTTTTATTATGTTCATATTTTGAATCCATATGGTAATAATTCTTTCATTGTATATTCTTCAACTTTTTTATCATATACTGTATATATTTTAAAGTTTTCATCTACAAATTCACTCATAAATTGTCTACAATATCCACAAGGTAAGCATTGTTCTGGTGCTTTATCTTTTGGTCCTCCAATTACTACTATACAATCAAATTCTCTTTCACCTTCTGATATTGCTTTTACAAAAGCTGTTCTTTCTGCACAAATACTTTGAATTCCAGAATTTTCAATATTACATCCATAATATCTTTTTCCATTTTTACATCTTAAAGTTGCACCTACAGTATATCCTGAATGTGGCGCATATGCCCTTGTTCTAGCATCAGTTGCAAGCATAATTTCATCTTTTATATTAATCATGTTTACCTCCTATTTATATTTCTTAATGTTTACTAGCAATTTTCCACTTTTAGTTTCTTTTTCTATTCCTTCAAAAATAAATTTTCCTTTTCCTCTAATTGTTATTATATCATTTAATTCTATTTTTTTGGAAAATTTAAATTCATTAATTGAATTCACAAAAACTCTTCCCATTTCAATTATCTCATTTGCCTTAGTCCTAGAACATTTTGTAAGTTCAGATACAAAATTATCAAGCCTCATTGAAGAAATAATTATATTAAAATCTTCATATTCATTTTCTATAATTTCAATATTATTTATATTTTCTATACTAATAAGTGATTTTCTAAATCTAGTTAAATCTTGAAGCCCTTCTTTTAAATATTTAGATACTTCACATAAAGATATAATATCAGCACCAGTATCTGTTACTAATATATCTCCAAACTTTTCTCTTTTAATTCCCAATTTCATTATGCCACTTAAGAATTCTCTATGTTCATAACTAATATTATTTGGTAACTTTATTCTTATAACTTCTAAAATCTTACTATAATTTTTTTCTACCATTTCTTTTGAAAGTTTTTCAGGATAGAAAATTATAAGATTTCTATCAGCCTCTTCTCTTCCACCATAAATTATATAATTATTAACTTTTTCTTCACTAAGCATTTTCTTTATAATTGCCAAACTAGAAATATCTAAAAAATCTGTATAAGTAATTTTATTTTTATTTATACAAAATCCATATTTATCAATAACTTTAGCAACTAGTAATTTGTTTTCATTATCTTTATATTTTTCTCTTGATTTTTCAAACATCTTACAATACTTCCTACATCTAATCCATACTTTTCTTCAATTTCATCAACACTTCCATGTTTAACAAATTCATCTGGATAAGCAAATTTTTCAAACTCAACATCTATTTTATTTTCAAAAAGCAAATGTTCAACTAAATCACCAAGTCCTCCAATAACAGTTCCATCTTCTATTGTTATAACTTTTTTTGCACCAACTACATTTTTTAAAATTGTATCATTATCAAATGGTTTTAAAAATCTTGCATTTATAACTGTTGGAATGATTCCACTTTTTTTTAATTCATCTGAAACTTGTATTGCTTTTGAAACCATTTTTCCAATAGCAATTATTACAATATCTTTTCCTTCTTCTAAAACTTCTGCTTTTCCATATTTTATTTCATCACATTTTTCAAAAGAAATTTGCTCTGTGCCACGTGGATATCTTATTAATACTGGTTTATTTAAATTAATTGCAAAATCTAGCATATTTTCCAATTCACAAAAATCTTTAGGAGCCATAATATTGAAATTTGGAATTGTATTTGTAAATGCCATATCAAGTAATCCTTGATGAGTTTCTCCATCATTTCCAACTATACCTGCTCTATCTGCACATATTACAACTGGTAAATTTTGAATTGCAACATCATGAACTAATTGGTCATATGCTCTTTGAATAAATGAAGAATATAGTGGTACTACTGGTATTAATCCAGATTTAGCCATTCCTGCTGCAAGCCCTACTGCATGTTGTTCTGCAATTCCAACATCAAAAAATCTATTTGGGAATTTTTTGGCAAATTCTGTAAGTCCTGTTCCATCTGTCATTGCAGCTGTTATTGCAACAATCTTTTTATTATTTTTTGCAATTTCTATTAATTTATCACCAAATACTTTAGAATAATCTTTTTTCCCTTTACCTAACTTTTCTCCAGTTTCTATATTAAATTTCGATGTACTATGAAATCTATCTGGATTCACTTCAGCTGGTTTATAACCTTTTCCTTTTTTAGTTAATACATGTACTAAAATTGGTCCTTCTTGTTCTTTACAAATTTTAAATATATCTTCAAGTTTTTCAATATTATGACCATCAACAGGTCCTAAATATCTAAAACCAATATCTTCAAAATACATTTTAGGAATTACTAATTGTTTTATTCCTCTTTTAGTTCTTTGAACTAATTTTACAACTTTTTTCCCTACAAGTGGAATTCTTCCAATAATTTTTTTACCTTTCAAACTACTATTTACATATACACTTTTTGTTCTTAGTTTTGAAAGCATCATTGAAATTCCACCAACATTTTTAGATATGCTCATTTCATTATCATTTAAAATAACAATCATATTAGTATTACTACTACCAACATCATTTAAAGCTTCTAATGCCATGCCACCAGTTAATGCTCCATCACCAATAACTGCAATAATTTTATTATTTTCTCTTTTTATATCTCTAGATCTTGCCATTCCTAGTGCAACAGATATTGATGTGCTACTATGACCTGTATTAAAATTATCATAAACACTTTCTGTTGTCTTTGGAAATCCTGCTATTCCATTCATTTTTCTTAAAGAATCTAATTTATTTTTTCTACCAGTTAAAATTTTATGTACATAAGTTTGATGTCCAACATCCCAAATAATTTTATCTAGTGGTGTATTAAATACTGAATGAAGTGCTATTGTAAGTTCTGTAACACCTAAATTTGAAGCAAGATGACCTCCTGTTTCTGATACTGTATTTATTACTTTTTCTCTTATTTCTTTTGCTAGAATCTTTTTATCTTCAATACTTAATGGTTTTAAGTCCTCTGGATAATTTACTTTTTCTAAAATCATAATTCAACTTCCCCACAATTTAATTTCTATAACATCAAAAATGCCATTAATGATGTTAATAGTGGCACTGTTATATTATCTGTACCTTTTATTGAAATTGCTTCTATAACTGTCATTAATGAAGCAATTAATATTGATTTTATTGCAATATATTCAGATGCACTATATTGCAAAAATCCAGCTATTATTAATAAAGTTACAAAAAACATTGTCATAGAACCTGCAACTGTTTTTTTATTTCCAAAAACTTTATATTCTGGACTTTTTACTGATTGACCAATTACAGCAGCTAATCCATCTCCATATCCCATAACAGCAATTCCACATAAACCAATTAATGGGTTTTTTAGAGGTCCAAAAGTAATTAGTGACAATACCAATAAAGAAATGGCATAGTATACTGTCCCCATACTTTCTTTATTTTCATCTCCTACTTCTCTTTCCATAACTTTGATTAAATTCATTTTATATGAAGCATAATTTATAACAACAAATATTGCTGGCATCAAAGCAGCAATCCATGCACTTTCAAAGAAAACCATTGCTATAATCCACCAATTTGAAAGCATTATATGTATAAATTTCCTACTTGCCTCTTTTCCTGCTTTTTCAAATAATCTTCCTGATAACATTATTACTGCAATAAAAGCAATAGAAACAACTAAACCAAATATGTTATTCATTTCTTTTCTCTCTTTCTGACAAATTTGTCATAAAATAATCTATTCAATTATACAAGAAAAAGTGCCTTTAATAAAGCACTTTTTACATTTTTCACATATATTTCACAATATCTTTTTTATTTCCTCATGTCTTTTTACTTTGCCTGTTGTTGTTTTTATCATTTCTTCATCTGTTACTATTATATCTCTAATATGTTTATATGGTGGCATATTTTTATTTATTTCTGATACATATTTTTTCATATGATCATATATTTCTTTTTCTTGAACATATCCAATAATATCTTTCATTGCATCTTTATCATAAACAATTTTCACACAAACATCTAAATCACCATCTTGAGTTGGTTTTCCATAAATCATACTTTCTTTTACTCCTGGTATATGACTTATTAAAATTTCTAATTCTTCTGGATAAATATTTTTACCATTTTTTTGAACTATAACGTTCTTTTTTCTTCCAGTTATATAAAGAAAGCCATCTTCAACATATCCTAAATCACCAGTATGGAACCATTCTCCTTCAAAAACTTCTTCTGTTGCACTATTATTTTTATAATAGCCTAACATTACACTTGGTCCTTTAACTACAATTTCTCCAATTCCCATTTCATTTTTATTTTCAATTTTTAATTCAAGTGATGGTAATACTTTTCCAACAGTTCCGCTTTTTATTGCATGATCATTTTCAACAGCAATTACTGGTGATGTTTCTGTTAAACCATAACCTTGATATACTTGAAGTCCAAGTCCTGATAAAGATTTTGCGAGAGACTCATCCATTGCTGCTGCACCACTTACTATTAATCTAATATTTCCTCCAAGGGCTTCATGTACTTCTTTAAATACTTTTCTTTTTAAATTTATATGGATTTTGTCTAAAACATTAGTAACTTTTATCATATTATTAACAAGTTTTATTTTTCCTTGCTTTTCTATATTTTTCATTATTCTTTTATATATACTCTCTAATATTAAAGGAACACATACAAGTACTGTTGGCTTATATTCACAAAGATTTTGCTGAATATATTTTAATCCATCACAAAAGCACATATATCCACCAATAAATACTACAACATGGTTTATTGTTGATTGGAATGTATGATGAAAAGGAAGAAGAGCAAGCATACCATCATTTTCATCAAATTTTATAACTTTAAGTAAATCCATAACATTAGAGCAAATATTTTTTTGAGAAAGCATTACAGCTTTAGAAATTGAAGTTGTTCCTGAAGTAAATAACATTATTGTCATTTTTTCTGAATCAACTTCAGTATCTAAATAACTTCTATCACCTTTTTCTAATAGTTCATTTCCTTTTTCTATTATTTTTTTATAAGAAATAAATCCATCTTTATCTTCTTCTAAATCAAAACATATAAAAATCTCAATTGAAGATAATTTTTCATCTCTTATTTTTTTCATAATATCCAAATATTTTTCTTCGAAAAATATTGCTTTTGCTTCACTACGCTCTGCTAGTGAAATTATTTCATTATCTGGTAAAGACTTATCTAAAGGAACTATTATTTTATCTCCTGTTGTAACTGCATAATAGCTAACAGTCCATTCATATCTATCTTTTGCTATTAGTGCAACTTTTTCATCATTATTAATCCCTAAATAATTCAATACTGTTCCTATGCAATCAATTTCATGTTTATATTCTTTATATGACATTGAATAAAATTCAGGAGTTTCCCCTTTTTTATACATTCTTTTTTTAAATTTGAATGCTGGTCTATCACCATAAAGTTCTACTGTTTGATTTAATAAATCTTTAAAATCTGTGATTTTTCTTACATTTTCATAATATGTTTCCTTCATATAAATCCTCCAACTTATCATATATCTATAAGATATTATACATCTAATAAAAGTTTTTTTCCATTAGAATAATTGGTCAGTTTTTAAATTATTTTTACAATCTAAGTAAACATTATTTCCTATCCAACTCTTTTTTTCTTCCAAATTCTTTCTCACTTCTGTTGCACTTATTGGATTTGTTTTTCTTTCGCTATCTACACGTCTATCTATAATATTCATATATTCAGAAACACTTTTTCCATAATTTTCACTACTATAAAAATGTGTTGCTTGTATATCTCCAACAATTTTAGTTAAATATTCCATTTGGATTTTTACACTTTCTTTGTCTAATCCATATTGCATTGGTGGATTATGTGCAAATCTTATTTCAACATTTGGATATTTATTCTTAATCCACTCTGCTCTTTTTTCTGTTGGAATATTTATGACATCTGTATCATATACAACAACTACTACTTTGTCCATCTCTTTTAAAGCTGTCTCAATTAAATATTCATGTCCTTTATGAAAAGGAGCAAACTTCCCAATTGTAAATCCAATTTTTTCGTTCATTTTTTATTCCTTTTATAATTCATTATTCATATCTTAAAGCATCTATAGGATTCATTTTAGCTGCTTTATTTGCTGGGTAATATCCAAAAAATACACCAATTGACATTGAAAATACTAATGATGTTATGATTCCTGAAATTGAAGGTTTTGCTGGATAACCTAATAATTTTGAAGCAAGTATTCCTCCACCTACTCCTAGCATTACACCAATTGCTCCTCCAATTAAACAAATTATCATAGCTTCTACTATAAACTGAGTTCTAATTGACGAATTTTTAGCTCCTAAAGCTTTTCTAGTTCCAATTTCTCTTGTTCTTTCTGTTATAGAAACAAGCATTATATTCATAACTCCAATTCCACCAACAATTAATGCAATTCCTGCAACTATTGATATTGCAAGTGTAATTGTTGAAAGCATATCTGTAAGCATTGATACCATTGATCCCATTGTAACTGCTTGTATTTCATAAGTTCTATTATTAGCATAATATGGTTCAAAAAATGTCTCAACTTTTTTTGCTAATAATTCAGCATCTGTACCAACCTTTGTTATAATTTGAAAATTAGTATATCCACTTGTTTCATGAGTAAAGTTCATTGCTGTTTTTAAAGGAACATATAAATCTGTAGTTGCATTATCTCCACCAGACATATCCATTCCCATCATTGCCATACCTTGATTTTCATATACACCTATAATAGTAAAACTTTGCATCTTACCATCAATACTAATTTCAACATCTTTTCCTAGTGCATTATTTACATTCCCATCAAATAATTTATTTACCAATTTATCTGATACTATTGCAACATTTTTTTGCTCACTATAATCTGTTTCTGAAAACATTTTTCCACCAAGCATTTCTAATTTATTTGTAACAAAGTAACCAACACTGTTTCCATATAAAGTAATACTTGCAGAATTATTTCCCAAATTTGCAGTTCCTCTTCCTGCCCAATATTGTGCATTTATTGCATAAATATCATCTGGAAATTTTTCTATCATTTCTTTAATCATATCTTCTGTTATGTAATCACTATCATTTATGTACATACTATCACTTGGAAGTTTTCCAAATTTAGCACCATCTATTCTTGAACTTTCTTCTTCAGCATCTTTTCTAGAATTTAACATTACATATACATTATTTGCTCCCATTGATTGCATGTTTTCTGAAACAGAAAGCGTTAATGAATCCCCAACTGTAATAATTGCAATAACAGAACCAATACCAATTATAATTCCAAGCATTGTAAGTAATGCTCTCATTTTATTTGAAAGAAGGCTATTTATAGCAAGTATAATATTTTCTAATAGTAGCATTAGTTCTTTCCTCCTTCATTCTTTTTTGATTTATTTTTCCTTTTTTCATTAGTATTTTTTTCTTGTTTACTATCAGACCTTTTTTCTTCACTAGATTTTTCTTGTTTTTGAGTATTATTTTCAATTTTTTCATTTTCATCTAATTCAACTTCACCAGTATTTATAGTTCTATTTTTTGCAATATTTTTTTCTTTATTTTTACTATTATCTTTAACACTAATAATTTTTCCATCTCTTATTGATATTATTCTATCTGTTTCTCCTGCCAATTCATTTGAGTGTGTTATTAAGACAATTGTTTTATTTTTTTCTTTATTCAACTTATGAAATAAATCCATAACTAATCTACCAGTTTTAGAATCTAATGCACCAGTTGGCTCATCAGCTAAAATAATTGCAGGATCATTTGCCATTGCTCTTGCTATGGCAACTCTTTGCTTTTGTCCTCCAGATAGTTCTTCTGGTAAATGTTTTGCTCTATCACCCATTTCTACTAAATCCAAAAGTTCTTTTGCTCTTTTTAATCTTTCTGATCTTTCCATTCCAGCATAAAGCATTGGTAATTCAATATTTTTTAAAGCATTAGTTTTTGAAATTAAATTATAAGTTTGAAAAACAAAACCAATTTTTTGATTTCTAATTTCTGATAATTCAGATTCCTCTGCTTCACCAACATTTATTCCATCTAACATATATGTTCCTGAAGTTGGTCTATCTAAAACTCCTATTGTATTCATTAATGTTGATTTTCCTGAACCAGAAGGACCAACAATAGCAACAAATTCACCTTCTTCAACCTCTAAAGAAATTCCATGAAGAATCTCTAATTCGTTTGGTTCACCAACATAAAATTTTTTAATTATATTTTCTAATTTTATAATTGAACTCATTTTTTGTTCCTTTCTACATTCCTGCGTCTGCACCCATCATTTCAAGTAAATCATTCATTGAATCTCCTGCTTCAATTTTTGGTAAAACAACTTTCATATCTGGTTTTAATTTATCTGATTTTATTTGAATATAATAACTTCCTTGTATACCTAAAGTCACATCTAATTCTTCTTTATTTTCTCCTGTATCATCTTTGGCAATTTCTATATAATGTGTGCCATTATCTCTATTATAAACTGCATTGTATGGTACAGCCCAAACATCTTCTTCCATTTCAGTAATAATACTTAATTTTGCATTCATTCCTAAACGTAATCTATCATTTACAGAATCTAATGCTATTTCAACCTTATATGTTGCATTTGATACCGCAGTTCCTGTTGTTGCCATTCCAGCATTTACTGCATTATTTGTTGCACTTGAAGCAACATATGTAATTCTTCCTTCCATTTCTTCATCTCTAGTAGCATCAGTTTTTATTAATACTTTCATTCCAATTTCTATATCTGGAATATCATATTCATCAATTTCTGCTTCTACAATAAATTCTTCTGTTCCTTCTATTGTTGCAATTGCAGTTCCTGTATATAAATCACCTTTTTTTACATTTACATTTGTAACTGTACCACTTACAGTTGATTTAACTACTCCATCTGCAATTTGATCTTTAAGTGTATTTATTTGTGAAGCGCTTGCAAGTGAACTTGAACTTGCTGCAAGTTCCGAATTTTTCACATTATCTTTCATTGATTCAATTGTACTATCAGCTGTAGATACAACACTATTATAAGCTGTTATCATTTTATCATATGTAGCTTTCAATTGGCTTATTGTAGGTTCTATTTGAGCTTTTTGTGCTTGAAGACTGGCAATTTCTGAAGCTAGAGCATTTATTGGTGCCATACCTGCTTGTTTTGTATTGTATTCTGCTTGTGCTGTTAAAAAAGCACTTTCAGCTGTTTTTGCATTTGCTTGTAAAGTTGTTAAACTTTGTTTTTTGTTACTATCCTCTGGTGTGTTTTCCACAATTGTACCATTTAATATACCTGCATCATAATTTGCTTTTTCAGCATTGTATGCACTAGTTGCATTTTCAAATTCAATTTTTTTATTATTATAATTTTGTTCAATGCTAGCTAAGTCTGCTTGTTGCCCAGCAAATGAATTCAATTGAGCTTGTTTTTCAACTATACTGTTATTTATATTATTTAATTGATTAACTGCATTATCATAAGCAGTTTTTGCAGAATTTATGTCTTGTTGACTGCTATTTACCTGTGTATTTTTATTTACAATAGCATCATTTAAATTTCTATGTGCTGACTCAACACCAAGATTAGCTTGAGCCTGGCTTGTGCTTTGACTTGCCTGAGCAATATTTAAGTTTTGTTGTAGTGTTGATGTATCAAATGTACAAATAACATCTCCTACATTTACTTTATCACCCTTTTTTACATTTACTGAAAGTATTTCAGACCCAGTAAGTGTTGATACAACATTTTTAGTATTAGTAGAGTTTATTGTACCAGTTGCACTTATACTTTTTGCAATAGTTCTCTTTTCTATTGTTTCAATCTCTGGTTTTGATACTTCTTCACTATTATTTTTATTTGCATTTGTAAAAATAAAAATTGCTATAACAACTATTATTATTGCTATAATAACTTTCTTTTTTGTAATCTTTTTTTTCTTTTTCATTTTGTTTATAACTCTCCTTTTATTTATAAAGTATTAAAAAACCTTGTATATTATATCACACAAAAATTTTTTTTTCTATATTTTTACTTTATATTAATAAAATATTAATATGAACTATTTATTAACATTCTAGCATTATTTTTGTAATAAAGTTTTAATATTATTGTTATATTTCTTTTTATACTTATATGATATAATATTTTTATTATAAAGGATAAATTTATCATTTTGTCATTTATATACAGTATTTTAGGAAGTTAAGGAGAATTTAGAATGCTAAATATGCCTGTATTAAAATTCGATAAAAGTATTAAATATTTAGAAACACAAACTAATATTCAAAAAAATAATAAACAATTAATACTAGATATAATTACTAATATTGGTCTAATTTTAAATACCTCTTCTGCAAATAATAATGAACATTTGAAAAATGTACTAGAAACAGCAAATGATTTTTTACAAAATATTTCAAATAATATAATAACTTTAGAACAATTAAATTTAGAAATTTCTAATATCAAAAATGAATTAAATGATATTATCTCTTCTAAATCACAAACACCCAAAACAAAAGAATATTATATTGCTGCATTTTCAAATATAAAAAACAATATTGAACAATATACAGAAAGTTTTCAAGAAGCAGAAAAAAAATTAGATATCGATAATAGTGATTTTAATAATTTTATAAAAGAAAATGATTTCAAATACACTTTAAATGAAACAGAAAATTCTGAAAATAATTATGAGCTTACAAGTTTCTCTGTTAATAATGAAGTTACTTCTATTTCTTCTGATGAAGATACTAATGAAAAAATTGAAGATTCTATATACTCAGATTCTGAAGATGATGTAGTTGAACTTGATACAGATTCTACTATTGAAAATATTTCTGAAAAAAATATAGCAGAATCATCAGCTGAAACTGAAATTACAAATGAAAATAATGTAGCAGAGCAATTAGTTGAAGCAGAAGTTATAAATGAAACTATAGTTGAAACTAATAATGAAGTTCAAACTGTAAACGAAGTTTCTTTTGAAACAACTAATAATGAAGAAATTGTTGATGAAAATAATCAATCTAATGTAGAAACAACATCTGAAGTTACAGAGCAAATAGAAATTCAAACTCCTGATATTAATAATACTACTGAAAATATAAATGAAAATAATGTTATTATAGAAGAAATACCAGCACTATCAATTAACGATATAAATACTTTATCAGAACAAACTAGAACTGAATTAGATCCTGCTGAATTAGAGAAAAAACACAAAATCGATGAATTAACAAATGAGTTTAAAGAAATTTTAACAAATCTTTATGATACTGGTATAACCGATTTTGATTTTACTTCTGCTCTTACAAATTCATTTCAAGAAATATTACCTAATACCAAAAAATCTGAGGCAGAAGATATTGACTTAGAACTTTTAGAAGAAATTGCTTTTTCTGATGAACTTCTTAACGGAAATGCTCCTACTAAAGAAGTAGCAGATACTATAGTTGTTGATGATATTGTTTATGATAACCCTTCAATTCTTGAAGATACAATTGTTGATGATATTGTTAGTGATATAATTGAAAATCCTACTCAAGATAATCTTTTAGAATCACTTATTGAAAAAGATTCTACTATTAATGAAGAAAAAGAGAATGAATCTTTACTTGATTCACTTATAAAAGAAAATTCATTAAATGAAGAATCAGTAATAGAAAAAGTTACTACTAAAGAAGAACTTATTGAGCCTTTTGATGTTGAAAAAGATATTCAAGAAAAGTCTGATACTGAGGAAATTGTTGAAGAAAGTATGGAAGAACTTATTAATTCAATTATCGATTCACCTATAGTTGAAGAAAATATTAAACCTGAACCAAAATTTGAAGATGATACTATTAAAGATATTGAAGTTTCAGAACCTATTACGGAATCAGAAGAACCTGAAATAAATATTTTAGATGGAGAGTTTGAAGAAGCTCCTATTAATGAAATTGAAACACCTATTGAAGATCATGGTTTACCAGAATTAGATGATTCGATTCTTGAAGAAATATTTGCTACAAATGATTCAGTAAAAGATGAATATGTTTCTCCTTTAGAAGAAATATCATCTACTGAAGATATATTTAATAGAGAACTAACAAACTTATTAAATGATGAATTAGGTGATCATCAATTACATAATTATACAGATTCTAATATAGAAACAAAAAAGATTGAAGAATCATCAGAAGAAAAACAAACTACTATAGAAGTATCAGAATATCATAAAATACAACCAGTAATAGATGAAACAATGCCAATTGATCAAATGATTGATATGATAAAAGCCGCAGAAGCCAAAAGTAAAGTTTTAATCATATCTGAAAAAACAAATAGTATTTACTTACCTTATAGAATATCAGAATTAAGAAATTATATGGAATATTATCCAAATGTATATGATTCTTTAGCTGATGTTGTTAGTCAAGAATTTATATTAAATTTAAGTAATTTTAGAGAACATCCAGCAAAAGCAAGATTTACTGAAACATATAATTTAATTAAAAATCGTTCTGGTAAAACAGTAACAAAAGCGCTTACTTATGCATTAAAATTATCTAATATGAAAAATTTAGATCCAGCAATTATTGCAGCTTGTAAAAGTGACTATGAACTAGATTGTTTCTTAGATTGTCTAAATCATAATAAATTAAATTCATTTAAATTTTTCAAAATATTTTATGATGCAAACCCTATATAAATATCAAAGCTCTGAGTTATAATATACTCAGAGCTTTTTTGTTTGATTATAAAATTATGCAAATTAGTCCACCACTTCCCTCATTAACTATTCTTTCTAATGTTTCTTGAAGTTTTAATTGTGCCTCTTCTGGCATTTTTGCTAATTTATTTTGCAAACCTTCATTTATTAATTCATGTAAACTTTTTCCAAAAATATTTGAATTCCAAATTTCTTTTGGATCATTTTCAAATCCTGAAAGTAAGTATTTTACTAAATCTTCTGATTGTTTTTCACTACCTACTATAGGAGATATTTCAGTTTCAGTATTAATTTTTATCATATGAATTGATGGAGCTTTCGCTTTAAGTTTTACCCCATATTTTGAACCTTGTTTTACAATTTCAGGCTCATCTAAAATTAAGTCTTCTATACCTGGAGTAACAATTCCATATCCTTTCTGATTAACTTCATGTATTGCATATGACATTTTATCATACTCTGTTTTAATTTTTGCAAAATTAGATATACATGAAAACAACTCTCCCTCATTCTTTATATTAACACCTGTAATCTTAGTAAGCATATTATAAAATAGACTATCATTTAACTCTGCTTTTACACTTACTGTACCTCTTCCTAAATTAATTTCTTCTATATAAGATTTTTTTATTTCATCACATTCTTCTAATTTTTGATAACATTCATTTACATCTTTTAATCTTTTTGTATTTTCAAAAGTTTTTCTTACATTATTAAATAATGAAACTTTTAATTCGTTATCTATATCTAATCCATCAATCCATCTTGGAAATTTTACTTCTATGTTTTCTATCATAAATTCATATAATAACTTTGAAAATATTAAATTAATATCTTCCAAATTTAAATTTAAGCAATTTACTGGAATAACTGTTGTACCATATTTACTTGATAAATCATTTGCCATGCTTATGCTATATGGGTCATTTGGATTTTGACAATTCATAAGCATTATAAATGGTTTATTTAAATCCTGCAATTCATTTACAACTCTTTCCTCTGCATAAACATATTCTTCTCTTGGTATATCTGTAATAGTACCATCTGTTGTTATAATAATTCCAACAGTTGAATGTTCTACAATTACCTTTTTAGTTCCAAGTTCAGCAGCAGTCTCAAATGGTATTTCATTTTCAGACCATGGTGTTTTTACCATTCTAGGCATATCATCTTCTAAATATCCAATTGCATTATTTACTAAATATCCAACACAATCAACTAACCTTGTTTTCATTTTTACATTTCCATTTAAAGTAATTTCAATAGCTTCATTTGGAATAAATTTAGGTTCAGTTGTCATTATTGTTCTTCCACTTGCACTTTGTGGCAATTCATCAATAGCTCTTTCCTTCTTATATTCATTATCAATATTAGGCAAAACTAATAATTCCATAAACTTTTTTATAAATGTTGACTTACCAGTTCTTACTGGTCCAACCACTCCTATGTAAATGTCTCCATCAGTTCTTTGAGCTATATCTTGATATATTTCAAAATTCTCCATAAAAAAATATCCTCCTATAAATTTGTACACATCATCTTTTACTAATTTATATTTGGATATTCTAAATTTATGACTATTTATTTATATTTTGTCTTTACTTTTTATTAATATATAAAATTCGCTTTTTTCCATATCTAACTCACTAATATGATTTTTAAATACATTTATATTTTCTAATTTCTGTGGAATATTAACTTGTTTTTCTTGATAAATGCTTATAATTTCCCCTTTTTCATTTTTAATTATATTAACAAATTCTAAATCAAAGTTTTGAAAATTTAGTTGATTTAAAATAGAAAATTTATAACTCTCACATATATCTTTATCTATTAATTCTTTATTTTCATTAAATTTTTGATATGCTATTACTTTCCAATATGAATTATCATAAAAATAATAAATATCATATATTGATTTATTTATATTATAATTATCTAAATAAAATTTGTAATCATTAAAATCTGAAATTGTTGATTTTAAATCTTCATTTACATCAATAATAATATTATTTTTTAGCTCATAATTTTTATTAATACCACATTGATATATTTTTCCTTTTATATCAATATATGAACCAGTTCCTATTGATTTTAGTTCATTTACATTATAAATAGGAATTATACTATCAGATTCTGCATATAAATTCATTTCAACTTCATTTTCATTTTTTGAATAAATTTGTTTTAATTCTATTTCTTTTGTATTTTGAATTTTCGCTTTATCTCTAACAATTGAATATACTGTTAAAACAAATATAAGTAAAAATAACATTACAAATAATACAACTAGCGAAATTATTCCATTTTCTTTCTTCATTTTTTTCCTCTTTCTTAATCAACTATATTATAGAATAAAATCAAATATTTTGTAAATACTATATTAAAACAATTTAAAATGGAGAATTTAAATAGATGAAAAATTTATTTAACAATTTATTTGAATATAAAGAACAAGAAAATGCTGAATTTATACTTCCTAAAGTAGCAAATAATATTGAAAAAAGTGAATTTGAGAAAAAAGATATTACAACCGTATCTTCTGATTTAAAGAAAAACATAGAGTACCTAAAAATTAAATACAACATGCTTATTAATAGTGATATTAAAATTAGAGAATTTACAATTACAATAAAACCCAAAAAATATGAAGCATTCATCATTTATATAGATGGTATGGTAGATGGCGATGCCATAAATGATTTTATTTTAAAACCTTTACTATTAAAAAATTCTATAAAAATGAAATCTGAATCTACTGAAATAACTCAAAAAAAAGTTCTAAATTTTAATTTAGAAAATTTTTTATATGCTAACCTTATTCCTCAAAATAGTATTAGCACTGAAAAAAAATTTGATGATATTATTCCAAAAATAAATTCTGGTTTTTGTGTTTTATTTGTAAATGGTTTAGATTCTGCTATTGCAATCGAATCGAAAGGATTTGAAGGTCGTAGTGTTGCAGAACCAGTAACTGAAACTGTTGTAAAAGGTTCTCATGAAGCATTTGTCGAAAATTTAAGAACTAATAGTTCTATGCTTAGAAAAATAATAAATAATGAAAATCTAATTATAGAGGAAACTAATGTTGGTAAAATTAGTAATACAAAAGTTGCAATATGCTACATGAAAAATATAACAAATGATGATTTAATAGCAGAAGCAAAATACAGAATTAATAACTTAGAAATTGATACTCTATTATCATCTGGTCAGTTAGAGCAATTTATTAAGGACTCATCAACTACTGCTTTTCCTCAAACAATATCAACAGAACGACCTGATAAGACATGTAATTATCTTTTAGAAGGACGTATTGCTGTTTTAGTAAATGGTTCGCCATTTTCAATAATTTTACCAGCAGTTCTAATTGATTTCCTAACATCACCAGAAGATGTTAATTTAAATTACAATTATGCTAATTTTTTAAGAGTTTTAAGATCAGCTGCTTTATGCTTTGCACTTTTGTTACCTGGTATGTATATTGCAATAACAACATATCATTGTGAATTAATTCCATCAGAATTACTATTTGCAATAATAGCTGCAAGAGCCGCTATTCCTTTTCCTATATTTTTTGAAATAATGATAATGGAACTTTCATTTGAATTAATTCAAGAAGCAAGTATACGAGTACCTTCATCATTTAGTACTACTGTTCGGAATTATTGGTGCCTTAATACTTGGTGAAGCCGCTGTTTCTGCTAATATTGTAAGTCCTATTCTTATAATTATCGTAGCTTTCACTGGAATTTCTGCATTTGCTATACCTGATAATTCTCTTAGATTTTCAATTCGAATGTTTAGGTTTATGTATATTGTTTTAGGATTTTTAGCAGGATTTTTAGGAATTGCTTTTGGATTTTTTATACATTTTCTAATACTTTCAAATCATAATTCATTTGGTATACCATTTTTTAGCCCATATATACCATATAATCACATTACAGAAAATGATAGCTTGCATATAAATCCTGTTTGGAAAAGAGAAAGAAGAAATAGATTTTTAAATACAAAAAAACCAGAAGAAGAAAAACACATTAGTATGTCTTGGAGGAAAAATGGAAAGTAATTTTAGATTAAAAAGATATCAAGCAATTGCATTAATTACATTAATAATGATAAACAAATTAATTTTAAATATTCCATATTACATTGTTAATCTAGTTGGAAATGGTGCTATTGTTAATATTATTTATATTACTATAATTGATTTTATAGGACTACTTATAATATTAAAATTATTCGATAAATTTGAAAATCAAGACATTTTAGATGTTTCAGAATTTATAGGTACTACAAAATTAAAAACAATAATAGGAATAATTTGTATTACTATATTTTTTATAGGAACATTTATCACTATATTAGATTTTTCAAATGTTTTGCATACAATATATTTTTCCAATTTTCCTATTATCTATATTTTAGCTTTTTTTATTGTTGGAATTTTAATTGCAAACCTTATAAATTTAAAATCTATTTCTAACATAATTAGTTTTATTATTCCGTTTGCAATTGCAAGTATTTTAATAACTTTTTTTGCAAGATCTAAAGATTTTAACATTACAAATCTAACACCAATACTTGGTAAAAATTATTATACTACATTTGTACTTGGATTAACTAATACATTTGCAATGTACTTTATAGTTTACATTTATTTTTTTAAACCATTACTATATAATCAAGCTGATTTTAAAAAAATTTCAATTATATCTTATATAATTTCTAGTATTCTACTACTAATTACTGTAATACCTCTTTTAACTTTATTTAATACTACAAATGGAAACGAACCTATAAATTCATTATTTTTACTTGCAAGACAAATAGAATTTGGAACATTTCTTCAAAGAGTTGATGCATTATTTATACTTCTTTGGATATTATCAATATATGCTTATCTAAGCTTTGTAATTTTCTTAATAAATAGAATTATAAAAAAAATCACAAATGTTTCTGATGAAAAAATGATTTCTTTTTCTACATGCAGTATTTTATTTGGTCTTTCCATAATTCCATTAAATATATCTCAAATACATTTTATTCAAAATATTATATATAGATACATGATTATTGGCTTCATATTTGGACTAGGTCTTATTATTCTGATTTGGGGTAATATAAAATACAGAAAGGTAAAATCAAATGATAAAAAGTAAATTAATTTGCATTCTTTTATTAATTTCTATATTATTCACATTTACTGGTTGTAGTACAAGTAGTGGAACTGATAGTTATTATTTTATTGTTTCACTTGGAATTGATAAAACTGATGATGGTAATTTAAAAATTAGTGTTCAAATTCCATCTACTTCAGAATCTTCTGATAGTGGTGGGTCTTCACAATCAAGTAGTGCTAATATTTATTCAGTTGAAGCACGAACTATTGATGAAGGATTTACAATTTTAGATAACTATTTAAATAAGAGAATAAATTTATCACACTGCTCAGCTTTAGTGGTTTCAGAAGAAATTGCTAGAGAAGGTTTAAAAACATTTATATATACTTTAAGTAACAATACTGAATTACGACACAGTTGTGAACTTATTGTAAGTAGCGATTCTGCATATAATGTTTTAGAAAAAATAGCAAATTCTGGAGAATCTTTTTCTTCTAGGTTATTTGATTACTTAAAAACTTGTAGTGATTGTACTGGTCTTACAATTAGTACCACTTTTGGAGACTTTTTTGAAAGTCTACACAATGAAAGTATTCAACCTATAGCTATATACACTGTTGTTTCAGATGAAACTGTTCAAACATCTGGTATTGCACTATTTAGGAATGAATTTATGATTAGCCATGTTGATTCCATAGATACAATTGCTCATTCTATTTGTATTAATAAACTAAATGGTACAACTATTACTTTAGAAAATCCATTTGATAAAGATTCTTATGTTGACTTAGATATTGAATTATATAAAGATACAAAAGTATCTGTAAATATAATTAATAATAGCCCTTATATAACTATTGATGTTCATCCAAAAGGTTCTATTAGAAGTTCAGGAAGTGTATTTAATTACATTAATAATGAAAATATTAAAAAACTAGAAAATGCTACAGACATTTATATTTCAAATATTATAAAAGATTATGTATATAGGCTTACAAAAGAATATAATACTGATGTAATTGGATTTAAAAGTGTTTGTCAATCACAATATCTTACAGAAGATGAATTTGAAAAAGTACACTGGGATGAAATCTTTCAGGACTCATTTTTTGATGTAACTGTGGATACAGAAATAAATTCTAGTAATTTGTTTAATAAAGAATAAATTGTTATTTGTGTGAGTGAATTTTTACCTATATTAAATTATTCTACAAAGCTTTAATAAAAAAGTGCAAAAATTTACTCACACAAATAACAATTTTCTAAAAAAGAAAGGATTTCCCATGAAATATATATTTATTTTTATTTTATTACTTGCATGTATAAAATCATACTATTATGGAATGTTTGAAATTAAAGAAAAGGAAAATAAAACTGGAGGAATTGCCATAATTTTTCTAGCAATCCTTGGATTTATTTTCCCTTCAATATTATTAATTTTATTATATTAATCTTTTTTTACTTTAATTTCAAGTAATTTTTCTTTTAATTCTTTTTCAATATTAACAAGTTCTTTTTCTGCTTCTATTCTCTTTGCTCTTCCATTTTCATGAATTTCAAGAACTTTGTCTAATGTTTCAATTATATCTTTATTTGTTTGTTGTAGTGTTTCTACATTTACTATTGCTTTTTCTGATTCTTCAGCAATTTCAATAGTACCTTGTTTTAACATTTCACTATTCTTCTTTAGCATCTCGTTTGTTGTATCTGTAACAGATTTTTGAACATTTAGTGCACTTTTTGAATTAACTAAACCTAAAGCTATAACTATTTGATTTTTCCAAAGAGGAATTGTATTTATTAAAGAACTTTGAATTTTTTCAACTAATTCACTATCATTATTTTGTATTAATCTAATTTGTGGAGCCATTTGAATTGAAATAATTCTTGTTGTTTTTAGATCATATATTTTCTTTTCAAATCTATTAATCATATTAACCATATCATTTGCTTTTTGAGCATCTGTTTGCTCTCCTGTTTCTGCTGCCTTTTTTTGTAATTCTGGTAAAACGACATTTCTTAATTCTTCTAGCTTTTTCTCTCCTGCAATTATATATAATGAAATTTCTTTAAAATATTCTAAATTCTTTTCATACATTGTATCAAAAATTGTAATATCTTTTAACATTCTAATTTTTTGTGTTTCCAATTGTTTTTCAATTTTATCAACATTATTTGATACTTGATCATATTTTGCAATCATTTTCTCTATTTGCTTTTTAGCACTGAAAAATATAGATTTCAATCCCTTTGGGTTCATTGATTCTGGAACATCTGTATCAAAATTTTTTACTTGTACTACTAAGTCTGTTAATAATTCCCCTACTTCTCCAGCATTTTTGGTTTTTACACTACTTAATACATTATCTGAAAAATCAGAAATTTTGCTTTGCGCAGCTGCTCCAAATTGTAATACTTGTGTTGAATCAGTTACATCTATTTTACTACAAAATTCATCGATTGCATTTTTCTCTTCTTGAGTAAGTAAATCATAATTTAATGAATTTTCTACTTTTTCATCTGTAACTTTTTCTCCTGTTAAAATTTCTTTTTCAATTTTTTCTGAAGCCACTTTGGGCTCCACTTTCAATTCTAATGCTTCACTCATTTTTCTTCCTCCATTTAATTACCTAAATATTCTATTAATCTGTCATACATAGACATTTTTAAACTTGAAACTGTTTTTGTTATTGTTTGTGGTATTCCTGGAATTCCAACTTTAGATACATCATAATTTCCAGAACCCACACCAGTTCTAAAACCATATTTTTCCCATGCAATTTGTCCTATTTCTGAATCTTCAAAAACACTACTATATATATTTCCATTCTCAGTAAATGTTGCTATACAATGTGAATTCCAAATTGTAGGTGATGGATAAAGTATTCTTATACTATCTTTTACTTGATTAAATCCATCTGGATTTGATGTTGCAAATTCAATTATTGATTTTTCATAATCAACAATCATTGGTTCTCCACCCATTCCAGTCTTTAAATATTTTTCAAACAAATCTGCTGGTGTATTATTCATATAACCAGACTTCTCATAAAATTCTTTTAATTTTGGAAGATTCTCTTCTAAATTATTTTCAGTAACACTTCCACCACTCATAATAGAAAGTAATAATCCATAATAAGTAGCACCAGGTGAAGAGGTAACAGGGTCTGTAGATGCAATATTAATATTACCATATAACATATCTAACCCTATATCAGACCATTTTTTACCTTCTAATATATAATTTAGAAGCTTATCCATATCTGTAATAAAAAAAGTTCCATTTTCTTCTGTAACAATTCCTTCAGCAACTAGACTATCTACAACTTTATCCCAACTATATATAACTATTGGTGTATTCAATGTAAGTCCACCTTGCAAAACTGGATATCTATCAGCTTCATTTTTTGTTTTATTTGGAGCTAATCTATAATAATCTAAAAATCTTTGATCAGAGCAAAACATTAAATCATAACTTGATCCATCTTTTCTAACTAATGGTTCTTTTACTATTTTTCCATTACTCCATGAATCATATATAACATTAATTCCATACTTATCTTTCATTATTTGATTAACACGTTCATCAGCAATAAAATCTTCTTTTCCGCCACCAACAGCAACTGTAATATCTATTAAATTTTCACTTTCATTTTTAGAAATATCATTTTCTTCAATAGAATTGCTTGTAAAAAATTTTATTCCTATTATTACAAATATTAAAATAACTAATATTGCAAATCCTAAAATTTTCTTATTCAAATTAAGAATCCTCCTTTATTTTAAATCAAAATCATTTTCTGTATTTATTCCTTCAGATTTAAGCATACTTTCAAATACTTTTATTTCTGCATCTGTATCTATAATTTCTGATTGAAATAAATTTGATAATTGAATTTTTAATGATGCATTTATTTTTATAATCATCTGCTTTGTATTTTCCATTGCTTCTTTAATTTCATTTGTATTTAGATTTTGATTTTCTATATTATCATAAGTTATTAGAAGTTTTAATGTTGTTGGTAAATAATAATTAAAGAAGTTCTGTCCTTTATTTAATTTTGAAGGAGATTTTGAAATTTCATCAATTATTTTTGCTGATGTATCATGTATCTCTTCGATATTCTTTACAAGTTCTTTATCTTCAATTTTATTCATTACCTCATAGATTTTGGCATTATTTTTCTTAGCATTATTTAGCAAATCATAAAAAGATTCATTACTATTATTTGTCTCAAGTTTATTTTGAGAATCTGACAATAATAAATTTCCTGCACCATATGCAATTGCTGCAATTCCTAATGATGGTAATAAAGAAACATTTAGTGCTAAATATGGAACTGCAAAAAATGCTCCACCAATTAAAGCTGAAATTATAGGTTTGTTAGTATTCTTTTTACTCATTTTAATTGTATCCCCTCACCTCTTTAAATGCTTTTAATAAATCTGTCTTTCCATCAAAAATTTTTCCATTTGTTAAATCTGCCAATTCTTGTAATTCTTTTTCATAAGCATCTCCAAACATTATTGAATATACTGGAATTTGCTTATTATTAGAATTATAAAATCTTTCAAACTCAGAATATTTTCCTAAATTTGACTGTCCATCTGTCATTAAAACAACTGATACATTATATTTATTTAAATCTTCATTATTTAAAATTCCAATAGCCTTAATCGTAGGCTCATATATATTGGTTGATCCTTTAGAAGGTTGTGATTTTATATCATTAATTAATTCATTAGTAGATAGACCATTTTCAGCATACCATGTATCTAATACATATGTACTAAATGGTATTACTGTTATTTTATCTTTTTCAGTAAACTGTAACAAATCTTTTTTAGCGTTTTGTTCAGTTAAAATATATTCCATTGCCTCTACTAATTGCTTATTTCCTTCTCCTATCATACTTCCTGAATAATCTAAACAAAATATTGTATGAACTGGCTTTCTTAATTCAGATTGATAAATTGCAAGTGAATTTTGTATAACTTCTGTATTTGGAAATTTTATTGGTACTATATATCTATTTGTATCAATTCCCCAACTAGGGTTAAATATATTTTTATCTGCATTTGAATTTACTCCACCATACCAAGTTCTTCTTCCTAATTTTTCTAATTCTTTTTGTCCTTCACTGCTTAATATATAATTTTGTATAATCTCAAAATTCTCTTTTTTATTTTCATTTCCATTATCTATATATGCAAAAGGTGAATCTGAAATAGATACACCATCTACTGGATATAAAGCATATAAGGTTTCTAATTTATTTTCACTTAATTTTTTATTTATATTTATTATTGATGATTCATATGTTACTACTGCCTCATAAGAGCCATTTATAAATAATTCTTCTAAAAATTCTTCACTACCAGAAGAACGTTCAAGTCCTGTAAATAATGATATTAATTCAGATTTTACAGTTTCATTTTCAATATCTGATAATTTTAAAACTTCTGGACTACCAGCTATTGATGATAGCAATCCAAGATATGCTGTCGCACCAGAATTTGTTTGAGTTGGATTAGACATACTAAATTTTAATTTTCCACTTTTTATAGCACTTATAATATCTGATGTATAAATTTCTTTATCTTTAAATCCTAATTCTTGTGCTTTAGATTCTTTTACAGCAAAAACAACTGGATTTGTACTTGTTGATTTAGAATTCAAAATTGAAACTTCTTTATTTAACATATATAACCAAATTGAATTTGAAGTCCATACTGCATCATATTTTTCTCCCATATTCAATTTTTCCATAATATCTAAAGTTCCAGCATATTCAAATGATACATCTATTCCTTGACTTTTAGCATAATTCCTTATGTTATCTTCCATATCTTTATTTTCAGAACTTGATATTATTTTTAATGTATTATCATTTATTTCTTGATTTACTTGAGTATCATCAATATAAAAACTATCTTTATAATCATTATAGGCTATAAAAATACAACCTATAAGTATAATAAATAATGGTAATATAACATTATATAAATTCTTTTGTTGGCTCAATGTTTATCCTCCAAAAAATACTTTTCATAAATATTCTATTTTATTTTTCTTGTTTTGTAAAGTTAATATTTTTTAAAATAGCAGTTATAATTATTGCAGTTATTCCAGCTACAATACAAATATTAGATTTTTCTGATAACTCAAACAAAATATCATTAATAATATTTATAATCAAATTGCTTATCGATGTTGTTAATACAAGCAAATCATCAATATTTATATTACTATTAATTAGATTTATAGCTAATTTAATTAGTACTCCTAATGATAATAATGAAATTCCTACATAATTAATTCCATTTAATAAATCTTTTATATTAATTAAAATTAATAACACTAATAATATAATTATTGCAATTATTGGAATATTTCCTACTTTATTATATATTCTGTTTAAAGTCTCTATTCCCTCATGTCCTTTTGAATACAAAGTATTTGAAGCGTTTACATTTTTTGTATACTCTTTTACAATTAAATCTTCAAATTTTTTTATATTTTCTTTTCCTTGATTATTCATTTTCATATCTTCTTTTTCAAGATATTCATTTATTTTATTATCTAAATTTTCTTTAACATTTTCACTACTTAAAGTAATATCAGTTCCATCATATAATTTATTCACAATACTATTTACATCTTTTTTGATATCTTCTTCAGTAAATAAATTTTTTATTGTATCTTCTGGTAATCCAGATTGATATATATAATTTTCAAATCCATTTTCTACTTCCCTAGAAACTTGTAAATAAAATTCTGTCTCTTCTAATTTTGAACTAAAGTAATTTTTATTTAGAATTTTGTTTCCTAGAATATTAATAGCAAAAGACATTGCAATTACTATAATTAATAAAAATGATAAAATTATATTTAATATAGTTTTTAAAATTCTCATTCTATATCCTTCCTCCTAAAAATTACTCTACTTCAACCAAATTTGCATATACTACATATCTTTGAGTAGCATGACCAATGTTATTTATTGGCCAACATGTATATAACATTAAAATTTCTTTTTCTTTTTGTATTGGAACTTCCTCTGTTGCTGTTTCATCAATAATCTTTGTTTCATATATTTCATATTTAAATATTCCATATGTCGTATCTAATAATATTTCATCACCAATTTCAGCTTTTGGTAAATTAGCAAGAAAAGACTTAAAATTATGACCAGCCATAACTACACTTCCACCTTCTCCTGGAAAATATGATATATCATCATGAGCAACACCACTTTTTAAAATATTATATGTTGCACCATAATATACTGGTAAATCTACATTAATACTTTCTATTTTTATATTAGCATATTTACTTCCATATGTTGGATAATTTACTAATACATCTCCTTCTAAAACTGGAGTTATTGTTTGAACATCATTTTCACTAATTGTTATTATTTGTAAAAGGTTCGTTGCCATTTCAAATTTTTCTTTACCAACCTTTATTACAATACAACTAATTAAAAGTACAAACAAAAAAGCAACTATTAACGAAATAATAGCTGCTTTTATACTTTTTAATATATTTTTTATCATCTACAGATTATGCTCTTTTTTTTACAACTACTGCAACGGCAACAATTGCTAAAACTACTACTGCATATACTGCATAGTTAGCACCTGTATATAATAATGTTTCTCCTGCTGGTTTTGTTGTAGATGTATTTGTATTTCCTGGTAAAGAAGCTACATCTTTTGTAATTAAAGATTCAACTTTTCCAGAAGCTAAAACTTTAGAATTACGTGTTAATGTATATGTATTATCAGATGTATTAACTTTTAATGTTAGTCCAACTGCACTAGCAGCATCTGTAGCTAATGA
This sequence comes from uncultured Clostridia bacterium, assembly GCA_948530865.1. Lineage (GTDB taxonomy): Bacteria > Bacillota > Clostridia > TANB77 > CAG-508 > Scatovivens. Next base: position 121,331 of record CAOTKV010000003.1, read on the forward strand.
AATAATTTTTGATTTTACATCAGCACTTAAATTTGCAACATCTTTTACACCTGAATCTGTAACTAATTTTTCTGCTTCCATAATTTTTGCATATGCTGTATCAGCTTGTGAATCATTTACATTTTTTGCAAGATCATCTCTTATAGCTGTTTTTTGACTATTTGTTAATTCAAACATCATTCCATTGATAACATGATAATTTGTAACATACTCTGTTAATTCTTTTGTTCCTGCATTAACATTTAAAGACATTGTAATTACAGCTAAAACTACAAGTGCCATAACTAATAATTTTGATATTTTACTCATTTTTTCCCCTTTCACTATTAAAAAATTAATACTAATAATATTTTAACATTTCTAAATTTCCTTTGCAATACCTTTTTTTTGGAATTATTTTATCTAAAAATTTGTATTCCATATAATAAAAGCATTTTCAAAATTTATTAATATTTTTTTAAAATCTTCTTGAATTATAATTTAGTATATGTTATTATATTAATTGTTAATTTCATTTAGGGGTATAGTGTCAATGGTAGCACATCGGTCTCCAAAACCGCCTGTGTGGGTTCGAATCCTACTACCCCTGCCATAAAAAACTAGATTTGAATAAAATCTAGTTTTTTTATATTCTTTTTTCAATAAAGGAGGTATTCTTATAAATAATTTTATTTCAATTTTTTTTACAATTATTCTATTTTTAATAATCTATTTAAATATCATTAATTTTTTCAATAATTACTCATCTAATTTAAATGTTGATAAGAATTTAAATTCTGATTATCACTTTTCTTCTCAAGATTTTATTTGGCCTATTCCTCGGCTTTCACACAATAACTTCTTATTTTGGACCTAGAAAATCCCCTGCAAAAGGAAGCTCTTCAAATCATTCTGGAATAGATATTTCTGCTCCTCAAAATACATCCGTATATTCTGTGATTAGCGGAAAGGTTGAATATGTAGGATTTAATGGAGCAAATGGTTGCACTGTTATAATTTCAAATAATAATATATCTATATCATATTGTCATCTTTCTCCTAATTTTTTAGTAAATGTTGGAGATCAAATTGATAAAGGAAAAATTATTGGAAATGTTGGTCCTAAAAATATTTATACTATTCCTAATAATCCATATAAGGATTCTAATGGAAATCCCACAAATGGTGCAACAACTGGATGTCATCTACATCTTACAATAAAAAAAGACGGCATAGCCGTCAATCCTTTGAATTTCTTTAATTAAATTCTTTCCATGTATTCACCAGTTCTTGTATCTATTCTTATAACATCGCCGATATTTACAAATAATGGAACTGATATTTCTAAACCATTTTCTAATGTTGCTGGTTTACCAGAAGTTGTAGTTGTATTTCCACTAAATCCTGGTTCTGTATATGTAACTTCTAATTCAACAAACATTGGTGGTTCTACGTTAAATACTTTTCCTTTAAAAGATAATACTGTAACATTCATATTTTCTTTTATATATTTTAAAGCATCTCCTAATTGTTCTTCATTTAATGGTATTTGTTCATATGTTTCATTATCCATGAAATAATATAAACCTTCATCTTGATATAAATATTGCATATCTCTTTTTTCAATTTCAGCACCTTGTAATTTTTCAGATGGATTGAATGTTCTTTCAATAACTGCACCTGTTATTACATTTTTCATTTTTACTCTAACAAAAGCTGCCCCTTTTCCTGGTTTTACATGTTGAAATTCAACAACTTTGAAAACATTTCCATCTAATTCAAATGTTGTATTATTTCTTAAATCTCCAGCCATATATACTTCTGCCATACTAATTCTCTCCTTTTCGTTTTATTTAAACTACATATTATATTAACATATTTTTCCTTTTGAATCAATAGTTTATCCTAATTTTATTACAGTATAGTCTTTTTTAGATTTAGTTAAATTTCTACATTCTGTTTTTCCAACTATAAATGTATCCTCTATTCTTATTCCAAATTTTCCTGCTTTATACACTCCTGGTTCTATTGCAATAATAGAATTTTCTTTTAATATATAATCTTGTTTTGACCTTAATATTGGTTTTTCATGAATATCTATTCCTACTCCATGACCAAATGCATGTAATATATCATAATTTTTTAATTTATACTCTGTTTCTCTATCTTTTATTACTGTTTTTACATTTGCACCATCTCTTAAAAGTGAACCTATTTTTCTTTGCTCTTCTAAAACAAATTCATATGCTTCTTTATATTCTTCTTTAACTTCTTCTGCAAAAACTACTCGTGAAAAATCAGAACAATATCCTTTATATCTAGCACCAATATCAAATTGTATGATATCTCCTTTTTCTACTCTTCTATCAGTTGGAACGCAATGTGGCATTGATGTATTTTCACCGAAAGCGACAATAGATTCAAATGCTAGACCATCAGCACCATTTTGAATCATAAATTTTTCAATTTCAAAAGCAACTTCTTTTTCTGTCATTCCTTCTTTTATATTTCTTATAATATATTCAAATGCTTTATCTGTAATTTCACATGCTTTTGTAATATATTCAATTTCTTCTTCATCTTTTACTATACGTGCATTCTCTATTAATCCTTCTGTTTCAACTAAATTAACTTGATAAGTATGTAAATAATTTTTATATTTTTCATAAGTAACATAATTTTCTTCAAAGCCAACATTATCATTTGTCATAAAAATTGACTCATAATCATATTTACTAAGGTCTTTCGAATTATAACTAACAATTTCATCACTTATAGTTAATTGTCTATTTACACTTTCTATATATCTGCTATCTGTAACAAATATATTTTCTTTTGGTGCAATTATCAAAAAACCTTCTTCAGAAAGACCTGTTAAATATCTAACATTTACTGGATTAGATACTATCATGCCTTCTAGTTTTAATGAACTTAACTGATTTCTTAACCACTTAATTCTTGGATTCATATATATCATCCTCTCAAAAAATTTCTATAAAATTTGATTACTTATAACTCTGCAAAAATCTAAAAAAGAATCTAATACTAAATTAGATGGCAAAAATATACAAACCATAGCTGACATTGCTAGAAATGGTCCAAAAGCTATGTAATCATCTTTCTTTTTTAATATTAATATTCTTACAAATAGTAATATTATTGAAAAAACTGCTGCAACAACAAATGCAAGCAAAGAAATTTCTACAATAGTATTTGCTCCAAAATACAAACCAATTGCAGCCATAAATTTAACATCTCCAAGTCCCATTGCTTCTTTTCCAGTTATTATCCATCCTAATAATGTTATAACTGCAAAAATAAGTGCTCCTACAAACATTCCAATAATATAATCTTTTGCCATATTTACATTTGAAATTCCATACACAAATGTTATTATTAATCCAAATTCTAATATTGTTAAATTTAGTCTGTTTGGAAGAATTCTATGAGATGAATCTATTGAAAAAGATAAAATTAACATTGGAGTTAATATTAAAAATTTAATCAGGTCTAAATTTTTAAATATATCTTCTTTTTCAATTCCAAATTTATATAATAAACATACATATATAATTGCGATAATTATCATAAAAATATAATTTAGTTTTAGTCCCTTTTTGTTTTCTTTAAAAAACTCTGTAGAAAATATTTTCTTATTTTCTGGAATTCTTATATTACACCATGCTACAAATTTTCCAACTATTAATCCACAAAAAGCAATTAAAACATAATAACCTATAAATACATTATTAAAATACATTATTTCCTACCCATTTATTTTCTTTAAATATTTCTTTATTATTAAATTTTCAATAGGTCTTTTAAACTTTGTCATCCAAATATCTTTTTCAGCTAAAGGCTCTACTAAAATTGAATACATTTTCATTCTATTGGCACCAATTACATCTGTAAATATTTGATCCCCTACTGCTGCTATATTTTTTTCAGGTAAATCTAATTCTTTTATAGCTTTTTTGAAACCTCTTTTAAGTGGTTTTGTAGCAAATTTTATATATGATATATTTAGAAAATTTGCTACCATTTCCACTTTTTGAGTTTTGTTACTATTAGATACAATCATACATTTAATTCCATTTTCTTTTATATTGTTGTACCATTCTAATAGTCCTTCAACATAATTCAAATCAAAATCTAATAAAGTATTATCTACATCTAATATCAAAGCTTTTATATTATTTTCTTTCAAAAACTCTGGTTTAATTTCTGTAACTTTTTTAAAATAAAAATTGGGATATATTGTCATTTACTTCTCCTTAAAATTTTTGTATTTAGTCAAAAATTTTATTTATATTACACATATATTACCAATTTGTTGAGTTTTTGTCAATTTATTTACAAAAAATATGCTTTCCAATTGTCATAACTTGAGGTCTACTCCATATCCAACCTGATGTTGCTGTATTAGGGTTAAAATAATAAATACAACCAGACGTTGGATCCCATCCATTTATTGCATCTTGTGCTGCTTTTTTTGCTTGTGCATCAGGTGTTAAATTTATTTGTCCATCAGAAACACATGTATACGCACCTGATTGATATATTACTCCTGCAATTGTATTTGGAAATTTTGAATTAGCAACTCTATTTAATACACTTGCAGCAACAGCAACCATTCCCTTATATGGTTCTCCTCTCGCTTCTGCATATACCAATTTACTTAGTAAATTTAAATCTGTATTATTACTAGAATTACCTGAAGCAGGTTTACTAGATGATGTTATGCCTAATGCTGCAAGAGTCTTTTCACCTGCAATACCGTCAACTTTCAAATTATTTTTTCTTTGAAATTTTTTAACAGCTTCAAAAGTCTGACTTCCATAAATTCCATCTGCACTTCCTGAATAATATCCCCAAGCTTTCAATTTTTCTTGTATTTTTTTTACTTCATTTCCTCTTGAACCATATTTTGATAATGCATAATTGTATGTTGGAACTAAAATAATTATGCTAATAATTAAAAATAAAGTTAGAATAAATAAAATTTTTCTTTTCATATCTTCACTTTCCTTTATAAATTTTATTAATATTTTTTTCCAAATTTTATTTTTTATTCAAGAAATTGCTATTTGAGTGAGTGAATTTTTTACTACTTTTAATTATGCTTTGTAGATAATTCTAAAAATTTATCATTCCTTGCCGTCGCTAACGCTCCAAACTGCGCGTCACTCTAAATTTTTAAATTATTCTACAAAGCTTTAATGAATGTGTGCAAAAAATTCACTCACTCAAATAACAATTTCAAATAGCCTATGACATAAATTCCTGCTAAGCAGTAAATTTACAGTAGTCGCTTAAGTTCTAGGCTGTTAGAAATTTTATTTATTGTAGTAACTTTAAATTTTGCACTTAATATTTTTATATAATAATTTTCTGAAAGAAAAGTTCGAATGTAAACAGAGTATTTTATTAGTAGAATATTTTTAAAGAAAATAGGGAATCTCAAATTTTTTTGAGGGCGCTGTTTTCTTTAAAAATTTAATTCTACTTTAAAATGCATCGGAATACCGAGAACTTTGAAAGAAGAAAATGTATTATATAAAAATACAAGTTATACAATTAAAATTACTCATACAAATAAATTTTGTAATTAAAATGTAATATTATTTTATCAATATTGTGTTGAAAAAAAGATATTTTATTATTATAATGTGTAAGAAGAATATTATATCTTGTTATAATGTTTAATAAATATAGGAGTATCAAAATATGAAATTTTCTACTAATATAACATTTAGTGGTGATTTAATTGAAAATCAAAAAGCAACAATTACATATTCAGGTTATTTATTTGAAAGAAATTCATCATCTCTAAAAATCGTTTATGGTTTTGGAGATAATTGGATGTACACAAATGAACAAGAAATGAAAAAAACAAAAGATGGATTTGTTGCAACTATTAAAATGTTAAATTTTTCAAAATTTAATTTTTGCTTTAAAAATGCTAATAATGAATGGGATAATAATTTTGGTTCAAATTTCGTGGCTCCTATTTCTGAATTTAAAATAGATGAAAAATTTATTTTAAATGAAAATGCTGTTGAAGATATTTTAACAAATTTAGTAAAATATGATATTTCTAAAGTTGAAACACCTAAAGTTAAATCATTTTCTGAAACAGTAGAACAATATGAATCTACTGAAATTGAAGAAGTTGAAGAAAACGAAGAAATTGAAATTATAGATAATGTTGATGTAAAACCACTTGAAGAAGAAATTGAAGATGCTTCTATTTCTTTAGAAGAAGATAATTCTTTTGAAGCATATTATGAAGAAAATGAAGCAATTGATATTTCTGAAACAGTAGAAAATGAAATTTTAGATGATGAAATTAATGCAGATTTAAATGAAGAATTTACTGATTTATATAATGGTACACCTGAAGATGAAACAGAAGAAAATATTGAAGAAGATACTACTTCTCCTCAATTTGATATAAATAAATTTTCTTCAATTTTTGATGAAATTGAAAATATCAAAACAGAAAAAGATACTACTACTGTTGATAATCTTGTATCAAGCTTAGTGAATAATTTATACGAGAATTCAAAAAAAATTGAAGCTGAAGAAAAAGAAAAAGTTAGCAAACTTTTCGAATCAATTTTTGAAGAATCTAAAGAAACAAGTGATTCAAAATCTAATTTTCAAGTAGCTGAAGAAGAAGGTTCTCTTATTGATAATTTAAATAATAGTAATGATGAAATAGAAGTAAAACCAGCACGTATAAGTGTTGAACCAACAAAACTTTATAAATATAGTAATGAACTTGGTTTAGTCGTTAGTCATCGTTCTTTAAATCCATTTTATAGATTTAAAAAGAAAGTAAAACTTGCATTTTATAAAATTTTTACAGCAATACCAAGAATGTTATCAGAAAATAATGAATAACTCAATTTTCCTAATTAAAAAGAAAAGAAGTATATTAAAACTATACTTCTTTTCTTTTTAATTTAGAATATTCCTTCTACCTCATCATTTTCATTAATATAAATATTTTCAGCTGCAGGATGTTTTGGTAGTCCTGGCATTGTAAATATTTTTCCTGTTTTTATAACAATAAATTCAGCTCCATTTTTTACTATCGCTTCTCTAATATGTATATTATATGGCTCATTGCATAATAAATTCTTTTCATTATCAGAAAAAGAATATTGCGTTTTCGCTATACATACTGGATATTTTCCATATCCAAGTTTTTCTACTTGATCTATTTGAGCTAAAGCCTCATCTGTATATTCTACATCTTCTGCTCCATAAACTTGTTTTGCAACTTTTTCAATTTTTTCTTTTATACTATCTTTATCATCATAAACAAATTTAACTGTGCTTTCTTTTTTTGCATATTCAACAACCTTATGTGCTAAATCTATCGCACCTTCTCCGCCTTTTGCCCAAACATCAAGAAGGCTTAATTCAACACCTATTTCATTTAGTTTTTTCTCTAAAAATTCTATTTCTTTCTCAGAATCATTTTTATATCTGTTTATTCCAACTATTGGAGTAATTCCATATTTATTTTTTATATTATCAACATGTCTTAATAAATTCTCTATTCCTACTTCCAAAGATTCTAAATTCTCATTTACACATTCATCTTTACTAGCTCCACCATGATATTTAAGTGCTTTTAAAGTAGCAACACAAATGGCAACCTTTGGTTTTAATTCAGCTTTTCTACATTTTATATTAACAAATTTTTCTGCTCCTAGGTCTGCTCCAAAACCTGCTTCTGTAACAACATAGTCTCCTAATTTTAATGCAAGCTTTGTTGCAATTACACTGTTACATCCATGAGCAATATTTGCAAATGGACCACCATGAACTATTGCTAAATTATGTTCTAAAGTTTGTACAATATTTGGGTTTATAGCATCTTTTAATAGAACAGTTAATGCTCCTTCTGCTTTTAAGTCTTTAACCAAAATAGGTTTATCGTCTTCATTATATCCAACTAAAATGTTTCCAAGTCTTCTTTCTAAGTCCTTAATATCTTTTGATAAACAGAATATTGCCATAATCTCTGATGCAACAGAAATATCAAATCCATCACTACGTGGAACCATTCTTTTTTCTTTTGATAATCCTACTTCTACTTCTCTTAGTGTTCTATCATTTAAATCTACACATCTTTTCCAAATAACTTTTTTAAATTTCAATTCATTTCCATAATATATGTGATTATCTATTATGGCTGATAACAAATTATTTGCTGATGTTATTGCATGAATATCTCCTGTAAAGTGTAAATTTATATCAACCATTGGAGAAATTTGTGCATATCCTCCACCTGTTGCACCACCTTTTATTCCAAAAACTGGTCCCAAAGAAGGCTCTCTTAATGCTAATACTGATTTTTCACCAATTTTATTTAAAGCATCTGATAAACCAATTGCAACAGTAGTTTTCCCTTCTCCAAGAGGTGTAGGATTAATTGCTGTTACTAATATTAAATTCCCATCTTTATTTCCTTTTGTTTTATTTATAAACCTTGATGATATTTTTGCTTTATATTTTCCATATAATTCAATATCATCTTCTGTAATTCCAAACTTTTGTGCAACATCTGTTATTTTTTCTAATTTTATACTTCTAGCAATTTCTATGTCAGTCATATAAACACCCCCATTTTATATAATAAATCCTATAAAAAATCCTATTACTGCTCCTACAAACACTTGAATTGGTGTATGACCTAATGCTTCAATTAGTTTTTCCTGTACTTCAACAGTACTCATTCCTGGGGTTTCAAGAATCTTGTTTAATATTCTCGCTTGTTTTCCTGATGCTCTTCTAACGCCTGCTGCATCATACATTACTATAAATGACATTACTAATGCTATTGCAAAAATTCCTGAATCAAAACCATATTCTCTTCCTACAAGCATTGATAATGAACATACAACAGCAGAATGTGAACTAGGCATTCCACCTGCCCCTATTATTCTTTTTACATTCAACTTTTTATTTACAACTAAATCTGAAACTACTTTAAATGTTTGAATTAAAAACCAAAGTAAAAATGGGACATATATACATTTATTTCTAACAATTTCAGTAAGCATATCCATCTTGTAATTTAAACTTCTGTATTGAAGTTTTCCTCCTTTATCCCATTATTTTGATTAATTAATATTGTAATTTTCTTTTCTGCGTCTTCTAATTTATTATTACATTCTTTAGAAATCTGCATTCCTTCTTCAAATAATTTTACAGATTCATCTAAAGATAATTTCTCATTTTCTAACTTATTTGTAATATCTTCAAGCTTCACCATTAATTCTTCAAAATTTAATTCTTCTTTCTTACTCATAAAAATTCCCTTCTTTTAATAATCTACTTCAACAGTTTTAGTATTTATATTTACTCTAAAATAATTTTTAACAGAAGCTGATTCTGATGATATAACTGCAATTATATACTCACCTTCTGATGTTACTGAATCACATCTAAAAGAAACTGTATTATCTTCTCCCCACTGTTTTTTTACAAGTTCTATTGCTTGTTGCTTTTTATCTGTACTTCCAATATCTGTAGATTCATAAACAGCACTTGAAGGTGCAACATATGTTCCAGTAGTTGGGTCAGTTTGATTTGCAGGAACAACTTTATCTGTTATATTTTTATTACTAGTATCTGCCACTTTATTTTCTACAATTTTATTTTCCTCTTTTGATTCATTTTCTACTATAATATTTTCTTCTGTTTTATTCTCTTTCACTTTATTTTCTTGTGCTGTATTATTATTTAAATTAGTTTCATTGTTTTTTCTAGTAATTGCAAAACTAACACGAAAAGCAACAATTACTAAAACTACTGCTATAATAATACATATTAATGCAATTAATATTTTCTTTTTCATTTTATTACTCCTTTTTAAATAACTTTCGCTTTAGCTGTTCCATCTTGAAACTTTAAATCTATTTCCATATCTTTTTTTAATTCTTCTGCTTTTGTAATAACATTTCCATTACTCTCTGTTAAACAATACCCTCTTGTTAATGTTTTTAATGGACTTAATGTATCTAATTTTGTAATTAATTTTGTAGCTTCTAATTTAGAATCCTTTAATTTTTTTACAGTAGAGTTTTCAATAGATTTCATTAATCTATCAATTTCAAGATAATAATCACTAATCTTTTGTAATGGTTCTTTATATACTTTAGAATTTAAGCATTTTTCATATCTTAATCTCATAACTTCTGTTTTTCTTTTTAAAGCCATTCTTAATCGTCTTTGGAATAAATTAATATTATATTCTAACTCTGAAATATCAGTTACCGCAAGTTCTGCAGCCGCTGATGGAGTTGGAGCTCTTAAATCTGCTACAAAATCAGCAATTGTAAAATCTGTTTCATGACCTACTGCTGATATTATAGGAAGTTCTGAATCATATATTGCTCTTGCAACTATTTCCTCATTAAATGGCCATAAATCTTCTAAGGAGCCTCCACCTCTTGCTAGAATTAAACAATCTGCAAGTTTTTTCTCATTCATCAACTTAATTGCTTTTACTATTTTTTCAGCTGCTCCTTCTCCTTGTACTGGCACTGGTAATAATCTTATATATACATTTGGATTTCTTCTAGTAGAAACATTTATAATATCTCTTATTACAGCACCTGTATTAGAAGTTAATACTCCTATTATTTTAGGCATAAATGGAATCTTCTTTTTATGTGATTCATCAAACAATCCTTCTTGTTCTAATTTTGCCTTTAATTTCTCAAATGCAACATATAAACTTCCCATTCCATCTTCTTGCATAGCTTTGCAATATATTTGGTACACTCCATCTCTTTCATACACTCCAACTGAGCCTAATACGATAACTTTCATTCCATCTTTCGGAGCAAAATTTAAAGTAACTGTTGATGACTTAAACATAACGCATTTTATAAGAGAATTTTCATCTTTCAATGTAAAATACATGTGACCTGTATAATGATGTTTAAAATTAGAAATTTCCCCTTTAACTAAAACACTGTTTAAAAATTCATCTTCAGCTACTTTATCTTTAACATACATATTTAATTCTGTTACAGTAATTGGATTAATTTTCATTAATATCTCCATTTAGATTTTTTTCTTTAACAACACTTGCCAATATTCCATTAATAAATACTGGTGCTGATTCATCAGCATACTTTTTAGCAAGTTCTACAACTTCATTTATTGCAATTTTATATGGTAATTGTTTGTATACCATTTCATATATTGCTATTTTTATTAGACTTAAATTGATTTTTGAAATTCTATTTAAGCTCCAATTATCTTTTAAATTAGTTGTAATTAATCTATTAATTTCTTCTGAATTTGCTTTAATTCCATCTTTAATGTCTTTCAAATAATCAATTACACTATTATCTGTAATTTCATTATTTTCGATAAATATTTCTATTTGTTCATCTTCATTTTCCTTTTGTACTTCAATTTCATAAACTAACTTAAAAGCTAGTTCTCTCATTGCAGACCTTTGCATTATTTCCTCCTAAAATTTATCTATAAATTCTTTTAATACTTCTTTTACTTTTGATTTATTTTTTTGAACATAATTTCCAACAAATACACCAGCCAATATAATTACCACATAAACTAAAATTTTATATATTTCTGTAAAGCATAATAGAAGTGCTATAAATCCACCTATAATAGCTCCACCATATTGACCTAAAAAAGCATTTTTTTGCTCATTATCATCATTCATATTTATACTTCCTTTCTTTACTTTGCTTATTATTCTTCTGATGTTTCATTGTTTTCTTCTTGATTTACTTCCGTTTCTTCAGGCTGTGTTTCCTCTACTGCTGGAGATGGTAAACCTTTTACTTTTTTTGAAGTAATGTTTTTAATTTTTATATTTACTTCTTTAACTTCTAAGTCAGCAGTTTTCTTCATTGCTTCTTTTACTCTCTCTTGTAATTGATTAGAAACATCTTTTATCATTACATCTTTACTAACAATAGCAGTAACATATACAATTAAATTTTTGTTTTTATCAACAATTGTTCTACTAGCAACTGTTTCAGCTCCTGGAATTTCTTTTGTAACACTAGCTATTAAATTTTCTAAACTTTCTTTAGATATAACTAATTTTCCACTAGCATTTTCTAATATAATTCCTTCTTTTCCTTTAGATTCAGGTTTACTTGTAAAAAATAATCCTTTTATAGCAAATATCATTAAAACGCCTAAAATTCCAAAAATTATTTCTATACTATGTGGTCCATCTGTAAATCTAATTAAATCCATTACTATATCATTTATAGATATAACACCTATAAAAAGTAATATCATAGCAACAACTATTACAAAAATAATTAATGAAAATATTTTTAATGCTAATCTATCTAAAAACTTCATTTTTTTCCTCCGATTATAAAACTTTTATTCTTCTGTTTTATTTTCTGTTTGTTCTTCTGTTGTTTCTTTTTCTGTTATTGCATGAACACCTTGAACATGAACATTTACTTCTAAAACTTTTAAACCTGTCATATTTTCAACTGATTTTTTTACTCCTGTTTGAATTTCAAATGCAACATCTGGTATTCTAGCTCCATACTCTACAATTATATTTACATCTATTTTTGCACTTTTTTCATCAACATCTACTTTTATACCTTTAGCTAAATTTTTCTTTCCACTTAAAGCTTCTGTTATTCCTGCAAATCCTCCTGACATTCCATAAACGCCAGATACTTCTGATACAGCAATTCCAGCATATGTTGCAACAGCTTCATTTGATATTTTTATTGTATCGTTTCCTTGTACTGTAATTTCTTCTTCAACCTCTACTATTTCATTATTTTCATCCATAAAAAATACCTCCTTTAAAATAAATATTTTTCACAATAAGTATATCAATATAATGCGTTTTTTACAAGCATTTTTCAAAACATTAATACATTCTTAAATTCTACTTATTCAAATTTTTCACCAATTTTAATATTATTTCCTCTTAAGAAATCATTTATATTCATTCTTTTGGCATTTTCACCTTGTATTTCAATAACTGATATTATTCCTTCATTTGCTTTTATATATAATCCTTTTTTCTCATTTGCAAATAATACAGTTCCGCACTTTTCATTTTCAAATTCTAAATGGTCAAATTCTTTTGAAATCTCTGAATACTCTTCATTATTTAAGTTTTGAACTTTCCAAAATTTTATTTTTTTATTATTTAGAAAAGTATATGTTCCCATAATTGGATTCAAGCCTCTTACAAGATTTTTTATTTCATAAGATTTTTTTGTGTTCCAATCTATTTTTGCCATTTCCTTGTTAAGCATTGGAGCTAGTGTAAATTCTTCTGGTTGAGGTACTCTTTCTATTATTCCTGCATCTATATTTTTTACTGTTTGAACTAGTAATTTTGAACCAATTTTAGATAATTTATCCCATAATTCTCCTGTTGTTTCATCTTCTCCAATTTCAACTTCTTGTTGTTTAATTATATCTCCTGCATCCATTTTTTCATTCAAATACATTATAGTTGCACCAGTTTTTTTGTCTCCATTTAATACAGCCCATTGTATAGGAGCTGGTCCTCTATAATTTGGAAGCATTGATGGATGAAGATTTATACAACCAAGCGGTGGAATTTTTAAAAATGATTTTGGTAATATAACTCCATATGCGACAACACAAACTAAATCTGGTTTTAATTCTCTTATTTCATCTTTAAATTCATTATTATTAACAATTTTTTCAGGTTGAAATATTTTTATATTTTTTTTGGTAGCATATTCCTTTACTGGAGATGCTATAAGTTTCATGCCTCTACCTGCTGGTCTATCTGGTGCAGTTACAACACCACAAATTTCAAATCCTTCATTATATAAATTATCTAAAGACTCTATTGCAATGTCTGGAGTCCCCATAAAAAGAATTCTCATTAATATCTCTCCATTCTATTTTTTATCTTCTTTAGGTTTAACAACTTCTAAAGTTCCTGGCTCTACTTTATCTGTAAATAAAATACCATTCAAATGATCTATTTCATGACATAATGCTTGAGCTAATAAATCTTTGGCTTTTAATTTTACTTTACATCCTTCTAAATCTAATGCTTCAACAACCACTTCTTTTGGTCTTTCAACTTTTCCAAATTGATTTGGAAAACTTAAGCAACCTTCTTCAACTTCTTGTGTTCCTTTTTCTTTAACAATTACTGGATTTATTAATGTAAATTGCATTCCATCTTCATATAAGTCTATAACTATTATTCTTTTTAATACACCAACTTGTGGTCCAGCTAAACCTAAACCATCCCATTTGTGCATTGTTTCCATCATATCAGCTGCAAGTTCTTTAATTTTATCATCTATAACTTCAATTTCTCTTGAGCGCTTTCTTAATATTTCATCATTTTCATATCTTAAATTTCTAATAGCCATTTTTTACCCCTCTTTTAATTCATTGTATTTGGATTTATATCCACAATAATTTTTGTTTCTTTGCTTTTTTTTAATTTATCATCATTTATAGCATAATTTATAATATCTAAAACTTTTGATGTAACTTTACATTTTATAATAATTCTCCATCTATAATTATTTTGAATTTTATCAATTGGTGATGGGACTGGTTTATAAATATTTATATTTTCATTTTGTACTGATATTAACTTTTTATATACATATTCTGATATGTTTTTTACTTGATTCAATTTTTTTCCTGAAAAGCTGATTAATATTATATCGCAAAATGGTGGATATTTCAACATTTTTCTGAGTGCAACTTCTTGATTATAGAATAAATCATAATCTTGTTTTGAACTATCTATAATTGCATAATGGTCAGGATTATATGTTTGAATAACAACATTTCCATTTTTTTCTCTTCCAGCTCTTCCTGCAACTTGTACTAATGTTTGAAAAGTTCTTTCAACAGCTCTATAATCTTCCATATTTAAACTACTATCAGCTGTAACAACTCCGTACTAAAGTTACATTTGGAAAATGGTGACCTTTTACTATCATTTGAGTACCAATTAAAATATCAATATTTTCATTTTTAAATTTATTTAAAATTTCTTCATGTGAGTTCTTTTTAGTTACTGTATCTAAATCCATCCTAATTGTATTTGCATTTGGAAATAACTTATGAACTTCATTTTCTAATTTTTGAGTTCCTGTTCCAAAATATTTTACTTTATTACTATGGCATTCTGGACATTCTTTTATTACACTAGTTTCATATCCACAATAATGACATTTAAGTTTATTCTCACTCATATGATATGTTAAACTAATATTGCAATTTTTACATTTAGCAACATATCCACATTCTCTACACATTACAAAAGTAGAATATCCTCTCCTATTTAAAAATAAAATTGTTTGTTTTTTATTTTCTAAATTTTTATTTATTTCATCTTGCAACTTAAAACTAATCATTGACCTGTTTCCAATTGCAAGTTCATTTCTCATATCAACAATTTCTACTTTTGGCAATTTTGCATTATTGGCTCTATTTTTTAAAGTATATAAAATAATTTCATTATCTTTTGCATTTTTCATTGTAACTATATCTGGAGTAGCACTTCCTAAAACTAATGGACATGAATTCTGTTCTGATATATATTTAGCTAAATCTTTTGCATTATATCTTGGTGTACTATCAGATTTATATGACATATCATGTTCTTCATCGATTATAATAATTCCTAGATTTTTAACTGGTGCAAAAATTGCAGATCTAGCTCCTATTACAATTTTCTTTTCACCTGATGCTATTTTTTGCCATTCATCAAATCTTTCTCCAACAGATAATTTACTATGTAACACAGCAACAACATCACCAAATCTTGCTAAAAATCTATCTACCATTTGAGGTGTAAGAGAAATTTCTGGTACAAGAACTATTGAATCTTTTCCTTTTTCTAAAACTTCTTTTATTAATTGTAAATATATCTCTGTTTTTCCTGAACCAGTAATCCCATATATCAAGTTCTTAGAAAATTCATTATTTTTTATACAAAAATTAATTCCATTAAAACATCTAGCCTGTTCTTCTGTTAAAATTTTAGGTTCATCTTTTTCTATATTTTTATTTATAAAAGGGTTTCTTTCAATCTGACCTTCTTTTATTTTTATGTATCCATTTTTCTCTATTGTCTTAAATACTGCACGATTTACATCTGTTAAATTTTCTAAATCTGTAATATACATTCCATCATTTTTTTCAAGAAATCTTAAAACTCTAATATGTTTCTCACTTTTAATTTTTCCTTTTTCAATTAAAATTTCAATTTCCTCTTTAGATTTACTTAAAAAAATAAAATTTCCTTTTTTTTCTTTTACTCTATCTGTAACTTCTTTACTACCAGTTCCTGGAGGAAGCATTAATTTTATACAATCTGAAATATTACAAAAATACTTTCTTGCCATTAATTTTGCTAAAATAATATTTTCCTCTGTTAAACTATTTTCTATCTCTATTTTTGCAATTTCTTTATTTGCAAATTCAGAATTTTCTTTAAAATTAATAACAAAACCATCAGCAAGTTTTGAGCCTTTTCCAAAAGGCACAGAAACTCTAGCTCCAATCTTTATGGTTTCCTCTATATTGATTGGAACTATATAATCAAATATTCTATTTAAGTCTTTTGCATTACTATTAATTATTACTTCTGCATACATTAATGTTTTGGCCTCCAAAATTATTGTTTTATACATCTAACTGTAACTCTTTTATCTTTTGGATAATTACAAGAAAATAGTGAAAGCTCATATTCTGTATTTGTCATACCCTCTACATCTTCTGGATATAAAGTTTCTATTTTATCAACTTTATATTCAATCTCATTTCCATTTAAAGCTGTAAAATAAATATCATCACCTTTTTTTAAGTGTTTTATATTACCAAAAAATTTAGGATAGTTATGAGCGGCTAAAACCATATTCTCATTTTTATATACATCACCATAATATTTACATGGTGAAATTTTTAAATTTATATCTGTACATTCTTCTAAGACTGGTAATTTTATATCTAATGTAGGAATTTCTATTACTCCAACATACTTTCTATCAGCAATTTCTATATCTTTTGTTGTTACAATCTCTCTTTCTATTGCCTTCTCAAGTTCCCCCATAACTTGTTCAGAAGCTTTATAAGCACCATAAACTTCTAAATAGTCTGATATAACAATAGTGGCAGCAATAGTTAATAAAGTCCAGCCTATTACAATTAATATTTTTCCAATTAAACTTTTCATCTATTATACCTTCTAAGTTATTATATTTCACATTATATATTAAAAAGTAAAAAAAAGTAAACTATATATTGAAATTTTTCATACATAGTTTACTTTTTTCTAGTTCTTTTATCTAATATACATCCTACTACTATACATATAAGTCCTAATATACTTAGTACTATAACAGAAACAATTGGTAATCCTGTATCAGGTAATCTTTTTCTTTCTTGTTTTTGCGGATTTTCTGGATTATTAGCATTATTACTTTCTGATGAATTTGTAATTACATTAGTATTTGTATCAGTATTGGTTGGTGTATTATTAACATTGTTTTGGTCATCTGGTGGATTTATAATTATTTCAGAAACTTTAGGATTTGCATTAATTGTAAATTCATATTTTTCATTTTGTATCATTGGTATTGTTACTATAAATGAGTTACATTCAAATAATTCATTATCCATAATAAAATCATCTATAACAACTAAATATTTACCAAGTTCCAAATCAGCAAAATGTGCATGTGTAAGATAATCAACTTCTTCTTCTATACATTGTATTTTATTGTCTGTTGCAAATTTCTTTATTTCTTCAACATACTCTTCACTATCTTCTTTTAATCTTTCATCTATATTTGCAATATCCTTAAATTCTTTTGTGAATTTAAAGTTTAATTCGTTAGAATTTGCTTCTTCTACTTCTTTAATTTTTTCTATACTTTCTTCTTGAATTTCATCTTTTAGAAGATTTTCTTCTTTTGAATCAGTTATTTCTTTTATTCGATATAGTTTCATTTTTATTTTTACTGGATTTGCTGGAAGTAGTCCTTCAATAAAAATATTAAGTTCACCTTTATCCTCAGATAGGGTAATAGCAAATGCATATATACTTCTAAATATAGTAAGTGCGATTATAAAAGATATTATAATAATTTTAGAAAAAGTCTGTTTCTTTTTTATCACTCGTCTTTGCTCCCTCCTTTTTTATTAATTCATGTCTTGCAAATTTTCTTCTTTGTCTTTTACTTCTTTGATGTATTTTCATAACAACTGCACTTATAAGTATTATAACAATTAAGAATATAGTTATAAGAATTAAAATATTATTTCTATAATTTTTATTAAAGATATTTTCAAGATCATGTGTTTGTTCTGTCGTTCTTGTACCTCTAATTAGTAATCTTTGAGTATTAATACCATATGGTGTACATGTAACTAAAGTTACTAAATCTCTATTTTGTTCAATTCCTATGTAATCCCATATTTCATCAGGCTCTATAACAACAATCTGATCTACTTTATAATATAATTTTTCTTTTAATACTTTTAAAACAAAAATATCACCATCTCTTAACTTATCAAGGTTTGTAAATAATTTAGATGTTGGCAATCCTCTATGTCCAAATAATGCACAATGTGTTCCATATCCACCAACTGGAAGTGAACTTCCTTGAAAATGTCCAACACCAACTTGAAGCGTTTCTTCTTCTATTCCATGATATACTGGCAAATCTATATTAAGTTTTTCTATATAAATATACCCCATAATATCTGCATTAGCAACATTTAACTGATTATAATATCTTTCTTCTTCATCTAGCATTATTTCGCCTTTAGTTATTAAATCAGCATTATATTTATGCGCATTTGCAATTATTTCAGAGTAATCTTCTTCTTTAATTTCTACAGCATTTTTTTCATAGATTTTAATTTTCTCAAGACCATCTTGATATGATAAGAAACCTGTTACAATTGGATATAAAAAGATAGAGAGACCAATCAAAAAAGTTATAAATAAAAGAATATTCTTTATATATATTTTCTTCATGTTCCCTCCATCTTAATCCAATTAACTATTTACATTTATTATTTTCTTTTTTTCTTATTTGTTCCAAAAGCTAATGTTGCAGATCCTGCCATAATTCCAATTCCTACAACTGTAAATATAACTGTACCTATACCACCAGTAGATGGAAGAATAATTCCTTTAACGTTACCTACTTCTAAATCAACTTGTTCTTCACCAATACTTAATACTGCGAATTTTGTTAATTTATCTCTTATATCTTTACCTGTTTCAGCATCTGTTATGTCTGGAATAGACCATCTAATATTTCCAGTAGCTTCATCATATGTTGCATTTATTGAAAATTCAATAGGTGTTGTTAATAAATTGTATCCATCAGGTTGTTTGATTTCCTTTAGTATGTATGTACCACTTCCCATACCTGGAATTCTGATTTCACCATTTTCATTAGTTGGACCTAATTCAATTTTTTTAGTTTCATCATCTTCTGTACCTTTTTCCCATAATCCAAATGTAGCACCTGGTAATAATCCAAGTCTTTTTCCAGTTTCATCTTTTTTATCTGTTTGACCTAAATAATTTTGGTTTACTTTTGTTAATACAAAGTTAATTGTAAATGTTTTTGTTTCTTGTGGTTTTGTTTTACCTTGTGAATTACTATGTGGATCATTTGAATATGTTAATATAGCACTATTTATATTTGGTTCTGATCCTCTTTTTGCATTTTCATTTAAAAGTGCTTGATAATCAACAACTACATATTTTCCTGCATATTCTTTTTTATCAATAAAGTTATTAAATGTTATTGTTAAAATTGTTTTATCTGATGTAGATATAGTATAATCTACATCTTTTGTTAATACTACATCTTCAGCTGGAACAACAGGTGGTTCAGCATCTGGATTTGCTTCTGTTTTATCAACAATTTTTACAGTTAAATCATCTGTATTAAGATCAAATCCTTCTCCTAATGTATCTGTTATAACAAAGTTGTATGAACTATATCCATCCATTCTTGGTATTTTTGATTCTAATTTAAAGAATACTGGTTTGCTTTCATCTATAATTGCTGTATTTACTTTTTCATTTACATTTGAAGTTAAAACTCCATTTTCATCTCTTTTATTACCTAAAGTTTTTGTTAAGTTTGGCATGTCTGATTTTGAATTAACATCAACATCACCTACAACTTGTAAAATGTATTTACTGAATACATCTTCTTCTTTAATATCACCTGTAGATGAGTTAACATCAATAATTACATAATAACCAGTTTCAGTAACTGTTCCTTCATATTTTTGAGTTGTTTCATTATAAGTTAATTCTGTTCCTCCATCAACATTAAGAACATTATTATAAATTACATCTACGAATTTTATTAGTTCTTCACTGTTATCTGCTTCTTTCATTGTTGCTAATACATCTGCAAAGTTTTCAGCAATTAGGCAGTTATTATATTTAGCACCTAATTCAGCTTTAATTGCAGCAATAGTTTCTTCTGATAATTCTTTGTTTGCATTTCTATCAAGAATATCATTTCCCCAGAAAATATTAGACAATACATATTGTTTTGTCTCTCCTTCACCTTCAGTTGCTACTGTACCAGTAAAGATTTGATATGCTTTATATGTATGATTTTCTTTACCTTCAGTATTTGTGATAGTGATTTTGTATCCTTCTCCTTCTGCTGCTTGAGAAGTAGTAGGATAAATACCTAAGCATAATACTAAAATTAGTAGTATCGATGCTAACATCTTAAGTTTTTTCATAAACTTTCTCCCCTCTTTTATTTATTTTTTAATATTAAAAACTATATTATTGACCTTTGGCTGTCTATAAATTTGTGCAATATCTAGTTCATCTATCAATATTATATATATCATATTTAATATTTTTTTTCTAGTTTTTGATTTTTGGTGTAAAAATATGTATTTTTCTGTATATTCCTTGATATTATTGGACTTTGCAGTTTTCCTTTTTCTAAAAGGAAAACATTTTCATCGCATTTCAACAACTACATTTCTTAGTATTCTAAAGGCTTATAAGTTTTTACATTACTAATTTTTATTATTTATATTACATTTTTGTTACTTTATTTTTGAGCATTTTTCATGTTCACTTTTTTAAAAAAAATAGAAAAAAGAGCAATAATTTCTTATCACTCTTTAAAAAATAATTTTTATTTTTCAGATAAACTTTCTTGTCTTATAATTTCTTCAATTATATTAACTGCCTTTTCTAAATTGTCATTTTTTAACACATAGTCATATAAACTTATTTTTGATTCTTCATAATCAAATCTGTTTAAACGTAGAATAATTTCACCTTCTGATGGTTTATCTATTCTATTTTCTAATCTATGTCTTAATTCTTCTTTTGGAACTCTTAAAAATATAGTTACAATTTTTATATCTTTTAGTGTATTTTTTAATATCTCTGTTCCATTAACATCAATATCTTTTATTACGATTCCACTTTTTGCTTCTTCATCCAAAAATTTTTTTGATGTACCATAATAATGATTATGATGTATATCATATTCATAAATTTCATTATTTCTTATTTTTTCTTCAAATTCTTCTTTACTTAAAAAAATGTATGTTTTTCCTGGAACATCACCTTCTCTAGGTGGCCTTGTTGTATAGGCTGGAATAGATTTTACATTATCCATTCTTTTAATAATTTCTTTTTTTATTGTGTCTTTTCCTGCTCCTGCTACACCAGATAATATAACTAACATAATTTTACCTCTTCTATTTTAATATTATTCTTCAGATTCTGTTTCTTCTATTTTAGTAACTTGCCCTTCTAGTATTTCATCAGCAGCTAATGTAACAACTGATCTATCTTTTTCTGTTGTTTTTACAGGAGAACCACTTGCTATTTGTCTAGCTCTTTTTGATGTCATTATTACTAATGCATATCTATTGTCTCCTACCTTTCCTAATAAATCTGATACTGTTGGTTTTACTAACATTTAAAAACTCCTCCTTTATTTTTTTACTTAACATTATTCATCATCATTATCTAAACCATTATCAACTCTTCCTGCTATTGTTTCAGGTTGAACTGCAGACAAAATTATATGTCCTGAATCCATTATAATAACAGATCTTGTTCTTCTACCATAAGTTGCATCAATTGCCATTTTTGAATCTTTAGCTTCTTGTATTATTCTTTTTATTGGTGCTGATTCTGGACTAACAATTGATATAATTCTTTCAGCGGAAACTATATTTCCAAAGCCTATGTTTATAAGTTGCATATTTTTACCTACTTTCTCAAAAATTTAGATTTTATAAAATCTATAAAAATTATTCTATATTTTGTATTTGCTCTCTTATATTTTCAACTTCTGTTTTTATCTCAATAACTCTATTAGTAATATCTAAACAATTTGCTTTTGAGCCTATTGTATTAACTTCTCTATTAATTTCTTGAATTAAAAAATCAATTTTCTTTCCTATTGGTGAACTTTGCTTTATTAATTCTAAAAATTGAGACATATGACTTTTTAATCTTGTAAGCTCTTCTTCAATAGATGACTTGTCTGAAAAAATAACTATTTCTTGCATTAATCTATTCTCATCAACAGTAGATGGTTCAAGCAATTCGTTTACTCTAACTTTCAATTTTTCCATATATTCTTTAACTAAAGTGCTTGAAAATTCAGTTATTTCATTTACTTTATTTTGAATCAAATAAATTCTTTGCTCAATATCTTGAACTAATCTTGTTCCTTCTATTTCTCTCATAGAAATAAATTTTTCTAATGCATCATCTACTGCAATCATTAATTCTTTTCCAATCAATTCTTCATCTTGAGTATCTTCTATTTTTAGAATTTCTGGAAATTTAGAAATATCTATAACATCAACATTAAATTGTAAATCAGTTTCATCAGCTAAACTTTTTAGTTCTTTTATATATTCTTTTGCAAGTTCTTTATTTATTCTTATATTAGTACCTTTACTACTATAATTTTCAAAACTTATTAGTACATCTACTTTTCCCCTAGATATTGCTGAACTTATTCTCTTTCTTATTTTATCTTCTTCACTATTTAAAAATCTAGGTAATCTAACAGATATATCTGTATATTTGTGATTTACAGATTTAATATCTACTGTATAACTTCTACCTTCATTTTCATATTTTCCACGGCCAAAGCCTGTCATGCTTTTAATCAATTTTATTTACCTCTTTCCCTTTTTCCTTTTTTTACTTTTGTATTCTTGTTTATACTTTGTTTTTCAGCTTCTAATTGCCTTTTCTTTCTTCTAATAACTTGTTCTTTTAAAATAACTTGTTTTATTGTTTCTTCTTCTTCAGTTTTTGCTCTATATGTTTTTTTACTTTCTTCATCTAAATAACTCTTTTTTTCATCATCTTTCATAATTTCCTTAACATCACTTAGATTATTTTGATAATGAAACTTTTTTTGTTTATAAATAATAATTGATTTAAAAAAATAGTAAATAACTAAAATAGCTGGCAAAACCATAACTATAATTCTAATAATATTATTTGTATGCAAATATATATATGGAATATATAGTGAAACAACTCCACTTATTAGAAATTCTATTCCTATAATCCAAAGTTTTATACTATTTTTTCTATATGCAATCTCGATATCTATTACTGTTATAAAAATTATTCCTAAAGCAAAGTATTTCATATATTCTTCAAAATGTATTGTATCTACTCTATAATATGTAACATTTATAAGACAAAAATATGCCATTATAATAGTTGCTGCTAATAGATTTTGAAAAATAATAGTATTAATATCATTTTTTACTTCTCTAGGTAATTTTCTTTGCCTTTCAATTTCAAGCTGCATTAACTTAGCTTTTTCCAACTATTTATTTCCTCCATTTTCTAATTCATACATAATTATAGAAGAAACTTGAAGAGCCACTGTTTCAGTTCTTAAAATTCTTTTTCCTAAACTAATTACTTTTGCACCATTTTCTTGCATTATTTCAACTTCTGATTGGTCTATTCCGCCTTCTGGTCCAATAATAATTGCTATTTTGTAATTCTCTTTTTTATTCTTTAGTTCTAGTAATTCATTCTTTATATAGTTTTTTTCTTCTAATTCATATGCAAGCAAAACTAAATCATATTCTTTAATTTCATTACATATGCTTTTTATATCTTCTATATTTCTAACATTTGGAACTAAATCTCTACCACATTGTTTTGCTGCTACTTCTGCAATTTTATTCCATCTATCTATTTTTTTAGTTTCGTCTTTTCCTGAAAGTTTAACAATAGACCTTTTAAGAGATACTGGTATAAATTCTGTTACTCCAAGTTCTGTACCTTTTTGTATTATTAATTCCATTTTATCAGCTTTAGGAAGTCCTTGAAAAATATGTAATTCAACATTTCCTTCTGCTTCATTTCCAGCAATTTCTACTATATCACAATTTACATATTTATTGGTAATTTCAGAAATTTCAGAAATATAGTTTGTACTAGTTTTTTTATCACATATCTTTATTTGCTCACCAATTTCGAGCCTTAATACATTTTTTATGTGATTAACATCTTCACCAATTATCTGTATTTTATTATTATTTACTTGATTTGATTCAACAAAAAACTTTCTCAAATTTCATATTCTCCTAAGTTTACTGATTTTAATATTATATCATAGATTTTCAAAGAAATAAAGAGATTTTTGAAGATTTGATAAGATTATCAATGATATAGTATAAAGAGGCAAGTTTAACTTCACTTGCCTCTTTTGCTATATATGTTTTCCACAATTTATCCCATATATCTTTATAAATTGTCTTTTTGTTAGTTTTATATTGTATTAATTTTATTAATCCAAGGTTCTATAATTTCTTTGGGTATACATACATTGTTAATTTTTCCTGTACCAAGCATAATATCAGGCTTATTTTTAGCATGATAATCTGTTCCACCAGACATGTATTTATTATATTTTTTGCACAATTCAAAAGCAATTTTTCTCTCTTCTTCAGAAAAAAGTGAATATATGCATTCCATTCCATCAATTTCTGTAGTAGTTAAAATTTCTTCTATTGTTTTAGCTTTATCTTTAAACGGATATATAAATCCATGAGCCAAAAATGCAAGACCACCAGCTTCATGTATTCTTGAAATTGTTTCATTTATATCAATTGATGCATATGATTCATCATAATAAAATGCACTGTCTCTATTGCTTTGATGTACTCTAAAAAAAGATGTTGGATTAAATTCACCAATTTTCTGTATTATTTCTTTATTTTCATCATGTTTTAAAAGTTCTGTTGCAAGTACAAATGATGCCCACTGCTTAGATGGATTTTCTCTATCAATATACATTTCATCATTGTTATATTTTAATCCGAGTTCACTTGCTATTTTTTTATATTTTTCAAGAATTTCAATTTGCATTTTTAATGCATCATATTTATGAATTCTTATTTTTTTATAATCAATTCCATAAGCTAAAATTTCTATTGAAACTTTGTCATAAAAAGTTTTGAGTTCTGAACCAACAATTATCTTTCCACTATATAAATTTCTCAAATTTGGATTTTCTTCAAGTTCAAAATAAGCTCCAACAGAATCATGGTCAGTTATAGAAAGAATTTCTATATTGCTTCTTTCTGCATTTTTCAAAATTTCCTCTACAGAATCTGTTCCATCAGAATGATTTGTATGTGTATGTAAATCTATCATAAACTTCTCCTAAAATTAATATGTAGTATATTTATTTCTTATTATCTGCTTCTAATAATTTGTCTACTAATCCACAGCATTCTCTACCTTCACCACAATATCTATCAGTCATGCATGTTGCACCAAGTCCTTTTCCTATAAGAGGTGCAACCTCTGAAACTTGTGTTCTTATATCATTTGCAATATATCTAATTTGCCATTGCGCCTTATTACAGCAACGAAGTCTTGTTACCCATTGAATATTTCTAGCATTCATTGTTGTAATAACATTTACCATTTGATTACTTAAATAGAAATATACTAAATCTCCTTCATTTACATCTAATGCTTTAAATTTCTCTACCATTTCAATATTTTTTCTAACTGCTTCTTGATATATATCATTTGCCTTTTCTTTAACTGCTACTGGTGTTATATAATTTTCCATATTCCACATTGGTAAAAATTCTGGGACTAATAATGAATGCATTCTATGTCTTGTTAAGTGAGTAAGAACAGCAAGTGATATTGGTATTTGGAAAGTAAAGCTTACTTGTTCTAATTCTCTTCTTTCTTCTTTATGAAGAATATCATACATCATTTTCTCTTTTGCTTTTTCATCTTTTTTTACCATATTATTTAAGATTTCTTTTGCATTTTCTTTTGAACATTGATAATGATACATTATACTACTTTCAAGTACTACATCATCACTATTTGGAGTATAACTTATCATTTTTGTTTTATCTAGCAATTTAATTTCTGGTCTTTCTTCCATACTTTCTAAATATTCAAAATCTGTTTTTAAATCATTTTCTTGTTTCTTTAAGTTTGG
>CAOTKV010000003.1:147958-149089 GCA_948530865.1 uncultured Clostridia bacterium
TTTCTAAATATTCAAAATCTGTTTTTAAATCATTTTCTTGTTTCTTTAAGTTTGGAATTAAATATGGCACATGTTCTTTTACTAGCTCATACAAAGCATCTCCAACTTCTTTTAAATCTGGAATATTGCTCAATTTTCTATTTCTTAATGCTATAATCATTCTCTCTAGTTCTCTACCATTTACTCCCATAATAAAATTACTATGATATGAATATGGTAATAAAAATCTTGCATCTTCTACATTTACACCTTTATCTACAATATCTCCATAAGTGTTAAATAACATTTTCATGTGTTTGTTATATTCTTCTTTTAATTCTTCATTTTTTTCATGTATCTCTCCAGATTTATTTCTAAATTCTGGAGTATAAAATCCTGCTGTTCTAAAATCTACTTCTCTTCTTGATTTTACTGTAAATGATGTTAATCTATAACCAATTAAAGTTTGTTCTACTATTGGTGTAACATCATTTAAAGCAAACACTAAATAATCATGTTCAATAATTGATTTATGTCCCATTTTTATAATTCTTTTTATTAATTTTAAGTTTGATTCATAATCATTACAACTTTCTAAAACTTCTGTTACGTTTCCAGGAAATCTTGATAATTTTCCTGCTCCTGCTACATATTGAATTCTTGATTCTAATTCTTCTTTTGTACATCCACCAATTAATTCAATTTTCATTTTTTATCCCTTTCTTAAAACATTTTATTATAGTCTATATATTTTTTATATGAGTATATTCCAATCATTGAAATTACTATTATAACTAGTCCACCTTTTGCAATACCTGCCTTAGGTAACGTTGTTTCACTAATTGTATTATCAGTTTTATTGCTTGTATTATTGTCAACCCTTTTGGTACTTTCATTTGTTCGATTAATTACATTTTTATTAACATTTCTATCTCTGTTTGTATTAGTATTTGTGTTTCTATTAGTATTTTTATTGGTGTTAGTGTTAGTGTTTTTATTTTCGTTTTTATCATTTATTTCATTTGCTACATTATTTACTTCATTTTTAGTCTCATTTTCATCTGAAACTTGGTTTTCATTTTTATCATCTGATGTATCTCTTTTTTCAATTAATATCTCGTATGCATACTCGCCTTTTAAATATGTAGAATC
>CAOTKV010000004.1:0-13358 GCA_948530865.1 uncultured Clostridia bacterium
TATTTCTAACAATTCTGTCACTTGTTTCTGTATCTGGTTTTCTACCATTACTACAACCATTAGTACATTTCTCTGCACTTGCATCTATTGTTTCTCCTCTACCAAAACAATTTAGACAAGTTGATGTCAAGCCCGTTCCTTCTCCTACTGTTCCATGTCCACTACACTGAGGACAATCACTTTCAGAAATCGTCATTGTTCCACTTCCTCCACAATATGCACATGGCGTTCCAAAGAATTTATTATCATTTGTAGATTTATTAAATAAATTTTCTTGATAAGTAACTTCAGATATCGGCTTTTTAGTAAAGCTTTTACTTGTACAATATTGCTGTCTTCCATTTGCTGTACATTGTACAGGTTGAGTTGTATCTGCATACTCTTGTCCACATTTTTTACATGTAAATTGATAATGTGTACATTTATCAGCTTCTTTTAAGCACATCTTACATGTCTTCGTTATATTAGAATCAGCGCATCTAAATGTATTTGGACAATATGAATAATCTTTTTTTGATCCTGTTGTAGTATATCCACAACTATTACATGTCATTTTTGTAACTTTTAATCTTCCTGTACAACTAGAATGTGTTTCTTCATATGGATTAGTTGAAGTAGTTGTGTAATTACATTTATCACACTTCTTATTATATGTAATATTTTTTGAATTTACCTTTTCACATTCTAAAATTTCTCTACAAGAAGTTATATTAGTACTTCTTCTATTTTCTGCAACTGTATGTCCTTTTGAACATTTCCATACATAGTGATCACATCTTCCCACTTTAGAACCACATTCTGAACACTCACTTATAAACTCAGAACTTCCGCATATTGATCCTATTAATCTTTTATTACAAACACTTGGTTTTGTTTTATATACTTCTTTACAAACATCGCATTCATATACTTCACCTGACTCGTGAGGAGTTCCTGTTCCTCCACTTCCTCCACAATGAGTACATGCTGTGAAAGTATAAATCTTTCCATATCCAGAACACATTGCACATCTATTTGATTTTCCAATATTTCCTGTTCCATTACATGTTAAACATGTATCATATTTATATTTAGTCCCTGCTCCTTGACATTCTGAACATTCTACTGTTTGATTTGTTCTATCTTTACCATTATTTATATTATTCATTATTTCTATACTTGCTGTATTTTCAAGTATATTTAAGTTCATATTGCTTTCTACAACAACAACTTCAATTTCATATAATAAATATCCACCTGGTTGAATTACTAAATATGTAGCATTTTCATCAGTTTCATCTGCATTTTGTGTATCATTTAAAATAATATCAATTGAATTATCTGAAGTATTATATTTTGCTTCATAATCTACTCCTTGATTTAAAGGAATATTAGATTCTTTATCTGTTCCAACATCATTATGAATTTCAGCATTTATTTTATATCCAGAACCTTCTGGCACAAATGCTAACCCTTTATTTAGCTTATCTTTTATTTTGTGTGGTCTTATTTCTGTTGCTACCTTATTTCCATTCTTTTCAGAATTATTTATAATTCTAACTGAATATATTAAAGTTTCTGTTGATTCTACTGGAACTGGATAATGTTGTTTATCCATATCCTTTTTTTCAAATCTTTCTGGCTTATTTGATGGATCATCTGACTCTTTTAATTTATCTGATGCAAAAGTTTCACTTGTTATCTTTTCATCATTATTATTATCCATCATTTCATGTTTATAATCACTTATATATTTATCTATAACTACATTATAATCATTTATTTTATAATATTCTGTTGAGAATATATCTTCTGGTATTTCTGTACCATATTCATCTTTTATTTTGTTACTATCTATTTCTGAAATATTTACAACTGGTCCAACTCTTCTATCTTCTGTTCTCATAAAATCAACATTATCATCTTCATTTTTATGTAATGAATTATTTCTGGTAACAATAACTATTTCATTATAATATAATTCGTCATCATTTGCATTTGTTCTTAATGTTAATAAAAGTGAAGTTGTATCATTTCCATTAACAGAAATCCATTGATAATCTTTCCATAATTTATTAGTATCTGTTTTATAAGTTCTTGAAAATACATCAATTTCTTTTGGTAATATATCTTTTAATTTCAGCTTTATTTTATAATTTTGATTATTCATTATATCTATTCTGAAAGTAATTACATCACCATATTCTGCATATATTGGATCATTTTTTCTTCCGTCATTATTCATATTCTTTCTAATATCTGGATTTTGAGTTGAGTTTTTCACACTGCTAGATGATATATCACCAAATGTTGCATATTTATTTGTTTCATGTTCCACTTTTTCAACATATTTTTTTATAACTATATCAGTTGTTAATCTTAAATTAAGTGTACTCTTATTATCTTTATGTTCCACTATAACATTAGCACTATTTACTACTAACATTGGTTGTCCATATTGAGTACTTACATCTGGTTTCCAATTGGCTTTTGTACATGTATGATGAGAATGTTTACAAAAATAAGCTGGTCCATGTGGATCACAAGATTCATAATCATCACCACTTCCATGATGATCATGGCTACCACAATTACCACAATATATATGAGTTTTATGATCTTTACAATTTATATTAGAATCTCCACTTGACCCAGATTCTCTTGTCCATCCAGTTATAGCAACTATAACTATAACTCCCTCACCTTGTCCATTTGTTGATGTCTTTCTGTATGTAAATGTCATAGATTCTAACGTTGTCATATCATCATCTGTTCTTTTTGAGCCATCAGCACCATATGTTAGATTTCTTGGTATATCTAAATAAAATGTTGAACCTGGAAAAGGATATACTGCATAATCTGCTGGTAAATTTTCTGTATATTGTTGACCTCCTCTAGTATTTTCACCCATATATGTTGGATTTCCATACCAATCTTCATATACTACTTTTACTCCTGATGTATCTAAAGTAATTTCCTTTTCTTCAGTTGTTCCATCATCACTACTTAATACAATAACACCTTTTTCTATACCACCAATTAAACCTTGGTATCTAGATAAATTCTTACCTGAATATGGTATTACATATGGAGAATATGCATATGCATAGTCACTCATATGAAATGGTCCTACTCTATATGTATCTGCTCCTTCTAAATATACTGTACCTGGATTCTCACTATCATCCATAGTAACTTCAGGTAAATCTTTATGTGTATTTAATTCAGCTTCATAGTAATCTATTGCTCTACCAGCATAATATAAATCTTCTGATTGAGTTTTATGAGATGAACATTGTAGACCAACAACTCCCCATATTGCATGTTGAGATTTAGAATCTGAATAATGGTCTCCTGCGTTTTTATCAGAAAATGTTGTTGCATATGCAGTAACATTTGTATTAGCCAAATCTCCACCATAATGATTATATCCTATAACATTTCTTAATTCTCCACCACCAATTCTAACAGCAGAATAATTAGATCCTGTTGAATAGAATGATGTATCTGTATGATCATCTCCGTTTGGATCAAAATATCCATTGTTTAACACTTTAGTTGCAGTAAATGTCTGTCCATATACAGCTTGACCATGTTTAGGTGTAATCTGATTATTTGCATTTATTAATGTCCCATTTCCACCACCTGAACATTCTGGAGTAAATGTTGGTACAAATCCTTTTGGTATACCTTTTGTATGTTTAAGACAAAATACATTAGAATAATTTGAGATTTTGCCCTCAAAATTTGATTCTGCTTCATCTCTTGTTGTTAAATCAGTATACTCTCCATTCAATTCATCTATTAAAGCTTGAGTAGAAATAGTTCCACCTTTATTAAAAGAATATGAAGCTTCTACTGTATAAGTTCCAGGGTCAAATCCTTCATTATATCTTGTTCCTGACACTGTATCAGATATATTTTCAAGTTCACTACCAAATCCTGTAGCATATACTATACATCCAACACTAATAATAATAGTAATAATCATATATATAATACTTGCTATTAAACATTTTATGTTTTTATTCATCATTTTCACCTCCTTACTTATACTTTCTTTTAAAGATATTTTTATTTATTGATTTGTTTTCATTTCTGTAATTTTTATCTTTTATTATAATCAATTTTTCTTTATTCATAATTAAAATTATAGTAATTGCAACAATTATAATCATTGTAATTATTGATATTGTATATCCTGTTTTTATTAAAATTAATACTTCCTGAGTTGAAACATTATCTTGTGAATTTTCTTCTAATCCATTTGAATTTAACGTTGTTGCAAGTAATACTTTATTACTTACTGTGCCAGTATTATCTGAATTCATTTGCTTTGTTAACACTAAAGAAAGCTCTTTACTTTCTCCAACTTTAATTATAGTATCTTTCAAAGTTTCATTATATAGCATTCGATTATTTCCAATATACCAGCCATTATTTTTCTTTGCATCAAAAGTCATTCCTTCTGGTATATAATCATTAATCATAGTTGCATAACCTTCAACATTTCCATTATTTTCTATAATAATCTTATATTCTAAATCTACTACTGATTTATTTAATTTTTTAGCTGCAATTTCTAATTTAGCTAAATCTAAATCATTAAATTTATATTCTACTATTTTTGAATCTTCTTTTACAACTGCTTTTGTAACTAATTTTTTTATTATCAAGTTAAATTGATTTTTTAATTGTAATCCACAATTTATATTACTGATATTTTTATTGGATACTACAATTTCATTAGAAACAGCCTTTCCTGCTTCTGTTTCAATTGCTTTTGAAACTAATCTCTCATCAATATTTTCTTTGTTATATATTGTTGTAGTATATTTTTGATTGTCATATAAGAATACTACTGTGTAGGTTCCTTGTTCAACACTAGTAAAATTATATATTCCTTTACTATTAGTTTTGGTAGATTGTACCATATTTTTATCTTTATATAATTGTACTTCTATTAAAGGAATCTCTTGTTCATCATTTTTTTGTCCATCTCTATTTAAATCAACCCATACATTTCCTGATATACTATATGTAAGTACATTCGATATAGCACTATTACTATTATTTGAATCTGATACTGAATTCGATGTATCATCAGAATTATTAGTTACATTATTATTTGGAGTTATTGGTTCATTTGCAATATCAACTCTAGGTTTTTCAGCAGCTTTATGTATATTTTCTATTATAGTTACAGAATCAGTGTTAATATTAGCAATTTCCTTATCTACTAGCTTAATTACTACATTATTTATTATCTCTTGATTTTCTCCAGTATATCCTTTTGCATTTCCTGAAATTATTAAATCAACGAAATTTCCAACATATAAGTCTGTCAATATAACATCTGCTGAATTATCTACTACTCTTGCAGATCCTCTTTTAGAACCTTCATATTTTACTTCTAAATTTGTTAAATTTTCAGATAGCTTTATTTTTGCATTTACTGTATCTGCTTTTGCTTCACCAATATTAGATATTCTAATTTTATATTCTATATATTCTCCTTCTAATATATTAGCTATTTGATTTTCTGAAATATCTTCAACTTGGATTCTAGCTGCATTTACTACAGAATATATATCTTGTACACTTTCTTCAATACCATCGCATTTAATAATACATTTAGAAGTAATTTGTTTATCAGAACCACTCTCTACTTTTACAAATATATTTAAGTTTATTTTTTCTTCTTTTTTTAAATATGGTATTTTTATTGATACTATTTTTGAATTTTCATCAAAGTTAATTTCTCCATTTAATTCATCATTTAATGTTGTATTTTCATATGCAAATTCTTCTGGAATCTTGCATAAAATTTCAATATTTTCTAAATCTCTTCCTGAAATATTAGTAATATTATACATATATGGAAATTTATATCCTACATTTAATACCATGGCAAAATCAGCAGAGGCATTAATATAGAAATTTGCTTTTTTTATTTTATTTTTTATAACATTAGTTTCAGTACCTATTCCCAAATTTTGAACTGAAATGTCTGCTTTAGTTTCAATATAATATCCCTCTTCTGAAAGATTATCTTTTGGCAATTCATTAGCTCTTATCATAAATGTTTCTTGTTTAGATTCACCAGGAGCTATACTTTCAAATCCTATAGTTTTTTCTGTTTTTGCAACATAATAATATGATGCTGCATCTCCTTCACCACTATCTCCTGTTAATTTATATTGATAAAAGTCTCCATATACTGGTTTTGGCACATTTATAATAACTCCTTGTGCTGGAACACTACCTGTATTTGTAACTTCAACTGTATAGTTCAAGAATCTTCCCTCTAAAACATCTGCTCCATCCCCAACATCAACATTTAATTTAGCCTCAATTTTAGGTCCAATACCAGTTGTTAAAACAACTTTATCAGCACTTGAACTTTCATATACAACAGCCTCTTCTTTTTGGTTATTGTAATATGCAGCAAATGCTCCTGTTATTTTTGATTCATAAGGTAAATTTTCAGGAATTTCAAAATCATATGTATATCTTAAAACACTACCTGCTTCAATATCACCTTTAACTATTATCATGTATGATCTTACAGTAGATAAATCTTCTACTTCTGTTACCCAACCATTAGATTCATTTTTTAAATCTTTATTAGCATTTTCATTTGCAGAATAGTATATTTCTACTGTATTTACATTTTGAACATCTTCTTTAATTTTGTCTACCATTCTTGTTGTAGTTGTTGTTCCTAAATCTTCTTCAGAAATAATATCTTTATTTCCTTTGAAAGGAATTCTTCCTAGTAAAATAACATCTGAACAAGTATTTTCTGTATTATTTAATGCAAGTAATTCCATTGTTGCAATTCTTGATGGTGAGTTTACAGGAATCTCTTTTGCAACTTCTCCTTGTTTTACAGATCTTACTTCACTTAAATTTCCATCATAATTAACCATACCATTTATAGCTAAAAGTCCTGTTGGAGCTTGGTATTTAATAACTTCTACATCAAATCCATTTGTTGTTTTTAAAATACCATTTGGTATAGCTTTTTTATTTAATGACCATTTTGTTTGAGCTTGATATGTTGCTACACCTTCATTGCAGTAGTATAGTTTTACTTGGTCTTCTCTTGCTGGTGCATAATTATCAACTTCAATATTTGCATTTATTATAATGTTTGTACCATTTGTAATTGAATTTTCACTAAATGTTGTTTGAGTTCCACTTAGTTCAATTCTCAATTTTACAAGGTCACTTTCAGTATATGTTTCAAAATCACTAACTCTTAAACCACAATCATTTAATAAGTTAATAGATTCGATTGCTACTGATTTTACATATTTAGGGAATACAACTTCAAAACTTGGATTTACATATAAATCACTTGTTTCTTTATCGTTGTTTAATTCAATTTTTAATTCTACATTATCATTTGAACTTACTGTTGATAATGAAGTTCTACTAATAGCTAATGTAGCTTCAGTTTTACTTTCTTCAAAGCTTTTGGCTATTGCTATTGTTTGTAATGCAAGTCTATCTTCTATGTTTAAGTATTTAACTTCTCCTGAAATTCTACTTTCAATTTGAGTAATTCCTTTGAATATTGATTTATCATAATTGCATTTCTTAATTGCCTTTGTTACTTCAAAGTTAATTGCTCCATTTCTTGAAATATTATTTACATAAACATAAATTCCATTTGCACCATTTAACCAAATAGTACAATCTTCTTCTTTTGTAACAGCATCTTTGTTTAAAATATATAGTGTTTCATTTGCTGTATTTGTTATTACTATTTCTCCACCTTCAGATAATATTGAACTAATTTCTGAAAAATTGAATTTTATTTCTTTATATTCGATTCCTTGTGCAGGAAGTTCAACTCCGTTAGCATCTTTATAAACATCTTTTGAACAGTCTAATTTTAATTGTTGTAAAACATCACTTGTTAAAACATTTACATTTACTTGATTTGTAAATGTAGTTTCATACAATGCATTTTCTGAATTGTAGTTTGCATAAATTCTACCTTTGTTTAGAATATCTTCATTTGTTCCAACACTATAAGTAACTAATTCACCAACATCTACTTTAATCTCTTGTGAATCTTTAATTTCTTTAATAATTGTATTGTTTTCTGTTCCACTATATTCTGTAACTGTTGCTTTTACATTCTTTGATAAGTTAGAATTTTCACTACTAATATAATCTTCATATCTATATATAATTACGTATTCGTCAGTTCCTGATGAGTAAGCATTTTGGTCGTTTTCTACAAAAACATTTATTAAACCATTTACATCATCATAATTCCAATTTTCAGAATTAAATGTTACATATCCTGAATCTTCACCTTTTGTTGCTAATAATTTACTTGCTAAAACATCTACTGCTATTGGTTTTTTTCCATTAACTTCTGGAACTACAATTTCTAGTCTTGTAGATTTTACTGGTAAATATTTTTCATCTTGAATATCTCTTGTAACTGTAATTTTGTTTTCTACTATTGTTCCATGTATCTCTTGTAATTCAAATGGAGAGAATTTTGTAAATTCACTTTCTAAAGAAATATCTTTTGTATATTCCCATCCAATTGTGATTTCTTCTTCTTTACCAACTTTTACTTCTTCAAGATTTCTATTAATGTATGTTCCACTCATTTGTAATTTAATATCTTTTAATAAATCTTGTACATTAAATGTTTCACCTTGGTTGTATTCAATCTCTATCTCAATTTTTGTATCATCAATAATATTATTTAAACTAATTTCATTTTCAGACACAAGCTTAATATCTAGAATAGCATTTCTTATTTCTTCATTTATTCTAGATTCTTCTGTTTTCTCTTTAATTATTTCTTCTTCATTTACTAAAGTATCTTCTGATACAACTTGTTCTCCTGCTGGTTCTTGTACTGGATTTTCTGTTGGTTCTTCTACACTTGGTGTTATAGGCTCTGTTGCTTTTGTATCTTCTACTGTTGAATTTGTTTCTAATACACCTAAAAATGGATTGCTTGATGCAGTATTAGTTTCTTCTACTACAGTATTTGTATCAGTTTCATTTACAGATGTTCCTTGTGTTTCTAATGCTGAAGCAAATGGATTTGATTGATCATCATTAGATAATACGCTTTGGAATGCTGATGTATTATCAGTTCCTACAACCTCATTTGTATCTACTGTATTTTGAGCTATAGTATTAGTAGAATCTATATCAACTACATTTTCTTCTGGCTCTTGTACAAGAACATCATTAATAGATGGTTGCTCTTCTGGTACAGCTGGTTCTTCTGGTTGATTAGGTTCCTCCTCGTTTTGCTCAGTATCATTTACAAGAACATCTTTTAAAGCTGCTTGATAATTTCTATCACTTAAAAGATTTTCTGTAACACTAGTAAATTTAAAATTTATATTATCGTCATTACTTGAAACTGCTTTAATTGTTCCAGTTTTCAAATATCCCTCTACTTGTGGTAAAACTTCAACAACTAGTTTTACTTTTTCTTTTACATTTTCAGTAATTTCAGTTGTTTTATTGCCATTTTCGTCTTCAAAATAAGCATCAAACTTAACTTCATCTTTTTGGAAAAGTCCTTTGGTTATAACTTCAAATTCATCACTTGTAGCTATTGCAGCTATTGTGTAACCAAAGTTTGAAAACAACATCATAAATACGATTAAAATTACTAAAAATTTGTTTTTTCTAGTTTTCATTGTCTCCATAAATTACTCCTTTTCTTTAGAATTAACAAAATACGTCTATTTTTTATATCACTATATAATATTACTCTGTTTAGAAAAGTTTGTAAATGCCACTATTTGCTAGGTTTTCTCATCACTTTACTTTTCCTTTTACGGATGTGTTTACTGAGATTCCTGATACCTTAAATATTAAATTTTAATTACATTTTTTAAAAAAACACTGCATTTTCCACAGTTTTTGAACAATTTGTGGAAATCCCTAAGTTTTTTGGCAACTTTCTAATTTAAGTCGCATATACATATATTAATACAAAAAAATGCTACAGATAGGAGGTAGTTTATCTTGGATAATATGGATATTAATAAAATTTTATCTGCAATTTCTAAAATGGATAAAGAAGAACTTGAAAAGAACCTTTATAAGGCTCAGCAAATACTAGAAAATACAAATTTAAAGAAAGAAGATAAATAATATGAATGAAGACTTTTCAGAAATTTTCTCTAAATTTCAAAATATACTTAAAGAAAAAGATATTGATTTAAACAACTTTACTTCTGGAAATAAACAAGACGAATGTGAAAATACAAACTCAGATTTTTCTTTGGATATAAATACTATACTAAAAATAAAAGAAGTATTAACTAAGATCAATCAAAACCGTGATTGCCCTAGAAATAAATTGCTTCAATCAATAAAGCCTTATTTAGAAGATGAAAAACAAGAAAAGTTGGAACAGTATATAAAAATTGCCAATTTACTTACTATTTTAGAGACCCAGAATATTGGTATAAGTTTGTTTAATAAAAATGAAAAAGGCTATGATTATATTCTAATCATAACCTTATTTCTTCTTATCTTTTAGATTATTATTATCTCATTGTTTTCTATTTTACAAACAGGGCATCTTTCAACCTTTTCTCCAACTTCTCTTACCAAATTAGCAATTCTAATTTGTGTAACATCAATTGAATTAGCTGATATGATAGCCATTTTGTTTCCGATTAGCTCCTGCGTGAGCTAATCCTCTTAAAGATCCCATAATCATGATGTTTCCACCTGCTATAACTTCTGCGCCTGCATTTACATCTCCACAAATTACTAAACTTCCTGGATATTCTTTTTTCTGGCCTGATCTTAGGGAACATTGTATAAACTTGGTTTCAGATATATCTGTTTCAACTTCAAAAGTTCTCTTTATAGCATGCAAACCTAGTAAATCTGATACATCATCAAATCTTACTTCTACATCAATTTGAGATTTAATTAATTTTTTTACTTTCTCTATCTCTAAATCTGTAAAAAGCCTTCCTGTAACTCTCATTGGCATTGTTGAAGTTTGATAAAATTCACTAAGTTTTGGTAGTTTATCTTCTAACTCAGCAATTATTTCATCTATTTCTGCGATTACATTTACATTTAAAATAATTTCATTTGTGGTCTGGCTGATTTTTATATTGTTGCCTAACATAACTCCTCCTATTACCTAAAAGATTCCATTTCTGACAATGCAGTCATAGGCTCTCTTATTTCGTCCATATTCATTCCAAAGTATTCAGTCATTATATCTCTTACAACTTCTGCAGTGTATGAACCATGTCCTCCCTTTTCAACCATAACAACAATTGCAATTTCAGGATTATCATATGGTGCATATCCAGCAAACCAAGCTATAACTTCTTTTGACTCTTTATCATCTGTAAGTTCGGCAGATCCTGTTTTACCTCCCATTTCAATTTCAAAATCTTTTAAAATTGTATAGGCTGTTCCTCCAGCATCTTCTGCAACTGATTTCATACCTTCGTGAATAGCATTCATAGTTTCTTCACTAATATTTTTATCTTCTGTAACTGCAATTTCTCTATTTAATTTTTTACTTACGTATCTATCTACTTCATCTTGCGATACTTGCGTTCCATTTGAATTTACTACATTTTTTACAATTGATAAATCAATTGGATGTCCTCCATTAGCTATCATTGCAATGTATTTTGCCATTTGTACTGGTGTAAATGTATTTAAACTCTGTCCTATAGAAGCTGATGCTGTATCTGCAAGTGACCAATTTCTATCTGTAACTAATTCTCTTTTGGCTAATATTCCAGCACTTTCACTTAATTCTATTCCTGTTTTATTTCCTAAACCAAAGTAGCCTGCCCAATAATCTAATGTATCTATGCCAACTCTTTTTCCAACTTCATAAAAGTAATAGTTACATGAAGCTTTTATTGCTCCTTTAACATCTAGCCATCCATGTCCTCTACCATAAGAATTGAAATACCAACATGCTGGATTTCTTTGATAATTAGGATCATCACTAACAATAAATCTTCCGTTATCATTTACTTTTTCTGTTGTTGAAATTTTGTCTTCTTCTATACCTGCAACTGCTGTAACCATTTTAAATATTGATCCTGGTGGATATGCTCCTTGTGTTGACCTACTATATAATGGATTGTAAGCATCTTCTGCAAGATATTCATTCATTTTTGCTTGTGAAATTCCATTATAAAATAATTCTGGTTCAAAATTAGGATAACTTGCCATTGCTAATATTTCACCTGAATTAACATTCACAACAACTGCTGCCCCACCTTCTGCTGGATGTTGCTCAGAGAAACCACCTTCTCTAATTTTCATTATGTTGTTTTCTAATGCTCTTTCTGTTATCCCTTGAAGATTTGCATCTATTGTTAAAACAATGTCTGACCCACCTATTGCTTCTTGAGATGTGTATTCCCCCATTACAATTCCATCAACAGACATATCTATTTGTTTTTTTCCATCTTCTCCTCTTAAGTAATTTTCAAATACTTTTTCTATTCCATATCTTCCAACTTTATCATCAACATCATATTTATGTGTATCGCCTTCTTTTTCAAATTCCTTTTTATCGTCATCTGAATATCTTCCCATATATCCAATAATATGTGCTGCCAAATTTCCTGTATGATATACTCTAATTGGCTCTATAACAATATTAACACCAGTTAAATTTTGCGAATTCTCTTGTAACTGCACAGCACTTTCTCTTGATATTTCTTTAGATATTTCAATTGATCTTGTTGTAGAGTATCCTATTGTTGTAATTGCATATCTTATTGCTAAAATTTGTCTTATTTCTTTTGGGTTATCTGTATTTATATTATATTTATCTCTAAATAGATAAAACGCCTCTTCTGCTGAAGCAGCTTCTGGAATTTTATATTTTGTTTTCCACTGACTTAACTCATCTTCTGTTTCAAAATGAAATTCAAATGGATCTATACTTATTGGGAAATTATCTATATATTCATTTCCATTGTTTTCTAGTATATTTGTCATAAGTAATATAGAATTATTTAATTGCTCGTCTTCTGTTTTAGATTTATACATTTCTAATGAAAAGTGCATTTCTGTACTCACCAGAACATTTCCACTTCTATCCATTATACTTCCTCTTGCTGCCTCTATTTTAGCATCACGAGTAAGTTTTTTATTTGAATCATTTCTATATTCAGAACCATTTACTATTTGCAAATTGAATAATTGCATTAATATTACTATTCCTACTAGATAAACTATTGTTGTTAATATATTATACCTAAAATTAGATTTCTCTAATTCACTTTTCAGCTACTCCACCTCCTTTTAGAAATCCACGGGATAACTAATCCATACGTCGCTCTGCTCCTATGGCTTAGAAATATCTTGTTAGT
>CAOTKV010000004.1:13458-116753 GCA_948530865.1 uncultured Clostridia bacterium
GGATAACTAATCCATACGTCGCTCTGCTCCTATGGCTTAGAAATATCTTGTTAGTATGTTTGTGTGTTTTAAATTTCTATCTATTACATATCCAAATTTTTGAATTAATGGATATAGAATTATTGTAATTAAAATATTGTATAAAATTTCAATTACTACTATTTTTGTGAAATATAGTAGTTCTCTATCAAATTCTAATATTATTGAATTTAAAAAATATGCTCCAAATTCATATATTAAAGTTGAACCTATAACCATAAATATGATTGTTAGTCTGCTTTCTTTTGAAAAGTTCTTATCAAAGTATGAACCTAAATATGCAACTACACAAAGCATTACAGCCGAAATACCTATTGTTCTTCCAAATATTAAATCTAATATTAAACCAAAAATAACTCCAAATGAAATACCTAAAAATTGTGTTGCATATAAGCCTATAAATAAAATATATATAATAAACAAATTGGGACTAATTCCAGCTATTGTAAAATAAGAAAATACATTAACTTGAAGAAAATATGTTAAGAAAAACATTAAAATTAAACTTATTACTATTGCTAATTTTCTCATTTTAACTCCATTAAAATATATTTAGGTTTTTGAACTCCTATAAACTTAGTTTTTTATTACAAGTACAGTATCTATCTTTGAAAAATCTACTGCTGGCTCAACAATTGCATATCTATCTGTAAGATTATTTGTTGTAATAATTTCTTTTATTGTTCCTATTATTATTCCTTTTTGATATATTCCACCAATTCCTGATGTATAAACATTATCTCCTTGAATTAATTCTGCTCCTGTTGGAATATATGACGCTCTTAAAACTTGATCATTTTCAAGAGTTCCTTTACAAATTATACTTTCTGAAGTTGTACTTATTGTAGAACTTACTGTAGATGCTGAATCTATTATAACTTGTACTTTACAAGTTTTATCTGCCACTGAAATAACATATCCAACTAAACCTTTATCAGCAATAACAGTCATTTTCTCAGTGATCCCATCATTTGCACCAACATTTAAAACTAATGTACTGCTAAAATTGCTTACATCTCTGTTTATTACATAAGCTGGAATTGTATTATATTCAGAGTACTTTTCAAATAAATTCATATGTTCTTTTAATGTGTTATTTTCTGCTTTAATTACTTCAAGTTCTCTTAATTCTGTTTCTAACTGACTATTTTTCTCTCTTAAAGCTTCATTTTCTGCTATAATATTATCCATATTAGAAAAATAAGCACTATTTCCTTGAATCTTATTTTTAATATCTGTTGTGATTCTTTGTATAGGATTTACTATAGCACTTGCTACACTTTCTAAATAAGTTAATTTATTTGTTTCAACATTTGAAAGAAAAATTAACAATATTAAAATAATGGCAGTTATAATTCCACCTAAAATTTCAGTTTGTTTATTTCTATTCATTAATATCTTCCTTAAAAAGTTATTTAGGTTTGGGATACCTATAAACCATTTATTTCAACATTTTGATATATTCCATCACCAATAATTATATGATCTAACAATGTTATATCTACAAGTTTTGTAGCATTATAAATTTTCTTTGTGAATTCAATATCTTCTTTACTTGGCATTGGATTTCCGACTTGGATGATTATGTATTAAAATAATTTTAGGAATCTGATTTTTTATTGGTTCAGATAAAATTGCTTTTATATTTGTAAAAATATTATTTTCATTTCCTACAGCTATACAAGAAATCTTTTTTATAATATTTTTATTATCTAACATCACAATTTTTAAAACTTCATTTTTTTCATTTTGAAGTTCTTCCATAAAAAGATTAACTACATCATCTCTAGTTTTTATTTTTAATCTATTTATTTTTAAAGGTTTTGATATTCTTTTAGCAATTTCTCCAACAGCTTTAAGCTCTATTGCTTTTACAGTTCCAATTCCAGTTACTTTACTTAATTCTTGAATTGAAATTGTTTGTAGAAATCTTAAACTATTTGAATAATCTACATTTTTACTCATAATTTCTTGAGCAATTTCTATTGAAGATTTTTCTTTTGTACCTGTTTTTATTATTATAGACAGAAGTTCGCTGTTTGTAAGAGCTGATTCGCCATACATAAGCATTTTTTCATACGGTCTTTCAGAAGTTGGTATATCTTTTATATTACCCATTTTTTCCTTTCTGTCTGCTTTTATGCCTAAATTAAATTTTTCTATATATAAGAATTGATATCGCCATTCCTAAAATACTTGCTATATTTATTTTTATCATGAAACTAAAAGTTATTTTTAACACACTTAAGTCTAATGTTACGGGACTAGTGATTCCAAAACTTTGACCATAAGTTAACCACCATAGCCAATCAATACCTTCTGCTAATATTCCAAGTAGACCTCCTACAACTAGTCCAGATAATAGAAATACTAATAGTATCCAAAAATTTTTTTCTTTTGTTGCCATATTTACCCCCATATGTATTTTTTACAAAATATTTTTTTATTTACGGAAATCTAAATTTATACTGTTATATTATATCTTGATACATGTAAATTTTCAAGTAATTTATATAGTTTTTTATAATAAAAGTTCTTTTAGAATTTCTTGATTCTAACATAACAAAAAAGAAGGCTTCCGCCTTCTTCTAATTTCTAGTATAAATAACTTTGTGGATTTCTTGCATTTCCGTTTACACGAATTTCTAAATGCAAATGTGGTCCTGTTGAATTACCTGTTGAACCTACTGCAGCTATTACCTCACCTTGATTAACAGTTTCTCCAACATTAACATATAATCTGCTACAATGAGCATAGTATGTTTGTATTGAATCTGTATGTGCTACTACTACTAAGTTTCCATATGACCCTTTATATCCAGCTTGTATTACTGTTCCTGCTGATGCTGCTTTTATTGGTGTTCCTGCTGATGCTGCTATATCTAATCCTGTATGCATTCCACTGCTTCTTCTACCAAATCTAGATGTAATTGTTCCTGATACTGGTTGGGCTAAAGCAATTCCTAATGCAGATGTTGAATTATCTATATTCTTAGCTGTAACAACTTTAGTTTTTTTCTTTACCACAGGCATTTTCTTATATAATGCTGCAACTGCAGTTTCTTTATTTGAAAATTCTTTTAAATCTGTTGTGTATTTTAAAGTATATGTAACAGAGTCTTTGTTTTGGCTGTTTTGATTTTTTAGTTCTTCTATAATTGAATTT
This sequence comes from uncultured Clostridia bacterium, assembly GCA_948530865.1. Classification (GTDB taxonomy): domain Bacteria; phylum Bacillota; class Clostridia; order TANB77; family CAG-508; genus Scatovivens. The sequence continues at coordinate 16,664 of CAOTKV010000004.1, forward strand.
GCTTCTTCATAAGTTTGTACATAATATTTTTCTTCATTATTTTCTAATATAGCATAATACTTGTAATATGGTATACCTGAACTAACTACTTTGCTAAATATTTCATCATCATTAGCTGTAAGACCTTTTTGTAGTAAACAAAGCTTATACTCTGGTAATGTTTCTACATCTACGAAAGCAATTGTTTTATCATCACCCTCATTTAAGTACTTATTTAGCTTTTTCTGAAGTTTACTTCTGTCTTCTGTATAACCTATAAATTCACCTTCTAATGTTACACTGTACATTGGCTTATACACGACAAAAACTATAAATCCTATGATTGCAAGTCCTATAAGAAGCACAACAATCCATTTTATCCATGCTCTTAAACAGATTACAATGTTTTTAAAAATATTAGTAATTGCCAATCACCCCTTTGTACTTTAATTTACATATAGATTATAATATTTAATTTGTAATGTCAAGAGCATTTTATTATATAAAATTTAAAAAAGTGGCATAGCTCTTAGAGTTAATGCCACAAAAAATTTTTTATGAATTTGATACTTCTGTTTTTACTTTTGATATTTCTTCTGGTGTTGCATTTTGAGCAGGAGTATAATATCCTTTTGATTCTGCAAGCTTAAATAGTTCATATTGAAAACTCTCTGAAGAATTTCTCAAATTTTGAAATGTTTGTCTAAGCTCCATATTAGCAGTTTCAATTATTGCTCCTTCATAATCTTTTAAAGAAGATTTTGTTGATGATAAAACATCATTAACTATTGATTTCTCTTCCATTTTTCCTCCTTAACCTAAAAATGATATTAATTTTTGTTTAGAATTTAAACAATCTTGTGCAGCTTTGTTTAAAATTTGTTTAATTTGTGGATCTACTGCAGTATCTGCATAGTGTGTAAATTTGCAATATGAATTTTCTTGTTCTCCAATAAAATGACGTAGATTTTGTAATTCCATTTGATTTAATGTTGCCATAAAAAACCATCCTTTCCTAAGTACTTTTAGGATTTATTATTTCTATTTTTTATTTTTTTATACATAAAATTATTAATATCTTGACAAAATCGCTATTTTTGATTTATAATAATCATTGTTGAATAAACAATATGCGCTATTAGCTCAGCTGGTAGAGCAGCTGACTCTTAATCAGAAGGTCCGCGGTTCGATCCCGCGATGGCGCACCAAAACAGCAGAAATCAAAATCTGCTGTTTTTTTATTTAATAATTAATATACTCAATATCGCAAGTATGTTTACATAATTTTAAAGGTGTGTTATAATAATCCTTGCAATTCAATATAAATTTTTATATTTTAAGGAGATATCTTATGCAATTATGGACAGTTCAGCCTTATAATGTTTATGAAACACTTACTGCAACTGGCATTTATAAATGTAATCCACATTTAAGTTCTCTCTTAGAGGAGGATTCTTTTATAAATGCTTACAAATGGATTTCTAATGAAATGAAAAATCGAGTTGGTAATCCATCTGCTGATATAACTTTTCCTGTATGGGCTTGGTATCGTGTTGATGGAAAAAATCGGAAACCTGATATGAGAACAATAGGTATGAGAGTATTTGAAGAATCAGTTCTTATGGAAATTGAAATACAAGATAACAAAGTATTGCTCTCTGATTTTGATCATTGGCATTTAGTTCTTAATGATGGCATTTTCTATAAAGCAAGTTTATTAGAAAATATTTCATCCGAAGAATGGGAACTCGAAACAGATAAAGAAGATATATATTATGAAAATTTATCAGATCAAGAAAAAATCACTTATAAAGAAAACAGCTGGAAAAATATATTTTCTCCTGATATAGTAAGTCGGTCAGCTTATGTACAAGCAACATTTTGGGAACTGGAAAAAGAACAAATTAAAAAGGTATGGAAATTAAAAGGATATCACCAAAATAAGTACATGCTATAATTAGCAAAACAAAACTCGGAGATAATAAATCATCTCCGAGTTTGCTCATTTTTAGCCTTACTTAAGGAATATATAAAACTAACCTCTCACTAAAAACTGTTTCTCTCCCATTTGACATCTTTTTAACAAAAGCTACTGCAAACTTTTCTTTCTTGCTAAATTTTGCTTTCACCTCTTTCATTTCACCATTATTGAAGATAAAATACCCTGTCTTTACCTTGCCAAATAGTACAATTACTCGTTCTTCAATATTTCCATTCTCAGAATTTTCATTACTTGTCAGCAATTTTCGTATACGCTTTTTCTTTTCTTTGCTACTGACTATCTGAACTATTAACTCTCCCTCTTGTATTGGGTATTCTGAAAAAACATCTCCAATCCGTTTTAATTCAAACTGAGTTAACATTCCACTTTTTAAAATAATCTCTGAATAAAGTATAGCATGATTATTTTTACGAATAACTTCTTTTGGAATTTTGAACATAGTAAACAAAACATTCTCCTTTCATACAAGTACTTACTTATAAAAAATTGTATCATCACTATAAAAATATCTTATATATTATACCAAAAAACAAATCTATTTGCAATATTATGTATACTATTGCAAATCAAGTAAATTTTTGTTATAATTAAATGTGTTTTGTAACTCGTTAACGTGTATTTTCAAATAATTTTGGAGGTATTTATATGACAAAAGTCGAATACGTAGATATTGTTGATGAAAATCCACCATCTAATAGTAACCCAGCAGAAATAGCAAAAAAACTTGAGGAAAAAATCAATTCTATAAAGTCATCTTCTGTCTATCCTCTACTATTTATTTGTTCTAATTTTCTGGGTACTAAACCAATGTATAGTAAGTTTCCACCTAGTTCTAACAACATCAGTAACAGCCATTATGCAACTTACGAACCTGACAACACAATTTACCAGTTCATACTTTTCTTTGATGAGCGGTACAACTAATTCAAAAACATGGAGGTAGATTTATGAACAGTAGTATTCGGGAAAGCGCTATTGAAAATGCAGTAAACGAAGTATTGCAGGAATTAATTAACTCTGAGGAGAAAGCTGAGAGACTTGTTTCTAACACCAAGTATATGCTTTGGCTGGAAGAATTCACAGCTAAAAATCATGGGTTTAGTGACGATTCTTGGCTTTATAATTCGGAAAAACTTTCAGCAATTGACTCCGAAAATGTCCACAATTTATGTTCCTTTTTTAATGGAATTGCAAAATACGCAGATAATAACTTTCTGCCTGTGTATTCTGAAGATGCACATGAATCTCATGTGTACATTCAATTCAATGGCATTGGTTATGAAATCGGTGTAGTCGTTGGGCAAGGAGCTTACACTTACTGCCAGAGGCTTAACATTTTTTCTGACAAGCGCTTCATCAACTTCAATGACGTTGTGGCCAATAAAAAGCAGAAAAATGTTGACCACATCAATAAGCAACTTAATAAGCTGTCAGCATCAATCCATACTCTTATGGATATGGGTGTTCCAATAAAAGCAATAACAGGAACAATTGAAGATGCATTAAGCAATTAAGAACTACAAAAAGCGGAGAAACTTAGGTTTCTCCGCCTTTTGCTTTAGTATTTAATTAGATTAGATTTCTAGTAGTTTATGAATTCATTATTCCTTCAAACTCTTCGCCATCTATCTTTTCCTTTTCTAATAAGACATTTGCAACACTCTGAAGTTTTCCCATATTCTCATTTAAAATGTCTTCTGTTCTCTTATATGCTGTATCAATTATTCTTTTAACTTCTTCATCTATTAATCCAGATGTTTCTTCACTAAAGTTCTTTTGTTGAGTAAAATCTCTTCCTAAAAATACCTCTTCTTGTCCTGAACCAAAAGTAATAGCTCCTAATCTTTCACTCATACCATATTTTGTAACCATAGCTCTTGCAATTTTTGAAGCTCTTTCAATATCATTACTTGCTCCAGTAGAAATATCTCCTAAAACTAAAGCTTCTGCTACTCTACCACCTAGCAATGATATAATTTGTTCTTCCATTTCTGATTTACTCATAAAAGATCTATCTTCAGATGGTCTATACATTGTATAACCACCAGCCATTCCTCTTGGAATTATTGAAATTTGATGTACATCATCTTGTGTTTCTAAGAAGTGACTTGCAACAGCATGACCAGCTTCATGGAATGCAACAAGTTTTTTCTCTTTATCACTTATTACTCTTGTTTTCTTTTCTGGTCCCATTGTAACTTTTATCATTGCATCTTCAATTTCTGCCATTCCTATTTCTGCTTTGTCTCTTCTTGCAGCAAGTAAAGCTGCTTCATTTAAAATATTTTCTAAATCTGCACCAACAAATCCTGCTGTATTTTTAGCAATTGTTGATAATTCAACATCATCTGCTAATTTCTTCTTTCTTGCATGTACATTTAATATTTCTTCTCTTGCTTTAACATCTGGTGCTCCAACAACTATTTGTCTATCAAATCTACCTGCTCTTAATAACGCTTTATCTAATACATCTGGTCTGTTTGTAGCTGCAATAACTATAACTCCTTCATTTGCTGAGAATCCATCCATTTCAACTAATAATTGATTTAATGTTTGTTCTCTTTCATCATGTCCTCCACCTAGTCCTGCGCCTCTTTGACGACCAACTGCGTCAATTTCATCTATAAATATAATACAAGGAGAGTTCTTTTTTGCTTGTTCAAATAAATCTCTAACTCTTGAAGCACCAACACCAACAAACATTTCTACAAAATCAGAACCACTTATAATAAAGAAAGGAACACCTGCCTCACCTGCAACTGCTTTTGCAAGTAATGTTTTACCAGTACCTGGTTGACCAACAAGTAAAACTCCTTTTGGAATTCTTGCTCCCATATCTGTAAATTTCTTTGGTGATTTTAGAAATTCTACTATCTCAGCAAGCTCTTCTTTTTCTTCTGTTATACCTGCAACATCTTTAAATGTTATTTTTGTTTTATTGCTATCTGTTGTATTAAGTACTCTAGCTTTGCTTTTTCCAAATGTCATTGATTTATTTCCACCTTGATTTGGGTTCATTATAGCAAAACTAAATAATAAGAAAATTAATAGTAAAAGTACTGGAGAAATTAAACTAAGTATTTCTACAAAGAAAGATTCTTCTGTTTGTTCAACTTCTATTTGTCCACTTACTATATTTTCTGAAATTTGTTCCATAAATGAATCTATACTTGGAATGCTTGATGTACTAATATCTGCTTTTGTAGCTTTTGTTTCGTCTTTTCCATTTGAATATGCTGTAACAGATATTCCATCTGCTGATATTACTATTTTAGTAATTTCACCTGATGATATTTTAGTAACAAGTTCAGAATAAGTAATTTTATTATCTGACATTCCTAGTAATCCACTTAAAGCACAAAGTATTACTAATCCTATTATTAACCATGTGGCTAATGTTTTAAATCCGCTCTTCAAATTTTTTTCCTCCCATATTTCTATTATGTATGCATAAAATATAGCATAGCAATTTTACGATTTCAACCTGTTTTTTTAAAAGAAATATCACTGTAATATTCCATTTTATAAACCTTTTACGGATTCTTATTTTAGACGTTTTATAACAATTGTTTTATTTTTTATTTCTACTCTTAATTTCTTATTTGGAGTCAAAAATTTGTTACCAATATTATTGTTACATAATTTTATTATATCCTCTATATGAATTTTCTCTATTCCTTTAGTATTACCGAATAATTGGTTTATAGCATATAAAATAACACGTTTTTCAATAGCTTTTTCTTCGTTGTTAAATTTCTTTAAATCTAATATAATTTTAGCCTCTTTTTCATCATTATATACATTATCTTTTGAAAAATTTTCCTCTAAAATCATATTTTTATAAGATTTTTCTGTTTGAACTTCTAAATATTTTAAATCATCTTTTGTTATATTAGATAATCTTGTAATCGTTTCCACAATGTTCGGATTAAGTTCTTGTTTTATATAGGGAATTACAATGTTTCGAATTTTATTTCTTGTATATACATTATCATCATTTGATTCATCATATCTTGGATTTAGTTTTTTCTCTTCACAATATGACTCAATATCATCTCTACTAGTTTCAATAAGTGGTCTTATATATTTACCATTTATTGCTTCTATTCCCTTTAATCCTCCAAGTCCACTACCTCTTACAATATTCATAATAATTGTTTCTACATTATCATTACTATTATGTGCTATTGCAATCTTGTTTGAATTTGTTTTAGATTGTATTTCATCAAAAAATTTATATCTGATAATCCTTCCAGTTTCTTCTAGTCCTCTTTTTTGAATTTCTGCTTCTTTTTTTATATCTGCATGTAATATAAAACACCTAATATTAATTCTATTGCAAAATTCAAAAACATATTGTTCATCTATCTTTGCATTTTCTCTTAATCCATGATTTATATGAGCAACTACCATTTCAAAATCTAGTTTATTGCTTTCTTTTAATTCATATAAACAATTAAGCAAAGTTATAGAATCAGGTCCTCCAGAAACTGCAACAACAATCTTGTCTCCATTTTCTATTAAATTATATTTTTTAATTGTTTTTAAAATTTTATCTTCTAACATATATTTCTCTCCATATAAAATGACCAGTTAGGGACGTTAGTTTCAGTACTCAATATTTTACGTCCCCAATTGGTCATGGTTCTTCAAAAAATCTTCTATCTAGATTTGCAAATTTCGTATAACTTGGAAGCCATGCTAAATCAACAGTTCCTGTTGAACCGCCTCTGTGCTTAGCAAGTATTACTTCTGCTACATTTTTCTTCTCACTATCTGGATTATAGTAATCATCTCTATATAAGAAAATTACAATGTCAGCATCTTGTTCTATCGCTCCCGACTCTCTTAAGTCAGATAGCATTGGTCTTTTATCATCACGTTTTTCAACACTACGTGAAAGCTGTGATAAGGCTATAACTGGTATATTTAATTCTTTTGCAAGAATTTTTAATGATCTACTAATTTCAGAAATCTCTTGCTCACGACTAGAATTCCTATTTCCACTACCTTGTATTAATTGCAAGTAATCTATTACAACTAAACCAATATCTTTTTCTAATTTCAGTTTTCTACATTTCGCACGAATTTCCATTATAGAAATACCTGCTGTATCATCTATAAATATTGGTGCTTCTGAAAGTCTACCTAAAGTAGTTGCTAATTTTACCCAATCATCGTCTTCTACAAGACCTGTTCTTATTTTATTACTATCTACTAAAGCTTCACTACACAAAATTCTGTTTCCTACTTGATCTTTAGACATTTCCAAGTTAAATATTGCAACACCTTTTCCTGATTGTACTGCTACATTTGTTGCAATATTTATGGCAAAAGCAGATTTACCCATCGCAGGTCTTGCTGCTACTATAAGTAAATCTGAATCATGTAGTCCTGATGTTTTAGAATCTAAATCTGCAAAACCTGTTGGTGTACCACTAAGTCTACCTTTACTATTATATAATTCTTCTAGTTTCGCATAAGATTCAATTAAAACATCTTTTATTGATGTATATCCTTTAGTATTTTTTTTAGATGCTAAATCGAAGATTTTCTTTTCAGCCATATCCATTATATTATCTACTTCTTCTGTTTCATCATATCCTAGAGCAACTAATTCATTCGAAGTATTAATTAATTTTCTAAGCATTGATTTTTCATCAACTATTTTAATATATTTTTCAACATTAGCAGTTGTTGGCACTCTTTCAGGAAGACTTGCTAAATATTCAAGTCCACCTATACGTTCAAACTTTCCTGTTTCAACTAATTCAGCTTTAACTGTAATGATATCAATCGGTTCACTTCTTGAATATAATGACCAAATTGCTTCAAATATTGCTTTATTATCTTCTCTGTAAAAAGCATCTGCTTTCAAAATTTCAATTGCACTAATAACAGAATCCTTATCTGTAAGCATACATCCAAGTATTGCTTGTTCGGCTTCTATATCATGTGGTGGAACTTTTCCTAACTCCATAGTACATACATCCTTTTTTATTGTTTTGGTGTTACCATTACTTGAACTGATGCAATAACACCTTCATTTAATTTTATATCAACTTTTGTAGCTCCTGCAACTTTTATAGACTCTTGTAACATGACTTTCTTTTTATCTACTTCTATTCCAAAGTCCTTTTTTAATGCTTCTGCAATTTCTTTTGCAGTAACTGCTCCAAACAATCTTCCATTTTCTCCTGCTTTAACAGAAATTTTTACAGTTATTGTTTTCATTTTTTCTGCAATTTTTTTTGACTCTTTTAAATCTTCACCTTTTCTATATTGGACAGATTCATTTTTTGCTTTTAAATTATTCATATTCCCTGCATCTGCTGGAATAGCCAAATTCTTTGGAAATAAAAAATTTCTAGCATAACCATCTGCTGCATTTATTACTTGATCCTTTTTACCAACACCTTTAATATCTTGTTTTAAAATAACTTTCATATATTCATCCTCCGTTCTAACAATATATGAGACATTGTATCAGTGCTAATTGTATAACATTTTTGTCCAAATTTCAAGTATTTCTAGCATTTATATTGATTTAAAGATTTTTTTAATATATACTTTTTGTAAATAGATATTTAAGGAGTAATTATGAGTTACTATAATCATCTCAAATTAGAAACAGATTCTATTAATTCTGCTACTGATTTTATTAATAGTACAAATCCACAGAATAGAAAATTTATAATTCCAGCAGTAATAATTGGAATTATTATTATTTCAAAATTTATTTTACTCTTTATTCATTACGATTCTTTTAAAAGTTATGATTTTACTGGGATTAGTACAACATATTTTCCAATTGCTATGGTAGTACTATGTTTATTTTTACTTAAATGTATATTAGTAGTAATAAGTTTTAAAGATGATGGTATTAATAATAAACAAACTTTTACTTTATCAATAATATGTTTTATTTTATTTATAATTTCTACTATTGTATTAAATTATATAGCTCATGTAGAAGATAGTGAAGCAATCAAATTTTACAATGAAGTACAAGAATCTGTTGAAAATAATACTAAAAAACCAAAAAATAAATTTGAAGAAATGTACTATAAAACAGAAACTCTTAAAGAAAAAGATTCAGAAGATAAATTTTATGAATTAAAACTTATTGTAGCAGACAGAGTACAAAATTCAAATATTCTATCCACTAGACTATATATGAACTTTGTAACCTTAAAATACTATTACTATTCATATTTTGATGGAGATCCAATGTATTACTATGGATTTTTAAATATATTCCCAAAAATTTATTTAGTGGGCGGAATATACTTTTCATTGGCTAAAAAAAGAGAACTTAAATATATACCAAAAACTCCTTAGAAAAATCTAAGAAGTTTTAAATTACTCTGTTTCTAATAAATATTCGTTAATTCTAATAACTAATTCATCTTTAGCCTCTTCTAAAGAAAATCCTTCAAGTTGAGCTCCAGCCAATGTTATATGACCTCCACCGCCCAACTTTTCTAGTATTATCTGTACATTTATATCTCCAATTGATCGACCACTAATATATACTTTATCGTCTATTTTAGCCATTACAAATGAAGCTGTTATATCACTTATTGTTAAAAGTTCATCTGCAGCTTTAGCAATAATTAAATTTGCATCGCTATTATTTTCTTCAAAAACTGAAATTGCAATTGTATTATTGTGAATTTCTACATTTCTAACAATATTTGAAATTATATTATAACTTTCTAAATCTGCCTGAAACCATTTTTTTACTCTTATTATATCAACACCATATTTTCTCAAATAAGCTGCTGCTTCAAAAGTTCTTACACCTGTTTTAAATGTAAAATCTTTTGTATCTACCATAATTCCACCATATAAACTTTCAGCTTCTAAAAGAGTTAATTTTATTGTATCTTGTGCATATTGAATTATTTCTGTTACAAGTTCTGCAGCAGATGAAGCATAAACTTCATGAAATGATATCAATACATTTTCAATACAATCTGGAGCTTTTCTATGATGATCTATTACTATTTTTCTTTCTATTTTATCTAATAATTCTGGAAATTCTACATATGAAGTCTTATGAGTATCTACAATGATTAATAAAGAATTTGGTTTTATTATATCTTTTGTTTCCTCTTCTGAAATAATGACATTCTTATACTCATCTTCTTTTTGAAGCACTTCTAAAAATTTTCCTAATGATTTTCCTTTTGGCTCTGTAACAATAAAGCATTCTTTTTCTAAACTTTTTGATAATCTGTATATACCTAATGCTGAACCTAATGCATCAATATCAATGTTTTTATGCCCCATTATAAATATATTTTCTGATTCACTTATAGCTGTTGAAATTGATTGTGATATTGTTCTAGCTTTAACTTTAGTTCTTTTTTCAACTTCTAAAGTTTTTCCACCATAGAATTTGTATTTTCCTTCTTTTTTTACAACAGCTTGATCTCCACCACGTCCTAAAACAATCTCCATGGCAGTTAAAGCTGATTTATATTTTTCATAATTTGTTTTTCCTTCATTTGTTACTGCTATACTTAATGTTACTTGAATTTTACTATCTATTTCTATTGTCTTAATTTTATCTAAAATATTAAATTTTTCTTTTTCAAATTCTGTTAAATATTGTTGTTCAAAAATAAAAATGAAATAATCTCTTTCTGTTTTAATAATCAATCCGCCTGTATTTGTTACCCAATCAATTATTTCTTTTTCTATTTTAGCTAATAATTCAATTTTTCTCTCTGGTAATATTCTTTGAACAAGTTCGTCATAATTATCTATCATTGCAACACCAATGCAAGATTTTGACTTATTATATGCATCAAATAGTTCATTATATTTAGTTTCATCTATAAAATATAATGATAAAACATACTCTTTTTGATTTTTAATTGTTCTTCTTTTAGATTTTACAAGACTTCCACGAATTCTATATACTTTTTTATCTATATTAAACTGTTTTATTATATCTATTGATTCACCATTTTTTTCAATATCTAACTTAATTTCTTTTACAATTGGATTTAAATTTGTTGCAATATCTATGTTTTGAAATTCTTCTACAAACTTTTTACTTCTCCATACTATATTTCCATCTGTTTCGATTAAAACTAGTGGTATTGGTGTATTTATTAAATTTCCTTTTGATGCTGTTGTAACATCAGAAGTTATATCTTGTATATGATTTTCCAACTCCGTTTTCTTTTTACCACTACTCCAGAATGTATATGAAACTGTTAATGCAAATATGATTATTGAAGGTATTATCCAACTTAAATCATATACACATAGCGATATACAAAGAATAGCTATAAGTAATATATATACTATGTTTTTGGATGTTAGACTATCTAATATTTTATTATTCGAATTCGGCATAGAACCCCCTATAAATTTATATACCCAAAATTACACCTTTATATTATATAACTTACAGACCAATTTGTCAAATTTACATAAAAAAGCGTCCTGTTTTGGACGCTTTTTTCTATATTTTAATAATTATTTTTTAATTGTTAAATTTACTTCCTTTGATGTATCTGTAAATGAATCATATACTGTTATTGTAACTTTTCCTGGTGCAACTCCTGTTACTATTCCATTTGAATTTACTGTTGCAATTTCTTCATCACTTGAAGTATATTTTAATGTATCCATACTTGCTTTTGATGGTGTTACTTGTAATTTCATTTGTAAATCTTTACCAACTCTTATTGTACTATTTGTAGATGTAAATGTCATAGTTTTAATTGGAGTTATTACTTTAACTTCTTTAGTTGCTTCTATTCCATCATATTTTGCTGTAATATTCGCTTTTCCATCTGCAACTGCAACAAGTTCATTATCTTTATTAATTTTTACGATACTTTCATCAGATGATTCATACTCAACACCTTCTGTTATATCTTCACCATCCATTGATACTGTCATTCCTACTGTTTTTTTCTTATCTGCTGATGATAAATATTCATTTTCAAATTCTAATGTAAGTTTTGGCATAATAGCTTCTGAACTACCTTTTTTTGATTCTTCACCAGTAGCTACTAAAGCAATTTTTCCTATATGACCTTTATTTAATACTAGAAATAATGCTATAAGCGCTACAATTATAAAAACTATTATTGATATTTTTAAAGATTTCTTTCCCATATTTTTCTCCTATTCTTCTGTTTACTTTTTGTTAATAACAATTACTGGTACTTCCATTTCATCTTCAGTAAGACCACAATGTGTTGATTTTTTTACTGGTTTTCCTTCTGCTAAAAATGTTTCTATTGTTATTATACTACTTGATATTGATAGTGCAATATAATTTCCTAAAAATTCATCTATTTTAGGATGTTTTTCACCATATCCTAAGAAATGTTTTTCTAAAAATTCCTCTTTTGTCATTAGCCAAAATTCATCTTTAAAAATACTATTGAATCTTTCTTCAAATACTTTTTTCATATCGTCTTTTACCCAAAAAGTAACTGTTCTTGATTCTAATGCCATTGGCATATACAAACATTCCATTATTTCTGGATATTCAAGTAAAGAATAAGCCTTTTCTATATTTTTATGACCATGATCTGCTGATATTATAATTAATGTATCATCTGATAATTTTTCAGCAAGTTCTTTTACTTTCTTTTCTGCCTCTAAAACATATTCCTTTGCTTCATCAGAATCAGTACCAAATTTATGTAATAATCCATCTGGTTTATCTGAATATGCCATAATAAAATTTTCTCCTGGAAGCTCACATAAAACTTCTATATTTTCCATTATTTCATCAATATCATCTGCTGTTACTGTTCTTCTTGATCTTCTATCTGAATATTTAGGCATTACTTCAAAAGCTCTTACCTTTGGTGAAGCACTTTCAATTTGCTCAAAAACTGAAGTATAATTAACTATTTTTTCAAATACATTCATTCTCGCTTTTGAAATATCCTCTTTTAAATATGATTCTTTATGAGATAACATATCTAAAGATCTTCCATATTCTTTAAAGTATTGTGACCATGCAATCCAGCCAGTTTCATAAGGAGGCTTTCCTGCATAATATGTTGTAAGAGCTGCTGTTGTTGTTGATGGATATACTGATGTTACACAATCTATTTTATTTTCTGCAAAATATCCGTTTGGAGAAATATTTCCTAATATATGTTCTCCCATTCCATCTAAAACTAAAAATACAACATTTCTATATTTTTTTTCTAATATTTTATCTAAATTTTCTAATGATTTATGTTTTGTATTTACATTATAATATTTTAAAATTGAAGTGATTGTACTTAAAATACAATGTTCATAATTTGGTAATACTATCTTATTTTCCATAATTTATATAAGTATTTTATACTTCCTTTCTTTTAAATTTCAGTATTATTATAATATAAATTATAATAATTTGCAATGAATTTATTATTAGGATAAAAAAACTGTAAAAGCAAAAGAAACCAATATCCTATAATATAAGAATACTGGTTTCTTTCCTTCGAATTTTATGATTTTACAAAATTCTTATTTTTTGTTAAAATTTATGCCTTTACAAAATCGTCTCTTTTCTCGTAGCCTTCGATGAATGCTTTAGTTCTATCATAGATTCTACCACTTGCCGTAAGTTTTAATGTTGTGTGAATCTTATAGAGTGACGCTTTGATGTTTTCGCTAAAAGCAACATTTCGCCAGTTATATTGGCCAGGTGCTAACCCAATCTGTTCAGCAATTACCTGTCTTGGAAATTGTCTCTGAACATATACTTCAGGATCATAGCAGGCAAGAAGTTGTCCATTACTCCCCTCTTGATAGGAAAAATAGTGGGTATGCTCTGCAACTGAAATATCCTCTACTGGTTTCATCTGAACCATTTCAAGATACTTTTTCTGAATCGGATATCCTACTACAACATGAGTATGTGTATGCACAATTGATTTCTTGTGTGCAGACATACCGCTTGGACCTGAACCGTGTTCAAAAAATGACACGATTTTCTTTTCTCCAAATGATTTTTTCAAGATGTATTCGACATCTTCGCAGACTTGCCTGTACTCGGGCAAGATATTTTCTGGAAACTGTGCTACTGATAAAATATGCCGTTTTGGAACAATCATAAGGAATCCTGGCACAAGGCTTCCCAGTTCCGAAGTAACATAGAAGTTTTCTGATTCATATATGATACAGTCTACTTCTTTTTCCACCAGTCTGTTATATTGAGCAAGATCATTGTTCATACCTTTAAGATTTGCGAGTTCACACAGAATACAGCGTTCTTCGGCTGTATTATATTTTTTTCCTGTTATATACTCGCCAGGTTCAAATCCAAGCTCACGACATTTATCACAAAATGCATCATTTGTTTTACAAAAGACATAAGTTTCTGTAAGATACTTAGAATCAAGCTGAACAACTGTGATTCTTTTATATCTTCCCACGTCTTCATCTGTTGCATTTAAAATAACTGGCGTTTTATTGTTTGCCCATACCTTTTTAATCAGCGTCAGTTCAACCTTATCAATAACTTGCAACCCCTCGAATTTTCTTGCATGGTTAAGCTGAATTTCATTTTGTACTGCCATTAAAATCCGTTTTTTTGTAATCATACTAGAACCTCCTTGCTGTTTTGAAAAATGATTACTATTTCTACGCTTAGACATTGTCTAATGCAGTCATTATAACATTGTATAGCATTTATGTCAACTATTTACAAAAAAATAAGTGAAATATATATTATTAATATATAATTTCACTTACTTTTCTATAATCTTTTTTAATTTTTCATCCTCGTCCATTTCCAAGGGTCTTTAATAATATCTTCTTTAATTTCTTCTATACACATATTAGATATTTCTTCTATCAACTTTTCAACTAAGTCAAAAGATAATATTTTTAATTCTCCATCTTTAAAAAAAACTTTATTCTTAACTTTATCTGGAAGAACTACATTATATTTTTTTATTAGACTATCATTTAATATATCATAATCATTATATAACTCAGTTGAAATTCTGCTTATGTAATGGTTATAAAATAAATAATCTGTTAATAAATGTAAAAAATATCCTCTATTAAATGCTGTATCTAACTCTTTATCCAATAAAAAATTATATAAGTTTGATTTTGAACTTTCAGATCCATAATGTGTTTTTGATTTATCCTTTACAGAATCTGGAAATATAACTCCAGCTATAAATTCCTCATAATTATTATTTTCATTTTTGTGTTTTCTGATATATTCTTCTGCAACAGCCAAATGAATTACATACCCTGCCATGATTATGCTCCTTTTTATAAAAGAAATAGCCTAAATAATTAGGCTATTTCTTATTTATTTTTATTCTTGATTTTCTATTTCTGCATCAACATCTTCTTCAACTGTTTTTTTCTCATTTTCTGTATTAATTCTTATATCTTGATAACGTCTTAAACCTGTTCCTGTTGGAATTAGTTTACCAATAATAACATTTTCTTTTAATCCCATTAAGTTATCAACTTTACCTTTTATAGCAGCTTCTGTTAATACTTTTGTTGTTTCTTGGAATGATGCTGCTGATAAGAAACTTTCTGTTGCAAGAGATGCTTTTGTAATACCTAATAAAGTTCTTCTATATGTTGCAGGAGTTCTTCCTTCTGCTATTAATTCTTCATTTCTTCTTTCAACTTCTAATAAATCAACAAGTGAAGCTGTATAGAATTCAGAATCACCTGGTTCCTCAATTCTAACTTTCTTAAGCATTTGTCTTGTAATAACTTCGATATGTTTATCGTTAATATCAACACCTTGGTTTCTATAAACTTTTTGAACTTCAGCTATTACATATGTGTAAACACCTTCAACACCTTTAATTGCAAGTAAGTCTGCTGGATTTACAGAACCTTCTGTAATTTGGTCACCAGCTTGAATTTCATCTCCGTCTTTAACTCTTAATTTAGAACCAAAGCTAATTGTATATGTTTTAGAATCATCATTACTTGTAACAATAACTTCTTTTCTCTTTTTCTCGTCATTGATTTTAACTTTACCAGCAATTTCAGAAATGATTGCCATTCCTTTTGGAGTTCTAGCTTCAAATAACTCTTCAACTCTAGGAAGACCCTGTGTAATATCTCCACCAGCAACACCACCAGTATGGAATGTTCTCATTGTAAGCTGTGTACCAGGCTCACCAATTGATTGTGCAGCAATAATACCTACTGATTCTCCTTCATTTACTCTTTCACGAGTAGCTAATCCCATACCATAACATTTAGCACAAGCACCATGTCTTGCTCTACATTCTAGTATAGAACGAACTTTAACTTTAGTGATTCCTGATTTAACTATTTGTTTAGCCATATTATCAGAAATCATTGTGTTAGCATCTACTATTAAGTCTCCTGTTTCTGGATTTTTAATATCTTCTAATGGATATCTACCAACTAATCTTTCTTCTAATGGTTCAATTACTTGGTTTCCATCTTTAATATCTTCTACAACAATACCTCTTGTTGTACCACAATCTTCTTCTCTAATTATGATATCTTGAGATACATCAACTAATCTTCTTGTTAAATATCCAGAGTCTGCTGTTCTTAAAGCTGTATCTGTTAAACCTTTTCTAGCACCATGGGCTGAAATAAAGTATTCTAGTGAATCTAATCCTTCACGGAAACAAGATTTTACTGGAATTTCAACGGCTTTACCTGATGTATCAGCCATAAGTCCACGCATACCTGCGATTTGTCTTAATTGGTTCATGTTACCACGAGCTCCTGATTGAGCCATCATATAGATTGGGTTTAATTCATCAAAGTTATTTTTCATTGCTTCTGTTACATCATCAGTTGCTTTTTCCCAAACTTTGATAATAGCATTATATCTTTCCTCGTTAGTAATCATACCACGTTGATATTGTTTGAATATATTTGTAACATCATCATCTGCTTTTGTTAAAATTTCTTTTTTAGCTTCAGGTACAGCAACATCAGCAACAGAAACTGTTATAGCTCCTTTTGTTGAATATTTATAACCTGTAGCTTTAATATAATCTAAAACCTCAGCACTCTTAGATAAACCATGAACATTTATACAATTTGCAACAATTTTTCCTAAATTCTTTTTGATAACTGGGAAATCAATTTCTAAATCGAATTCTTTTTCAGGATCTGTTCTATCAACAAAACCTAAATCTTGTGGAATCCCTTGATTATATATTAATCTACCAATTGTTGTTTCAATTGTTTTATGTCTTACAGTTCCATCTTCATCTGTTTTGAATCTTCTAACTTTAACTTTACAATGTAATCCAACATCTCCATTTTGATAAGCCATTAATGCTTCTTCTTCATCTTTGAAGAACATTCCTTCACCTTTTTCACCATCAATTTGAACTGTTAGATAGTAAGCACCTAAGATCATATCTTGTGTAGGTACTGTAACTGGTTTACCATCTTGTGGTTTTAATAAGTTATTTGTAGAAAGCATTAAATATCTTGCTTCTGCAATAGCTTCTGGTGTTAAAGGAACGTGAACAGCCATTTGGTCACCATCGAAGTCAGCATTAAATGCTGTACAAACTAATGGATGAAGTTTGATTGCTCTACCTTCAACAAGTATTGGTTGGAATGCTTGAATACCTAATCTGTGTAAAGTAGGAGCACGGTTTAACATTACAGGGTGATCTTGAATAACCTCTTCTAATATATCCCATACTTCTGGTCTTAATTTTTCAACCATTCTTTTTGCATTTTTAATATTATGTGCAATTCCTCTACCAACTAATTCTTTCATAACAAATGGTTTGAATAATTCAACAGCCATTTCTTTTGGAAGACCACATTGATATATTTTTAATTCTGGACCAACAACGATAACTGAACGTCCAGAGTAGTCAACTCTCTTTCCTAAAAGGTTTTGACGGAATCTACCTTGTTTTCCTTTTAGCATATCTGATAATGATTTTAAAGGTCTATTTCCTGCACCTGTAACAGGTCTTCCTCTTCTACCATTATCTATTAAAGCATCTACTGATTCTTGAAGCATTCTTTTTTCATTTCTTACGATTATTTCTGGTGCTCCAAGTTCTAATAATCTCTTTAATCTGTTATTTCTGTTTATAACTCTTCTATATAAATCATTTAAATCTGATGTAGCAAATCTACCACCATCTAATTGAACCATAGGTCTTAATTCTGGTGGGATAACTGGAATAACGCTCATAATCATCCATTCTGGTTTGTTTTGAGATGATCTAAATGATTCTACTGTATCTAATCTTTTAATTAATTTAGCTTTCTTTTGCTCACTAGCTTTAGCTAATTCTTTCTTTAAAGATTCTGCTAATTTATCAATATCAACTTCAGCTAATAATTTCTTAATAGCTTCAGCACCCATTTCAGCTTTAAAAGAACCTCTACCATATTTTTCTTCAGCCTCAACATATTCTTTTTCTGTTAAAACTTGGCATTTTAATAATCCAGATGTTCCTTTATCTGTGACTATGTATGATGCAAAATATATAACTTTCTCTAAGCTTCTTGGTGAGATATCTAATAATAAACCAATTCTACTTGGTATACCTTTAAAATACCATATATGAGCAATTGGTGCAGCAAGCTCAATGTGCCCCATTCTCTCTCTTCTTACTTTAGCTGTAGTAACTTCAACACCACATCTATCACAAACTATACCTTTATATCTTACTCTTTTATATTTTCCACAGTGACATTCCCAGTCTTTTGTTGGACCAAATATTTTTTCACAAAATAAACCATCTTTTTCTGGTTTTAAAGTTCTATAGTTAATTGTTTCTGGTTTTTTTACTTCACCATGAGACCATTCTCTTATTTTCTCATCTGAAGCTAATCCGATTTTTAACTTATTAAAAACTTCTAATTCTTCCACTTTTAAAGTAGCCCCCTTAATTATTTTTTATAGGTAGCAAATATCAATATATTCACTTGGTTTCCAAAATACTTTGAATATACACCGCTGTACATACTTTATGAAATCAAAGTATTTTGAAAACTTATATATTTAATTAGTTTTATTCTTCATCATCTAAATTGTCTAAATCTTTAAAGATTTTCTCATCTGGAATCTCATCTTCATCTAATATATTAGTAAAGAATTCATCTCCATCTTCTTCCTCAGTTTCTTCAAGTTCATCTTCACTAACTTCTGTTAGATTTTCTTCTTCAAGTTCACTTTCATCAAGTCTTTCTTCAACTCCATCCATACCTTCTTCAGTATGTTCTTTGATTTCAATTTCTTCATCAGTTTCAGTGTAAAGTTTAATATCAAGTCCTAATGATTGTAATTCTTTGATTAAAACTTTGAATGATTCTGGAATTCCTGGTTCAGGAATATTTTCACCTTTAACAATTGCTTCATATGTTTTAACCCTACCAACAACATCATCTGATTTCATTGTTAAGATTTCTTGTAATGTATATGCAGCACCATAAGCTTCCAATGCCCAAACTTCCATCTCTCCAAATCTTTGTCCACCGAATTGTGCTTTACCACCAAGAGGTTGTTGTGTAACAAGTGAGTATGGTCCAGTTGAACGAGCATGTATTTTATCATCAACTAAGTGGTGAAGTTTTAACATGTACATTACACCAACTGTAATTGGATGATCAAAAGGCTCTCCAGTTCTACCATCATATAAAACTGATTTACCATTTGTTTCAAGTCCTGCTGTTTCAAGCATTGTTTCGATATCTTCTTCTGTTGCACCATCAAATACTGGTGTAGCCATTTTCCATCCTAATAATCTTGCAGCAGCACCTAAGTGAACTTCAAGCACCTGTCCTAAGTTCATACGAGAAGGTACACCTAATGGGTTTAATACAACATCTACTGGTGTTCCATCTGGTAAGAATGGCATATCTTCTTCTGGTAATATTCTTGAAATAACACCCTTATTACCATGACGTCCAGCCATTTTATCTCCGACAGATATTTTTCTTTTTTGAGCTATATAAATTCTAATTACTTGATTTACTCCAGGAGCTAATTCATCTGAATTTTCTCTAGTAAATACTTTAACATCAACTATTGTTCCAGCTTCTCCATGAGGTACTCTTAAAGATGTATCTCTAACTTCTCTAGCTTTTTCACCAAAGATAGCTCTTAATAATCTTTCTTCAGCTGTTAATTCAGTTTCACCTTTTGGTGTAACTTTACCAACTAATATATCTCCTGGTTTAACTTCAGCACCAATTCTGATAATACCATTATCATCTAAGTCACGAAGAGAATCTTCACCAACATTTGGGATATCTCTAGTAATTTCTTCTGGTCCTAATTTTGTATCACGACATTCACAATCGTAATCTTCAATATGCATTGATGTTAAAACATCTTCTTTAACTAATCTTTCATTTAAAAGAATAGCATCCTCGTAGTTATAACCTTCCCAAGTTGTGAAAGCAATAAGTAAGTTTTTACCTAAAGCCATTTCACCTTTTTGTGTTGCAGGTCCGTCTGCTATAACGTCTCCACGTTTAACAACTTCTCCTTCTTTAACAATCGGTCTTTGGTTAATACATGTACTACCATTTGTTCTTTTAAATTTTCTTAAATAATATGTTTTATTTTTTCCTAATTCATTTTTAATAACAATTTTATCACCTTCAACAGTTTCTACTGTACCATTTTCATCTGCTAGAATCATAACTCCTGAATCTTTAGCAGCTTTGTATTCGATACCAGTTCCAACCATTGGTGAATCTGTAATCATTAATGGAACTGCTTGACGTTGCATGTTTGATCCCATTAATGCACGGTTAGCATCATCATGCTCTAAGAAAGGAATCATAGCTGCACCAACAGAAACTAATTGTTTTGGTGAAACATCTATATAATCAACTTTTGATTTTTCAATTTCTTTTATTTCTGCACGATCTCTAACTCTAACTCTTTTATTTATTAAGCAATTATTTTCATCAAGTGGCTCTGATGCTTGACAGATAATATATTGATCTTCTTCATCAGCAGTCATATATTCAACTTCATCAGTAACTTGACATGTTTCTTTATTTATTTTTCTATATGGTGTTTCGATAAATCCATATTCATTAATAATAGCAAATGTTGATAATGCTGAGATTAATCCAATGTTTGGACCTTCTGGAGATTCAATTGGACATAATCTACCATAGTGAGTATAGTGAATATCACGAACTTCGAAACCTGCTCTTTCTCTTGATAAACCACCAGGTCCTAATGCAGAAATTCTTCTTTTATGAGTTAATTCTGATAGTGGGTTAGTTTGATCCATAAATTGTGATAATTGAGAACTTCCAAAGAATTCTCTAATAGATGATGTAATTGGTTTCGTATTAATTAAGCTTTGTGGTGTTACAACATCTAAGTCTTGTAATGTCATTCTTTCACGAACAACTCTCTCAAGTCTTGTTAAACCAATTCTAAATTGATTTTGTAATAATTCACCAACACATCTAATACGTCTATTTCCTAAATGATCTATATCATCTACTCTTCCAAGTCTTGGTTTAGAAGGTTCTGTAATTAAAACATTATAATCTAAATTTAATAAGTAATTTACAGAAGCTAAGATATCTTCTGTTGTAACATGTTTTGGAATTAATTGTTCCATAGCTTCTTCTATGTTTTTTCTTAATTCTTTATCATTTTTTGACATTTCTAATATATGTTGTAATGCAACATAATTAACATCAACTTTTATTTTTAAATCTTCTGCTATTTGTGGATCTACAAATGCACTAATATCTACTGTTCCATTTCCAATAACTTTAGCTTTTTTACCTTCTATATTTACATATACAACGTTTATTCCACTATCTTGAATTTCTTTAGCAGTTTCTTTTGAAATAACTTCATCTTTTTCTACTAAAACTTCTCCTGTTTCTGGATTAACAATTGCTTCATATGCAATATGGTTAACTATTCTTGAAGCCAAACCTAATTTTTTATTATATTTATATCTACCAACTTTAGCTAAATCATAACGTCTACTATCAAAGAATAAACCATCAAATAAATTTCTAGCAGCATCAACTGTTGGAAGCTCTCCTGGTCTTAACTTTTTATATATTTCAATTAATGCCTCATCAGTATTTTTGATAGGATCTTTAGCTATTGTTGCTAATAATTTGTCTTCTTCACCGAAAAAATCTATAATTTTTTCATCTGAATCTAATCCTAAAGCTCTTAATAAACATGTAACTGGTAATTTTCTTGTTCTATCAATTCTTACCCAAAATACATCATTGCTATCTGTTTCATATTCAATCCATGCACCTCTAATTGGCATTACAGTAGCAGTGTATAATTTTTTACCTACTTTATCATAAGTAGAATCATAATAGCATCCTGGAGAACGTACTAATTGGCTTACTACAACTCTCTCAGCACCATTTATAACAAATGTTCCACTATCTGTCATAAGTGGGAAATCTCCTAAGTAAATTTCTTGCTCCTTAATTTCTCCTGTTTCACGATTAATTAATCTAACTTTTACGTGTAATCTAGTAGAATAAGTTGCATCTCTTTCTTTTGATTCTTCTAATGAATATTTTGTCTTTTCTTCCATGTAATAATCAAAAAATTCTAACACTAGGTTTCCTGAATAGTCTGCTATAGGTGAAATATCTTTTAATACTTCTCCTAGACCTTCTTTAATAAACCAGTCGTAAGAATCTTTTTGAACTTTTAATAAATTAGGTATTTCAACAAAATCACCTATTTTAGAAAAAGTTTTACGAACACATTTCTCGTGTACAACGTCTTTTACTTGAACTTTTTTCAAAATAAAATACCACCTTCTCAACAAATTTAGCAGGTAATAATGTATATTTTATTTAATAGGTCCTTCTTGCAATAAAAGGTTGTTGTTTTAAAAAGAAATCCCTGCCAAAAAATAACTTTTTAAAATAGTTCCTCTTTTACTCAATTCCTCCTATTAAACGTTTCGTAACATATTTTTATGGAACAAGACGGACTTATTCCATAAAATCACTACAATATTATATAATATATATGCAAAATAGTCAAGCTTTTATCTTGGATTTTATTGAAAATATAAGTGATTTTAAATGTATTTTAAAATTTAAAATGGAACTTAAAATTTATATAAATGTAACATAACTTTAATATTGCTTTTTATCCTAAAATAAGTTATATTAAATATGAATTAAAATACTAATTAAACGGAGTTAAAATTATTGATATGAACGAGTTATTTGAATTTCATAAAGAACTTAATTTTAAAAAAATATTAATATTAGTAGCAGTTTTATTGATAATTATTTTGCTAATAATTTTTGTTCCTAAAACAGGAAAAGAGATTAAAGAAAAGCAAATAGAAAACGCAAAACCCAATTCAACATTCTCTAGCACTGATAATTCTATTAATATTGATCTATCAAAAAAATATGAATTCTCAGAATATACTCCAACTGAAGATTATATTTTAGAATTACGTTCAAGCAACAAAACAAATATTTTTGTTTCAAAAAAAGCCTTGTATGAAAATAAAACTTTAGAAAATATAGTATCAGCAGATAAAAATTCTTATATTTCAAAATTCAAAAGTTATTCAAATTTATCTAATGTTACACAATTAGTAGTAAGTGGCTTTCCAGCTTATACATATAGTTTTCATTACTTGAATAAAAAAAGTGCATATTATTTACAAATATTATGGATTGAAACAGAAAGTGGTTATTATGTTATAGATGTTGAGTTTCCTCTCGATTCACTTAATGATAATCATGTAATAATAAATGATTTAGTAAATAATTTTAAAATATTAAAAAATGCAATTTAAGTTTTAAAACTCAAATTGCATTTTTCTTACCTTTTATAATAAATCTTTCTAATTAAAAGTTTGTTCAAATTTTACTTTTGTTCTATATTCTATAAAATTTGTTATTAATAATTTTATAAATGCTATTGCTGGAACGCCTAAAAACATTCCTAAAACTCCAAAATAGCTTCCTCCAACTGTAACAGAGAAAATTACTAATATTGGACTTAAATTTAATGATGTTCCCAATATTTTTGGATTTATTATATTTGCATCAATTTGTTGAAGAACAATAATTACAATAGCAACAGCAATTGCTTGTGTTATACCACCTGTAAATATAGTAATTATTATTGTTAAAACAACTGCAAATATAGCTCCAAAATATGGAATTATATTAAATAATCCAACTAAGAATCCTAAAAGTATTCCATATTTTACTTTCATTAAAGTTAAAGCAATTCCAATTATAATGCCAACTACTATTGCGTCTATAATTTGTCCTGATATATAACTAAAGAATATACTGTTTGTTTTTCTAAAATATTTTACTAATGAATCATTAACTTTCTTAGAAAATATCACTTCTAATAATCTTGCTAAAAATCTTTTTATTTGATCTCTTTCCATTAACATATATACAGATACTACTATCGTTACAAAAGCATCAAATATAATTCCTGTTGTACCTACAATACCTTGTATGTATGAATTTATATTTTCTAAATTTATCCATTTTACAATTTCTTTTATAATATCTACTTGCTGAAGTTGCTCAACATATTCTTTGGCATTTATCTTTGAAAATATTGATTCTTCATCAATATTACTTAAATAATCTATTGTACTATTATAGTAATTTGGCACATTCTGTATTAAATCTTTTACACTTGTAATTATATTTGGTATAACTATATTTATTATTATAAATATTGCTAATATTGTTATCAAATATGTAATAAAAACCGATATTCCTCTAAAATGTTTTTTTATAAAATTATTTTTAGAAGATTTTACAATTCCTTCTATTTTTTTGCATGGAATATACAATATATATGCCAATAATATTGCCATCAAAAACGGTGCTGTAACACTAAAAAAATTACCAAATATTTCAAATATTGATGTTACACTATTTATAACTTTAAAAAATGTAATAACAGCAATTGCAAATGAAAACCAATACAACCATTTTTTCCATTCTTTTTTATTCATAAATGTCTCCTAAATTTATATTATTATTCAAAATTATTATAACTATAATAATTTAATAAGACAAGCATTGTAATATAATTAATAAAAAATTAATATGAGAAGGCATTCTCTATATGATTAATTAAAATATTATTTCTATTCATATAAACCTCTATAACATCAAATCTAATATTTTTATTTTGCAGAAAATTCTTATATATATAATACTTTGCAGTATTAATAATATGTTTTTGTTTATTAAAATTTACAGCACTTGCAGGCGTTCCATATTTTTTAGAAACTCTTGTTTTTACTTCTATAAAAACATATTCATCACTTAGAGACTTAGCTATAATATCAATTTCTCCAACCTTTGTAAAATAATTTCTAGATACTATACTATAATTATTTTTTTCTAAATATTTACATGCTTCCTCTTCTCCAATTTTTCCAATTTCTTGATTATGATTAATATTATTCATTTAACTTATAAACTCCTATCTCTTTAAAAATAATACCTTCAAACTCCATATTTGATAATATATGGAGCATTTCTTTTATTTCTAAATTTGTACTATTTAATAAATATTCTAGTGTACATTCCCCATTTTCTAATATTTTATAAATTTGTTTATATTCTTTTTTAACTTTAATTTGTTTCTCTTCTTTCCTCTTTTTGTTCATAAACTGTGGATAATTAATAAGAATATCTTCAATGCTTGTTGTTAACATTGCTCCATTTTTTATTAAAATATTTACACCTTGGCTATAAGTGCTATCCAAATTTCCAGGTATAGCAAATACTAATTTCCCTTGTTTGTTAGCATAGTTTGCTGTTATAGTAGTTCCACTTCTCCACGCAGCTTCTATAACTAAAACACCTTCTGAAATTGCAGATACTATTCTATTCCTTAGTGGAAAATTATCTTTATTTGCAGGAACATTATTATCATATTCACTTAAAATTAATCCCTCTTTTTCTATAATTTCTTTAAACAAATTACAGTTTTGTTGTGGATATATTTTTTCTAAACCACTACCTAAAACTGCAATTGTTTTACCTTCATATTTTAAGACATTCTTATGTGCTATACTATCAGTACCAATAGCCATTCCACTAACAATTGGTATATCTCTTAAAGCAAATTCCTTTGAAAATTTTTCACAAATCTTAATTCCATATTTAGTTATTCTTCTTGTTCCAACTATTGCAAAACAATCTTCATATAATAACTTTATATTTCCTATATAAAATAACCTCTTAGGTGCATTTTCTATCTTTTTTAACTTTTCTGGAAAATCTTTTTGCTCTACTATTAATGTTTTCATTTTTCCTCCTTAATTATCTAATATTCTATATTGAATTGCTTCTAAAACATGTTCTTTTCTAATGTTTTCTTCATTTTCTAAATCAGCAATAGTTCTTGACACTTTTAGAATTTTCGAATATGACCTTGTTGATAATTTCTTACATTCTAAATATTCTTTTAATAAATTAAATGTATCATTATTTATATAGCAATATTTTTCTATCATGCTTGCTGTCAAGTCTGAATTAAAATAAATTCCGTCTTCTCTATATCTATTAATTTGAATGCTTCTAGCTTTATTTACTCTATTTCGTATTTCTATAGATTTCTCTATTTTTTTATCTCTTAATCTATTATAATTAACTGAACTTACTTGAATATGTAAATCAAATCTATCAAGTAATGGTCTACTTAATTTTGAAATATAATTTTTTCTCTTTGAATCCGTACATGCGCATTCTTTAATATTGCTTCCATAATATCCACATGGACATGGATTCATACTTGCAATTGTCATAAAATTACATGGATATGTAACTTTACATTCTAATCTATTTATATTAATTACTTTGTCTTCCATAGGTGTTCTCAAAACTTCTATTATATTTTTATTAAATTCCAATAATTCATCTAAAAATAGCACTCCCAAATGTGCTAAACTTACCTCTCCTGGTTTTGGATTTTTTCCTCCACCAACTAATGATTTTTCTGAAATTGTATGATGAGGAGCTCTAAATGGTCGTTCTGTAATAATATTTCTATCCTTTAAACTTCCTGCTATACTATGAATTTTAGTAATTTCTAGAGCTTCATCAAAACTCAGGGCTGGTAAAATACTTGGCAATCTTTGTGCCATCATTGTTTTTCCTGATCCAGGACTTCCAATCATTAAACAGTTGTGACTACCAGCAGCAGCTATTTCCAAGACTCTTTTTGAAATTTCATGCCCCTTGACATCACAATAATCTAAATCTAATTTATTAATATTATTAAAAATATTATTTCTATCGAACTTTTCTTTTGATATTTTCTTTTTTCCATTTAAAAAATCTATCAATTCTTTTAAATTACTAATACCTATAACTTCTACACCTTCTGCTACAGATGCTTCTTTGGCATTTACTTTTGGTAATATTATTCTTTTTATTCCACACTTTTGTGCTTCAATACATATAGCTAAAATACCATTTACTCCTACTAAATCACCATTTAAAGATAGTTCACCTATAAATATTGTATCTCTTAAATTTGTATATTTTATTACTCTCATAGAAATTAAAATTCCTATAGCTATTGCTAAATCTAAACTAGCTCCATTTTTTCTAACACTTGCTGGAGATAAATTAATAATATATCTTCTACTTAATAATTCAATTCCTGAATTTTTAATCGCTGTTTTTACTCTATCTTTTGATTCACGTATATTAGTATCTGGCAAACCAACAATTTCCCAATATGGAAGTCCTGAGGAAATGTCAACTTCTACAT
This sequence comes from uncultured Clostridia bacterium, assembly GCA_948530865.1. GTDB lineage: Bacteria > Bacillota > Clostridia > TANB77 > CAG-508 > Scatovivens. The sequence goes on from CAOTKV010000004.1 coordinate 44,392, forward strand.
TTATTAAAACTCCTTCTAAACCTTGCAAGCACATACTCTTTACAAATGATAGCAAAGGCATCACTCCTTTATATTTAATTTTTGTTTTGGAAAATTTTGAGCGAACGCTCAAGAAATAATTTTTAGTATAATACACTAGCAAAAGTCATTTGTCAATACTATTATGAAAAAAACTCGTAATGTATTAAACACTACGAGTTTCCTTTTCTTACTTATTGCTTCAGTACTACGGTTTTAAAAGAGCTTCACTTGCAGTAATTCCCAGTTCCTTGCAAAGCACGGCAAACATATTTCCATCGAGTTCCCTAATTATCTTCTCCATTTTCCAATTTCGAATATAATCAATCCTTAGTTCCGCCTCTTTGCCATCAGGATAGTCATCAAGTTCTCCTGGCTTATAGTATTTTCGATATGAAGTCCACCCTTCAAAATCTTTTCCCCAGCCTGAGTCTGCATGTCTTTTGATAGATTTCTGGATTTTCTCCTCAATAATTGTTGATGCCTCTGAATCATCACATATAGCTTCTACCCATAACATTAATCGAATTTGAGATCTTTCATACTTTCCCCGTTCCCACCAATGCTTCTTTTTCTTTAACTGAGTAAAGCCTTCCACGACAAAACTTTGACTTGCTCTTACTAATGCCATATCTCTTCCTCCATGATGTTTAACTATATAAAATATAGTTAGTTAAGAAAGTTTATAGTTACAAAATATCTTTTATATTATATCATGTTCACATAATATTTTCAATAAAAAGTGAAATTTTTCGAGCGTCCTAGATTTCATTTTTCACAAAAAAAGAAAGGCAAAATTGCCTTTCTTTCTATTTATAAACATAACATTCTAGACTTTTTCTTCCAAAAACTATTGCAGATGAATGTGAGTCCATGTAAATATCTATTCTATTATTAGATATTGCTCCACCTCTATCTTCTACAACAAACCATCCGCCATTTGGCTTATTTGCTAGTGCTGGTATATATATAACTGTTCCAATTGGATATCCACTTCCAGCTGCTACTGTATGCCATTCTGTTGCTCTAGCGCCAGAGCTTGTTATTCCATTTGTTTTTCCTGTACATCTAGCGCATGCACAATATGCTGAAGTATTCATTTTTACTACCTGAGGAGTCATTCCTTCAACACTTGCTTGTATTGTAGCAGGACTTTCAGCAGTTCTGCTTTTAGATCTTGATGTTAGTTTTGTTGATATTTGAATTATTTTATTAACAGGTTCACGAATAACAGTTTCTGAAATTACATTTTTTTCTATTTCAACATCATCTTGATATTTTACTTTATATTTAATTTCTTTTAAACCATTAACGCCTTCTTGAAGAACCTTATCTTTAGTTTCAGTTCCTTCTTTTGAGACATCTTTTGTTATTGTTTCATAAGGTATTTCAACTTGTTCTACAACAATCTTTTCAGTAACTGTTACATATTTTCCTAATATTTCTTCAGTAGAAACACTTTCAACTTGTTCAGAAATTACAACTTTTTCCTCTGTTAATTTAGAAATAGTTATTTTTTTACTTAAGTCTATATTAGAATTAATATCAGGATAAACTGTTTCATCAGGTAATACAATTGTATGATTTTCAGCTAATATATCAGATACTTTTACATTTGAAGTCATAACAGTTGTTTCATATCCTTCAGGAAAAACAATTGTTACATAATTCACCTCAGATTTTGAGGCCTTAACTCCAATTGTAAGAATACAAATTAAAATAATACTTATAAAAACAATTTTTCTAATTATCCTTATAGATAATTTTTCATCTGTTTTCATAATTCTGCCCTCCTAATTTGCGTTTTCATTATATAATGTATTTATATGTTTGTCAATCTCAAAAAAGAACAACCTTCTTTGTCCTAGTGCTTTAAATCCCGCATGTACCAATGGTTATATCAAACTTTTTTTATATTATTAAGATACAAAAAAAGTCTAATTTTGTAAAATTAGACTTTTTAATAATTATTGTAAATTTTGAATAGCTTCAATTCTTTCTGCTGTTGATGGATGTGTTGAAAATAAATTGCTTTTTTCTCTTCTCTTATTCTTAAATGGTGTAACTATATACATGTAAGCATTACTATTACTTGCTGTTTCAAGTTCTGTATCATCACCACTTATCTTTCTTAATGCTGATATTAATCCATCTGGATTTCTTGTAAAAGAAATCGCAGTAGCGTCAGCTAAAAATTCTCTTCTTCTTGATACTGCTAATTGTATAAGTTGTGAAACAATTGGAGAAATTATTAAAAATACTAAACCAATTATTAAAATTACAAGCTGTACTCCTCCACTATTATTATCATTATCTCTTCTGCTTCTTCTAAATGAAATTCTAGTAAACATATCAGAAAGCATTATAACAAATCCTACCATTACACTAATAACTGCTGATAATCGAATGTCATAATTTTTGATATGTGCCAATTCATGAGCAACAACTCCTTCTAACTCATAATAATTTAATTTTTCTATTAAACCTTTTGTAACACATATTATTGCATTTTCAGGGTTTCTTCCAGTAGCAAATGCGTTTGGTTGCATAGAATCAACAACATATAATCTAGGTTTACTTTGTACTCCTGAAGCTACCATTAAATCATCTAATATATTAGTTAATTGTAAATCCTCTTCTTTTGTTGCTGGTCTTGCATTTACAGACGCAAGAACTATTTTATCACAATTATAATATGTAGCAATTGTAGATATTATAGAAAAAATTAAAGCAACAAATAAAGCAATTTCACTATAACCAAGCAAATAGCAAAGTGAATATATTATACAACTTATCATAGCCATAAAAATTGCAACTATTATTCCTGTTTTAATTTTATTTTTTCTTATATCATCATACATACTCAAAAACTCCTTTCTTAAATTTTATACTAAAATACGCTATTCAAACGAATAGCGTATTTTGTGTAATAATTATTTACTAAAATCAACTTTAACATTTTGTCTAGCTTCTTCAGTAGATGTTTTAAATAAATCAGCTGCTGAGAAATTAAACATTCCTGCTATAATGTTTGTTGGAAATACTTGTAATTTAGTATTATACATTGTAACACTATCATTATAAAATTGTCTTGAATAAGAAATTTTATTTTCTGTACTTCTTAATTCTTCTTGTAATTGTGTAAAGTTTTGATTCGCTTTTAAATCTGGATAGTTTTCTGAAACTGCCATAATTGTTTTTAATGTTCCAGATAATTGATTATCTAATTCTGCTTTTTCAGAAACTAATGAAGCTGATGCCCATGATGTTCTAAGTTCAGTAACTTTAGTAAGTACTTCTTCTTCATGTTTCATATAACCTTTAACTGCTTCAACTAAGTTTGGTATAAGATCAAATCTTCTTTGTAATTGAACATCGATTTGACTCCAAGCATTTTCTGTTTTTAGTTTTGCTTGAACTAGACCATTGTACATAGCTATAATAGCAACTATAACTACGAGTAAAATTATTATTAACAAAATCATAATCTATTCCTCCTATTAAATTAAGAACATTATATCAATATACTTTTATTATTGCAACATATTTTTAAATAGTTATAAAAAAGAAGAGATAACGTTAATTGTTATCTCTCCAGGGATTATTAATTATTTTTTTAGAAAATATTATATACCTCTCATTCTTATATATCTGTTATAGCTTATATAAGCTAGGGCAATTAATACAATTGCTGGTATTATAAATATTTTAGCACCTGTTGCAGGCAATTTAGTTCCTGAAACTGAGTTATCTGTTGTATTTGTGTTGTTTACTGCATTATTTTTTGTATTTGTATTTGTATTCTTATTAGTATTTTTATTTACATTTTTATTATCAACTTTTCCAACAGTATCTTCTAATTTTGATTCATTTTTAGTTTCATTTTTAGTTTCATTTTTAGTTTCGTTTTTATTTTCATCTTTTATTGTTTCTTTTACTGTTAAATTAACATTTTTAGTTATTTCTTCTGTTTTTTCTTCATTTGATTTTACAACAAAAGAATATTTAATAGCATTCTCTACATCACCTATTGAAGCATTTGATTTAACTTTAAATTTGATTGTTATTAAATCTGAATCCTTTGTTAAACCATTGTTAAAATCAATAAGAATTTTTGCATCGTTATCACTTTCTGGTGAACCATTAAATAATACAAATGCTGATGAAGATTGAACATTTGAAGCATCTTCAACTGGTAATGTTTCATCACCAATTGTTACTTTTTTATTCTCATCTTTAACTATACTATCATAAGTTATAGTTTCAAGAACATCTTTATCATAATTTATATATCCTTCAACATTTGTGATTTTTTTATCACTTTTAACATTACTTAATGATAATGTAACATCAACTGTATCTCCTCTATATAAAATAGATTTTGAAACTTTGACTCCTATTGTTGTATCTATAGCTGCATAAACGCTTGTAGATATTAATATAATTGCAATAAAAACTTGCAAAATAATTAACTTAGTTTTGTTTCTCATATATCATCATTCTCCTCATTTGCTTATATACAACATTAGAATATCATTTATACTAAAAAATTGCAATACCTTTTTTTACTATTTATAAAAGTGATTTTTATCTTTTATAAATTTTTTACAATTGTTTTATTTTATATAATAGGAAAGTTTTTATACTTCCCTATTATATAGTTTTCATCTCTTTAATATTCAAACATTCAAATTATTTTGTATAATTTAAGTTGTATCCACTAACTTCGGCTCTATGATATAGTAATAATTTTGAGTCTGTTGAGTCTACTGAATTATCATTATTAATATCTGCTGCTTTTAAAGCTGCACCTTTTAATAATTTAACTTCACTTCTGTGTGCTTTTATTGAAACTGTATCTAATGAATCAGCAACACCATCCCCATTTACGTCACCTTTTACTATGATTTCATAAACTAATAAGTTTCCATTTGTATCTTTTACAACATTTCCATTCTTATCTTGAACTTGTGCAAACATTCCTGTTGCAATATTTCCTGTCTTAACTTCTCTATTTGCAGATTTTACAACAACTATATAATCATCATTATCATTTAATAATACTGATTTGAATCTATCAACTGATGTTTGAGCTTTTATTCCAACTAAATAATCATTATCTATGTCAACGTCATAACCAAACTCAATTGTTGTTGTTTCATCTTTTTTATCATCTGGATTTGCTGGTGTCTCTGGTTCTTTATTATCGTCTGGATTTGTTGGTGTTTCTGGTTCTTTATTATCGTCTGGATCTGTTGGTGTTTCTGGTTCTTTATTATCGTCTGGATCTGTTGGTATTTCTGGTTCTTTATTATCATCTGGATTTACTGGTTCTCCAGCTTTTTCTGTAATAACAACTTCTACTTTTCCAATAGCTGTTGTATCATAGAATGATGTAGCAATTACTTCAATTTTTTCTGAAGTTTCATCTTCTGCTACTGTTAATAATCCAGCTTCAGAAATTTTTGTGTTTTCACTTGTATTTCCTGCAATTGACCATGTAACACCTTTATGTGGTACATTATCTCCAGTTACTTCTGCTTTAAATTCTTGAGTTTTTCCTTTTTCAACATTTGCATTTTCTGGAGTAACTTTTACTTCTAACATGTTAGCTGTTCCTACTTTATATGTGATTGTACATGTTGTTCCATATCCTAAACTTGCTACAGTTTTTGTATTTATAATTGTTACAATTCCTGTATGTTTTCCAGCAACTCTTGTATCTACTATAACATCTTTACCATCACTTGTTACATTTCCGCGTATACTGTCAATTCCAAAACTTGTATTTGCATAATCAATTTGTTCTATTTGTCTAAATATTTTTGGTAATTCAACTTTATATGTATCACCTACTGGTAACACTCCATCAACAGTCATTTCTAATTGTTGATATTTAAAGTTAACTGTTAAATTTCCTGTTCTTAAATATGAACCAATGTCTCCATCATATCCATGAGCTCTTGCTTCATAAGTTAAGTAATTTATTAATCTTTGGATATCGTCAATTCTATTGTAGCTTAAATCTAAATTTTTTAAATTTTCTAATTTTTCTACTTTGAATGTGAATTCTCCTTCAATTAAGTTCTTTGATAAATCTAAGTATTCAATATTAGTTAATACTTCTAATGGTTCAATATTGCTAATATCATTTAAACTTAAATCTAATACTTTTAAGTGTTCATTCATTGATGTCCAATCAACTTTTGAGATATCTACTAATTCGTTATCTCCAGCATATAATTTTACTAATTTTGTTAATTTTGATATATTGTCTATATTTTCAATTAAGTTTTCACTAATGTCTAATACTTTTAATCTTGGTAAATATACATATGCTTCTATTTCATCTCCTGGTGCTAATGTAATTCTCTTAGCATAAGAGAATAATTTATCTGTTGTTGCTTTTCCTGCACAGTTATCATCTCCACCAAATGTTTTATAAATATCTGCATAATTTTCTATTGCTTCTCTATATAATGTTGTATCTTCACCATCAATTTCTAATCTTTTAATCATATAATCAGCATATTCTGTTGCAACACAATTTGTTGTTCCTTCAAATAATCTTGTGAAATAACAATGTGTATACATTTGCATATAAATATCATCTCTTTGGAAGTTTCTAATTGCTAATTTATAATCTAATACTGTCCAACTATCTTGTGGTAACTCTGTAAAGTATTTTGTAATTGGATTTTCAATTGGTTTTGTTTCTGTTTCTGTTGTAACAGTTACTTCTCCAGTTTCTGGATTTACAGTACGATGTTCTGTTTCAAAAGTAAGTGTTGTTGGAATATTATATGTTGTTAATAAATAATTTCTTTCAAAACCTGTTAAATATTTTTCTATATTAGAAATTTTAGAAACTTGAGCTGAATACATAGATTTTGCTTCTTCAAATGTTGCATCTTTAAATTCTTTATCTGTTATTGTTCTTACTTTAGATGTAGCAAATCCAGCTAATCTATCTATTCTATTATAGATATTATATAATCTTTGCATTCTTTCCATAAGTCTTGCTTCTTCTCTAGCTAAATCCATTTGTAGTTCTGCAAGTTTTGCTCTTTTTTCTCCTAATGCTTTTTCTTGATTATTTCTATCATCAACTAATTTTTGAATTTCTGCAAGTTTTGCTTCTATTTGTTTTTCAACATCAGCAAGTTCATCTTGTACTTTTTTAGATTTTGCTTCTTCTTCTTCTAATTGTTTTTGAGCAAGTTCTATACTTTTTTTAATAACTTCAATATTAGCATTAGAAGCATCTATTTTTCCTTGTTCTTCTTCAATTTGTTTTCTAACATCTTCTGCTTGTTGTGCATTTGTACTATTTTTTAAATCTTCTTCTCTAGCTGCTAAATTTTCTTGAGCTTCTGCTTTATCATCTTCAGCTTTCTCAATTCTACCTTTTAAAGTTTCAATTTCTGCTTGTAATCTTGATTGTTCATCTGTACTTGTAGAAATATCACTGTATAGTTCATCAATTCTATCTTGTAATTTCCTTATTTCTTCATTTACACCTTGTATGTAGTTTTCTACATCTACTGGATTTGCTACACCAGTTGCAGTATCTGTGATTGATTCTAAAATTTCTTGTGCTGCTATAATATTTTCTCTTAACTCTGCTACTTCTGTTTCATAAATCGCTATTGCTGTTTTAGCAGTTGAAATTTGTTCTTGTTTTGTTGAAACTTCTATTGTTAAAGAATTAACTCTTTCTTGAGAATTTCTTATTGTATTTTCTAATTCTTGAATTTGAGCTTTTAATCTTTCAATTTCATCTTTTATTGGTTGATCTGCTGCTTCTAATTCTTTAAGTTGTTCTCTTAATGCATTTATTCTTTCTGTTGCTTCTTTTTGTTTATTTAATTCTTCAGTTTGTTCTTTGTTCAAATCTTCAATTTGTTTTTGTAATTCTCCAATTTTTGCAGAGTCTGCTCCTACTTGAGCTTTAATTTGAGCTTCCTTTTCTCTTAATGCTTTTAATTCATCTTGTAATTTTTGTAAGTCTGTATTAAATTTAGCTTCTATATCTGCAATTTCTTTTTGAAGTGCTTCAATTTGAGATTTTAAACTTTCAATTTTTCCAACTGTTTCTGAAACTAATCCAATTTGAGCTTGAACTCTTTCTTTTAATAAAGCTTCTTCTTTTTCTTGATTTTCTTCTAACTCTATTAATGGATCAATTGATTTTATATAGTTACCAGATAAATCTAAGTTTGTTTCTAAACCAACAAATTTTTCAATTCCTGAAAGATCTTTAATTCTCTTATTATCAAGTTTTAAATTTGAAATTTTGTTGATAAGATCATCAATACCTATTACTAATGTTTGTGCATCATCAAAAGATCTATTATATAATGTTCTTGCTGTATCTGCATTTCCATAACTGATTAATTGATCATTTTCAATTTGACCTTTTGTTAATTGTCTTTTAATTGCATTATACATATTAGTATCTTTAATATGTATTCCTCTTTCTTCTGAATCTGCTGTTACAAAATATAAATTAATATCTGAATTATATAATGTACTTGTAGAATCAACTACTTTTATACTAACTTTAACCATACCTTTAAGAAGTTCATAAGTTGTTGCTGTTTTATAAGCATATCTTATTTTCACATTCTCTTGGTCAAATTTACTCCAATCTACATGTGGTGTAGCTTTTGGATTTCCTAAATCTTCATGTCCATTATCAAAGTAATTTTTTTCAACTAACCATTCTGATGGTATATAGTCTACTAAATCTGTTAAAATTTTTGGTAATGGATAAAGAACTTCATTATATTGATCTGATGTTTCAGTAGTATCAATTTGGATAACTTCTACAACATCAAATTTTTGGTTATGTAAGTTTAATTTTGATATATTCTTTATACCAGTTACCATACTTAAATCTTCAATTTCATTTGAAGATAAGTCTAATGTTGTTAATGTGAATGAATTTAAAACTTCTAAATTACTAGTTTTATCTAATTCATTAGAAGATAAATCTAATTCTTTTAAATTTGTAAATACTTCAAGACCTGTTAAGTCTGTTAATTCACTATTAGATAAAGAAAGAGATGTTACTTTTGCTAATTCTTCATCATTAATAATCATTGTACGTTGTGCATCGTTATAAATTGCAGTAATGCCTTGTCTTTGCAATTCATCCTTAATTGCAGCATACATATTTTTTTCAAACATTACTCTTATGTCTGTACCAGCTGCAACTTTTAGAATCGGAGCGATGCAATTCAATAACAAAATTGATATTATTGCTATTGAAATTAACATTTTCTTCTTCATAATAAATCCTCCCTGTTTTTTTCTGAATTTTTGAATATTTTCATTAGCAACATAATAGCATTTCCAGAAATTTTTTCAATAGCACTTTTTTTCAGTTTTTCCAAACCTTGTAAAAAACCACTACGGAAGTGCTTTTACAGTAATTTTGCATTCTTTTATTAAGTTTTTATTACTTTTTTGGAAGTTTTTATTATATTTCCTACGAAATCAGTATTTTCAGGTAATTTTTTACAGAAATTTTTTTATAAAAAAAATAAATCCACAGTACAAATCTTTAAATTTATACTGTGGATAAGTCTATTATTTACTTATCAATATTGAATATTTTACTTGCATTATTATATGTAGATTTTGCAACCTCTTCCAATGAAACGTCTTTAATTTCAGCAATTTTCTGTGCTACATATTTTACATATATTGAAGTATTTCTCTTCCCTCTATGTGGTTCAGGAGACATATATGGTGAATCTGTTTCAATAAGAATTCTATCAAGTGGAACAATACCAACTGCTTCATTGGGCTTAGCATTCTTAAATGTAATTACACCACTAAAAGATATATAATATCCTAATTTCAAACCTTCTTTTATAAGTTCTTGATTTAATGGACAACAATGAAATATTCCTGTATTTTGCACAGGATGTGATTTTAAAATTTCAATAGTATCCATTACCGCATCACGTGTATGTATTATTATTGGCTTATTTAGCCTGTTTGCAATATCAATTTGCTTTATAAAAAGCTCCTTTTGAGCTTCTTTATTTTCCTTATTCCAATGATAATCTAAACCAATCTCTCCAATAGCAACAACTTTGCTATTTCTAGCCATTTCTTCTATTCTTTGAAGATTTTCCTGTGAAAAATCTTCTATATCATTAGGAGATATTCCACATGATGCATATATAAAATCATGTTTTTCAGCTATTTCAATAGCTTTAATACTTTTTTCCACATCATAACCTATGCACATCATTCTTGTGATATTTTCTTCTAATGTTTTATTTATCAATTCATCTCTGTCATTCTCAAAACTTTCATCATTATAATGTGAATGTGAATCAAAAAACTCCATTTAACTCTCCTTTAAAATCGCTGTAACATATGCAACCGCATATTCTTTGCAATGTGATATACTTATTTCTATACTATCAATTTCATCAATATCTAAATGTAAAAATACTTCTGGTTTTCCTTTGTTTGAGTTAATTATTTCAAAATCTTTCCATGTATATGATGTTATTTTATCACTTAATGCTTTATATATTGCTTCTTTAGCTGCAAATCTAGCTGCATAACTTTGATATTTTTGTTCTTTTTTAGATTCACAATATAATATTTCTTTATCAGTATACATTTTTTCTATAAATTTTGAATCTTTATCTATTAATCTCTTTATTCTATTAATTTCAATTATGTCTGTCCCAACAGATAACTTCATTTTACCACCTTTTATCATGTTAATAAATACATTAAAAATATAATATTTATTGTATTAAATGCTAGAGAAAATATAAGTAATATAACTATTATAGAGTAATAATTATTATTTTTTTCTATATTTAGATCCTTATATATTACTTCATATTTATTTTGAATTTCTTCATATAAAATCTCTAATTCTAATGTTTTATTTAAAGTTTTATAATACAGAGCTCCAGTATCATCTAATGTAATATCCTTATCCCATATATCTTTTGTAAATTTAATAAATTTCTTTTTCATCTTAATTATTGTATCATATGATTTAAAATCATTATTTAGTTTCATTAAAAAAATAAGCTTGTACAATGATAATATATACATGTAAAAGTATTGATTTTCATACTCATATGGTAATCTTGTGTAATTATATGTATCTATTCCAGAACACATTAGATTTGAGCTTGTTCTTGATATTGTTGTTTTTACATATTTAAATTTTTCTATTATATGTAAGTTATGCTCTAAATTGGCCTTGTTAAAATCTGAAGTATAATTACTTGGCAACACATTAGCAAACTTTAGAAAATCATTTTCTATATTGAAAAAGTCTGTTTTTTCACTCCAATTACTTGTTTCCACACATACATATGAATATGTATAAAATTGTGAATTTAATAATTCTTCTTTTGAATTATTTTTAGTACTTATACCAGTTATTTGATTTATTAACTCTGATATATCGCTTATATCCTGAAATGTATCTGTTTGAATTTTTATATTTTCAAAGTCTTTTAAAGATGCAAACTCAGAAGTTATCCCTTTAAATCTATAATTAAAATCTAATAAATCAAAAAATTTATTTGTATTTTCCAAATGTGTTTTCATTGTAAAAAAGCATACACCCGTATTGAAACAAATTATTTCTATTCCTTCAATCTTAAAAAAGATACCATTTTCTGTTCCAACTTTTCCCTGAATGTCTTCGGCTAGATTGTAATTGAAGTGTACACAGTTATCTTTTACTAAAATTTTACATTGCTCCTCTGGCTTCATTTTTTTAAAATCTCTAAGTTTTTCTCCCCTAAGCTCAAATGTAGGAAATAAGTATGTTCTAATTGCTGGTAAAAAGAAATTATATATATCTAAATCTTTTTCCTTTTCAAATGTTTTATAAGAACATTTTCTATCCTTCAATAATTTAAGAATATACTTACTATATTTTGTTGTATCAATTATATACGGATGTATAAAATACGTATACTGATATTTTGTCATTAGTTCCAAGATAAATTACCTTCCTTTTTTCTTCTGTTATTTTGTATAAACGTTCAATTTTAAATCTTTATGTTTATGCCAACTATTTATAAAATCTATATATAAATAATCATTAAAATCATTGTTTGGCTCTTCTATGATTGCACCATTAGAACCCAACACTCCCCATTTACCATCTTTGTTTACTGCACAATATCCAAACTCATTTTGCTCTTTTGCATCATCATAAATGCAATCAACAACTCTTTTTCCTGCTTTATTTTCATATCCATATTTACCATTTTCTTTTACCAAAAATAGTGTATTTGTTGTTAATATTTCTTTATTTGTTTTTTCTTCTAATTTTAAATTATAATACTTATATTCATTATTATCTCTAATTCTTAAATATCCATTATCTATATTTAATTCTGAAACAATAATGCTATTTAAAACAACATTAAAGTTTCTATCTATAATATCTGTTGTAAAATCTGCTTTTTCTGCTTGAAAAAAGTCTGCTTCTTTTACATAAGTAATATTTTCATAGGAAAACCCAATAATCTCATTTGAAGTTTCATCTATAATTCCTGTTTTTCCATTTAACTTCGCAATATAATTATTAGAAAACGAATTTTTTAGTAAGTCATATTTAGGTTCTATCTTTGTTTGCCCTGTTGTAGATATAACACCATATTTTCCATTTATAGTTATAATAAAATCATCAGCATTTATTTCTTCAACAGTATCAAATCCACTATTTAATATAACTTCGCCTTTTTTATTTATAATTTCTAATGCTCCATTTTCTGAAACAACATAATAATCATTTCCTGTAACATTTTTTATATCATCATATTTTACCTCAAGAATTGTTGATTTATCTGGAGAAATAACTCCATATTTATTAATATCATTTTTAACAATATATCCATCATCATAATTCTTAGTTAAACTTTTAATCTCTAGGTATGCTGTTGGTATAATAACTTCTCCCATTGCTGTACTAACTAATCCTCTTTTTCCAGCATTCTCAACAATTACACTTTTCTCTGCGCCTTGTAAAGCATATAAATCATCATATATTGCTTCTAATATAATTTTGCCTTCAAAATTAATTAAACCATATTTACCATCTTTTTCAAATTTTAAAACATTACTTTCATACCAAGAAGTTACACCATCTGTATTTTCTAAAGGTTGAACCATATTATATTCTGTAAGAATTTCCTCACCTTTTTCATTAATTACTTTTGTTGTATAGGTATCATTACTATAATTTGGATTTTCTATGCAAATAAATAATGCTTTATTTTTATCTGGAACTACAACCATTTCATCATGATTGCAATCAACAATTATATTTCCTTTATTATCAATTATTCCCCATTTATTATTCTCATACACACTAATATAGGTCGTTAACGAAGAAACATCTTTTGTATTATCAGTATTAGTAAACAAATTTTTTAAAGAAACAATAATCATTATAATTACAATTATAGCAATTATTGTGGCGAATACTTTTTTTAAGTTTAACTTAGGAGTTTCGTCATATCTTCTTCCTCTACTTCTACTCATTTCGACCTCCTCAATAAAATATTTTTATACACAATAACTATATCATTTTAAACTGCAAATTACAATACTGAAATTTAGGGACGCTCGAAAAATTTCAGTTTTATGCAAAATAAATAGGATAGTACTTTTATACTATCCCCTATTTATTAATAAAATATTGATAAATTTCATTTTTATTTACATTTCTATCTTTAGCTATTCTTTTTATGATTTCCTTTTTATCTAATCCTTGGCTTTCATATTTATTATAATGTTCTTCTAAAGATAAACTATTTAAATTATTTAACTCTAAATCCTTTTTAGAAATATTATTTCCTTCTATTAAAATAACAAATTCTCCCTTAATTTCATCAATTCTATCTAGTATTTCACTAACAGTTCCTCTAATAAATTCTTCATGTATTTTTGTTAATTCCCTTGCTAAAACAATATTTCTATTTCCCAGTATTTCAAGAATTTGTTCTAAAGTTCCTTTTAATTTATGTGGTGCCTCATACAAAATTAATGTTCTTGTTTCAAATTTTATTTCTTCCAATTTTTCTTTCTTTTCTTTTTTTACAGCTGATAAAAAGCCAATAAATGAAAATTCTTTAGTAGAAAGACCTGAAGCAATTAATGCATTTACTAATGCACATGCTCCTGGAATTGGTATTATTTCAATATTATTTTGTATTGCTACCTTCACAATCTCTTCTCCTGGATCAGAAATACCTGGAGTACCTGCATCAGAAACTATTGCTATGTTTTTTCCTTCTTTTAACTTTTCAATTAATACTTCGCTTCTAGCTTTTTCAGTTTGTTTATAATAACTAATTAGTGGTTTTGAAATTCCGAAATGGTTTAGCAAACCTAATGTATGTCTTGTATCTTCTGCTGCTATTAAATCTACTTCTTTTAGTACATTTAATGCTCTAATTGTTATATCTTCTAAATTTCCAATTGGTGTTGCTACTAAATATAATCTTCCTAGCATATTTATTTCTCCTTATTATATATTTCTAATATTTCATCAGTATAATTTCCTTTTTGATCATATACAATTAATGGCTTTTTTATATTTAACTGATATCCAGCATTTTTTACGGCTTTAATTAATATAAGATTTGGTTCTTTATTTAAATTAGGTTGTATAAATCTTAAAATTTTTGGCTCTAATTTATATTGTCTTAAATAAAATAATATGTCTACAATTCGCTCTGCTCTATGTACCATATAAAATTCACCATTACTTTTTAATAATTTATAACTGATTTTTATTATATCTTCTAATGTACATTCCACTTCATGCCTTGATATTAATTTCTTTTTCTCTTCATTTATAGCACCTGTGTTTACTTTCATATATGGCGGATTTGTTACTATGGCATCAAAATCATTTTGATTTAAAATATCAAAAATATTTTTTATATTAGAATTAATTATTTCAATTTTATCTTGCAAATTATTTAGCTGTACACTTCTTTGGGCCATATTTGCAACTTCTTCTTGAATCTCTACTCCATATATTTTAGATAACTCAGTCTTTTTTGATAATAAAATTGATATAATACCTGTACCAGTTCCAATATCTATGACTTTCGCATTTTTCTTAATATTTTTAGCAAAATCTGATAATAAAACACTATCTATTCCAAAGCAAAATCCATTTTTGTTTTGTATAATCTTTAACCCTTTATATTCTAAATCATCTATTCTTTCATCTTCTAATAAATCCACTTAATACTCCTATATTTACATTTTCAATTGTTTTATAATATCACAAAATCTACATATTTTCAACAGTTTGATTAGTAACCTCGTTTGATATAGTATTTTCTATTATTTGATTATTAACTAAATTTTGTACTTCATCTGATATTTCGCTTTCTCCATTTATATCAACATTTTCAACTAATATTTTTATACTATTAATTTCTGTAAACTCTTTTAATGATTGATAAATTGATTCTATAATCTTTTCTTTATTAGTATCATCTGTTAAAGCACCTGAAAACTCACTGCTAAAATTAATTACTAAACAATCACTTTCAAGTTTTGTTTCTATAACTTTAGTATTTTCTGGAATAGTTCTAGTATATGAATCATTTTCTGGCCCTGAAATCATCATTTCTAAAACTTTATCATATGGATTAATTATTAATTCTTTAGAATCTATTAACCTACTCTCCTTAACCAATTCCATTGTATTTTTATCTAAAAAATATAATGATATAATTGTTTTTCTTAATTCTGTTTCTTCAATTTCAGTTTCTGGAGTATATTCAGTTTCAATATCCACATTTAGTACAATAACTGTGGTTAAAATTAATATTATAACTATAACAGCTATAATTATCCACTTTTGCATTATCTCTCCTCCTTTATTTTTGTTTTTCTAAATGGTATTCTTAAACTTGTATATTTATTCATTTTAAATTGACTATTTGCTCAAAATGTTGTATTATTGCCTCAAAATATTATTTTAATTAATTTAAAGGAATATATTATGGAAAATAAAAGAAGTATTTCAAGTGCAATTCTTCATTGCATAAGCGCATCAATATTCTTTGTTTGTGCTATTCTATTAATTGTTTTTACTTGTATAAATAAATCTGCTATAAATATTATATTTATTACTATTTTTTCAGTATCAAGTTTTATATATTTTTTATTTAGTACAATTTATCATTTTACAAATATAGAGACTTTTTTCAAGAAGTTTGATACTATTCTAAGTCATCTATTACTTGCAACATCGACATTTCCAATATTTTTATGTATATTGCAAGGAGCTTGGGGATGGGCTTTATTTGGAACAATTTTAGGAATATTATTAACATCTATTATTATGACTTCAATTTGGACAAATATTCCAAAAATACTCTCATCAATACTATATTTTTTGATAATTATTTGTTTTTTAATATCAATAATTCCACTTATATTATTTAATAAAATTCCTATTTTAATTTTGATTGGAATTATTTTATATTTTATAGCTGAACTTCTTGATTTACTTAAATTTCCACACATTTTTTCTCATATATTAATTTCTATTGCTTGCTCATTAGAATTTATTTTTTATTTTATATATATTTTTTGTTGAAAAATCGTTTGAACAATATGGGATTCAAGTATTTTGAATTTTCAAATTGTTCTATTTTTTTACCAAAACTAAAAGTTCACTTTTAGTTCATAAAAATATTTTAATCTATACGGAAATAAGGAAAATATAAACATTGACAAATTTCGATAAAGCTTATAAAATGTATCTATTGATTATTAAAATTTTGTGAAAAATTATGCACTTTTAAGTGCTTCGAATAGGAGAATTAAAAATGAATAAATTATTACACGTCGGATTAGACATTGGATCAACCACTGTTAAAATTGTGATTTTAGATGAAGGGTTAAATATTGTTTATTCAAATTATGAAAGACATTATTCAGATACAAAAAGTACATTATTTAATGTTTTAACAAAACTTGTGAAAGACTATCCAGATAACACTTTCACAATGTCTTTAACAGGTTCAGGTGCTCTTGACATTGCAAAAATTTTAAATGTGAATTTTATTCAAGAAGTTATTGCATGCAAATCTGCTGTTGAAAAAATAATTCCACAAACTGATGTTGTAATAGAGCTTGGTGGCGAAGATGCAAAAATAATATATTTTGATAAATTCATTGAACAAAGAATGAATGGAACTTGTGCTGGTGGTACAGGTGCATTCTTAGATCAAATGGCATCTTTATTAAATACTGATACAAATGGATTAAATGAACTTTCAAAAACATATGAAACTATCTACCCTATTGCTTCACGTTGTGGCGTTTTTGCCAAAACTGATATTCAACCATTGTTAAATGAAGGGGCAAGAAAAGAAGATATTTCGGCTTCCATTTTTCAAGCAGTTGTAAATCAAACAATTAGTGGTTTAGCCCAAGGTAGACCTATAAAAGGAAAAGTAGCATTTTTGGGTGGACCTTTAAACTATCTTCCTGAACTAAGAAAAAGATTTATAGAAACTCTAAATTTAACTGATGAAAAAGTTATTATTCCTGAAAATGCTCATCTTTTAGTGGCTACTGGAGCTGCTTATTCATCAATTGAAAGTGATTCTATAACATCAAAAGATTTAAAATCACGTCTAAAATCTTTTAAAAATGCAAAGTTTACTGAAGGAAACACTTTAGATCCTTTATTTGAAACAGATGCAGATTTTACTGAATTTAAAGAAAGACATGATAAAGATAAAGTAAAAAGAAATGATTTAAAAACTTATGAAGGTGATGCTTTCTTAGGAATTGATGCTGGTTCTACAACAACAAAAGTTGTTTTAATTGATAAAGATGGTGCTCTTTTATATTCATTATATGGAAATAATAAAGGAAATCCTTTAAAAAGTGTTATATCTATGCTTAAAGAATTATATAAAGTTCTTCCTGAAAAAGTTGTTATTCGTTATAGTGGTGTAACTGGGTATGGTGAAAAATTAATACAAACAGCATTGCATGTTGATTTAAATGAAATCGAAACAATAGCACATTATACTGCTGCAAAGAAATTTCTACCAAAAGTTACTAGCATAATTGATATTGGTGGACAGGATATGAAATACATAAAATTAAAAAATAGTACTATCGATAATATTATGCTAAATGAAGCCTGTTCATCTGGATGTGGTTCTTTCTTAGAAACATTTGCTAAAAGCTTAGATTTAAGTATAGAACAATTCGTTGAAGAAGCTTTAAAATCTAAAGCACCTGTCGATTTAGGTTCAAGATGTACTGTATTTATGAACTCAAAAATTAAGCAAGCTCAAAAAGAAGGATATTCTGTTGGAGATATTTCAAGTGGTCTTTCTTATTCAATTATAAAAAATGCTATTCAAAAAGTTATGAAAGTTAGAGACGTAAAAACATTAGGAAGAAATATTGTTGTACAAGGCGGAACTTTCTATAATGATGCTGTTTTAAGAGCTTTTGAATTAATAGTTGGCAGAAATGTTGTTAGACCTGATATTGCTGGTTTAATGGGAGCATATGGAGTTGCTCTTTTAGCACAAGAACAGTATCATGCAAACCTTGATATGACACACAGATCAACAATATTAAAAACAGAAGAATTAAACAAGTTAAATATAAAAATTTCTCATGTTCGTTGTAAAGGTTGTGAAAATAATTGCTTATTAACAATCAATACTTTTGAAAATGGAAGTAAATTTATTTCAGGAAACAGATGTGAAAAAGGCGCAGGAAATCAAAATTCAGAAAAGAAAGATTTACCTAACATTTATAAATATAAATTTGAAAGATTATTCAACTATGAACCACTTTCTGAGGAAAATGCTAAACGTGGAACAATTGGTATCCCTAGGGTTTTAAACATGTATGAGGACTACCCTTTTTGGTTTACTTTTCTTACTAAATTAGGTTTTAGAGTTATAATTTCTGAAAAATCAAATAGAAAAACATATGAAAAAGGAATGGAATCAATGCCTTCTGAATCTGTTTGCTATCCAGCAAAACTTGCACATGGACATGTTATGAGTTTATTAAAACAAGGTATAAAAACAATCTTTTATCCTTGTATTCCATATAATAGAAAAGAATATGAATCTTCAGACAATCACTACAACTGCCCTATTGTTATCTCATATTCAGAAGTTATAAAAAACAATATTGAAGAATTAAAAAATTCTGAAATTAAATATTTAAATCCATTCTTACCTATTGATAATGTTAAAAATCTAGCAAAAGTTGCATATGAATGTGAAGAATTTAAAGATTATAAATTTACTAAAAAAGAATTATTGGAAGCAGCAGAAGCAGCAGAAGCTGAATATCAAAAATTCAAAAATGATGTACGTAAAAAAGGAAAAGAAACAATTAAATATATTAAAGAAAACAATTTAAGAGGTATAGTTTTAGCAGGTCGTCCATATCATGTTGATCCTGAAGTAAATCATGGTATTGATACACTAATTACAAGTTTAGGTTTATGTGTATTATCAGAAGATAGCATTTGTGAACCAAAGGATGGTGTTAGTCATCACTTACGTGTTGTTGATCAATGGGTATTCCACTCAAGATTATATGCTGCAGCAGAATTTGTTGGAAAACATGATTTCTTAGAAATGATACAATTAAACTCTTTTGGTTGTGGAGTCGATGCTGTTACAACAGATCAAGTTGAAGAAATCTTAAAAAGCTATGATAACATGTACACATTAATTAAAATAGACGAAATAAACAACTTAGGTGCTATTCGTATTCGTATTAGATCTTTGCTTGCTAGTATGAATAAGCGTATTGCACAAAAAGCTGAAGAACAACTTGATGATAAAAACGATATACCTCATAAACTTGGAGATTACGAAATAAAAAGAGTTCCATTTACTAAAGAAATGAAAAATGAAGGATATACAATATTAATACCTCAAATGATTCCTATTCATTTCGAATTAATAGAATCCGCTGTTAAATCTCTTGGATATAATGTGAAATTATTGAAAGAGTGTACAGAAAAAACTGTTGAAACTGGATTAAGATATGTTAATAATGATGCATGCTATCCTTCTATATTAACAACTGGACAATTTATAGAAGCATTACAATCAGGCGAATATGATGTTAATAAAACAGCTCTTATAATGTCACAAACAGGTGGTGGATGTAGAGCAACAAACTATATTGGATTTATTAGAAAAGCTTTAAAAGATGCTGGATTTGGAAATGTACCAATTGTCTCATTTAACGTTGTTGGTATGGAAAAATCCACAGGATTTAAAATAACAATACCTATGGCAATAAATCTTGTAAAAGCAATCTTCTATGGTGATTTATTACAAAAACTATTATTAAAAAATAGAGCATATGAAGTAAACAAAGGTGAATCTCAAAAGCTATATGAAAAATGGCTAGAAAAATGTAAAGAACTTTGCTCAAAATCTACATATAATCAGTTTAAGAAAAGTATATATCAAATGGTTAACGATTTTGAAGCAATCGAACTTAACACTTCAATTGAGAAACCTAAAGTTGGAATCGTTGGTGAAGTATTAATAAAATATCATCCTTTTGGTAACAATCATGTAATAGATGTTTTAGAGAAAGAAGGAGCAGAAGTTATTTCCCCAGATTTTATGGGATTTATAAAATTTATTGCAACACATAAAATAACAAATAATAAATTATTAAATATTGATAAAGCTAAAGCCAAAATTTTCCGTGCAGTAATTTCTTTAATTGAAATGTTAGAAAAAGACTTGAAAAAAGCTTTAGCAACTTCTGAAAAAGGTTATTTGCCTCCATGTGATATTTTTGAACTTGAAAGTAAAGTAAAAGATATATTGTCTATTGGAAATCAAACTGGTGAAGGATGGTTTTTAACTGCAGAAATGATTGAATACATAGAAAATGATATTCCAAATATTGTATGTGTACAGCCTTTTGCTTGCCTTCCAAATCACGTTGTTGGAAAAGGTGTTATAAAATCAATTAGAGAAAAATATCCTTATGCAAATATATCTCCTATTGATTATGATCCAGGAGCAAGTGAAACAAACCAAACAAACAGAATTAAGCTTTTAACTACAGTAGCTAAAGATAACTTAAAAAAGAAGAAACTATCAAAAAAAGCAATTGAAATTGAAAATATTGTTGATGAAAAAGAAAAAACTACTTCAAAATCAAATTAAATTAATATAACAATTTTATCCCCAGTATAAAACATTGATATACTGGGGTTTTTTAATACTTTTTTTAAATGTGTATAAATTTAATATCGTATAAATAGGATTTTGTGGATAAAAAAATAGAAAAATTAACTATTTTTTTCTAAATAAAAAAATACTCATTTTTTTCTAAATTTAATTGTTTTTTTGAAAAAATTTAATAAAATTTTCATATTTTTTATAAATAACTATAATTTTTTGATATTTGCCTCTCTCCTTTTTTAGAAAAATAAATTTTTTAATTAATTTTTCTTCCTTTTTTTCTTATAATTTAATTATTTATTTCTTTATTATTTTTATAGTGTTTATTTTTACATAATTTGTTTATTTACGGATTATTTTCACTTTTAAATTTATCTACTTACTTTTCCCAAGGGTTATATGCGTTATTAATATATATTAGATTTTTAATTTGTTTGTTTTATTGGCAATTTTTATTTATTATTTTTATTATCTCGGATGAAGATTTACCTAATTTTCTCCAAAATATAAATTTACTTTTCTTATATTTTCTTACAAGATTTCACTAATATAAAAATATTAATTTTTTCTTCATATTTTAACTTTTCTTTATTTTATAGGGGTTTCAGGATTTAATATATTTTAGTAGAGTCTCCAAAAATTTTTTTACCAATTTTTCTTTGCTATAATTCTAATATTTTTTATTTTAGGAAAAAATATTATCACTTTTTTTTAAAAATTTATATTGATTTTTATCTTATATTTTTATCTATTAATCTATAATTTTCTGTGAATATTGTTGCCATTTTTATAAACATAATAATTCACTTTTTTCTTAATATTTCAAAAACACTTAAAATCTTGTACTTATTATTTCCCAATGCATATATCAAATATTTTTCAAACATTCTACAACTTTTTCTTTCATCTACATAAGCAATACCCAATTGTCAATATAACAATTTTCTGCTAATATAAAAATTAAACTTTAACTCAATTCTAAAGTATATAAAAAACATATGTTTTTATTTTTAAACTATTTTTTATAAAATTTAGCTTTATCTACACCAAAATATAAATTTATAGTAATTATAAAAAATTGCATATTTATAGTCTTTTACCGCATTTTGATATAAAATCTTCTATTTAAATCATGTAAAAATTTATTTTTAATATATTTTTAGCTAAAATTTCTTCTGAATTTTGATTAAGATTTTTAAAATTTTTATTTTTTTATATTTAGATCAATCAAATTTTTAATATTAAAATTACTCCTTTTTCTATATCAAAATTCTCTATTTTAAATCATAATTTATGTCTGAAAAAACATATTAATAAATACGCTAAGTCCTTTATTTCCTTTATATTTAAAGCCATTATTTTTTACCTTTCTATCACTAAAAGTAACTGTTGATTTATTGGCAAAGTCACTATCAAAATATTGCATGTTATGAGAATAAAATTTAATAGATTTTAATTTACTTTTCTATATATTTGTTGTAAAAAATTGTAAAAACTCTTATTTTGCATTTTCAAGCGTCGATTTACTTTGAAAAGAATATATTCTTATAGTACTTAATAAATATAGATATAAAAGATTTTCTATAAATTTTAGTCCATATATTGAACTTTTTAATTAACTCCTTTAAAATTTTACATCAAAAACACTTTTTTAATGTATTTTTTTACACTAATTTTTATTTTTTTATTAAATTCCAATAAAATTTTTTTAATTTTGAAAAGAAAAAAACATCTTATTTCTATTAAAAAAATCTCTGATATAGTTTTACATAAGTCATTTATTATTTATATTCAAAAATACATAATTAAAATATCAAACTTTTTATATATCCCAAGCTTTTAACAATCTTTTTCATTTATTTTTTTAACACCTTATTTACAATTGTCTTTAAAACAATAACATATATTAAAACCCACTTGTTTTCAAAATTATTTTTCTTAAATTTTCTGAAAATAAAATTTTATCCTCTTTTTTTTCAGATTTAATCTATTTTTTATAAAACATTGATATTTCAAGGAGAATCACTATTTAGCTTCATCATTTTCTATTTTTTTATTTTAGTATTCTTATATTTATAAATTGCTAAAACCTAAAAATTAAACTTTTTGAGAAAATATTTTTTTTTAAATTTATATAAATTTAAAAACTTTTTATCAACATAAAATTAATTAAATCCATTAATTACAAAAATAATTTTACTTTTCTCTTATTTCCCAATACTTTGCCAGGATTTTTTTATTTATTTTTTTGTATTTTTTCAAATCATTTTTTTAACACTTATTGATTTTCTATTTTAGTTTAACAATTTAAGTATAATTTAAAATTTTTAAAACTTATTATCGTATTTTTTTAAAATTACTATTTTTCCCTATTTTACAGTATTTATATATACTATAAGACATATTATTAAAAATTTTTTCTATTTTTAGTTATTTTTTTAAAGAATTATGCTTTCTATTAAAAAAATTTTTTTCTAAAACTTTTAAAAAATTTTTTAAGATTTTTTAGATCAAAAAATAATTCATGACCTTTTTTCAAAAAAATATCTGCTTATTTCCTTATTTCCTAGTAGTTTACGCATCTTTTTTTATTCTTTTATTTTGATTTATTTATCTATTTTTTTATAAGAAAATTTATTTTTCTTATCTTTCTTTAAAAGCTATTTTTAATAATTATTTTATTTCTTTTTCAAACTTTTTTATCACTATCTCTTAATCACTTTACTTTCAGAGATTTTAAAGTTTTTTTTAAAATTTTTACATTAAATTTTGTTCTTTTTAAAAATATAAAAAACTTTTTTTAAAAATTTTTTTATATTCTGCTCTTTATTAATATATAATTTTTTATAAAAATTTATTAGTTTTTCTTCCTAATCTTATCATTATTATCAAAAAATTACCTTCTATCTTCTAGATTTCCCATAGCTTTACTGATATTTTCTCTTTCATTTATTTTCCATCATTTTTTTATCATTTTACTTTTTCTCTATAATTTTTAAATATAACTAATCCGTTTCTTATCATTATTTTTATCTAAATTTCATCCTTTTGCATCAAAAAAACTTAATATTTAGGGCTTTTTACTTTCTTTTTTATATAAAAACATTATTTAGTAGGATTTTTTTAGAAATCAAAAAATTTTATTTTTTTCTTTTATACAAAAAAAAATAGAAAATTTATAGAAAATTTTTATATTTCTTAATTCCAATTTCTAAAATTCTATAAAAATAAATTTCATATTCCTTAATTCCCAAAGCTTTCAAGTATTTTTTTTTATATTTTTAAGATAATTATTTTTTATAGAATTTATTTTTCTTTTTACTTTTTAAAAACTGTTTTTTAACATTTCTCTTCTTTATTCTTTTCTAAACAATTTCTATAATGCAAAAATTATTGATTTATAGGCATTTTATATTAATTTTTAAAATTTTATCAATTTTCTTCAAATATTTTTATTAAATTGTTTTTTTAAAAAATTTTTTTGGCTTACTCCTTTACTCTAAATTTTTACATTTTTTACTTTATCCGATATAAAAAATCTTTGTAATTTATCTATAAATTATCTGTGTGATCCTTCATTTCCTATGACTTCGCGGATATTTTTTTATTATTTTTTGTCTATTTTAGCTTTTATTTTTTTCTAAAAGAAAATTTTTTTCTTTAAAAATATAATTATTTTTTTGCTTTTTTATAATACTATTTTCATAATTTATATAGTTTTATACGATTTTTTTCCTTGTTTTTGAGCTGTTTTTTTTTAATAGCTATTTTTTAAAAATTTCTTCTGTTTTTTCTCTAATATTTGCATTCCGATTTTTTTCGAAATTATACTAAAAAATGTAAAATTTTTTCAAAAAATTGTCCACACCCTTATTCTGAAGTTTTAAATTTTTACATATATTTAAAAAATTTTCTTCCTATTTCTTTATTTCCTAGAGCTTTCACAGCAATTTTGGGGGCATTTTTTTAGCAGTGCTTTTCATTATCACAAATATTAAAATTATTTTTCTTTAAAAAAATAAACATTTGGCATCATTACTTCTAAATCTTATAAATTTTCACTAATTTTAATGAAATCCTTTATTTTCAATCATTTATAAATTTTCTAGATATAAATCTTAGAAAAATAGCACCAAATTTTAAAAAAAAAATTATTTTTTCTTTACTTTTCGGGCCAAAAATTTATACTTTTTTAGAAAAAACAAATATACTTTTTTTAAATTCTATCTTTTTCACCTTAATTAACCTATCTGATCATATGCTTTTTTATTCCTCAAAAGTTTAACATAATTATGCTTAGAAATTGAAAATTAAGTACCATATATATTTTTTCCTATGTTCCATATTTCCCAAAGATTTATTGCTATTTTTATGCCTATTTTTAACCACTAAAATTAGATTACTTTCGTAATTGTTTGCATGACAATTTTATCTTATTTTTATGCTATATTTTAAATATAAAAATCATATATGCTACTTAGAAATTCTTATCAGAATCGCCATATTTCTATTTTTTTCATTTATTCGATAACCTATAGAAAAATGCTTATTTTTCAGCATTTTTTTAATTTTAATCATAAATTTCAAAATATTTTCTTAATTTTGATTAAAAATTAGGAAAATATTTTTTAAAATGTATAAAAAATTACCTTCAAAACTTTATTTTTTATAAAAAATTTTTTTATAAATTTTATTTTTTTTAGTTCTTTTATGATTTTCTTTTTTTCTTATTTTCAAAAAATATTTAAATTTTTCCAATTATTTTTTTAAACAAATTCAATTTACGTAATATTCTATACTTATTATTATATTTCTGCATTTCTAAATACTTATTTTATTCTTTTAACCCTAGTAATTTTGTCTCTATTTTTTTCCAAAAATACAACTATTTTTATTGTTGTTTTTTTGTCAATTTTAAATTTGAATTATAACTTATTAATTAGATAAATTTAATAAATTAAACATAAATATTGAGTTAATTTGAAAAAAATATACTTTTATTATTTGAAGTAAATTTTCTTCCTTACGTCAATTTTAAAAACAAATTTTATACTTTTTCATTGAATTTATGAAATTATATATAAATTTGCAATTGTTTTTTTATAAATTTACTAAATTTAAGCAAAATTTAGTAAAAAAATACAAAATTTTTTTATAAATTTTTATTTTCTTTTTTTACATTTTTATTTTTTTCTTTTTTAAAATTTCACTTTTTTAGTTAACAAAAATATTATTTATATATGTTTCTAAAAAAATTATATTTTCTATTTATTCTTTTGTCCCAAGACTTTTATTAACTTAAAGTAGTCTTTATTTTGTTATTGAAAATAAAATATCAATTGTTTTATAGTCAAAAATTATTCAGAAAATTTTTTCTTTTTTTAGTTTTTCTTAATTTTTTTAAGAAATTAATGCTTTTTTTAAAATTTTATATAAATATTTGCATCAATTTTCATTTTTTTATTGAAATTTAGACATTTTCAAAAAAGCTTTATTTTTCAAGCTTTTTAATGTTTTATTAAAGTAATTTATCTAATTATTTTATAAAAATGCCTTATTTTTTATTTTCATACGTCAAATTTTATTATATTTATTTTAAATTTATAAAAAATTAAAAAATTTTAGAAAAAATAAATTAAATTTTTTTATAAAATATTTCTAAAAAAAATTATAATAAAAATCTCTTATTTTTTTATTTTACAAAATCTATACATTTTACTTTTATTAAAAAAATGTATAAATTTACAAAATTGAAAAATTATCCACATACTTTTTATACTATTAAATTAGCTTTATTTTTTATTTTCTGTATTAAGAATAGCCCTAGTTTAAGGTATTCTTAATTGTTGATTATTTTTAATTAATAATATAGTAAATCACATTTTCCACAATAAAAATGAAATTTTTAGAGCGTCCCTAAATTTCACTTTGCAAAAAAAAGAAGATAACATTATTTGTTATCTTCTTCTTGGCGGAGATTGAGGGATTTGAACCCTCGCGGCCCCTTACGAAACCCTAACGGTTTAGCAAACCGTCCCCTTCAGCCACTTGGGTAAATCTCCAAAAGCTTAAGTTATTAATATTATTATAAAAAAAGCGGAAGCTTGTTCAGCTTCCGTTTTACTGGCGGAGAGGGTGGGATTCGAACCCACGGTAGGCTACAAACCTACGCCAATTTTCAAGACTGGTGCCATAAACCAACTCGACCACCTCTCCATTGGTTGCTGTTTTTAACAACACATATATATTAGCATATTTTTAACTACATTGTCAATAATAATTTTATATTTTCTAATTAATTCTTTATTTTAATGCTATTTTTATCATAAAACATATCAAAAAAAAAATTTTTTAATATGTTTTTGTGTCATTTTTTTAATATTTTTTTCTTTTTTATAATTCCTATTTCTTATAAGAAATTCACATCTATTCATAAGAATCCACAGCCAATATTCCTTAAAAAATCAAGATTTTTATAACATATATCTTATATTTATTCTATGTTTTTTTATTCATATTTATTCTTAAATTAAAATTATTTTTCTTATTTTTTATAAAAATATACTATTTTTATTCTTGTATTTTATATAAATTAACACTAATATTTTACTTTTCTCGTAAAATATTAAAATTTTTTTATTTTTGGAGTTATAAAAAATTTTTTTATAGTTAAATTTTCAATATTTTTTTATTATTTTTTATATTATCTTTTCCACAGTCTCAGAAGTATTGATATTACTGATTTTCGTAAATTGATATTTTTATTTAATTTTCTTTACATTTATTTTTTTCTTTTCCTTTTTACTCTATTTTTACTTTTTTTAATTAATTTACTATAAAAAACCATATACTTCACTATTTCCAATAATTTCCAGTTTTTATTTTTTATATTTTATTTTTTCAAAAAAATTTTTATTTTTATATTTTTTTAATATTTTTTTCCACACCCATAAAAAATACATTTTTTTATATTAAAATTTCTTTATCTTAAATTTTTTATTCATTAATTTTCCTTTCAATTTCTACTTTTCCTATTTAAATCAAATTTAAGCACTTTATTTCTTTTTATCATATAATTTCACTAATCATTTTAAAAATCCTTTTATTTTTCATTTTCAAGTGCCTTTTTATTATCTTTTATATGTTTTATTTATAATATTTTTTTATTATTGAAATTACAGAACAATTTTCTATAATAAAAAAATCAATTTGCTAAATTTTTATCATTAACAAATTGATTTCTTTTTTCATTTCCTATGCTTTGCTATAAAATTTTTACTTTGTTCTGCAATCTCTAATGCTTCTTTTTCTTCTTCTGATAATTGATATTTTGAAACTCCACTTTTTATTGGTTTTGCAAATATATTTGATGATTCAGACCCATATAATCCATTTAAAACAACTCCATTATCATTTCTATCTAATAGTGCAATTGCAAAGCTTAAATCGCTTCCTACATCTTTAAATGCGTTATATCTTACTAACCCAATTTTTTGTATACAAGAATCTATATTATTATCTAGCTGAGTATAATAAGCTTTTATTTCTGAATTATCTTTTTTAATTTCTCTTACATCTGACAAATATTTTTTTAACATTTCGTCTATATTATTACCATTTCCAAGCTTTTTCATAAAGTTTATATATTTTCTATTTATATAAATCCCATGTATTATGTTAACAATAACTAATATTATTAATATAAAATTAGTTATTACCATAATCCTTAAAAAGCCTTGGTTTTCTAGCAATTCTGCAAAATTTTCCATTATCCCACATCCTTATTTTATTAAACCTAAAATTCTCTCCAAATCATCATTTGATGAGTATTGAATAATTATCTTACCTTTTCTCTCTCCTGCATCTAATTTTACTTTTGTTCCAAAGAAACCTTGAAATGTATTCTCTATATCTCTATATATTGGTATATATTTATCATTTTTCTTACTTACTTTTTTTCTTACTTTCATTTTCTTTTCAGCTTCTCTAACAGAATCTCCTGATTCTATTATGTATTGAGCCATCTTATATTGTCTTTCTGAATCATCAATTGCCATTAAAGATTTGCAATGACCTTCTGTTAGTTTACCCTCTAATGCTAAATTTATTACTCTTTCATCTAAGTTTAATATTCTTACTGTATTTGCTATACTACTTCTACTTTTTCCAAGCTTTTCTGCAACTTTCTGTTGTGTTAGATTATATTCGTCCATTAATTGCTTTATTCCTCTTGCTTTTTCAATAGGATTTAAATCTTCTCTTTGTATATTTTCAATTAAAGATATTTCTTTATTTCTTTGATCATTATCATCTCTTACAATAGCTGGTATTTCTGATAATCCTGCTTTTTTTGAAGCTCTCCATCTTCTCTCTCCAGCAATTATCTCATAGTAATTATCTTTTTTGCTTACTATAATTGGTTGTATCACTCCATATTCTTTAATAGATGATGCTAAATCTTCTATTGCTTCTTCATCAAACAATTTTCTTGCTTGCTCTTTATTGGGTTCAATCTCATTTATTTTTAATTTCTTAACCAATTCTTCTTGATTATTAACTGTTTCTTCTATTATTGGTGTAGAAAATAATGCATCTAATCCTTTTCCTAATCCTGTTTTCTTTACAGCCATCTCTTATTCCTCCTTACTTTCTTTTAATCTTTCTTCGGTATTTTTAACTAATTCTCTTGCTAATTTTTCATATGCTCTAGCACCTTTTGATTTTGGATCATAAAGAGTTATAGGCATTCCAAAGCTTGGTGCCTCGCTAAGTTTAATATTTCTAGGAATAACAGTTTTATATACTTTATCTTCAAAATACCTTTTAACTTCTTTTACAACTTGATTTGATAAGTTTGTTCTCATGTCATACATTGTAAGTACAGCACCTTCTATTTCTAATGATTTATTTAGATGTTTTTTAACCAAATTAATTGTATTTAAAAGTTGTCCTAATCCTTCTAGCGCAAAGTATTCACACTGTACTGGAATCAAAACTGAATCTGATGCAGTAAATGCATTTAAAGTTATTAATCCTAATGATGGTGGACAATCTATTATAATAAAGTCAAAATTTTCTTTTACTTCATCTAATTTTTCTTTTAATCTTTGTTCTCTCGACATTTCTGAAACTAATTCAACTTCAGCACCTGCAAGATCCATATTAGAAGGACATACTTTTAATGTCTTAATTGCTGTATTTTGTAATGTATCAATAATTTCTACATCATTTATTAATACATCATAAAGTGAACTATCAACTTCTTTTTCAAGACCTAATCCACTTGAAGCATTTCCCTGAGGATCTGCATCAATTAACATTACTTTTTTTCCTTTTTTTGCTAATATAGCACTTATATTTACTGCTGTTGTTGTCTTTCCAACTCCACCTTTTTGATTTGCTATTGAAATCACTCTACCCAAAGTAAATCCCTCCTTTTTTACCCTATTATAATATAAAAATTTCTGCTATATGTCAATGAGTTTTAAGAAAAAAGGAATTATAATTTTTATTATTCATAAAATTATAATTCCTTATATTGTTTTTTGTGGAACAATCTTATCTAATTGGCTCTTTTACTGGTTTTGACTGTCCTCTTGGATATTTGTTTGGTGTATTTTTTACTTTTTTTATAATAATTATATTTCTTTCTAGTTCATTTCCTACATTAAGAGATTCTATCTTTTCTATTTTTCCACCTAAAATTTGAATTGCTTTTCTAGCATCTTCTACTTCTTCTTTAAAATTAGGTCCTTTCATACATATCGCTAACCCATTAACTTTAACAAATGGTAACATATATTCAACTATTGTAGAAAGATTTGAAACTGCTCTCGTTGTTGCTATATCATATGATTCTCTATACTTTTTATCTTGAGCTAAATCCTCTGCTCTTGTATGTATAATTTCTAAATTTTTAAAATTAATTTTATTAGACAAATCTCTTATAACATTTAATTTCTTATTTATAGAATCAATAACAGTTATTTTCATATTTGAATTTACAATTTTTAATGGTATTCCTGGAAAACCTGCCCCAGTTCCTATATCAATTAAACTTTTATAATCTTTTATATACTTATTAATTGTCAATGAATCGACAAAATGTTTCACGATAAACATTTTTTCTTCTGTTATTGCTGTAAGATTAATTTTTGTATTCCATTCTAATATTCCCTGCATATATTTATAGAAATCATCTATTTGCTTTTCTGTTAATTCTATATCTATGTTTTCTAAAAATATATTTTTGAATTCTTGTTTTTCCATATTTTCTTCCTTATTTTTTTCTATTTTTTTGTTCTAAGTATATTAATAAAACTGATATATCTGCTGGTGAAACTCCTGATATTCTTGATGCTTGACCTATTGAATATGGTTTATATTTGTTTAATTTTTGTCTTGCTTCTAATCTTAATCCTTTTATTTCATTATAGTCAATTTCTTCTGATAATAATTTTTTTTCTAATTTTTTAAAACCTTCTACTTGCTTTTTTTGCATATTAATATATCCTTCATATTTAACCATTATTTCAACTTCTTCTTTAACTTGTCTATCTAATTCTGGTCTATTAATATCTATTTCTTTTAGTTTCTCATAAGTTAATTCCGTTCTTTTTAATAATTCTGAAAGTTTTATACCTGTTGATATTTCAGCAGTTTCATTTTCTCTTAAAAATTTATTTGTTTCTTCTGTTGGTTTAATAATCGTAGAATTTAATCTGTCTATTTCTTCTTCTATTTGATTTTTCTTTAATAAAAATTTATTATATCTTTCTTCTGATATCAAACCTACTTCATGTCCAATTTCTGTTAATCTTAAATCTGCATTATCTTGTCTTAATAGCAATCTATATTCTGCTCTGGAAGTCATCATTCTGTAAGGTTCTTGAGTACTTTTAGTAACAATATCATCTATTAAAACACCTATATATGCATCTGATCTATCAAGTATAACTGGTGCTTTTCCTTTAATTTTTTGAGCTGCATTTATTCCTGCAATTAATCCTTGGCATGCAGCTTCTTCATATCCTGATGTTCCATTTATTTGTCCTGCAAAAAACATTCCGCTTATGGCTTTTAATTCTAAAGAACTCTTTAATTGTGATGGTTCTATTGAATCATATTCTATTGCATATGCTGGTCTTGTAAATTCTGCATTTTCTAATCCTGGAAGTGTTCTATACATTGCTATTTGAACATCTTCTGGAAGTGAAGAGCTCATTCCTTGTATATACATTTCATTTGTATCAAGTCCAACAGGCTCAACAAATATTTGGTGTCTTTCTTTATCTGCAAACCTTACTACTTTATCTTCTATTGAAGGGCAATATCTTGGTCCTGTACCTTCTATAACTCCAGCATACATTGGAGATCTATGAAGATTATTTCTAATAATTTCATGTGTTTTATTATTTGTATATGTAAGCCAACAAGGAACTTGCTCAAATTTAGGCATTTCATCTTCAAAAGAAAATGGTACTAAATCTTTATCTCCTTCTTGTATTTCCATTTTAGAAAAATCTATACTATTTTTATTAATTCTTGCTGGTGTTCCTGTTTTAAATCTTTGAATTTCTATATTTAGATTTTTTAAACATTCTGATAATTTATTTGCTGCTGCTACTCCATCAGGACCACTTTCATAAGATGTCTCACCTATATATATCTTTCCTTTTAAATATGTACCAGTTGCTAATATAACACAATCAACATGATATATTGCTCCTAAGTTTGTTTCAACAGCTACAATTTTTCCATTTTCCACTTGAATATCAACAATTTCAGCTTGTTTAACAAATAAATTTTCTTGTTTTTCTAAAGTATGCTTCATTTCCATTTGATATCTTTTTCTATCTGCCTGAGCTCTTAATGAATGTACAGCTGGACCTTTTGATGTATTTAGCATTCTTAATTGTATCATTGTTTTATCAATATTTTTTCCCATTTCTCCACCAAGGCTATCTATTTCTCGTACTAAATGACCTTTTGATGTTCCTCCTATATGAGGATTACATGGCATATTAGCTATACACTCTAAACTTATTGAAAAAATCAGTGTTTTCATTCCCAATCTTGCTGCTGCAAGTGCTGCTTCACACCCTGCATGTCCAGCTCCTATTACTGCCACATCATATTTACCTGCATCATACTTCATTTTATTAATATTCCTTTCCTCTATTTGTTTTTCGTGAAACAATTTCTATTTTCCTAAACAAAATTTAGAAAATATTTCAGATATAACATCCTCTGTAACTGTCTCTCCTGTTATCTTTCCAAGTTCTTCAATTATTTCTTTTAAATATGTAGAAATTATATCTATTGGCATATTATTTCTTATTGTTTCTCTTGCTTTATCTAAATTTTTCCTTGAATTTATTATTATATTTTTATGTCTTTCATTGCTTACTATTGTTTCTCCATCAATAGCAATTTCATTTAATTTGAACATTTTAGAAATTTCATCATAAAGAGTATCTAAACCATCTCTTGTTTTTGTTGATATTTCAACAATTGGCTTATTATATTTTTCTATTTCTTCTACTTCGATTTTCTTATCTAAGTCTATTTTATTCAATAATATAATAGAATTTTTATTTTTTAATAAATTTAATATATCTCTATCTTCTGTTGTTAATTTTTTATTACTATCAAAAATAGCTATTATTATATCACTCTTTTTAGCAATTTCCTTTGCTTTATTTACTCCTATTTTTTCAACTTCATCATTTGCATTTCTTATTCCTGCTGTATCTATTATTTTTAAAGGAATTCCTTGTATTGATATAAATTCTTCAATTGTATCTCTTGTAGTTCCTTCTATATCTGTAACAATAGCTCTTTCCTCATTTAATATAAGATTTAATAAAGATGATTTTCCAGCATTTGGCTTACCTATAATTGCTGTACTTATTCCTTCTCTTAAAATTTTACCATTATAAAAACTTTTTTCTAATGATTCTAAGATATCATTTACTTCATCTAAAGTTTTTAAAATTCTACTATATGTTACTTCTTCTAAATCATATTCTGGATAATCAATTGTAGCCTCAATATCAGCCATTATTGAAATAATTGTTTTTCTTATTTGAGTTATTTTATCTGATAAATTTCCTTCAAGCTGTTCTAAAGAAACTTTTGCTTCTCTTTCTGTTTTGGAATTTATTATATCTATAACTGCTTCAGCTTGAGATAAATCCAATCTTCCATTTAAGAAAGCTCTTTTGGTAAATTCTCCTGCTTCTGCAAGTTCTGCACCATTTTTTACACATATATCTAATATTTTATTCATTATAACAATTCCACCATGTGAATTTATTTCACACATATTTTCAGCTGTATAGCTTTTTGGAGCTTTAAAATATGAAACTAATACTTCATCAATTATATTATCATTATCTACTATATGTCCGTATTTAATTGAATATCCTTTTATGTCATCAATATTTTGATGATTTTTTTGCTTAAATACTTTATCTAATATATTAAAGCATTCTTCTCCGCTCATTCTAATTATTCCAATTCCACCTATTCCTGGCGCTGTTGAAATTGCTACAATAGTACTCATTTTTTCTCCTTTTTCTCTTAAAAATCGCTTAATATTATATCATAATTTACATAATTGTACAAGGTAAAATATATTAATCTTACTTTTTTATTTTTATAAATGAAAAAAAGAGAAGATTTCTCAATCTTCTCTTCTATTTATTTAAACTTACAACAATTTTTCTATATGGTTCTTCTCCAACACTATGTGTTTTTACTTTATTATTTTCTTGTAATTTTGTATGAATTATTTTTCTTTCATATGCTGGCATAGGTTCTAAAGTAATTTCTTTTTTTGTTCTAATAACAGTTCCAGCAATTTTGGTTGCTAAAATTTGTAAGTCTTTTTCTCTTTTTTCTCTATATCCACCAATATTTAATTGTACTCTTATTTTTTCTTTACTTGATTTTGAAGCTATATTACTAATAACTGTTTGTATGCTATTTAGTACTTCTCCCCTATATCCTATTAAATATCCAGTGTCTTCACCCTTTATCTCAATTTTTATAATGCCATTATCTTCAATCATTTCATATTTTAAATCTTTATTAGGAAGCTTTGAAATAAATTCATCTAAGAATTTTTTCAAATTTTCCATACATCCATGTATTTCTTCTGTGCTTATTTTCTCTGTTTTAACTACTTTTTTTGGTTCATTTTCTTTTTCTTCAAAATTTTCTTTCAATTTCATTTCTACTTTTACAACTCTTGGTGTTAAAATACTAAAAAAACTTCTTTTATCCTCTTGCTCTAATACTTTTATATCAACTTTATTTTTTGATACTTTTAGTTCTTTTAGTCCTTTTTCAATAGCTTCAGTAGAAGTTTTTCCTTCAAAAACATATACTTTATCCATTATCTTCCTCCCCTTTTTTGAAAAATTTATTTAATATTAATCTTTCGCATAATGAAAATAAATTTCCTACTAACCAGTATAATGCTAGTCCTAGAGGTGCAATTAATGCAATACTTACTGACATAATTGGAACCATAAGTTGCATTTGTTTATTCATTTCTGTCATTGCTTCTGCTTCTTTATTTTCTTTCTTTTCTTCTTGTTTTATTAATGCTTTTTCTTCTTTCTTTTTTGCAATTTCTTTAGGGTCTTTAGTTAGTAATGTTATAATTTTTGTAGAAACAAATGAAGTAAAAACATATAAAATAGGTATTATATATACCTTCCAATTTGTATAATTCTCAGATGGTATATCACTTAAATCTAAACCTAAGAAATCCATGTTTATTCTTACAGATTCATCTTTTTCTCTCATCTCTTTTATAACAGCAATCTCTCTGTATCTAACATTTTTCCCTTCATTTGTTATTTGAGTAACATAATTATCTATTTTATCAGTTTCTACTTGTTTCATATATGTTAGTGGTTGACTAACTAAATAAAACATAGCTAGTACTAGAAACATTTGAACAATAGAAGTTAAGCATCCAGAAAATGGACTATAATGTTCTCTTTTATATAAATCCATTAATTCTTGACTTTGTCTTGCTTGATCATTACTATACTTATCTTGAATTTCTAAAATTTTCTTTTGCATTTCTGAATTCTTTTTCATACTTTTTTGTTGTTTTATAGAAATTGGTAGCATTACTAATTTTAAAATAATTGTAAAAATAATTATAGCAAGTCCATAGTTATTAACAAATCCATAAATAAAATTTAATAAATAACCAAAAATAGTAGCAAAAAAAGTAATAATTGTTTTCATAATCCCTCCCTATTTTAAAGGATCGTATCCACCTTTTGAAAATGGATTACATTTTAAAATTCTTATTATTCCTTTTATTGTGCCTTTTACTACTCCATATTTCTCTATTGCTTGCTTTGTGTATTCTGAACATGTTGGATAATATTTACAATTATGCCCTAATAATGGGGATATTCTTTTTTGATAAAAATTAATTATTCTTATAAATATTTTTTTCAACATATTAGTCTACCCAAACATCGGCTTTTTTCAATGTTCTTTTGAAATTTTCTTTTATATCATAATAAGAAATTTCTTTTATATCCTTTTCTTTATTTATAACAATTAAAATACTCGTTCCCAACTTTATATTTTCTTCAAAGATTTTATAATTTTCTCTTATAAGCCTTTTTATTCGATTTCTAGCTACCGCTTTCCCCTGTTTTCCAGAAACTGCAATACCTAGCTTATTATATGGTTTATTTATTCCTTTTATATACATATGAATAAATTGTCCATAAAAAAACTTTCCTTTTGAAAATAAGTTTTTAAACTCATAATTTTTTTTAATCATTATTGTTTTTTTCATTTTAAATCTTTCCTTTATACAAGAAAAAGGGCATTAATCGCCCTTTTGTTCAATTTAAGCAGAAATTTTTTTTCTTCCTTTATTTCTTCTTGCTTTTAAAACATTTCTTCCAGCTCTTGTTTGCATTCTTTTTCTGAAACCATGAACTTTATTTCTTTGTCTTTTTTTTGGTTGGTATGTTCTTTTCATTTTGCACCTCCTACTTTCTATATATAAATTTATTTTAAACTATTAATAAAATTTTGTAATAAATATGTAATATTTATTCAAAAGTAATTTCAATTATACAATAAAACATCATAAAAAGTCAAGCTATAATAAAAACTTTCGTAAATGACAAGTATTTTAAATTTTGACTTGTTTTTTTAAAATATTTTTGATATTATATGAGCACAATGGAGAAAAAGAACATTTAAAAGTTTTCCACAGATTGTTGATAACGAATTCGCCTGAGGCTACTACTTTTTCATAGAGTTATGTGGACAACACTGTGGATAAATCACACTTCAGAAAGGACGGTTTTTAAAACAATGTATACCGACAAAAATGACCTACTTACAAAAGCAAAAGATCTATTAAAAGAAGAAATGACAACAATTTCATATACAACATGGATTAAAAGTTTAGAAATAGAATCAATAAAAGATAATAAAATTGTTTTAATTGCTCTTTCTAAAATGCAAAAA
This sequence comes from uncultured Clostridia bacterium, assembly GCA_948530865.1. GTDB lineage: Bacteria > Bacillota > Clostridia > TANB77 > CAG-508 > Scatovivens. The sequence goes on from CAOTKV010000004.1 coordinate 82,185, forward strand.
GATGCTATAGAATCAAGATTATTCGATTTAGTTTCTAACACATTCAATTTTATTACTAATAAAACATGCGAATTAGAAATTAAAGAAAAATCTGAAGTTGTATTAAATAAAGAGGTAGAAGAAGAAGAATCAGACTATGTTAATACAGAAAATTATAGCAATAGTTTTTTAAATCCAAAATATACCTTTGATAATTTCGTTATAGGAAATAATAATAAATTTGCACAAGCTGCTGCAATAGCTGTTGCCGAAGCACCAGCAACTTCTTATAATCCATTATTTATATATGGTGGAGTTGGTCTTGGAAAAACACATTTAATGCATGCTATTGGAAATAAAATTATTCAAAATAATCCTAACACAAAGGTACTATACGTAACATCAGAGCAATTTATTAATGAATTAATAAATTCAATAAAAGATGTAAATTATAAAAACGAATTATTTAGAAATAAATATAGAAATATAGATGTATTATTAATAGATGATATTCAATTTATAGCAGGAAAGAAAATGGGGCAGGAGGAGTTTTTCCATACATTTAATACTTTACATCAAAATGGAAAACAAATAATTATTTCTAGTGATAAACCACCTAGAGATATACCTCTTTTAGAAGAAAGATTAAAATCAAGATTTGAGTGGGGAATACTTGCAGATATTTCAATGCCAGATTATGAAACAAGACTTGCTATATTAAGAAAAAAGGTACAAGCTGATAAAATTATTATAGATGATTATATATTATCTGTAATTGCTACAAAAATAGATTCAAATATAAGAGAACTTGAAGGCGCTTTAAATAAGATAGTTGCTTACGCATCATTAACTCACAGTCCAATTACTATCGAAATGGCAGAAAAATCAATTAATGATATTGTACTTCAAAAAGAAAAAGTAATTTCTGCTGATTACATACAAGAAGTTGTTGCTAAATACTTTAATATAGATAAAAAAGATTTAGTATCTTCTAAAAAATCAAATGACATAGCTCATCCAAGACAAATTGCAATGTATTTATGTAGAACAATTGGACAAATGTCTTTTCCAAAAATTGGTGCTGATTTTGGTAATAGAGATCACACTACAGTTATGCATGCCGTAAATAAAATTGAAAAAGAGATAAAAGAAAAAACAAATACAAAATTAATTGTGGAAAGTGTGAAAAACATAATCCAAGAATCAAAATAATTTATATTAAAGGAAAAGAAAGCAAAAATAAAAATATTGTTTTCCAAACATATTTTTTTACCAAAGAAGAGCTTTTAACTCTTACGGAATAGCTAAAAAGGTTTTCCACAGCCTAGTGTGAAAATCTTGTACAAATTCTGTTAATAACTCTTAATTCACAAATGATATTGAATAGTGTGGAAAAAAGTGAAAATAATTCACAACCTTTTACACATACTTTTTCTTAGGGAAATAAAGGCTTTGAAGAGTTTTCCACTAAATCCACAACACCTAATACTAATACTACTATTTATATTATATTTATTTAAAGGAGATAAAAATGAAAATTATTTGTGAAAAAGAAAAAATCTTAAAAGGAATTAACTCCGTAATAAATGGTGTTGCTTCTAAAACAACAATGCCTGTATTAGAAGGAATATTACTTCAAACAAATGATAATGAATTAAAACTAACATCTTATGATTTAGAAATAGGAATTGAATATATATTAGAAGCTAATGTAGAAGAACAAGGAAATACTGTTGTAAATGCAGTTATGTTTAGTGAAATTATAAAAAGATTACCTTCTACAGAAATAAAAATAGCAATTAATGAAAATAACCTATTAGAAATAGAATGTGAAGGATCATTATATAAACTTGCTACAATGAATCCAGATGATTTTCCAGAATTACCAAAAATAAATGTAGATAATTCAATAGAAATAGAACAAACTACTTTAAAAAATATGATAAGAAAAACTATATTTGCTGTAAGTACAGAAGAAAATAGACCCATATTTACAGGATGTTTATTTGAAGTAAAAGAGAATAAATTAAATGTAGTTGCAGTTGATGGTTATAGATTAGCAGTAAAAACAAAAGAACTTATTAATAATGGAAATGATTTTAGTAGTGTTATTCCAGGAAAAACATTAAATGAAGTAAATAAGATAATTTCAGATTCGTTTGATACTGTAAAAATAGGAATATCAAGAAACCAAGCATTATTTGAAATGGAAAATTGTAAAATAGTAACTAGATTATTAGATGGTGAATTTTTAAATTACTCTAATACTATTCCAAAAAATTGGGAAACGAGAGTAAAAGTAAATAAAAATAATATACAAAATTGTTTTGAGAGAATCTTATTAATTTCTGCATCTTCTATAGAAAGAGAGAAAAAGTATCCTGTAAAAATAAATATAGAAGTAGGAAAAGTAACTATTTCTTGTGCAAATCAAACAGGAGATGCAAAAGAAGAGATATATGTTGATACAGAAGGAAAAGAATTAGAAATAGGATTTAACCCAAGATTTTTCTTAGATGCATTAAAAGCTATTGACGATGAAGATGTTTATATAGAATTTGGAACAAACAGATCTCCATGTATAATTAAGCCAGTTGAAGATGGAGATTACATATATATGATATTACCAATAAAAATGAAAGAATAAATCCACAAAAAGATAACAAAATGTGGATAACACAAAGGAGATAAAAATGGAAGATAAATTAAAAGAAATTTATGAAAAAGTAACAGATGTCTTTTTTGGAATAACAAAGAAAATGGATGATATGTCTGAAAGGATTTTTGAAGAGACAGGAAAGAAAATAAACATAAAATTAATTGTTTTAGGTGTTATGCTTGTAATTTTTGTTATAATCTTTGTGAAGTCATTTTTAGGGTGGCTTTGGACTTTATTATAATAGGAAATAGAAAATGTATATAAAAGAAATAACATTAGAGAATTTTAGAAATTATGAAAAACAGAAAATTGAATTTAATGAGAATGTAAATGTTATATATGGTAATAATGCACAGGGAAAAACCAATATAATAGAGGCTATCTTTTTGTGTTCTTATCGGAAAATCTTATAGAGCAAAGAAAGATAAGGAATTAATAAATTTTAATTATGATAATAGTAATGTTGAAATTTTATATAAAAAAGTAGATAGAGAAGGAAAAATTAGAGCTAATATAAATGGCAAAAAAACTTTTTTTATTAATGATATAAAACAAAATAAAATTAGTGATATTGTTGGAAAAATAAATGTAGTAATTTTTACTCCTGATGATATTGAAATAATAAAGGATGGACCTCAAAGAAGAAGAAAATTCATAGATATGATGATTAGTTCTTTAAAACCTAATTATATTCATCTATTAAATTTATATAATAAAACATTAGAACAAAGAAATAATTATTTACGCCAAATAAAGTATGAGAATAAAAATGCTAGAATGTTAGACATATGGGATGAACAATTATCAGAATATTCTTATAACATTTATGAATATAGAAAAAAATATATTGATAAAATATCAGAAAAGATAGAAGTTTTCCACAATTTGATAACAAAAAGTGGAAAAGAGAGAATAATAATAAAATACATTTCTAATAGTAAAAATAAAGAATCTTTTTTAGAAAATTTGAAAAAATCTAGAAATATTGATATAAATAGAGGTTTTACGGCAACTGGAGTACACAGAGATGATTTTATGATTTATATAAATGAAAAGCCAGTTTCTATTTTTGGCTCACAAGGACAACAACGAACAGCAACACTTACATTAAAACTTTGTGAACTTGAAATATTTAAAGAGGAAATAAATGATACACCAATATTACTATTGGATGATTTTATGTCTGAATTAGATGAAACAAGAAGAAAGAGTTTTTTAGAGAATATAAAAGGAAATCAAGTAATTATTACTTGTACAGATAAAATTGAATTAAATACAGATTTTACAGAATTTTTTGTTGAAAAAGGTATCTGTACAAAGAAATAAAAGAAAGGATTTATATATGTATTTACATGTTGGAGATGAAAGATTAATACATAATGAAGAAATAATTGGAATTTTTAATATGCAATATATAAAAAATACAAGAGAATATAAATCTATGTATAAAGATTTAGAAGAAAATGATAATATAATTGATTTATCTGAAGGTGAAGGAAAATCATTTATTCTAGTTGAAAAAAATAAAGAAAAAAAAGGTTATGTAGCTAAAATAGGTGCTAATACTATTTTAAAAAGATTGATATAAATTAGCGAAAAAAAGAAAGAGGGAGAAAAAATGGAAAAATTCGAACATGAGTATAATGCAGATCAAATACAAGTTTTAGAAGGGTTAGATCCAGTTAGAAAAAGACCTGGAATGTACATAGGAAGTGTTTCTGTTAGAGGATTACATCATCTTGTTTATGAAATTGTAGATAATGCTGTTGATGAAGCTTTAGCTGGATATTGTAAAAATATAAAAGTTACAATAGAACCAGGAAATATAATTTGTGTTGAAGATGATGGTAGAGGGATACCAGTAGATAAACATGCCAAAACAGGTTTATCTGCAGCAGAAACAGTTTATACAGTATTACACGCTGGTGGAAAATTTGGTGGAGATAGTGGATATAAAGTATCTGGTGGACTTCACGGAGTTGGTGCTTCTGTTGTTAATGCATTATCAGAATGGACAGAAGTAACAGTACAAAGAGATGGTGGAATTTTCCAAATGAGTTTTGAAAGAGGAAATACAGTAAAGCATCTTGAAAGAATCGGAGATTCAGAAAAAACAGGTACAAAAGTTAGATTTTTAGCTGATGGTACAATTTTTGAAACTTTAGAATATGAATATAATGTATTAGAAAATAGATTTAGAGAAATGGCATTTTTAACAAAAGGATTAAATATAGAAATTGAAGATAAAAGAGAAGATGTGCCAAAGAAAGCTAAATTTTGCTTTGAAGGAGGTTTAGTTTCTTTTGTTGAATATTTAAATAAAGGAAAAGAACCATTAAATACACCAATTTATATTGAAAAAGCTGGAGAATATCCAGTAGAAATCTCAATACAATATACAACAAGTTATTCTGAAAGTATATATACATTCGTTAATAATATTAATACAATTGAAGGTGGAACACATTTAGAAGGATTTAAAAGAGCATTAACAAAAGTATTTAATGATTATGCAAGATCTAAAAATATTCTAAAAGAAAAAGATTCTAATTTACAAGGTGATGATATAAGAGAAGGAATAACAGCAATAATTTCAGTAAAAGTTAAAGAACCTCAGTTTGAAGGACAAACAAAAACAAAATTAGGAAATAGCGAAGTTGCAGGTATTGTTCAATCAATGGTTAATGAACATTTAAGTGCATTTTTAGAAGAAAATCCAAATGTTGCAAAAGCAGTACTTGAAAAATGTATTAGTGCAGCAAGAGCAAGAGAAGCAGCTAGAAAAGCTAGAGAACTAGTAAGAAAGAAAAATTCATTAGAAACTTCAACATTACCAGGAAAATTAGCTGATTGTAGTAGTAAAATAGCAGATGAATGTGAAGTTTATATAGTTGAGGGAGATTCAGCAGGAGGAAGTGCAAAACAAGGAAGAGATAGAAAATTTCAAGCGATTCTTCCATTATGGGGAAAAATGCTTAATGTTGAAAAAGCAAGAGCTGATAAAATATATGGAAATGATAAATTAAATCCTGTAATTTTAGCTGTTGGTGCTGGAATTGGAAATGAATTTGATATAACAAAAATTAGATATGGAAAAGTAATTATAATGGCTGATGCTGATGTTGATGGAGCACATATTAGAACTCTTTTATTAACATTTTTCTTCAGATATATGAGACCATTAATAGAAAATGGAAATGTTTATTTAGCACAACCACCATTATTTAAGTTATCTAAAAAAGGAATGGAAGATATTTATTGTTATAAAGAAGAAGATTTAGATAGAGCATTTGTAGAATTAGCTGAAAAGGGAATTGCAAGAGAACAAGTAGGAATACAAAGATATAAAGGTTTAGGAGAAATGAATCCAGAACAATTATGGGAAACAACAATGAATCCTGAAACAAGAACATTAGTTAAAGTTACAATGGATGATGCTATATCAGCAGATAAAACATTCTCATTATTAATGGGAGATGAAGTTGAACCAAGAAGAGAATTTATAGAACAAAATGCAAAAAATGTAAAGAACTTAGATATATAGTTATATAAAATGATAAAGCCATAAAGATAATATCTTTATGGCTTTTTATCATCGATAAAACTTATATTAACTTTCAGCTAAAACCTATATACATAGTAGTTTGACCTATTGCATATTGCTATACAAAAAAGCCATATACAACATATATAGATCCGTTGCTAGATTGTTAATCCACTCTAAGAATCTATATTCATCCATAAAGGACTATAAATAAACCCTTTCAAATAAAAGAACAATCATGACTTCAAATATATTATATACTGTATTAACCTCTTACAATTTAATAATAAATTTTTAAAGCTAATATAGCAAATAATATACTCCTTGTTTCCAACATAAGATACTAGAATGATCATTCAAATATCTTACATCTTCACTCGAACTTCAATTACTAATATTTAATTCTATATATAAAAACACGTGAGGCTTTTATATATACAAATTAAACACTAATAATTGAACTCTAAGTTAGGCTAATATAAATTTTATAATAGTATTATGAGCAAATTTGAAGAAAATATTCAAAAAAATATTAGGAAAAATTTTACAATTTATAAAATAAAAAATAAGAAGGTTTATAAAAAGTATTGACAGCTATTAAAAATTGTTGTAATATATTAATCAATCAAAGGGGCGTGAAAATTAATTTTTTCACGTTCTTTTTTTGAAAGGAGAGGATAAAAATAAAAAAAGAAAAGAGTACGCAAGAATGGCTACCTTTTGATAAAATTTTAGAGAATGGAATTATTATTAGAGAAAAAGTATATATAAAGATTATAAAAGTAATTCCAATCAACTATGATTTAAAATCTAATTTAGAGAAAGAAGCAATTTTAAATTCTTATAAACTATTTTTAAAAACATGTGATTTTAACATTCAAATACTTATTCAAAGTAAAAAAGAAAATCTATCAAAACATTTTTCAAATCTTAAAGAAATTTCCAAAAAAGAAAATAATAAAAAAATTAAAGAAATATCAGAAAAATATATGAATTTTATAAAAACAAAAAATGAAGAAAATAAATCATCTTCCAAAAACTTTTATATAATAGTAAAATTCGAACCAGAAAATCAAAATAAAGAATATGAAGAAATTAATTTTATGAAAACAATGGCAAATAATTATTTAAGTGAAAGCTATTTTAAAATAAAAGATTCTTTGTCAAGATGTGGTAATTTAGTCTATGATTTAAACACTAAAAAAGAAATAGAAAAAGTTTTAATATCTTTTTTTGAAAATCAAATAATGGAATAAAGGAGGAATATGTATAAAAAATTTTTATGAAGGTATTTTAAGTATAAAAGACAAAATGGCACCAAGTTACATAAATAACAAAAATCCAAAGTACTTAGAAATAGATGGAAAATTTTATAGTGGTATACTAATAATTGATTATTATAGAGAATATAGTGAAATAATTTTCAAAAACATTATAAATACAAATGTAAATATGAATATATCAATATTTTATGAAAAACAAGACACTTATAAAACAATAAAGGAATTAACTTATTTTATTGGTAATGTTGGTGTTGATTTAAAGTCTGGTAATACTAATAGAGAAGACATTGATATTGCTGCATATACTTACAATGATGCGAAATATATTAGAAAAGAAATGCAAGTAAACAATGAAGAAATGTATTTTCTTTATACATATATAGATATTATAGGTGAAAGTGAAAAGGAAGTAGAAAGAAATATAAACAAGATTGAAGGAATATTACAGGCTTCAGGAATGATGACAAGAAAAGCTAATTTTAGAGAAGAACAAATCTATTTTTCTTGTCTACCACTAATGATAAATAACAAAGATATAAAAGAAATTTCGCGAAGAAATATTTTAGGAAGTGGTTTAATTTCAACCTATCCATTTATATCTTCAAATATTTGTGATGAGAATGGAATCTTTATAGGAACTAATATTTATAATAATTCTATGATTTTAATTGATAGATTTAATAAAGAAAAATACAAGAATGCAAATATGTGTATATTTGGGACAAGTGGTGCTGGAAAATCATTTTATACAAAGTTATTAATTTTAAGGTATAGAATTTATGGTTTGGAACAATACATTATTGATCCAGAAAGAGAATATAATAATATTTGCCAAAACTTAGATGGAATATGTATTAAATTTGGGCCTAGTTCTGAATCTTATATAAATATTTTAGATATAAGAGAAGATTGTATTGAAGAAGAAAAGGGTTTTTTAACTACAAAAATAGGAAAATTAAGGGGATTCTTTAGCTTAGTTTTTGGTGAATTAGATGAAGAGAATGTTGCTATGTTAGAAGAAAAATTAATAGAAATGTATAGGGAAAAGTCTATTACTTTTGATGATGAATCTTTATATAAAATAAAAGATAATACAAAAGTATTTAAAGAAAGTAAAGATATGCCTATATTAGAAGATTTATATAAAGTTTTAGAAAAAGATGAAAAAACGGAATTTTTTAAGAGAAAATTATATCCATTTATATTTGGTTCTTTAAAATTTTTGAATAATTATACAAATGTAGAATTAGAAAACAAGTTAATTGTTGGAGATATATATGAACTCGGAGAAGAAAATTTGAAATATGGAATGTATATTTTTACAGATTTATTTTGGGATAAGATAAAAAAAGATAGGAATAAAAATAAAGCTATATATATGGATGAAATTTGGAGATTAATAGGTGTTACATCAAATAAATTTGTAGCAAGCTTTATTTATAAAATATTTAAAACAATAAGGAAGTATGGAGGAAGTGCTGTTGCAATAACACAAGATGTTTCAGATTTATTTAGTTTGAATAATGGTGCTTATGGTAAAAGCATATTAAATAATTCAAGTATAAAATCATTTTTTTCTTTAGAGGAAGAAAATATATTAGTTTTAGAAAAATATGCAAATATTTCTGAAAAAGAAAAAATAGAAATTAAATCTTTAAAAAGAGGCGAAAGCTTAATGTTTATAGGAGATAATCATATATTAGCAAGAATAGATAGTTCAGAAGATGAAAAAGAGGTGATAAATTAATATGAAAGTAATTACAGCAATAGGAATACCAGAGATTAATAAAAGATTAAAAAATGAAAATATATATGAAGTTATTGGAAGAGATATTCAGTATCAAGAAGGAATTATTGAAGTATTAGAAGAAAGAGAAGATATTGAAGGATTAATTATAAGTAATATTTTACCAGAAGAAGTAGAATTTAAAGAATTAATTTACAAAATATTAGAGATTGCTTCTAAAATAGAAATAATAGTTTTTTTAAAAGAAAAAAATGAAGAAATAGAAATGTTTTTAAATAGCCAAAAAATATATAAAATATATTATTTAAATGATTATGAACAATTTTTTATGAGTTTTAAAAAGTCTAATTTATCTAAAGAAGATATTTCTAAAAGCATAGAAGACTTTAAAAAAATAATATTAAAAAATCCATTAAAAGAATTTAATAAAGAAAAAAATATGAATGAAAAAAGTATTTTGTCAAGAGGTAAGATAATATCAATTACAGGTGTTTTTGGGACTGGAAAGAGTATAATATCAATAATTATAGCAAAGTACTTAAGTAAAAATAGAAAAGTACTTTTAATAGATTCAGATTATTTTAATTGTAGTATAAATACTATATTAGGAACAAGTAACAATAAAAATAGTATATATAAATATAATGAAAATTTATCAATATTATTTTTAGAAGAGAATTATTTTTATAGTTATGAAAATATTAATCAATTATTTGTAAAAATAAAGGAAGAATTTGACTTTATAATAATAGATACTTCATCAAATTTAGAAATTGATAAAAATAGATTTATATTAAGTAATTCTTCCAAAGTAATAACTCTAATAGAACCTAATTTATCAGAAGTAAAGAAATCAAATATATTTTTAGAAAAAATTATAAGAGATTTTGAGATAGACATTTCTAAGGTAAATATAATTTTTAATAAAATAAACAAATATAAAATATCTAAAAGAATACTAAAAGAAATATATTCAGAAATTAATATTCTTGGAGAAATCGAATATAGCGAAAAATACAATTTAATAATAAATAAAAATATTTTTAAAGATCAAAACATATATGAAGATATTTTTCAAAAATTATTAGAATAGGAGTAATATGAATAATTTAGAAGTAGAAAATGAAGTTAATAAATATGAAATAAGTTTATATGATAAGCAAAAGAATTTTATAGAAACGGATTTAGGAAAAACAATAAATGCAGGTTTGGATATTGGAATAAAAGCATTATTACCAAATTTAATAGAAAATCAAGTAATCTCTATAAAAAATGCAATTATAGAACAAGGGTTTAAAAGTGGAATAAAGGAAACTATAAATTCCTGTTTAGATGTTGGAAAAAGTATTTCTGGAGTTGTAACTGGAAATTTTGAAAATATTTCACAAGTTCAATTAGCAGTAAAAAGTGGAGGTGTTTTAGATACTATATCCAAAATATTAGATATGGCTATAAATTTGGCCAAAAGTAAGAATTTAATAAGTAATAATATTTCTAAAATTTTAAAACAAGGAAAAAATACAATCATAAGTTCCATAAGTGACAAAATAGAAGAAACTCTTTCAGAACAATTAAAAGCGGTCGAAAAATTAGAAAAATATTGTGAAAATTGGGGTAAAGCTTACGGAAATCAAGATTTTTTAAATATGGAAAAAGCATATAAAAATATAGAAAATTATTTAAATAAAACAATACCTTTGGAAAATACAATAAAAGAGGCAAGGAAGATTGAAAATATACATAATCTTATAAAAAATAATGGAAAAAACTTTAATATTTCGCCAGAAGAAAAGACTTTAGCAGAAAAATTAATATAAATTTAAATGTTATTTTTTTATAAAAAAGCCCCTTTTTTCTTGCTTTTTTGGTTATATTTATTATATAATGCAAGTGTATAAAAATCGAAGAAAAGAGGTTAATGAATGGAAAGGCAAGATGAAAGAATAATCGAAAGAAATATTGAAGCAGAAATGAAAACAGCATATATAGATTATGCAATGAGTGTTATAGTTTCACGTGCTTTACCAGATGTTAGAGACGGTTTAAAACCTGTTCATAGAAGAATTCTTTATTCTATGCATGAAGATGGAATAACATCAGATAAGCCATATAGAAAATGTGCTAACACAGTTGGATCTGTTTTAGGAAGATATCATCCACACGGAGATTCTTCAGTATATGATGCAATGGTTAGACTTGCTCAAGATTTTTCAATGAGATATATGTTAATAGATGGACATGGAAACTTTGGTTCAATAGATGGCGATGGTGCAGCTGCAATGAGGTACACAGAATCTAGAATGTCAAAAATTGCAGAGCAAATGTTAGTTGATATTGAAAAAAATACTGTTGATTTCATGCCAAACTATGATGATAGATTACAAGAACCAACAGTTCTACCTTCAAAAATACCAGCATTATTAGTAAATGGTTCATCAGGAATTGCTGTAGGTATGGCAACAAATATACCACCACATAATTTAACAGAAATTATAGATGGAACAATAAAAGTTATAGACAATCCTGATACTACAAATGAAGAATTAATGGAAGTTGTAAAAGGTCCAGATTTTCCAACAGGAGCTATGATTCTTGGAAAAGAGGGTATAAGAGATGCGTATACAACGGGTAGAGGAAAAATTATTGTAAGAGCAGAAACAGAAATTGAAGAAATGTCTGGAAATAAACAAAGAATAATAGTTACATCTCTTCCATATCAAGTAAACAAAGCAAATTTAATTATAAAAATAGATCAATTAGTTAAAGATAGAAAAATTGAAGGAATTTCAGAAGTTAGAGACGAATCTGATAGAAAAGAAAGAGTTAGAATCGTTATAGAATTAAAAAGAGATGCAAGACCACAAGTTATATTAAATCAATTATTCAAACACACACAAATGCAAGATACTTTTGGAGTTATAATGCTTGCTTTGGTTGATGGGCAACCAATTGAATTAACATTAAAACAATGTTTAGTAGAATATATCAAACATAGAAAAGAAGTCGTTTTAAGAAGAACAAAATTTGAGTTAGACAAAGCAGAAGCAAGAGCTCATATATTAGAAGGTTTAATTATTGCTATTGATAATATTGATGAAGTTATTAGAATAATTCGTGAGTCTTACGATGATGCAAAAGAAAGATTAATGGAAAGATTTAACCTTTCTGAAATTCAATCACAAGCTATCTTGGATATGCAATTAAAGAGATTACAAGGATTACAAAGAGAAAAACTAGAAGAAGAATATCAAGAATTAATGAGATTGATTGCATATTATAAAGAAATATTAGCTAGTGAAACATTAGTATATGATATTATTAAAACAGAACTTATAGAAATAAGAGATAAATTTGGAGATGAAAGATTAACAAAAATTGCTCCAGCAGAAGGAGAGTTTGAAGAAGAAGACTTAATTAAAGAAGAGCAAGTTGTTATCACATTAACAAGATTTGGATATATTAAAAGATTACCAGTAGATACATATAAGAGCCAAAGAAGAGGTGGAAAAGGTATTACTGGAATGACAACAAAAGAAGGAGATTTTGTAAAAACAATATTCTCATCTTCTTCACATGATACATTACTATTCTTTAGTAATAAAGGTAAAATGTACAGATTACGTGGATTTGAGATTCCAGAAGCTGGAAGAACAGCTAAAGGAACAGCTATTGTTAATTTACTAAATCTTGAAGCAGGAGAAAAAATATCTGCTGTTATACCAATTCAAAACTTTGCAGATGGTAAATATTTATTAATGGGAACAAAGAATGGTTTAATTAAGAAAACACCATTAAAAGAATATGATTCTAATAGAAAAAATGGTTTAATGGGAATTACATTAAAAGATGATGATGAATTAATAGATGTTAGATTAACTGATGGCGAAGATAATGTTGTTTTAGTAACTAAAAAAGGTTTAAGTATAACATTTGACGAAAAAGATGTTAGACCAGTAGGTAGAACTGCTCAAGGTGTTATAGGAATGAGAATAGATGATAATGATAGCGTTATAGGTATGGAACCAATTGTTAGTGGAAGCAATGCAACATTACTTGCTATTACAGAAAACGGATTTGGAAAGAGAACAGAACTTGATGAATACAGAGTTCAAAATAGAGGTGGAAGAGGAGTTATAACATATAAAGTTACTCCAAAAACAGGTGAAATTGTAGGAATCAAGATTGTATCTGGAGTAGAAGATATAATGCTTTCAACAGATACAGGAACATTAATAAGATTAAAGTCTGGAGAAATAAGTGTTTTAGGAAGAGCAACACAAGGTGTTACCTTGATGAGAACAAATGAAGGTAAAGTTGTTAGTGTTGAAAAGATTGTTGAAGAAGACGATGATTATATAATCTAAAGTTAATAGAAAATTATTTGACAAAGAGTAACTTTAAGAATATTTATAAAAGAAAATAAAGAAAAAAGAAATCTGATTTTTCAGATTTCTTTTTTAGCTTTTTTAAAACGTAAATCTTCACCAAATAAACGATAAAATTTATAATATCCAGTAAGTCTTGAACCAATTCTTGTTGTATATGTATTAAAAAGTTCTGTAATATTAAGATTTGTAGAAATTATAGTTTTAGTAATCTTATGATTTTGATTTAGAAGACGAGTATTTATAATTGTAAATAATTCTGTAATTTTGGTATCAGTTATTTTTTCTGTACCTAAATCATCTATTATAAGTAAATCAACATCTAATATATTTTTATATAAATCAAATTTTGCGTTTTCCTTTTCAAATTTTGCTGCATTTATTTCATCAAACATGACAGGTGCTGTTTGATAAAGAACAGTTTTTCCAGATTTTAAAATTTCATTTGCAATACAGTTAATTAAAAATGTTTTCCCAACACCAGTATTACCAGTAAAAATTAAATTTTTTTCTTCAGGATTATCAAAATTTTCAATAAAAGATGAAACGGCATCTTTTATTTTTTTAATGTTTTCTTTTGGAGATAATTCTGATTTATATTTTTCAAAATCAGGTTTATCTGAAAAGATTCTTATATTAAAATTAGAAAAATTTTCTCTTTCTAAATTTCCCATATTTGATTTGTTATAAGCTATATCAAAGATACGTTGTTTTAGACATGAACACATTATGGAAGAACTATCTTTTTGAATATATCCCATATCTTTACACAATTTGCAGTCAAAATGTGGATTAAGATAGTTATTTTCTTTAGAAAGATTTTTAATAAAAGCATTTTTTTCTTTTATTAAGCTATTATTTTTCTTTTTTAAGTCTGATAAAATAGATGCTTGTTCTTTTTTGTTAGACATTAGTATTGCTTTAGAAGCTTTTATAGAATTTGAAGATAATTCATTTTCAATTTCTAAAAGTCTTGGATTTACAGAAAGTAAATCTTTTTTTCTTTGCTCAGCTTCTGATATTGCTTTATTACGTTTTAATTCATATTCATGTAAAATTTGATTTAATAGTGAATTATCCATACAAAGTCCTTTTTCTAAATTTAGGTTTGATTGTTATTATTAATTATTATAAACCTATAAAAATAATTAATTTTCGTATAAAGATTCCAAGTTATCGAAAGTACTTTGAGTATATTCAAAAGCAACTTTTTGAACTTGTTTTGCTCTAGTATCTTTTTCTTTTAATGATTGTAAATATGTATTTACTTCATCAACAGTTCGTAAGTCTTTTTTGTGCCAATCTGTAAGTAAAGTATCTATGTAATCAAAACGAATTTTATTTTTTGAAGATGCATTTTTTAAAGCAATATCTATAATATCGATAGAAAAACCATAGTTTTCAGTCCATTTAACGATATCTTCTTCTTCATATGTTGTAAGTTTTCTATATAAATTTAACTTCTTACTAATTTGATTATTTATGCTATTACGTTTTTCTTGTTTTTCAAAATAATCTTCTAAATCATTAAAGGTTTTTATGTTATTTTTACTCCATGCTTCTGCTGTTGCTTGAATATAATTTTTATGCAATGCACGTTTATCGAAAGCATAACTAAAAAGAGCAAGCATAACTTGTTCATCAAAACCGTATTTATTAAACCAAAGATCAATGTCATTATACCAAGTTGGAGACATTACACCTTGGAAAAATTGTGAATTAATATTATCAATAGCTTTTGCTCTATATTGATTTTGTGAGTTTTTAATGGCATCTTCAGGAGAAGATGTAACTTTTGGAGAGTAAAGTTTTGATAATTCTATTTCTTGAATATTAGCTAGAACATAGCCATCAGTTTTCTTAACTAAAAGTCCTTTTTCTTCCCAAAATTCAATAGAATCTTTAACTGTTGGAAAATCTAGTGACAATGTTTTTGATAAATCATTTATTTTAATTTCTTTATTGTATTTTGATAAAAAAAGCATATAGAAATATACTTTGATATATTCACCTTTTGCTTCAGGCAAATATTCTGTAAAAAAAACATCAGAAATCTCTGTACTAGAAAATAGAAGAGACTTATCATTCTGTGATAGCTTCATATTCAAAACCCCTTTTTAACCCCTCAATTTAATTAATTTTCTTTAGTACAGTTTTGAAAAGATTATATCATTTAAAACTGGGAAATACAAGAATTAAATTAAGTTATTAAATGGGAAAATTATTATTTGTGCGTGTAAATTTTTTACCTATATTAAATTATGCTTTGTAGATAATTCTAAAAATTTATCGTTCCTTGCTGGTCGACTTCACTTCGTTTCGCTCCAGCTCTGCATTAACTAACAGTAATTACTTTGTTCAACTGTTAGTAAAAACTGCGTGTCATTTTAAATTTTTAAATTATTCTACAAAGCTTTAATAAAAATGTGCCCCAAATTACTTATACAAATATCAATTTATTTTTTATATAAATAAACATTTTGATTTTTTATAAATTTAATCATATATTTAAAAACGCTAATAAAACTTTCTTTGTTAATTCCTAAAATACTAATTAGTAAAACAGGTAAAAATAGAGCTATAAAAACATAAATTTTTGTATTTATATTGTTAAAAATAGAGTTTACTAAAAAATAAATTATAACTCCAATAACTGTGTCTATTATAGCAGTACTATAGTCTATAAAACCCAACAATTTTGGCTTGAAATTATAATTTTTTGGAAAAATAAAATGCATAAAACCTCCTTTTAATGAAGTTGAAATCCAGAAATTCCTGATGAAACTGTTGTTGTAATTCCGCCAAACAATTCTTTTATATAGCTATTGGCTCTTATTAAAGCATAAATAATGCCAATGTATAAAATTTTTGAAATATTAGAATCTAAATTAAGTTCAATTGAAAAAGATAGGAGAAGTATAAGAGAAATTAATACTTGAACTAATAATAGTGATAGAAATGATTTTATCCAAACTTTAAAAAACCATTCAGAACTATTTGTTAGTAAGCTTAAAAAAGCAAATGGACTTAATAATATAAAAATTTGTATCATTATATATCTAAGGGAATATGTAAATACAAGATTTATTAATCCAAAACTTATAAAAGATTTTATAATTCCATCAAATGAAAATATATTTAATAGTTCTCCAGATGTATAAAGATTTTTATTTATACTATCAATAAATGAAGAAAAAGTAATTGGCTTATTAAATATATTAAATCCAATTTCTGAAATTGATGATGTTATAATATAAATTATATTTATAATTTGTTCGCAGATCCAAAGAGAAGAATTCATTATGGCTATAAAAATGATAGCTTTGAAAACAAATTGTTTTGGAGAATCGATTTGAGAATATGTTAAGTGTGAAATCAAATAGTTTATTGAATAGTAAAGAATAATTCCTAAAATAAGACTATTGCAAATTAGGAGAATACCTTCAGAAACAGAAGAACCTAAAATTCTTTGAAAAGATTCGCTTTTTAAAATGTCTGGTGAAATAAAAGTTAAATAATCTAAAGTGCTGTAAATTGTGTTATCAATAGAAGAGAAGGTTTTAGAAAATAATTCATTAATTGAATTTAAAATAGCTTCTGTTAAATTTATTTTTTCTTCTTCCATAAAAATCTCCTAATAAATTAAGTTAGTAAAGTTTGGAACATAGATAAGATTAAATCAATACATAAAATAAATCCATAGGAAAAAAGACTTCCTCGTATTAATTTATTAGCTGTACGAATTTTTTCTTCATCTCCAAAACTAAACTTTTTCATAAGTACTCCTGTACCAACAGCAACTGCAGCAGCAGGTGTGGATATTTTTAAAATATATTTTTCAATTTTTTCAAAAGCTGAATCTAAAGTAGATACTAATTTTGGATCTGCAGCAAGTACACTGGTTCCAAAAGTTGATATAAAGAGAATTGAAAGCATTGAAGTATATAATAATTTCATTTTTTTATTTTTCATTTTTATTCCTTTCTTTATATAAAATTTTTGAATTATAAACGTTATCTTTATAATAAGGTATCATTTGCAATTCTAGTGGTTTCGAAACTTTAAAGCCATTAGAAATAAAAGCTAAAGCTCTAAAAGTCTCGAGAGATTGTGAAAAATAATTGGTATCGTATATATAATCGTTTTGAGTGTATTTATTATAGCTTTCAGAAATGTTAGAATTCCTAGAAATAAGAGTGTTTGTGAGTAAATTTAGGTTTGTTTCTTTTGCATTTTCAGAAATTGTTGTAGAAATCTTTTCTTTTTCTTCTTTTCCAATTTGCTTTTGAGCTTCATCAATAGTAAAGTTATCTGTTGTTCTAAACCAAAGCTTATTAATCATATTTTGTATAATAACTTTTGTAGCAGTTTCATCCTTTAAACTATTTTTTATTGAAGAGTAGCTTTGTGTTGCTATAATATTAATGCATTTTGCTTCTCTTGACTGAGCAAAAAAATCACTATCAGTAGTTGTTACATATTCATGAAATTCATCAGATATAAAGACACTTTTTCTTACACTATTGTTAAAAGAATTACTAAGTTGTGATAATACTTCTGTTTGAAAATCTAATTTTAAATAAGCAGCAATTATTTTGGATAAATTTTTGTATTCTGATATATTCATATTTAAAACAACTATTTTGCCAGTTTTTAAAACATCTTTAAAACCATGAAAATTAAGTTCATTTTTGGGGCTACAAAATGATTTTGAGACAGAATAATCGGAAACAAAAATGCTTGTAATACGACTTATTTCAGATTTCAAAATTGATATAGTTCTTGTGTCTAGTGAAAAAAATTCTTTTTCGAAAAAATCAATACAGGTTAACAAATTGTAGACATCATTATCATTAAATTTTCCTTGTTTAAAAAGAATTTTTAATACTTCAAGTTTTTCTTGATAATATTCAGGAAACATTAATAACTTATGGAGTTCTGAAAAAGTGACATATCCATCATTATAAAGTCTGCAAAATTTTATACATTCTGATAATATTTGTTCTGCTTTATCAAGCCAAAAAGATTCTGAATTATTGGGACTGAAAAGTGACAAAATTGTTTTTAGTCTATTTGCTAAAACAATAGGTTTTAATTCTGGTTTGTCAAGTGGGTTATATTTGAATTTTCCAGATAAATCAATAGTTATAACATCATTAAGCCTATTGCTATTATTAGCATATTCTAGTACTTTTTGAAAATAATTACCCTTAACATCAAGAACAAGCATTGCTAATTTTTGAGAAGGATTATCGGAAGAAAAGTCTATAAGTTGTTTGGTAAATGGATACATTGCTGAGGAAGTTTTCCCTGCTCCAATAGTTCCAGTAATTAATATGTTTTGATAAAGTCCCTTTTCAGAAATGAAAATTGGTTGATTATTATTTAAACCAATGAATAATGATAGTTCAGAGATGTTTTGGGGTAGTAATATTTTTTCTTTTTCTGTTTTTGAAGGACGATATATATATATTAAATTGAAAATTCTGTAAAACAAAATTGAATATGAAATGAAAAAAGAAAAAAAATAAAATTTCTTTAATAAAATCCATGTGTCTGGATATACTGAAACTATATCAAATGGGTGAATAGCATAAGGAAATATAAGACTTTTTGCATTAAATATTGGACCAAAAACTATAAAAATTAATAAAAAGGCAAAAGGAAAAGAAATACCAAAAAATATTAAAAATAGTAATGTTTTTTTCAAAAATTAAATTTTCCTATTAATTTGAAGTTTTTTATAAGTTAATTTGGAACCTTGCAGGTTTTGCAAGAAAAAGATTTCTAGTATTGAATACAAAAAATAAACGATTATAAATATATTTATACCAAAACTTATGAAAAAGAGGTTTGTAAGAAATTCCATAAAATCACCCCTTTTTGTAAATTTGAAACATAATACAACATTTTTTTTAGTTTGTCTATACTTTTTTTATAATTTATGTTAAAATATTTTTTGTATTTAAATGTAAAATTTAGAAAAAATCATCTTATTACTATAATTAAGGTGAATGAAAGGAGAAAATCATGATAGATAAAAATATGAAAATTGGGGAATTATTAGAGCAATTTCCTGAAAAAGCAGATATATTATTAGAAGCTGGAATGCACTGTTTAGGTTGCCCAGCATCACAAGCTGAAACATTAGAAGAAGCTTGCGGTGTACATGGAATAGATGTTGATGATTTAGTAAAAGAATTAAACAAATAGTAAGGAAAAAGCTCTAAAAAGAGCTTTTTTCATTTTTATTTATTTTTAATAAAAAGTAATGTACTTTTAAAATAAATTAATATATAATATTGACAGTAAAAAATAATCATATTATAATACGAACATAAGTTTTGTAAAACAAATGGAGGAATTGATGGATTTATTAGAAGGATTAAATGATAAACAATATGAAGCAGTTACAAACACAGAAGGTCCATGCTTAGTTATAGCTGGTGCAGGAAGTGGAAAAACAAAGGTATTAACACATAAGATAGCATATTTAATGGGAGAAAAAGAGGTTAAACCATGGGACATATTAGCTATAACATTTACTAATAAAGCAGCTAATGAAATGAAATCAAGAGTTGAAAATTTAGTTGGAGATGTAGCAAGAGATATGTGGATTGGAACATTCCATTCTATTTGTGTTAGAATTTTAAGAAAACAAATAGATAGAATTGGTTTTGATACATCTTTTGTAATTTTTGATACATCAGATCAAAAAACATTAATAAAACAAATTATAAAAAGTCAAAATTTAGATGATAAATTATATACAGATAAATCTGTATTATATGAAATATCAAATGCAAAAAACGAAATGCTAGAGCCTGAACAATATATGGCAAAATATAAAAACGATTTTAGAAAAGAGAAAATAGGTGAAATATATGAAATATATCAAAGAAGACTAAAAGAAAATAATGCAATAGATTTTGATGATATAATAAATTTTACAATAAAAATTTTACTTGATAATCCAGATTTACTTGAATATTATTCAAATAGATTTAAATATGTTTTGGTAGACGAATATCAAGATACAAACAAAGCTCAATTTACTTTAGTAACTTTACTTGCATCAAAATATGGAAATATTACGGTTGTAGGTGATAATGATCAAGGAATTTATTCATTTAGAGGAGCAGATATAACTAATATTTTAAATTTTGAAAAAGATTTTCCAGGAACAAGAATTATAAAATTAGAGCAGAATTATAGATGTACACAAAGTATATTAAATGCAGCTAATGAAGTTATTAGAAATAATGAAACAAAATATGAGAAAAAATTATGGACAGATAATGAAAGAGGAGCTTTACCTAAAGTATTTAGAGGCGATAATGAATATGATGAAGCAAATTATATAGTAAAGCAAATAAATACTTTAAAAATGGAAGAATATTATAAATATTCAGATTTTGCAGTTCTTTATAGAATGAATTCACAATCACGTAGTATAGAAGATATTCTAAGGAGAGAAGATATACCATATAAAATTGTTGGTGGTTTAAAATTCTATGAAAGAAAAGAAATTAAAGATATTATTGCTTATTTAAGATTAATTCAAAATACTTCAGATAATTTAAGCTTAAATAGAATAATAAATGAACCTAAAAGAGGTGTTGGAAAAACAAGTTTAGAAAACATTGAAGTTGTATCAAATGAAAGTGGAATTTCAATGTATGAGGTCATTAAAAAATCTGATGAGTTTGGTCTAAATAGAGTTTTTGTTAATACTAGAGAATTTATAAATGTTATAGAAGAGTTAAAAAGTAGAAAAGATGAATTAAAGCTTTCAGATTTAATAAAAGAAACTCTAAATAAAACAGGTTATACAAAAGCATTAGAATTAGAAAATACTGTTGAAGCCGAAACAAGAATTCAGAACTTAGACGAATTTTTAACAGTAGCAATAGAATTTGAAGAAGAGTCAGCAGATCCAACTTTAAGTGAATTCTTAGAGGGAATTACTTTAAGTTCTGATTTAGATGGCATGGAAGAAGCAGAAGAATCTGTTACTTTAATGACATTGCATAGTGCTAAAGGACTTGAATTTCCAGTTGTATTTTTAGTAGGTATGGAAGAAGGAATTTTTCCAGGATATAAATCGATTGGAGAACCAAAAGAGCTTGAAGAAGAAAGAAGACTTTGTTATGTTGGAATAACAAGAGCAAAAGAAAATTTATTCTTAACATGTAGTAGACAAAGAACAATTTTTGGTTCAACAAGCTGTAATTCAGTCTCAAGATTTATTAAAGAAATACCAGCTAATATGCTAGATGGATATGAACAAATTGAAGAAAGAACAAATACATATAATCCAAATGAAGATAGAGAATGGACATATGGAAACTCTAAATCTAATAGTTATGGTGGAGGATTCTATGATAGTTCAGTTACATCTTATAGAGATATAGAAAGACAAAGTTCTAGGTCTTCAAATACAACATTTCAATTTAGAAGTGCAGACAGCTTTTTGCAAAGTCTAAATAAAAAGCAAATATCTTCAGACGTGGATTTATCAAAGTATAAATCAGGAGTAAAAGTGTACCATAAGAAGTTTGGAGAAGGAATAATAAATTCTGTTGAAGCAGAAGGAGAAGACTTAAAAGTAGATATTAACTTTAATAAAGCAGGTCATAAAAGACTAATGGCAAAATTTGCAGGATTAGAAATTATTGAGTAGAAAGATATATTAAGTATGGAATATCAAGAAATTGTAACTGCATACCAAAATAAAGACTTAGATACATCTGATTTAGTAAAAAAATTAGAAATAGCTAAGCCTTTAAAAAGCCGTCCAAAATACAGAGCAGTTGATATTGTAGATAATAGTTTAACATTAAATAACGAAATTACTTATTTACTTACAATGCCTGAAAATATGGAAAAATCAGTGAAGTTTCTTGATAATCTTGATATATTATTAAATGAATATTTTTCAGAATTAATATTATCGGTTAAAAAATGTCAAGCTTGGGAAGTAATTGGAATGATTCCTAAGGGATGGTCAAAGCGTGAATTTGAGACATTAGGAAAAGCAAATAAATTTAAAATTTTATATGACTTTAATAAAAAGTATTATAAATTTTTAGATTATCAAAGAATAGCAGATATTAAAATATTTATAATTTCTGATACAAATTTAACTGATGAAAAAATAAGGAAATTATCATTTTTAATAAAGATGTTTGATTCGTTTAAAAATCAAAGAATAAAAGATGAATTTTTTTGTTTTGATAAAGAGTTCTTAATGACTTTAATTAATTTTCAAAGAAGTAAACAGTTAAGAATTGAAGAATTTATCGAAACTAAGAAAAAGCCTATTCAAGATGATTATAATAAATATTCAAGATATTTTTCAAATAAAGATTATAGAGACATAATAGAAAATATTACATTGACAAGTAAAACATTAAAAATATCATTAAGTAAAATAATAGATGCTTTTTGTCAATTGTCTGAGACGGAAGCAGAAAAGTCTCATTTAGCAAATGATTTTAAAGATTTAAAAAAGTTAGAAAAGAAATACTTAATAATGAATAAATTAAAAGTTAAATTTGATGAAAATCAAAAAGAAGTAGAGAAAGCTAAAATTAAAGAACTTAAAAATGTTTTGAAGAAAAAAATAAAAGAAAAAGCTAACTTGCAAAAAAATAAAATTATAGAATTAAAGAAACAAGATGAAAAAAATTTAACAAATAAAGAGCAAATAGTACCAATTATTTTAACATGGTTTGAACAAGAAGATGTAACTTTAACAAGAAGAATATCAATCAAAAAGCTGAATGCATTTTTTGAAAAAATAAAACAAATAGAATTAGAAACAGGGAAGAAAGCAAATTTATTTTTTGTTACAAATTCAAATAAAGAAAAAACTGCTAAGAGAGCTAGAGAATTACAGAAGAAGGCAGAGGTACAAGGATTGCCTAATTTAGTAGAAGTGACTTTTGGCGGATATAGTGCATTTAAAATTGATAAAAATGGGACTATAACAGATATATCTCAAATGTCAGATTTAAATAGAACAAAAATAATTAACTTATTAGAAAAACCAGTAAGACATTATTTATCTAGTGAATTAATAATAAAAGAAGAGAAAGATTATTTAAGATATCAATTTTCAGATAAAAAGAATAGAAATGTAACTATACAATATTTAAAAACAGTTATTAATCAATTATTGCAAGATGAGAAAATAAAAAAGCAACCATTAAAATTTTTACCATATGTAGAAAGATTATGTTCAGGAATAGATGTAGTACTAGAGTCACAAGTAAAAGGTATTGAACAAATTCCTGAATATTATAAGACAAAATATGGTGTTTCTGCAAAAGAAATTATTCAAGTAAATGTAGCTAATATTGATGAATTTATAGAAGATGTAAAGCCAGTAATGGAAAATGTAAGTATATAAAAACTCGTATTAATTTAATAATACGAGTTTTTCATTTATAAAATGTCTTTTAAATTTCTAGCCATTTGAACACCGCTTGCTGATGCCATAATCAAACCACGAGTAAGCCCTCCACCATCTCCAATAGAGTAAAGCCCTTTTACACTTGTTTCAAAGTTGTCATCAATATTAATTTGATTAGAATAGAATTTTATTTCAGCAGCGTATAAAAGATTGTCAGGATTAGCAAATCCAGGAACAACTTTATCCATAGCTTTAATGAATTCTAATATATCAACCATTGTTCTGTAACCAATAGCATAAGTTATATCACCAGCAACAGCTGTTTTTAAAGTTGGAACAACACTATTATTTTCTAAATCTTTTTCCCAAGTACGTTTTCCTTCTAAAATGTCACCAAGTCTTTGTACAAGAACATTACCTTTTCCAAGTTGATTTGCATTTTCAGCTATATTTATACCATATTTTATAGGCTCTTTAAAAGGATCATTAAAATGATGTGATGCAAGAAGTGCTAAGTTTGTATTTGTACTTTTTCTATCTTTATAAGAATGTCCATTTACTAAAGTTAAGTTATTATCATAAACTTCATTAGCCACAAATCCGCTAGGATTTTGACAGAATGTTCTAACTTTATCTTTGTATGGAGCAAGTCTTGCAACGAATTTTCCTTCATAAAGATACTCATTAATATCTTTCATTACACTATCTGGAAGTTCGTATCTAACACCAACATCAACAACACCAGCACGATTTTTTATTGAATGCTCATCACACATTTTTGCAAGCCATTCAGCACCTTTTCTACCAACACCAATAACAACTCTATCAGAATAAAGGCTAATATCTTCTGAAGAATCAGAACTATTAGATTCTTCAATAACAACACCTTTAATTTTATTATCTTCAATAATTAAATCTTTAACATTAGTTTCAAACATAATTTCAACATTATTTGCTAATATGTAATCTTGAATCTTTTTATATAATTCGTGGCTCTTTTCAGTACCTAGATGTCTTATTGGACAATTTGCTAAAGTAATATTATTTTCTTTTGCTCTATCAGCAATTTTTTGAATTTCATCTAAATGTTCTAATCCTTCAAGTTTTGGATCAGCACCAAATTTTAAATAAATTTCATCTGTATAGAACATAAGCTCTTTAGTTTCCTCGACACCAAGGTATTGGTCTAAAATTCCACCAACTTCAATGCTATCACTATCTTTATTTGGAAGAGTAAGTTTTCCATCAGAGAAAGCACCTGCACCAGAAAATCCGCTTGTAATATTGCAATAAGGTTTACATTTTATACACTTTCCAACTTTTTCAACAGGGCAATATCTTTTATCAACTGCTTTTCCTTGTTCAATTAATAATATTTTTTTTTCTTTTGCTATGCCAAGCTCTATAAGTTCATAAGCAGTAAAAACACCGCTAGGACCAGCTCCGACAATAATTAAATCATAATTTTTATTCAAAGTAATCACCTCACGATGCTTATTATATAATGAATTATAAATAAAGAAAAGAATTGTTTTTTTGTAAATATTAGTGTATAATGATTGGTAAGATATGAAAATGAAATTTATGGACTGTTCCTAAATTTCATTTTTTTGCTTTTAAGCAAATTTTCAAGAAATAAAAAACATATCTATAAAGCTTTGCTAAATAGATATGCCTTTTGTTTATGTATTTAATTATTAATCTAATTATTTTTCGTCTGGTTCTTGTGGAACTCTTGCTGGATATATATCATTTTTATATTTTTCTAATATATCTATAACAGGAACAATTCCGTTTGATGTTTTAATTTCACGAATACCAGCAATATCAGCAGCATTTAATAATCCACTAAATTGGTCAACAAAAGCACAATTTATTTGCATGATTTTTGGAACATTAGTTTCTTTTAAAAGATCAAAATATGAAATTGATGCTATTGCACCAGGATATGATGCTTTTAATTTTGGTAAATCTCTACATATTTCAAGAAGACTTTTGCGGTATTCTTTTGCAATATAAGGATTTATACCAAATTCCATATCTTTTGTTAAAGGAGAAAGTCCATTCATAAGATATAATCCGCATAGTAGATTTCCAGTTTTCTTTTGGAACAGAACATGCTTTAATTATTGGATTTACTCTTTTTTTTAAATTTAAAAATTCTTCGTTAGATAACATATATTAAATTACCTCCAAGTATAATTATGTAAACATTATAACAGAGAAAATTGAATTTGTCAACGAAATGAAAGGAAAATGTAAGAGCAATGTAATTGTATAGCAATCTTATTATTAATATAATAAGATATATAATTGTAAATAGAAGGTAATTTATGGAAGATTTAATTAGTGAGTTTATAAATAATATTTATGAGAATATAAGTATAAACGAAAAAGAAGAAATTAAATATGCAACTGAAGAAAAAGAAAATATTAAACAAGATATAGTCGAAACAATTAAATCAATATCAGATAATGATATTAGAGAAAATGTTTTGAAGGAAATTAGAAGATTAAAAGAAAATCCAACTGATGTAAAATCTTTTATGGACTCTAATGGAAAAGTAAATATTACTAAGTTAAAAGGTGTTGTTTTAACGGCAAAAACAAATGCAGAAAAAATTAAATCTGAATCTAATAAAATTACTAATTCTAAAGAAACATTAAACCAAGAAAAACAATTTGTAAATAATACATCAGAAATTAATAAAGAAGAGCATATTGAATTTATAAAAAAAGAATTTGAAGGAACAGATGTAGATAAATGGAATGAGAATAAAAAAGAAGATTTTTATAAAAAATTATATGAATTAGATTTAAAAGTACCTTTATATATAAAATTACGTGAACAAGGAAAATCAACAGAAGAAATATGCAAAATACTAGGGGTATCAGAAGAATATAGAGAACTTTTGGAATTAAGAGTAAAAAGAGATGAAATTGATAGACAATTAAAAGAACAAAGTGCTGGACCACAGGATAAAAGTAAAATTGAGCAATTAAAAAAAGAAAAAGAACAAAATATGAAAAGAACGACAAATACTTTTAGTAAAGCTTATGTGCAAAGTAAAATAAATGGTTTTTTAACTAATCCAAATAGATCTTTTGAGGAACATTTTAAAGAACTAAGTGATGAAGATAGGGAGCGTGCACAAAATATATTAAAAAGAATCGAAACAGAAGATATAGATATTTCACAAGCAGTTGAAGATGAGTATTCGAGTAAAGAAAATGATATAGAAATTAAAATGAATAAAGAAGAAGGTAAGCAAGGAAGCGACATCTTAGCTAAGATAAATTCAATGCGGTGAAATTTTAAATTCGTCTCAAATAGACTACAAAAAAGAAGATAATTCAAATAAAAAAATTTTTGAATTAGATGAAGATAGTTATATTGTTAATGAAAATGCAACGAATATCATAAGAAAAATAGTTGAGGAAGAGGGAATTACAGAAGTAGAAACTTTTCTTGAAATATCAGAGGGACTTATTGAAGAATATGAATTGCCAGATGAATTAAAACAGCAATGTATGGATAGAATAGGACAAATGATAGATGAAAAAGATTTTAAAAATACAGGTAAAAGTTTAAACGAATTGCTAGAAGATTATGAAAATGGAGAAATATCATTAGATGAGATATTTAAAATTTCTGACAAAGAAGTACAACCAATGTATGATGCGTCAAAAGATAGATTAACAGTAAATCAAGAACAAACTCAACAGCAGGAAACAGTAGTACAAGACAACTCAGCTCTTCTTGAAAACTCTCACATGGATACAGAATATATAGTAAATGGCGTACCAATGAATATTGATGAACAGTGGTTGCAATTTTTTCAAGATGCACAAGAACGAGGCGAAGATTTAGACGAAGCATATGAAAGCTATAAAAAAGAACAAGAAATTGAAGAAATAGAATCTAAAAGAGCACAAGAAGAAGTAAAGGAAGATAAGTCACAAGAAGAGCAAGAACAAGAGGAAGTTGTTGTAGAAGAAGATGGAACAGTAAAAAAACAAGCTGAAGAAGAAAATGAACTTACTGCTGAAAGTATAGAAGTAGAGGGAAGTGAGTTTTTTGATTTAACGGATATAGATACTTCAAAAAAATCAAAGAAAACAAAAAAAGTTGCAGTGGTTGAAAAAGACGAAGACGGAAATTTAACTAATGTTCAGATTTTTAAACCAGTTGAATTTTTTAGACAAAATCAAGTAACAACACATGAATTTGAAGAAACAGTATCAGAACTTACAGCATTAACAATAGATAAAAATACTCCTGAAAAAGAAAATAGTGAAGAAGAAATAAGTCAAGATTAATAGATAATCTAAAGGAAGTGAATAAAAAATCACTTCCTTTTTTGTTTTTGTTTAGATACAAAAGCTTACTTATGTGTCATTTTGATTAAATTTTGGTAATTTTATTGAAGTTTTAATTTATTATAGATAAAATGAAAACATATTATAAAAGGGGAGGTAGATTCGTGAGTAATGAAATAGACGATAAAAAAGTAATAGAAAACGAGTCTGCCAAATTGGAAGATTATGAAATAGAAGTGGACATGCCTGAAAAAAGAGGTTTTTTTGCTAAAATTATGGACAAAATAAAGGGAAATAGTGATACAAAACTTTTAGATTCAGGTAACAAAGAAACTTTTCAAAAAACCAATAGAAGTATATCTTCTATGTGGACTGTTGCATCACTTAGAAGAACTGTAATGGAAAAATTAGAAACATTGAATAGGACATTATTTAGGACACCAGAAAGAGTTGATCAAAGTAATATAACAACACATGTTGTTGGTAGAGATGATATAAATAAAGATTCTTTTACTCAAGAGGCAGAAAAAGAATCAACATTTGAACCAATCATTCCAGTTTCTAAATCACCAGCACAAGCAATGAATAAAGAACCTATAATTCCTAAAGCAATTGTAGGAAATGTTAGAACTGCTGAATCAATAAAAGCAGAACAAAAAGATTTAGAAGTTGAAACATTAGATATAGAAGAAGTAGCAATAGATAAAAATATAGATTCTAAATTAGAAGAAAAAGCTCCAATATCTTCAATAGAAGCAGGGGATATAAATATTGGAACTATAACAAAAGAAACAAACGAGAGAGAATCAGGAGACGAAAGAGAATAGTCATGGAAAGGACTAGTATGAAATGTCAGTACAGGTAAAGCAAGAACAAGCTTATGCATATGCTGAGATACTTGAAATATTAAGCTACATGGAAGAAAACTATACAAATAAAATACCAAAGAAACTAATGACAATATTTCAAAATAATGCACTAAGCACATATGAAAATCATCTTGATAGAAATATACCACTACAAGAGCAGAAAATTTCAAAGAAAACATCTGCTTTAATTGCTGTGCTTACAGTTCAATATTGGTGTGAGTCAAAAGAACAAAAAAAAGAACTTTTAAATATTTTTGAAGAAAACGAAAGAAAATATCAAGAAGAATTACGAAAGAAATATAATCCTGATAATATATTTAACAACAAAGAACAACAAGTTATTAATAATATAGATCAAACATTTGATGAAATTGATGAGATTGATAGAATATCAAAAGAAGAGAGTATAAAAGCAGAGGAAAGAGTAATCGAATTTGAAAAGAGAAAAGAAATGGAAGAACAAATTTTATCACAGAAAAGAGCTCTTATTGATTATAATTCATTCCCATGGTATAAAAAAGCATTTACTAAAGTTAAAATATTTCTACTTAATATTTTTAAAGGAAAGAAAAATATAGCTTAGCATAAAAGAAAGTCTATTATACATAGTATAGGATAGACTTTCTTTATTAAGGATGTAAGGAGAATTTATGGCAGACATTTCTACAAAGGTAAAGAAATTGAATATATTTCAACAAATTAGACTTGGATATTATCGTAATAGAATAAAAAAAGATTCTTTAACAATAGATGAATTGAAAGCTTTACCAAAATATATAAAAAATGATGATAGAATAATTACTAGAATAGTATATAGTGATAAATTTTCTGATAGCGAACTAAGAAAATTGAATTATAGGATAGTATGTCAAATAAAACATGACTATGAATTTATAAAAGAATATCCTACTGATGTAAGATTTAATTTATTTAGTGAAGAAATAATTTCACCATATTTATATACAGAGGAGCAAAGAAATGAGTTTTTATTAGATTTAATCCATGAAGGTAAGCCTAATGCTCTTCAAGATATTCATTGGGGATATATGCCAGAAATAGATGAGAACATAAGGAAAAATCTAGAAAGTAATGGTGAAAAAGAGTTAGCAGATTCAATATTACAATACTTTGACAGAGAATTATTATCACAAATGATAAAAGAAAATCCTGGAATCATTACTAAATTAAATGATGAACAACAAAAAGAATTTTCAGAAGAATTAAAAAAATATATAGGAGAAAATTACAAGGATAATTATAGATTAAGTGAATATGTATCAACAAGATTGGAATGTTTACAATACTTAGATAAAGATATCAGAACAGAACTTTCTAAATATCTTATTGATTATAGAGAATGTTATGAAACAATAGAAGTTCTTCCAGAGGAAGAATCAAGAAGTTTAATGAAATCTATATATGATAGTGAAGATAAAGTTAAAGGTATGCAAACAATTTCAAAACTTACACCACATATGTCTGGTGAAGAGTTGGCAATTTTTATCAAAAATAACCATTTAATTAGTTCACAAATTGATATTATAATAAATAGCATTACATCAGAAAGTAAATTAGCTGATTTTTTTGATCATTATAGAGAAATTATTGTAGTAAATAGTTACGAGCAAAAGAAAAACTTAGGTAGCTTACTTACTAAATATAAGAAGTTTGGTTCAATGTTTTATTTATCAAAGGAAAATAGACAGGAAATGGAAACAGAATTTATGAAACTTCCTATTGAGGAAAGAAAAAAATATGTTGAGCAAAGTGGAGAGTATATACAATACTTACCAGACAAAGAACAAAGTAAAGTTGCAGAAAAAAACATTAAATTTTTGAAATTTTGTAGTATAGGTGCTAAGAAAAAATTTTTAAAAGATAATCCAAAAGAATTTCAAAATATAGATGAAAATATAATGTTAGAATTAGTTGCAGAAGATACGAGATTATATGAATTTTTACCAGAAGATACAAAAAGAAAAATGCAAAATGATTTAAGTAATAAAAACGCAAGTAAAGCTATGTCTGCTTTATTAAGAAAAGATATACAAAACAGTAAATTAGTTAGATTAGAAGGCGAATCTAAAAATGCTGTTCCCCTATTAATGGAGACATTTTTAGGAATTGAAAATCAAAGTGAAGAAAAAGTAAAAGATTATTTTTTGCATAGCAAATTTACAAGTGCAATAGGAAAGCTATCATTAGCAACTGATATTTTACATGGTCCAAATGCAGGAGAAGAAATTAGTGGAATTGATGGCTATAATGTTGAACAAGTTAGAACAATTCAAAAATTGAAAATAAATCAAATAAAAAAATTAGTAGAAGTTGATGTTAATTATGTACTACCATATTTAACAGGAACAGAAATAAATAAACTAAGTAATGATGAAATTACTGAATCTAAAAATAAAGCAAAAGATTTATTTATTGCTTTGTATGGTAAGGAAAAATATGAAGAATATAAAGAATGCTTTGAGGTAATTTATCAAAAACAACAAGAAAATAATGAAGAAGTAAAAATACAAAGTTATTCAAGCAAACATATGGTAAGTGATTTTGATAATTTTAAAAAGCATATGGAAATACCATTAGAGGAATTCAAAATACTATTTAATAAAGACATATTAGATAAATGTAATTTAGATCAAATAAAAGAATACTTTAAAAAAATAGGGAATGAAGAAAATACACAAGATGCTTTTTTAGATATTATTAAAACAACTTATGGAGATAAAGCCGTTAATATTATTAAATCAAGACCTCAATTAAATGTTCATAGTATAAATTCGTTAGAAATATTTAATAATCAGATTATTGAAAATTATGGTGATGCATTTGTTCACGATAGCATTACATATAATTTAAGAGATTTTTCGGAATTTTTAGAAGCACAAAAAAATCCAGAAACAGCAGAAGTTTTTAAAAGCTATTATGATATTTTAACTGGCATTTATGGAGAAGATGTAGAAACTATGCAAAAAGCAATTTCTGAGTTTAGTTATTATAAAGACTTATTGTTAAATATTAAAGATGAAGAGTTATCAAATGAACAGGTGCTAAATTTATTAAATGTAATATCTTCTGAAAAAAACAATTTTAATATTCAAACGTTAGAACAATTGGACTCTTATAATGAACTTGCAAACCAAGAATTACAAGAAATCATTGATAATTCAAATGAGTTACACATTGGAGTTATAAAAGAAAAAGTGTGTAAGAACTTATTAGGTATGCGTTATTTAAATAATGGTGAATTAGCATATGGAGACTCTGTTTCAACATTAAATCATCTATATGATTTTTCACCAGACGAAAGTGAAAAATCAGAATACACAGATACAGAAAGACGATTTATGAATATAATTAATTATATTTATAATGAGACAGATAAAAGTAAATTTTTAGAATTTGTTAAAAATGTAAAAGATGATTTTCAAATTAGGAATATACCAGCTTTTAGGAAAGTTATAGATAAAGTTCAAGAAAGAGAATTAGAAGAATTAAATCAACAAATAAGTACAGTGGATAAACTAGATATTGCATGTGAACAAGAAAAAGAAAGTGAAAATCCAAGCATATATAAAGAACAAATAGATGGTGTTAATGTATATCATTTAAATGGATATAAATATTGTATGTTTGCTCATGATTCAGGAACAATATCAGATGAAGATTTACTTTCATATGAAGGGCAAGGTGGGAATACAGCAATATGTTCTAGAGTTGTTACTCCAAGTATAGGAAATATTGATGAAAAATTTTTGTATGGAAAAATTCCAAGCAAGGGAATAATAACAATGTATAATGAAGATGCAAATACACAACACATGGCAAAAAGAACAAAAATGTCTGCAAAACAAGGTGTTAACGTAAAGCAAATTGATAAGATAACTTCATCTGGAAATGAAATGGCAATGTATAGAAAAAATAGAAGACACTCTGAAATTAATAATGAAAATTCAGGAGGAAGAATTATTCCAATGGCATATGGTGTAAGTGCAACAAGACTTATGGGACTTGGTTTAGATGAAAAAGCAGGTCTTACTGAATTTGCTAAAAGATTTAAAGGAACGGGGATTTCAATATATATTATTCATGAAGATAGGTATCAAGAAAAAGAAAATATAGAAATCAAAGAAGAATCAGAAAGGTAAAAGTTATATGAAATTAAAAGATATAAAAGATAATATTTATAAATTTAATAGTGATAAAGCAATAAATTTATTTGAAAAAAATATCGAAATATCTATAAGAAAAACAATAAATAACAATATGCAATATTATTATTCTAAAGAATATGCAAAAAATTTTAAAATATAATTATGAAACTTTTCGAGCGTCCCTAAATTTCAGTTTTTGAGAAACTCTAAATTTCATCCTTGAAAAACATATAAATCTAATGTATAATAGTATGGTTAGAAAATTTAGGAGGTTTTGAAAATGCTTTTATCAAATGGAGTTACTTTAAGATTTGGAAAAAGGGTACTATTTGAAGATGTAACAATTAAATTCACTAAAGGAAATTGTTATGGTTTAATAGGAGCAAATGGTGCAGGAAAGTCAACATTTTTAAAAATTTTATCAGGAGAAATAGAGCCAAACAAAGGAGATGTTGTTTTAGATAAAGGTGAAAGATTATCTGTATTAAAACAAGACCACTATGCTTTTGAAGGATATACAGTAATAGATACTGTTATGATGGGAAATAGTGAACTTTATAAAATTATGAAAGAGAAAGACGCTATATATAGTAAACCAGATTTTTCAGAAGAAGATGGAATGAAAGCAGCAAAACTTGAAGAAAGATTTGCTGAACTTGATGGTTGGAATGCAGAATCAGATGCAGCAAAACTTCTAAATGATTTAGGAATAGATGTAGATGTACATTATAAATATATGAGTGAAATTGAAGCTAAAGATAAAGTTAAAGTTCTTTTAGCACAAGCGTTATTTGGGAATCCAGATGTACTTTTACTAGATGAGCCTACAAACGATTTAGATATTAAAACAATTAATTGGCTTCAAGATTTCTTAATTGATTTTGAAAATACAGTAATAGTTGTATCTCATGATAGATATTTCTTAAATAAAGTTTGTACTCATATAGCAGATGTAGACTTTGGAAAAATTAAAGTATATCCAGGTAACTATGATTTCTGGTATGAATCTAGCCAACTTGCATTAAAACAAATGAAAGAGGCTAACAAAAAGAAAGAAGAAAGAATCAAAGAATTACAAGACTTTATTGCTAGATTTAGTGCTAATGCTTCTAAATCTAAACAAGCAACATCAAGAAAAAAATCTCTTGAAAAAATAGAATTAGATGAAATAAAACCATCAAATAGAAAATATCCATATATAGA
>CAOTKV010000005.1:0-80301 GCA_948530865.1 uncultured Clostridia bacterium
AATTGAACCTCCATTTCATACTAATTTTTTGTCCAATATTTTTGGTTCACCTCAAACTTTTCCAAAAGCAGATTATATTATGGCTTTTGGGTGAGTTCCATTGCAATTTTTAGAAAGGAAATAATTTAATGAAAAAGATACATTTTAAAGATTTTAAAAATCAACTTGATTCAGTAAATGAATTTCAAATAGTTTATTTAAAAAATTATGAACTCAATGCTTACAATATTAAACCTAGAATTAAAATTAATTCTAGGTTTTCTTATTCTCAAAAAATCAAATTTGGAGGTAATAAAATATGAGTTATGCTATTATTAGAAATCAAAAATATACTAAAGAACAAATGATAAAACTTTGCCCTCATAATGAAAGATATAAACAAAATTACTCGAATAAAAATATTGATATATCTAAAACATATAATAATTATCATTTAAAGAAACCATTAGAAAATAATTATTTCAAAGAATTTAAAAGACTAAAAGAACAAAACAATTTAAAAGGTCAACTTCATAAAAATAGTATTTATGCTTGTGAAATGGTTATCACTTCTGATAATAATTTCTTTAAAGAAATTGGAGCTGAAGAAACAAAAAGATATTTTAAGACTGCATATAATTTTGTATGTAATTATAAAAATTTAGGAGAAGAAAATATAATTTCTGCTGTTGTTCATTTAGATGAAGAAACACCTCATTTACATATAACTTTTATTCCTGTTGTTAATTCAAATGATAGATATGGAAATCCTATTAGAAAAATTGGTGGAAATGATTTTTGGAAAGAACGAAATAGTTATATGCTATTACAAGATAGATTTTATGAGTGCGTTAGAATGAATGGATTTAATCTTGAACGAGGAAAAAATAATCCTAACAAAACTCATAAAACTGTTGAAGAATTAAAAGAGCAAACTAATTTTTATGAAATAAAAGAAAAATTCAAAGATAATGAAAGAAATTCTTATATATATACTTCTATTAAATCATTTTTAAATTATGAACTATTTACACCAGAATCTGTTGAAAATAATTTACTTAAGCCACTATTAAAAGAAAATAATATACTTATGAATGAATTACGAAATCTAAAACTTGAACTTGCAAAATTTGAAAATTTTATAAAAAATTATAATGACATGCAAAAACAAAATATATCACTTAATGAAAATCTTCACTCTAAAGAATTTGAACTTAATGCAATGTATAATCTTATTCAAAAACTTAATGATGAAAAAAATGAACTTACTCAAATATTAAATCAATATGGAATTAATTTGAATGAAATTAGAAAAGAGCAGAAATAAATTTCTGCTCCACTTAATTATTTATAAATGTTTTATTCTTTTTAAAACAGCTCTAATTATCATTTTAGGCTTAGGTTTTGAATAATCATAATCATCTATATAATCTTCTAAAATTTCTTCATCACAGTCAAAAAACATTTTTTCTATTGCATTTTCAATATTATTTTTTATATTATTTGATGAAGTTTCATATTTTTCAACTAGAATTGGATATATGTCTTTTTCAAGATTAAAATTATGATACACTTTTAAGGTATATAATATATATATAATATCAATCAAATACATTGTTCCATTATATGAAAGTGTAAATTCTATTTTCTTTAATTCTACTTTAATTTTATTTTTTATTCTTTTTTCAAGAGTTTTATCATTATTTTTATTTATTACTTCTATCAATCTTACCTCCATATTTATTTTAATTATTACATTTATAAATTTGATTTTTTTGACTTTTTAGGCTTTTTTGACTTTTAATTGACTTTTGTACAAAATGCTACTATAATTTGAAATTGTATTGTGGCTCACATAGAACAATACTGCCAATATGAAATAATGCAAATAATTTTAAATTTCAAATTGGCAAAATGAAAAATATGGTTTATAAAGTCAAGTTATGCAACTCACAACACAATCACGATTCAAACAAACTAGGAGGAAAAAATGATGAAACTTTTTAAACGGATTTCGGCTATGTTCATGGCAATCATTATGACTGTTGCAGTCTTTGGTACAACTACGGCATTCGCAGCAGAAGATACTTCTTTGCACAAAGAAGATATTATCGAGATAACATCTGTTGAAAGCGGTCTTCCGCAGCCTGTTAATGATGTTAACATCGTCCTTTCGAATGCTCAACCATCTGCTGCTGGTAATCCATTTGTCGCCGAACAACCTAAACTTTGGTTTGGTGTAGAATTTTACCCTACCAACGGAAGTGTAGTTGTTGCTGTTAGGCTTCATGATAAGACTACTAATCAGGTAGTCCAAGAATGGCAGAGTAGCAACGGTTCAATCAACAAAGTTATTTCTCTTACACAGGGGCACACGTATATTTTTGAGTATCTTCGTGCCTATGGAACTCAAAATGTAAGTTTGCACAACTATGGTTTTGGCGTCACTGGTTAAATAAGAATTTTTAACTTAAATAACTTGTTCTTTCGCATATTCTTCATAAAATGCTAGCTAAGACTTCTTAGCTAGCATTTTTATTTTAATTATTTTCTCTAACAAATGTAATAGTACTATCAAATGAAACTATATATACTTCAAACTCATCAAATTTTTCATTAAGACTACTAATATTTTCATATTCTACAGTTGTATCAATTGTACCATCAGAATTTCTTGCTACTCCACCCGTTTTAAGTCCAGGCATAAAAGTTTTGTTATTATATTTTAAAATAAAATTATGCATTTCATCCTCTGTAATTTCTCCACTTCTTGCTTTTTCAAACATATTATCATAATCTATAACTTCTTTTAATTTTAATTCTATAAACATTCCTGTAGGAGATAAAGTTGCTGTTGCACTTTTAACATAGTCATTTTCTTCTAAAAGTGAATATGTAATATTTGCACTATGTCTCATTTCTTCATTTATTGTTAAATCAAATTTCCAATTTCCTTCTATTATTTCTTGTGTATCATCTTCATATATTATTTGCAAACTTTTTATATGAAAATATAATTCTTTAAACTCTTCTTTTTCTGGTATTAACCCAAATAAAATTGAATCAGCATATGTTGTATCTGTTAACTTTATTGGTTCATTCATCCATGTCAGCGAATTATACAAAGGAAGTTCTTCATCATTTTTTACTGACTTAAATTCACTTTGATATATTATTTTTTCATTTTCATTTATAATAACAAAATCATTAAAACGTATTGATTTGATATTTTCTTTTTTAGTTTCAAAATTAAATGAAATGTCCAAATTCAAATCATCTAAAATTAAACTATTTACTTTTATTCCAATATCTTTATCATATGTATAGTCCATATTTTCTTGTTGTATATATCCATTTTCAACAGCTTTATCAATAGCTTCTGTCGTATTATTAAATATTCTTTTTAAATAATTTTCTATATCTTTAGCATATACAATTCCTGAAAATAATACTACAAAACAAGCTACTATTCCTATTCCTTTTTTTATAATATTTTTACTATTTTTCATAGTTATATCACTCTCTTCTTTCATTTTTGATATAGCTATCATATATTCTAATTCTTCTTTTAATTTACTATTTTCCAAAATTATTCTACCTCCTTTTACTTCAAGCTTTTTCTTATTTTATGTCTTATTTTGAATAATCTTTGTCTCACATTATTTTCTGAAATACCTAACCTAATAGATATATCTTTTGTACTTTGAGATGAGTAATAAAATAATTTTATTATCTTTAAATCTATTTCTTTTAAATGTTTGAAACTGTTTCTTATTTTATATATTTCATCTCTTTCCTCAAAAAATAAATCTATTTTGGAATATTCTGCTATATTTTCATAATCAGCTATATCATACGTTATTTTTTTATTTTTCAATTTTTCTTTTACTAAATTTCGTGTTATACCTGCTATATAAGAATCTAGTATAATAATTTTATCCTGATTTTTCCATAACACATAAAATGTATCTAACAAGATTTCTTCTTTATCTTCTTGGCTTAAAATATTACTTGTCATATTATTAATTATAGTTTTAACATATGGTGAAAAATCTGCAATTATTTTATCTAAATCTAATTCTTCATTTTTATCTAGGTAATCAATAATCGTTTTACTACTATTCATTTTTTTCTCCTTAAATAAGATATCTTATACTTATATAATGGTACAAAATCAAAAAAATGTTATACTTTTTTAAAATTTTTTAATTATTATATAAAAATTATATTTTAAATTATATCTTTCTCCAACACATTTAACATAAATATAATAAAAGTTTTTGGTGTTAAATAATATAAATCAAATTCTGTATGAAATACATTGAGAAAATTATCTTTCATTTTTTTACTATCAGCATATTGAATAGCATAATTTATTCTTCTGATAAAATTAATTATAGTTATTTTTTTTATATTTCTTTCTACTAGAAATTCTTCTATTTCGTCATTTATTATTATTTCAAGTGGATTTTTCTTATATAAATAAATAACGAATTCTCTTAAAAATCTTGTCCCTACATTATTTCTTCTAAATCCTAATCTATCAAGTATCATATCAACAAACTCAATATATGATACATCTTTATCTTTAGTAGAAATATCATATTTAGTTATCATTGATACAATCTCCTTTCAACTAGATTATAATATAAGTATAGCAGATTGTTTACATAACTAAAAATATAGTTCTTGTGCATTATTTGCAACAAAATGTGCATATTATGCTACAAAACAGTAGTATTTATTTTTAAAATACTACTGTTTTTATAAATTTTTTAGATTATTTTCACTAAAATCACAAAATTGTGAAATTTATGCACAAAAAAAACGTGGGCAGTTAACCAATGAACAAGAACTTTCCCACGTTTCACACATTATGCCTTAATTCATAATGTATTAATTAAACTGAACTATTGCAAGTAATTCAGAATAATTACAAATTAATTATAAAACAAATCTATACAAAAAACAATTATTTTTTAGAACTAGGGGAAATTTATTCCCCCTCATATAGCTCCGAGTGGCTATATAATTTGTCATGCATTAATACATAACAGGTATTCCACCGGGACACCCTCCATCATAAAACATTTTGTTCATTGGTTTATTTCTCCGTATTCAGATTCTATATAGCAAATAATCGATATAACAAGTGAATACAAAGAAACTAACTAATGAATTTCTTGTATTATATATTCAGGTACTTGCAATACCTGAATCACTTATCGATCATCAAGCATTGCTTGTGGAATGGTTTAATAATTAAGGTATTAAGAGCCACTCTATGTACTAGATATACATATATTATACCATAATTTACTAGTTTTATCAATTAAGGAATCTGTAAAGGTCTTGATATTCAAAGGAAATTTGAATTTTTCCTATCAAAATGTTATAATATAGTTAGAATTTATTTGAAAGGATTTATTATATGCCAAAGTTTGATAAAAAAGAATTTGGAAATAATATAAAAAAAGCAAGAAAAAATAAAGGATTAAGTCAAGAAAATCTTGCTGATATTTTATGTGTTACTCGTTCTGCCATTACAAGATATGAAAACGGCGAAGTATTTCCTAATCCAGAGCAAATTTCAATTATATGTGATGCATTAGATATATACCCTAATGATTTATTTGATAGCTCTAATAATAAAGTTATAAATAAAGAAAATTCTAAAAATCCCTTTAAAACAAATACTTTATATATTTATTACAATGCTTATTTTCCTTCACAAAGGCGATATGGAAAAGGAAAATTTAAGCTTATTCTTCATGAAAAATATGATACTTGTATTGCTGATTTAGTAGATTATAAAACTAATAAAATTTACTTATCAGGTCATATATATTCTGATGAAACAATTACTGTATTTGTTTTAGAAAACTATAAGCCTAATAATCCAAGACTTGAAGTAACTCAAATAATATTAAATATCTTTGATTCTTCAAGAGATAAATTCTTTGGAACTTTAAGTTGTACAAATGGAAATTATATCCCCTCTATTAGAAAGTGCATAATTTCAAAAACAGACCTAGATTTTGATGATGAAATGCTTGAAGAATTAAAAATAACAGATTCAGAAAAAAACACTTTAAACGAAATTAATATTTTATACATAAATAGTACAATTAAAGAAGATTTTGAAAATTAATTTTAAATAATAAATAATATATTTTAGAAGTAAAATAGCAAAAACTATTTTACTTTTTTTATTTTCTATATTACGAACATATTTTTGTTCATAGCAATTCACTTTGGTTTACAGTAGTTCTCTTTAGTTCATAAATACTTTATTTCAAAATATCTATGCTAAACTGAAATCAAGCTTAAGCAATACAGATTTCCGGAAATCACTAAATTAGAGGTGGTTTAAATGTATTCAAAAAAATTTTTAATTACAAAAGCAAAAATTAGATACTACTTAAACGAATATCAAAACTTAAATTCTAAAATAAAAGAAAGAGAGCTTAATCATATTTTATATGCTCCCTCTTTAAGACAATTCAAACAAAACATAAATACTATCGAAAATCAAGTTATTTCTATTGAAGAAGATTCTAAATTACAAGAGATGAAATTTTATAAAACACAATTGGATAAGCACTTACATTCATTAAAAGTTACACAAGATATTCAATACTATAATTTCATATTATGGAATTATATAAAAAAATTACCAAAGAAAGAAATTCAGAAAAGATTAGGAATTATTGAGGTTAAAGAACTTGAAGAAGATATTATCGATTACTTATTCTTTAATATGATAAAGGAGGCTTAAAACAATGAATAAAATTAATGAATTATTCTGTGCTATCTCAAAGCTTCCTATTCCTAAAAAATATATTGATTTAAGAAATATTGAAATCAATAACTCAACTGACCTAGTAAAAGTTGCTTACACATTTAGAAATCCTGTTTATGAAACTTTTAGAATTATCTATATGTGTGATAACAAAATTGTAGGTTATGAATCTACTACTTCAAGAATGCCGAATGTATGCAATGTGTTTAATTATAAAACTAATGGCATGAACTCTCAAGATTTTACTAGAGGTTGTATTGAAATGATTAATCGTATGTTTAGACTAGGAGCAAATGGCTATTATTTAATGCATAATCACCCAAGTGGAAATGCAAAAGCCTCACAGCCTGACATTCAACTTACAAAGCAATTAGCTAATACTGTTAATGGCTTTCTAGGTCATGTTATTGTAGACCATGGCACATTTTCTTGGATAGATATTCAAAATGGAAAAATTAATGTATGCGATAACATTCCAATTACTTCAGAATCAAAAATTACTGTTGATAGAGAATGTAAAAGAAATCCAATTATGGACTATAAAATCAATAGTAGAAATGATTTAGCAAGGCTAATGTATGATGTTAAGCATTCCGAAAATTACTCTATGCTCATTCTTTGTAGTTGTAATAACAAAATTAGACTTATTCAAGAATTACCTAATTGCTTTATGAATATGAATTATGAGCAACTTGGTGGTTATATTAAAAATCAAGCATTATTAACTGGTTCTACAAAAGCCTATATTACTACTACCAGTAAAAAAGTATTTTTAAAAGCTTGTGAATTAAAACACAATAACTATATTACAGACTGCATTGCCTATAACACAGTTGGTGACAAAATAAAATTACTTGCTAAAGATAATACAAATATTACACAAGACATTTT
Source organism: uncultured Clostridia bacterium (assembly GCA_948530865.1). Classification (GTDB taxonomy): domain Bacteria; phylum Bacillota; class Clostridia; order TANB77; family CAG-508; genus Scatovivens. The sequence goes on from CAOTKV010000005.1 coordinate 7,673, forward strand.
TGAAAAAATACGAATTAAAACTAGAATTACAGATACAGAAAATATATATGTTGAAGAAAAAAGCAATTCAACTATACTACCTAATGATACTAGCAAAACTATTTTAGAAAAAAATTAAAAGGAGCAAAAAATGAAAAAAGAAAAATTGAAAATATTATTAAAAAAAGTTGGTTATGAACCCGAAATTAAATTTATAGATAATACTTTAAAAGCAAAACAACAAATTGTTGGTGGTTTAATTGAAGTTATTGATTTTACAGATGATACTTTAATTATATGCAATGAAGAAGGAAAACTTTTAGATTTACCACCTAATACTCTATTTGATATGGATTATATCGCAGGAGATTATTTTGTAGTTGGAAATGACTTTGAAAATGCTGATTTTAAATCATTAACTGATGAACAAATAAAAAACGTAACCCCCATAATAAATGAAAAATCCCTTAAATATTCTAAAAAAGATTTAGATGAATACTCTCCAGATAATCATTATGTAATAATGGCAACACCAAAAAAAGAATTATTAGATTTCATTAATGATTACGAAAGCGAATTTTTAACAAAATTAGATAATGATTCTAATGAACATCTTGCAGAAGATTATAACGAGAAAGATTTTGAATCTTAAGGTGGTGTTTATATGAATAAAAGTAAAAAAGAAATTCAACCTAAATTAGAAAATAAATTAAGTACAGAACTTAAAAATTATAAAACTGAACTTTTAAAAGATAGTAAAAATGAGATTTTTGAACATTCATATCAAACAACTATTAAAGAAGAGATTAAAAACTTTATTTTAGAAATATCAACACAATTAAGTATCAACGATTTAGAATCACTCTACAATACAAAAGATATTTTAAATACAATTTATGATGACTGGCTTAAATATGATTCCCCATTTAGTACAGATTTGGAAAATTGCATATTTGAATCAGTTGAACATATAAAGAAAAGATATTTAGAAGATTATGAAAAATAAATAAATTTAAACTATTGAGGCTATTAACAGTAGCCTCTTTTTTATACACAAAATTTATAAATAGTGAGGTAAAAAAATGAATGAAGAATTAAAAATTAAATTAATTATGCATTATATAGCAAAATCACATAGAGACGCATTTTCTAATATGACTGTTTATGATGTTGCAAAAGATTTGAAAATTGGAATGACTAGAGCTTACGAATTATTTAATGAAAAGGATTTTCCCTCTGTAACAGTTGGAAAAACAAAAGTTGTTATGGTTCTTTCTTATTATGCGTGGAAATATGAAAAGTACAATAAAAATTTAACAATAAGTAGTAATCTCGGAGGTGATTCTAATGCCTAAAATGGTAGGACAAGGTTCTGTTTATCAAGATAAAAGAAATGGTAAATGGGTTGCCCAATTTAGAATAATTAATGATAATGGTACAAAATCAAAAAAATCTTTTTCATGTAAAAGTAAAGAAGAAGCTTATAGCAAACTTGCAGAACAGAGATATGAAATGGATAATTCAAAAACTATTCAAGATGTTGGTTTAAGTTTAGTAGATTTAATAAAGTTAATGCGTGAAGATAAATTTAATGCAAACATTATTGGAGAAGCTCAATATCATAAACTAGATTATGATATAAAAAGAATTGAAAAATATGGTCTAGGAAATAAAAATATTCAAGACATAACTTATAAAGATATTCAAAATTTCTTAAATTTCTTGAATGATAATTATAGTGCTTCAACTAGAGACCATACATATCAATTAATAGAAAAAAATATGGATTTAGCATACAAGAGAAAATTTATAGATGATAATCCATGTGATTTAGTAATAAAGCCAAGAAGTAAAAAAAGTGCTAAACTAATTGAATCTTTAACTGTTGATGAACAACAAAAATTAAGTACTTATCTTATGAGTGTATCATTAGAAAAAGAACCTTTAAAAAACGTATTTTTAATACAAATGTATATGGGATTAAGAATTAGTGAAGCTTTATCTTTAAAGAAAAGTGATTTTGATTTAGATAAAAATATTCTACATATAAATAAAACTATGACAATTGATAAATATGGATATACAATTATAGGAGATAAAACAAAAAATGAAGCTGGAATCAGGGATTTACCTATCCCTGATTTTTTACTTCCATATATAAAAGAGCAACTACCTAAAGCAGATAAAAATGATCATAATTTATTATTTTATAAAAATCACCCACTAAATCATTGTGGAGCAAATGCGATATTCAAGAGAATTTGTAGTAATCTAAATATATTTAAACCCAATTTAGCAACTCATGTTTTAAGACATACTTATGGGACAAGATGTATTGAAGCAGGTATGCCTCCTGTTGTTCTTCAAAGATTAATGGGACATAAAGATATAAAAGTAACTTTAAATACTTATACATCTGTCTTAAATAAGTTTAAAGAAGATGAAATTTATAAAGTATCTCAATATTATGCAAAAAATAACTTAATAATGAAAACCGAAAATCAAAAAGAATCATTGTTATTAAATAATGAAGATAAAAATCTAAAATTTCCTGATATTGAAATATAATCTCCTGTAATCCTTATATATCAAGGGACTACATTTTTCAATTTTGTAGTACCACGTAGTCCCAAATGAATAAAATCAAGCACAAATGAGCGATAAATTTCAACAATGAAACGCACTAATATCAAGGCATACGTGTCATAAAGTCCCATTTTTATGAGTTTAATAAGGTTTTTGAGTCAAAAATCCTTGTAAGTCTTGCTACAAAAGAAAAAGACAGATTTTTCAATCTGTCTTTTTTGGCTGGGCTGGGTAGATTCGAACTACCGAAATGCCAGAGTCAAAGTCTGGTGCCTTACCGCTTGGCTACAGCCCAATATATATATAATTAGTGGGGTGGAAGATGGGACTCGAACCCACGGTCTTCAGTGCCACAAACTGACGCGTTAACCAACTACGCTACATCCACCATATTATGGTGATTTCTCACAACGCTCTTATATTTTAAAACAAATTTCATAGTTTGTCAAGCACTTTTTACTAAAATCAAAAAAGACTTATACCATTTAAGTACAAGTCTTTTAATCCAATTTTATTGTTGTGGTACTTCTGAACCTTTTTCAGCTGCCCATATAATAATTCTTGCTTTACTATCATCTGTACAAGTTTGTAGTGAGATTTCTCTTCTTCCTTGTGTATCTCTTGTCATGTATGTAGCATCATTTGCATCTGTCTCATAAATCTTATAAATTATGTATGTAACTTCTTCACCTTTTTGATCAGTGATTTTTATTTCATCTCCATTTTTTAATTTTTTATTATTTGAGAAAAATGTTCCATTTCTATAGTTATGTCCATAAATTGAAGTATTTCCTACTTCGTTTAGACCAGGTCCATATGCTATACCTACAGCAATTTCCAAAGATTTCTTTGTTACAGATTCAAGTACTGGATAATTAACCTTTGTTGCAGGAATTTCTATTTTCCCTTTTATTTCATAACCTTCATAATATGCAACTTCTGGTTCTTTTTCTTCCTTATTTTTCTCTTCCTCTGCTCTTTTATTTTCTTCATCTGTTGCTAATTGATTTGCAATATCTTCTAACGAAGAACTTGTTTCATTTGACACTTCATTTTGATCATTCTTGTTAACTTTTTTCTTTACTACCTTAGTAGCATTTTCAAATTCATCTAATGCTGATTGCGCATTATTATCTATTTTCTTTGCATTTAATGTATCATATGCAAAATATCCTACAACACCTAATATTGCAACTATTAATACTACTAGAATCATTGTTAATATATTACTAAATTTGGACATGTTTCTATGCCTCCCATCTTTTAAATTTACATAATTTCATAACTATATTATACCATATAAGCATTTTTAAATCAAGAAATTTGATATATTTATAATCTATATATTTTTATCCTACTTATGTAAAAAATCTTCAGTACCAAACTGAAGATTTTTCATATTTTATTCTAATATTGCTTTTATTCTTCTTACTCCTGAAGATGATGCTTCTTCTTTCTTAATTTTGAAGTGTCCTAATTTTCCAGTACATTCAACATGAGGTCCACCACATAGTTCTATTGATACATCTCCAATTTTATATACAGTAACAATATCTCCATATTTATCTAAAAACATTGCTTCTGCTCCCATATTTAAAGCTTCTTCTTTTTTCATTTCCATTCTTTCAACTGGAATATCTTGAGCTATATACTCATTTATTAAATCTTCAACTTTTTGTTTTTCTTCATCTGTCATTTTAGCACCATGTGAAAAGTCAAATCTCATTCTTTCTGATGTTATATTACTTCCCTTTTGATGTACATGCTCTCCTAAAACTACTTTTAAAGCTGCATTTAAAAGATGTGTTGCTGTGTGATACTTTGTTTCCATTTCTCCTGTTGAAGCTAAACCACCTTTGAACTTTTGCTCACTTCCTAATCTTGATTTTTCTTGATGTTCTTTAAATAATTTTTGATAATCAGACATATCAACTTCCAACCCTTCTTCTTTTGCAAGCTCTTCTGTCATTTCTGGTGGAAATCCATATGTTTCATAAAGATTAAATACAGCTTCTGTATCTAAAACTTTTTTTCCTGCATTTCTAGTTCTATTTGCAACTTTTTCAAATTCTCTTTCACCATTTTGTAATGTTTTTACAAATTTATTTTTTTCTTCTATAATTACATTTTTAATCACGTCTTCATTTTGCTTTAATTCTGGATATAGTTCTTTTAAAGCTTCTATTGATGTATCAATAATTTCTGGTAATTTATCTAAATCTATTTCAAGTTTATTTAAATGTCTTGTCATTCTACGAAGTAATCTTCTTAAAATATATCCTCTATCAACATTACTTGGTCTACCACCATCATTTATTATCATCATGCTTGAACGTAAATGTTCTGCAACAATTCTTCTACTTTGAATATTATCTACTTTTTGTAATTGAACTAGCTTATCCATTACAGGAGCAAATAATTCTATTTCAAATGGTGTTTCTTTTCCTTGTAAAAGCATTGTCATTCTCTCTAATCCTAAACCTGTATCAACATTTTGTTGTTTCAATTTAGAATATCCATTTTTATCTTTATAAAATTCCATGAAAACATTGTTCCAAATTTCCACATATTTTCCGCACCCGCAAGAAGGATTACATACTTCTGAACACTTTGGTTTTCCTGTATCATAAAACATTTCTGTATCTGGTCCGCAAGGTCCTTCTTCTCCTGCTATCCACCAGTTATCATCTTTTCCAAAGAAATAAATTCTTTCATCTGGAATACCTGCTTTTTTCCATGCTTCATATGCTACTTCATCTTTTCCACAATCTTCATCACCAGCAAAACATGTAACAGATAATTTTTCAGCTGGAATTTCTAATTCTTTTGTTAAAAATTCATAACTCATTGCTATTGATTCTTCTTTAAAATAGTCTCCAAGTGACCAGTTACCAAGCATTTCAAAATATGTTAAATGACGATTATCTCCTACTTCATCAATATCGTTTGTTCTAACACATTTTTGAAAATCTGTTAATCTTGTTCCTGATGGATGTTTTTGTCCTAAAAGATATGGAACTAGTGGTTGCATACCAGCTGTTGTAAATAAAACTGAAGGATCATTTTCAGGAATTACTGGTGCTGAAGGAATTACACTATGTCCATGATTTTTAAAAAAGTTTAAATATTTATTTCGTATTTCAATTGCTTTCATAAGCTTCTCCCTTTATTTATAAAATAACTTTTAAGATTATATTACAAAATTGCATTATTTTCAAGTGAAATTTAGGGACGCTCGAAAAATTTCACTAAACTTCAAAAAAAGATGCTAGAATCTATATCTAGCATCCTTAATAAACTTAAATTTCTTTTCCAAATAAATTTTTATATTCTAACAGTACTTTATTTTGTAATTCTCCAACATATTCTTTTGTTCTACCTTCAAAATCAACTATACTATAAAATTCTTCAAGTCCTGCATCTTGATTTCCATATATTGGTTTTCCTAATACTACTTTTTTATATTCTTCAGCTTTTTCGTTATTTTTCTCAACTCCATCACCCCAGTAATATAATTTTCCTAAATAATATTTAGAAAATGTATTATCTGCATTTGCTGATTTTTCGAAATACTCTTTTGCTTTTAAATGGTCTGTTTGAACTCCATTACCATTATAATAAATTTTTCCTAAGAAATAATTAGAACCTGAAGAACCTCTCTCAGCAGCTACTTCAAAATATCCTTTAGCTTTTCCATAATCTAATCCAACTCCTACTCCATAAAAGTATCTTTGTCCTAATTCATAAATTGCTCCAACATCTCCACCTTTTGCTAAATTTTCTAATTCTTTAATATTTTTTGTACTCATATCAAATTCCCCCTCAAAATAATCTAATGATTATTTTTCAACTCTAATTATTAATAATATTTTAACACTTTATTCCAAAATTTACTATAAATTTTATATTACAATAATAATACAAATAGAATACAACTTTAATCAATTAAAAGCCCAATCTACTAGGTGATTAGGCTTTTTATTATATACATATCACTCTTGACAAATACAATTTATTTTTCTTTTAAAAAATCTACTTTGTCAAGTCTAAATTTCTAAATGATTTCCTAGGAAACCTGCTGCAGATTGAGCTACTTTATCTTCCACATCTCCCATTTTCTTTGATGGTTCTTTTGCTAAAAGTATAACACTTCCAATAACATCTCCATCAGAGATTATTGGGTATATTACTTGTGCATTATATATTCTTTCTCTTCCTTCATTTTGAGTTATTGGTATTGCAATTTCATTGTTTTCTTTACTTTTGAATACTTCTTTATTTTCAATTACTTCTTCTAATTCTTTACTTAATCCCTTTTCTAAAAAGTCTTTCTTTTGACCACCAGAAACGGCAATTACAGTATCTTTATCTGTAATACATGCAATATGACCTGTTGTTTTTGAAATTGTATCTGCATATGTGCTAGCAAATTCTGTTAGTTCGCCAATTGGAGAATATTTTTTTAAAATTATTTCTCCTTCCTTGTCTGTAAAAATCTCTAATGGATCGCCTTCTTTTATGTGATGAACTTTTCTAATTTCTTTTGGGATAACAAGTCTACCTAAATCATCAATTCTTCTTACAACGCCTGTTGCTTTCATAAAATCCTCCTTATATTTGTATTTATACTTTTATTATGACAAATTAGGAAAATTTTATACATATTTTTATTTTTTATTTATTTAATATTTTTTTTTAAAAATATTTTATTTCTATAAAGATTTTCATAAAAATATTTTTATTAACTAATGCCAAAGATTTCTCTATACTTAAGTCTTCTTCTACACTTTCTGTATGAATTTCTTCTATTTCAATTTCATTTTTTATGTTTTTAAAAATTTCATCTGGATTGTATTTTTCTATTTTTTCATTTTCAATTTTTTCTAATTCTTTTTTATCTTTTAATTCAAATTCCTTTTTTTCTTCGTCAATTGCAATATAACTTCTATATATAAGAGCAATAATTGCTCTTGCCTTGCTTGACACATCTTGTTCTTCTAAAGACATATATGGATTTATTTTTGAAATATAATTTTCATCTTTGTTTTCTCTTATAAATCTTATAAAATTTTTAGGAATTTGTGAAACTACATCTGTATCTGTAAAATACAGAATATCACTTACTTCTGAAAATGCAATTTTATATTCTTTTTCATCAATGTTCAAATGCCACATCCTCCTTATTAGTAGTATCTTTTTATTTAGATCCCATATTTGATAAATTTAAACCTGAATATCTTTGAACATCTAATTTGTGTTTAGCTAACATTTCTCTAAATACAGTTCTTTTTCTTGGCTTGGCTATTTTTAATTTTCCATTTTCTAATTGTTTTTGTATTTTCAATCCTCTTGGATATGCCATTCCATTTCTACCACTCAAATGCTTAACTAAAACAACATTTAATTTTCTTTCTGCATTAACCATATTCGTTATCATGTTTTTTCCAGTTTGTGCACACAATTTAATACAATCTTTAATACTACTAATATTTCTATCTTTTGGTAATGGATTTTTTAAAACTGCTTTAGCACAATCAATAAGTTTAGTATCTGACTGTTGCAGAGCTGAGCTTCTTATTACATCACCTTTTTCATTACACATTTTATAAACAAGTTCTTCTGATTCTGCCCATAATTTCAAAAAATTTTTCATTACTTCTGGATTTTTTCTAAATATCCCTGAATCAAAATGTATATGACCTCCACAAGTATGATCAGTATATGCCTCTCTTTCTTTATCTCTTGGTGATTCTTTTATAGATTGGCATATCTGACCTATTTCTTCCCAAACAGAACTATCTTCTTTTTCTTGTAATACTGGTGAAACACATTCAGTTCCACCATCTGTTAAAGAAGAATCAACTTCTGCTTTCCATTTTTTATCTTTAATTTTACTGATAACTCGTCTTTGATCTAAATTTTCTACTTCCAATTCTAGTCCAAATTTAATATACTCTGGCAAATTCAAGTTTTCATTTTCTTTGGTTAATCTCATATTTTACTCCAAAATCTATTTTTAGCTAATATCATATATTAAAAAAGACGACTAAATTTTAATTAGCCGTCTTTTTATAAATATATTTTAATTTGGGGATTTTACTAAATAATTTTCATTATTTTCTAAATAAAAAGAATCATCGCATCTCTCCTCTCTCTTTGGTATAAGAACATTTTATACGATAATTCTTAAATTTAACTTAAAAATTAATTAAAAAATTATTAATTTTTATATAAATTTCTTAAAATTTCAATTTCTTTTTGATACCCCTCTAATTCGTTTGGAGTTTCTAGGAAAAATGGTAGATTACAAAGCTTTGGATGATTAATAATTCTTTCAAAACTTTTAATTCCAATTGTTCCTTCTCCTATTTTTTCATGTCTATCTTTATGAGCCCCTATTGGATTTTTACTATCATTTATATGAATTGCTTTTAGCTTGTCAAGTCCTATAATTTTATCAAATTCATCTAAAACGCCATCTAAATTATTTATAATATCATATCCAGCATCACTCACATGGCATGTATCTAAACAAACACCAATTTTGTCTTTTAATTTAACACCATCAATTATTTGTTTTAATTCTTCAAAATTTCTTCCTATCTCCGAACCTTTTCCAGCCATTGTCTCTAGTAATACAGTTGTTGTTTGTTCTTCTGTTATTACTTCATTTAGAATTTCTATTATATATTTAATTCCAACGTCTTCGCCTTGACCAACATGACTTCCTGGATGAAAATTATACAAATTATTTGGTGTATATTCCATTCTTTTTAAATCATCTGCCATTGTTTCTTTTGCAAATCTTCTTATATTTTCATCTTTTGAAGCACAATTTAATGTATATGGTGCATGTGCAAGAATTACTTCAATTCCATATTCTTTGGCTTTTTCGTGAAATTTTTTTATATCTTCTTCATTTATATCTTTCGCTTTTCCACCTCTTGGATTTCTAGTAAAAAATTGAAAAGTATTTGCTCCTATTTGGTGGCTTACTTCTGCCATATCTGTATATCCTTTAGATGCTGATAAATGACATCCTATTTTAAACATCTTCATTAACTTCCTTTCTAATTTTTGCTTTTCTATAAGTTTTCTTTGGAGGCATATCTTTGTAAAGATCTATTATTATTTGCAGATCATTTGCAAACTCTTTAAGCATAACAATTTTAATACTATTGTTTTTACCTTTACAATGTAGCTCTAATGCACTTTTTAATGTAATAATAAATGGTAATTCTGATTCAAGTTCTTTTTTGTATTTTTTTGCTCTATCAATAAGCATTTCTTTTATCCTCATTATATCTTCATTACTTGCACAAGTGATTCTTTGAATCATTTTATAAGTATCATAATATTTAAGCAATGGTTTTCCCATATATTCTTCTGTAAATTTCTCATAAAAAGTTTCCATTTTCATAGGAATGCATTTGAATATTTCTTCTGCTTTATTTTTGTACATCTTTACTCTTAAATTTCTATTTATTTCATGAAAATGATTTAGAACTTCATTCATATCTTCCCCTACATCTATTCCAATTCTTGAAAGTTCTTCATCTATATTACTACAATATTCGGATTTATTTTCTACTAAATTCATTCCATCAATAAAAATATTTTTTATTGTTTGCATATCATATGCAATTAAATTTCTTCTTGAAAAATAACTAAAATATGCAAATAGTTTTACAATATCTATTAATTGCAATTCACCTTTTCTAACATTTTCAACAACTTCTTCAATAACAAAAGGAAATTGATCATCTGCAATTTTCCAATATTCTTCTGTAAGAAGTCTCTTATATCCAGGTAGTTTTTCTGTATCAATTGTTTGAATTATCCTTTCCATATCATTTTTGAAAATTTTCATATCAAAAATTCTTGTTCTAACATATACTTCAATAAATTTGAAAAATCTATATTCAGATTTAAAATTAAAGTAATAATTATTATCAAACTCTTTTATATAAAATTGTCTATTATCCATTAAAACTCTTGAAGATACTAATATAGATTTATATTCTTCATTTGTATTGATATTGACAAACTTATCTTTTGTTATTTTTCCTGCCTTAATTTCAAAAGAAACAGCTATTGTAAAAATAAGCATTGTTTGTAATACTCTTATATTTGTATTAGGATAAAATTTATTTACTGTTTCAAAAATTTTTTGAAAATCATTTAAAGCATGTTTTAAAATTCTAAGGTTTCTTGTTCCTGATTTTATAAATGTATTTGTAATTAAATTTGTATGTTCTCTTAAAAATCTAATTAATTCTGCATTTCCTTCATATCTCATTAAAAGACCATTTATTATGTAATTAAATTTTGGAGCATATTCAAAAGTTTCCCCAATCAATTTTTCTTTTATTCTTTCATAATCATTTGCTTTGTCAAATACATATTCTATCTTTTCAGCAATTTTTTCAACCATTGGTTTATCAGTTGAAAGCAAACTTCCCTCTTTATCTAAAAGATATGTTGCAATAAATGTTTTCATTTCTAAATTCGAACTTTTTAACTTTGTAGCAAGTTCTTTTTCATTACATATAATAATTGTTTTTATGTGATCATGTTCAACAAAGTTATTTATATATCCTAAAATATCTATAACATCTACATTGGCTCTTTCTAAATCATCAAAGCATAATACTTTATCATCTGTTGCAAAAAATTTTCCATAATCTATTTTTCCATCTTTTTGAGAAGCACCAAAAAAATGTGCCATGTCAAGACCTGTTTTAGCATATTCTGGTATAGATGTTTTATCATGTGACTCCATATATTTCTTCATATTCTTGTCCATTAATTGTGTAGTTTCAATATATATTTTTTTACTTATTTCCTCTAAATTTGAAATCCCATATAAAGACATATATATTGTTGTATATTTTTTTCCATTAAATGTTAATGAGTCAATCTTATTTCTTATTTTATTATTCCAAAAATAAGTTTTTCCACTTCCCCATTCTCCATTTATCATTATTGCATAATCAGTATAGTCTGCTCTTACATAATCTAAGATGCTTTCTACTAAATCTTCCATCTATTCCTCCATTTATTAATCTTTTGCAAGTATCAAAACAAAAATTCTTTGTGCGCCAGCTTCTTTTAATTTTTTAGATATTTCATTTATTGTTGCTCCAGTTGTATATATATCATCAAATAAAATTATATTTTTTCCCTTTACACTTTGTTTTACAACATATACATTTTTTATATTATTTTTTCTTTCTTCTTTTTTTAATGTACTTTGTGTTTTGGTGCTTTTTACCTTTTGTATAATTTCATTACCTGATAATATATTACTTGATTTTGAAATTATATTTGTTATTAACTCTGTTTGATTATATCCTCTTTTAGACCTCTTTATTTTGTCCATCGGAACTGGAATTATTATATCATAACTTTTAAAAATTTCATTAAGTTTTTTATTATTTAGCATTTCATAAGCAAAAAAGCTTGACAAATATGCTTTTTCAAAAAATTTATATTGTAACATATACTTTCTTATAATATTTTTATAATCAAAACAATACATCATTTTTTCCCAATATATTTTTTGATTATCTATTAAATAATACTTTTGTTTTAAATTTACATTTGAAATTCCTATTTTATCTTTAATTAATTTCTCATTATCTATAATATTAAATTTTTTATATTTATCAAATCTTTTTTCACATTTATTACAAATATAATTACTACAAAGTTTTCCACAAATTATACAGCTTTGGGGAAATAAAAAATTGAGAACAAGCTCAAGCATAAATACTCCTTTCTTGCCCCCAATTTTATTTATTATTTTAATGAATTTAATCTCTCTTCTACATTTGCAAGCATTTGCTTATAATTTTCAAGTTTTGCTTTTTCTTCATTAACTTTTGCTTCTGGTGCTTTATTAACAAATCCTGGATTTGAAAGCATTTTCTCTCCTCTTAAAACCTCTGCTTCAAGTTTTGTTTTTTCGCCTTCTAATCTTTTTCTTTCTTCTTCAATATCAACTAATTCTTCAAATGGAATATATACTTTTAATTCATCAATAACTATTGAAACTGCGTTTTGTGGTACTTCTAATTCATCTTTTACTATAACTATTTCATTTGCAAATCCAAGTTTTGATAAAAATTCTTCTGATTGTTTTATTTCATTATCTAAATTACTTGATATAATTAATAGTTTTGATTTCTTTGATGGATGAACATTCATTTTTGTTCTTATATTTCTTATTTCAACAATTAATTTCTTTAATTTTTCTACAACTGTTTCATCAGAATCAAATTCGAATTCTTCTTTTGCAGTTGGCCATTTACTAATCATTAATGCTTTATTATTATATTCTACCAACTTACTATAAATTTCTGATGTAACAAATGGCATAAATGGATGTAGCAATTTTAAAGAAACTCCAAAAATATAATCTAGCACAAAACATACTGTAACTTTTTCATCAGAATTTTCGCTATATAATCTTGGTTTTACCATTTCAATATACCAATCGCAAAATTCATTCCAAATAAAATTATATATCTTGTCAAGTGCAATTCCTAAATCATAATTTTCAATATTTTTTGTAACATCAGCAATTACTTTATCTAATTTATTTATTATCCATCTATCTTCAATTTTTAGTAATTCTAAACGATATTTTTTACTTTCTTTATCATATACTTTATCTGAGAACTTAATAATATCTTCATCAGAAGCTAAGTTCATAGTAATAAATTTTGCTGCATTCCAAATCTTATTTGCAAAATTTGAAGCTTGTTCTAATTTTTCAGGCATAAATCTAATATCATTTCCCATTGTTGTTCCTGAAAGTAATGAAAATCTTAAACTATCAGTTCCATATTGATCTATAACATCAAGTGGATCTATACCGTTTCCTAACGTTTTTGACATTTTTCTTCCTTGACTATCTCTTACAATGCCATGAACTAAAACGTCTTTAAATGGTACTTCATCTGTGAATTCTAGTCCTTGTGTCATCATTCTTGAAATCCAGAATGTTATAATATCAAATCCTGTAACTAATGTTTGTGTTGGATAAAAATCTTTGTAATCTTCAGATTCTTTATTTGGCCAACCTAAAGTTGAAAATGGCCATAATGCAGAACTAAACCATGTATCTAAAGTGTCTGGATCTTGAGTTAATTTTGTGCTTCCGCATTTTTCACATTTTTCAGGTGCTATTTTTGAAACATTAATATGTCCGCATTCATCACAAGTATAAGCTGGTATTCTATGTCCCCACCATAATTGACGAGATATACACCAATCTTGTATATTATCTAACCAATGAAAATATTGTTTTTCATATCTTTGAGGAACAAATTTTGTTTCTCCATTTCTTACTGAGTCTGCAGCACGTTTTGCTAAATCTTTCATACTTACAAACCATTGTTCTGAAACTTTTGGTTCAATTGTATTTTTACATCTTTCACATTTTGCTACATTATGTGTATAATCTTCTGTTCTAACTAATGCACCAATTTCATCTAATTTTTTAACAATTTCACGTCTTGCCTCTAGCAAATCCATTCCTTTATATTCTGGTACTAAATTTCCCATTTTGAAATTTTCATCAAATACTTCTATAAATTCCAAATTGTGACGTAAACCAGCTTGATAATCATTCATATCATGTGCAGGAGTTATTTTTACACAACCAGTTCCAAATTCCATTTCTACAAATTCATCTGCTATAATAGGAATTTCTTTATTCATTATAGGAAGTATACAAGTTTTTCCAACTAAATTTTTATAACGTTCATCTTTTGGGTGAACTGCTACTGCAGTATCTCCAAGCATTGTTTCTGGTCTTGTTGTTGCAACTTCAATATAATCATTTTCAGTTCCCGTTATCTTATATCTTATATGCCATAAATGAGATGGTTCTTCCTTATATTCAACTTCTGCATCAGAAATTGATGTATTACAACTTGTGCACCAGTTAACCATTCTTTTTCCTTTATAAATTAAACCTTTTTCATAAAGTTTTATAAATTGCTCAAGAACGGCATCTGACATTCCATCATCTAATGTAAATCTATTTCTATCCCAATCACAAGAACATCCAAGTTTACGTTGTTGTTTTTGAATAATTCCACCATACTCTTTTGTCCAGCTCCAAGCTTCATCTAAGAATTTCTCTCTTCCCAAATCTGCCTTAGATTTTCCTTCCTTAGCAAGCTTTTGAACAACTTTCATTTCAGTTGATATAGATGCATGATCAGAACCTGGAAGCCATAATGTTCTATAACCTCTCATTCTCTTATATCTAATTAAAACATCTTGTATTGTATCATCTAGCGCATGTCCCATATGCAACTTACCAGTTACATTTGGTGGTGGCATCATTATACAATAAGGTTCTTTTGTCTTATCATCTGATGGTTTAAAATATCCTTTTTTCTCCCATTCTTCATATAGTTTGTCTTCAAAATCTTTTGGATTAAATTTGTCTGCTAACTTATGTTTTTCACTCATATACTTTTCCTCCTTCTATGAAATTTATGGAGCGTCCCTAAATTTCATTTTAACTTCAAAAAAGCCCTTATACGAAATTCGTATAAGGGCGAATGATTTACCGCGGTACCACCTTAATTATTTACAAATTGTAAATATCTCTATAAGTTTTTAACGTAACTTACACGGATATACTTACTAAAAATTTTCAGCATACCAACTCCAAAGCTACCTTCGCCAACTTTACTATAAGAAGCTCTCAGCGCATTCACTTCTTTTCTCTTACTAGATATTTTTGGTTACTCCTCTTCTTCACGGTTGTTATCAATGTTTATATATTAACATAATTTTTCTAATAAATCAATACCTATTTTATTGTTTTGTATCAACATATGAATATATATGCTTAACTGTTTCTTCAATTACTTCTAATGGATAGAAAATTAATTTGTAATATTTTCTAACAAAATCTTTATTTAATCCTAAGCCAAATGCTGGTGCTTCAAATACATCACCACATTTATATCTAAAATAAAGCATATTATTATTTATTTTTACTTCAAATAAATATTTATTAACATTTCTAATATCTATATATTTTTCAATTAAATCTGATGTAAAAATTTCCATTGCTTGTACTCTATCATTTGTTATACAATCATAAAATTTCTCAAATTCTAAAGAATCAACCTCAACTCTTTTTTTACTATATTTTTTAGTAAAATTATCATCTAATATTGTTATATCTAATGCTGGATTTTTACTTAATTTTATTACCCCATAGTATCCTCTAAAAGTTTGGGTTTTACTTGTTTTATTCTCACCATTTGAATCTACATAGTGACTTACATCATATGTTGTAACTTCAGATGACTGTATTACTGTACCATCTTCTAATGTTCCATATATTCTATCTTCTGAGTAATATTCTTTAAATGTATTATCAAAATTTGACATTCTATAATCAATTACTGCAAGTCCACTTTTTGAATCAAAAGAAAGTCCTTGATTGTATTTTTTTACTAAACTTCCAATTACAAATTCTTTATATTTTTGGCTATATATTTTATGTGCATTTTTCAAAAAAACTAATAAAACTAAAACTGATAATGATATTGATATTGTTAATAAAGATTTATACTCAGCTACTATTCCAACAATCACATTTATAACTACTAAAACCAATAATATACCTGACACAAATTTTCCTAATTTATTTCTTACTTCTTTTAAATTATTTATACATTCATCATAAACTTCTGTATATATTTCTTCAAAATCTTTTTTCATTTGTCATCCTCTCAATTATAAATCTATATTGATATTTTCTTTTTTATATTCTTCAATTTCAAATAAATCCTCTTGTTTAAAGCCAAAAATTGATGCAAATATATTTGATGGGAATGTTGATATTGATGTATTATATAAAGTTACATCACCATTGTATACTCTCCTTGCAGCCTGAAGTTGACTTTCCATCTTTTCTAAACTTCTTTGCAAGCTAACAAATTGTTCACTTGCTTGCAAGTTTGGATTGTTTTCTCCAACAGCTAATAATGAATTACATTTAGAATTCAATTCAGAGGCTTTTTTTAGATTTTTATTTTTTTCATTTGAATATTCTGAACGTAATTTAGCAATATTACTATATACAGACTCTTCATATTTAGCATATCCTTTTACACATTCAACCAAATTTGGTATTAAATCAAATCTCTGATTTAAATAAACTTCAATTGATGATTTTGATTGTTTTATTTTATTTTTTAATACTACAAATTTATTAAATTCTAGTACAACAAACACTATTACTAATAGAACTATTACTGCTACTATCATTTTTCTCTCCTTTAAAAATTAATTCATCTCTACTGTTCCAATAATTGAATTAATATCTTCTACATTATGTTTTCTCATATAATTTTCTATTCCTTCAATAGTTTTTATGCTTGTTTCAGGATCAACAAAATTTCCAGATCCTATTGACACCGCTGTTGCTCCTGCAAGCATATATTCTATAGCATCATCACCATTTATGATTCCACCCATTCCTAATATTGGAATATTTATTGCTTTTGACATTTGATATACCATTCTAACACCTACTGATCTTATTCCTGGTCCAGAATATCCACCAGTATTATTTGCTAAAACTGGTCTTCTTTTATCTATATCAATTTTCATTCCAAGTAATGTATTGATTCCAGAGACACCATCTGCCCCTCCATCTTCTGCACCTTTTGCAGGAGCAGTTATATCTGTTACATTTGGTGTTAATTTTACTATTAATGGTTTGTTAGTTAATACTTTTCTTACTTGTGATGTAACTTCTTTTACACCTTCATATGTTGTACCAAAAGCTAAACATCCTTCTTTAACATTTGGACAAGAAAGATTTATTTCTACACCATCTATATCCAAATTATTTAAAACTCTACAAACTTCTACATATTCTTCAACAGTGTGACCTATTGCATTTACTATTATTTTAGTATCAAATTGTCTAAGCCAAGGTAAATCATTTTGTATGAAATATTCGATTCCTGGATTTTGTAATCCTATACTATTCAACATTCCCCCTGGAACTTCACAAATTCTAGGTGCTGGATTACCAGTCCATGGTTTTATAGCAGTTCCTTTTGTTACTATTCCACCTAATTTATTTAAGTCTATATATTCTGCAAATTCTCTTCCATATCCAAATGTACCTGATGCAACAGTTACTGGATTTTTCATTTTAATACCACATAAATTAACTTCTGTTTTCATATTTTTCCTCCTCACTATATTTCTACATCAGATGCATTAAATACTGGACCATCTTTGCAAACATGTCCATATCTTGTCTCTTCACCATTTTTCACTTTAACTGCACATCCAAGGCATGCACCAATTCCACATCCCATTCTTTCTTCTAAAGAAATTTGACAAGGAATACTATTTTCTATTGCGTAATTTCTTACAGCTTTTAGCATAGGAAGTGGACCACATGCAAATATCATATCAACTTTATGTTCTTCTATATCTTTTTTCATAAAATCAATTGCAAAACCTTTTTCTTTATAGCTTCCATCATCTGTTGTTATAACTAATTTATTTAAACCTATTTCTTCAAATTCTTTTTCACATGTAACTAAAGATTTATCTCTAAATCCTAAATATACATTCAAATTTGCTTTTCCTTTTAATTCTTTTGTAAGTTCATAAAGTGGATATGTTCCAATTCCACCACCAATAATTGCAACATTATTATATTCTTGAACTTTAAAAGTTCCTTTTCCAAGAGGTCCCATAATATCAATTAATTTTCCTACTTCTACTTGCGCTAAAAGCTCTGTTCCTCTTCCTTTAACTTGAAAAATAAATTCTACATTTTCACCATCAATATTAAAAATACTTATAGGTCTTCTTAAATAAGGTTCACCTGTTTCAGAAACCTTGATTTCTAAAAATTGTCCTGGCTTTGCTTCTTTTGCAATTTCTGGAGCTTTTACTGTATATTTAAAAATTCCAGCTACAAGTTCATTTTTTCTCAATAATTCACAATTTACTTTTACTCCCATATTTCCTCCATTATTTTATATTTTTATCTATTAATATCATAATCCTATTAGTTCTAAAGATTATTTCTCCTTTTATCAAGGTTTAAAAAAAGTTTACACTATATTCTGCTTCAAATTTTTGATTTGGTTTTAATTCTATTAAATCTTCTTTTTCTTCAAAAATTCCATTAGAGTTTACTTTATCAGCTGTATTAAACCAAGGTTCTATACAAATAAATGGTGCTTCAGGTTTTGACCAAATTGCTAAATATGGAAATTGTTCAAATTCAAAGCTTAAAACATTTTTTGTTTCTGTTTTCAAGTAAACTTTTCTTGATTTTATATTTTTCATAATAATAGCATCATTTTCAAAAGTTTTACTATCTAAAAATATTCTATTTTCTCTAATAAATTTATTTGTTTTTTCTGGCTCTTCTTTCAATAATCCATCTTGTAATTGATAAATTTCAATATCATCTTCAATATCATGAAATTCTAATCTATATTTTCCGCTTGAATATTCACATACATAAGCAGGATGTCCACCCAAACCAAATACCATTAAATTATTACTTTTATTAATTATTTTATATTTAGTAATGACTCTATTTCCTTTTACTTCATAAGCAACATATAATTCAAACTCAAAAGGAAATTTTTTTAATGTTTCTTTATTTGATTTTAAAACATATGAATTTTCTCCAATTTGTTCAAATTCCATATCTCTTGCAAATCCATGTTGTCCCATTTCATATGAATTTCCGTCTATCAAAGTTTTTCCATCTTTTAATTTTCCTACAATTGGAAAAAGTATAGGGCTGTGTCTATTCCAAAATTTTTCTCCATCATGCATTTTTTCAATTCCATTCAATTTTACAGAAATAAGCTCTGCCCCTTTTTTTGTTGTCTTTATTTCTATCATTTTGTCTCGCTCCTTTTATTTTATAGCTGAATTTAATTCATCTCTCATTCTAATTGCTTCTGCTCTTGTTGCTTGTGCATATTCACTATCTGAATATGTATCTTTCCATCTATCAGATTTATACGCACACATCAAACTTCTTGAAGCATTTACAATTCCACCTAATCCATCTTTAAATCCTAATGCTATATCTTCTGTTTTTCCTCCTTGAGCGCCATAGCCAGGAATTAAAAAATAAGATTTTGGCATAATTTCTCTTAGTTCTTTTATTTGAACTGGGTAAGTAGCTCCAACTACAGATGAAACACTACTATATCCATACTCTCCAATAAGTTCTTCTCCCCAAGAATTAACAAGCTCAGCAACTTTTTCATAAATAGTTCTTCCATCTTCTAATTTTAAATCTTGTAATTCTCCAGAAGATTTATTTGAAGTTTTTACAAGTACAAATATCCCTTTATTATACTTTTTACAATCATCTATAAATGGTTTTACACCATCAATTCCAAGATATGGGTTTACTGTTACAAAATCTATATCATAAAAACTTTCTTCATTTTCTCCAACTAATGTTTTTCCTAAATAAGCATTAGAATAACCTGCAGCTGTTGTTCCTATATCACCTCTTTTTATATCAGCAATAACAACCATTTCCCTTTCTTTTGCATATTTACATGTTTCTTTAAAGCATTTCATTCCTTCTAAACCAAACATTTCGTAAAATGCAATTTGTGGCTTTACTGCAGGAACTATATCATAAGTAGCATCAATTAAAGCTTTATTATATTCTAAAATTCCTTCACAAACACTTTTTACATCTGTACCATATTTTGATTTTATGCACTCTGGTAACATTTCATATCTTGGATCTAGTCCCATAACTGTAGGATTTCCAGTTTCTTTAATTTTATCTATTAATATATCAATTGCATTTTTCATATTTATCTCCTTTATCTTTCATATACAACTCTACCACTTACTATTGTATATCTTACTTGACCTTTTAATTTTTTATCAATCCAAGGTGTATTTTTTGATTTTGATACTATTTTATCTTTTAAAAATACATATTCTCTATTTGGATCAAATATTGTTAAGTCTGCAACTTTTCCTTCTGCAATTTCTCCTCTATCTATTCCTAATAATTTAGCAGGATTGTATGACATAACTCGAACCATATCTAAATATGAAATATGTCCTGGTTCTACTAAATTTGTAACCGTTGCACCTAATGCTGTTTCAAATCCAATAATTCCGTTTGGAGCTACTGCTAATCCTCTTTCTTTTTCTTCTTCTGCATGTGGCGCATGATCTGTTATAATAGCGTCAATTGTTCCATCTTTTATACCTTCAATTATTGCAAGTCTATCTTTTTCTTCTCTTAGTGGAGGATTCATTTTAGCATTAACACCAGATTCTAAAACTTCTTCTACTGTAAAACTATAATAATGTGGGCAAGTTTCACAAGTTACATTTACGCCTCTTGCTTTTGCACTTCTTATCATATCAACTGATGTTTTTGTGCTTATATGGCAAATATGAGTATGTAATTTATTTGTTTCTGCAATAACTATATCTCTTGCAGCCATTATTTCTTCTGCTTCTGGTAAAACTCCTTTTACTTCTAGTTGATCTGCTATTGGCCCTGCATTTATCGCACCTGCTGATACTGATTTTTCTTCACAATGTTCTGAAACAAAACTTCCCAATTTATTAGCTTCAATCATCGCTTCTCTAATCATTGCAGCATTTTCTACTGGCATTCCATCATCTGAAAATGCAATTGCTCCTGCTTCTAATTGTGCTTTAAAATCTACTAATTCTTGACCTTTTTCTCCTTTTGTTACACTTGAAAATGGTAATACATTGCATAAATTAACTTCTTTTGCTCTTTTTATAATTTGTTCTAAAACAATAGCGCTATCTGGTGTTGGATTAGTATTGGGCATAGGACAAATAGTAGTAAATCCACCAGCAACAGCGCTTTTTGATCCTGTTTCTATAGTTTCTTTGTGTTCTCCACCTGGTTCTCTTAAATGACAATGCATATCTATCATTCCAGGCATGATAATATAACCTGTACAATCAATTACTTTATCTGCTCGTACATCAATATTTTTCTCTATTTTTTTTATTTTATCATTTTCTATTAAAATGTCTAAATTTTCATTAGTATTACTTGCATAATCAACTACTGTTCCGTTTTTTAATAAAATATTCATATTTACCTCCACAATAATTTTTTTCATTTTATCATTTAACTAAATAATTTTCAACAAATTATAGAATAAAAAAACTGAGCATCTAATTGACACTCAGCTTTTATAAATTAATTACAAAATTCTTTATATGCAATAAATTTATTTACTTTTTCTCCAACAAAATAAATTTTTGACTTTCTAAACGGATTAAAGATCTTCTCTGTATCATTTTCCATATAAATATCTTTTATCTGATACACGCAATTTCCTAAGCAAATCATATTTTCTGGAACAAAAACAGTATTAAAAATATCTTGTCTTGTAAATTTTACTATACTTTGAGGATTAAATTCGCTATACCATTCATCCTTTGGAACAACACCTTTACATCTAGAATCAAAAACATATTCATCTCCATTATATAGAAATTCTACCCAGCCATGTTCATAACCTCCATCAGCCCACATCCAATCATATGAAATCGTAAGACTTCCACGAACTAAATAATCATCTTGTCTCATTCCAATAATAGCTGTACTGCTATATTCATAGCAATTATTTCTATATCTATGCCCCAAATATTCTGAAAAGTTTTCTACAACTTTATAAACACCTCTATCTACAAAAATATTTTCCATCTGCTTTAAAAAGTATTGGTTTGCTAGCATTTTATTACGATTATTATCCATAATAACATCTCCTTCATTTACTTAAATAAAGTGTTTTTGTATGCTACCAATTTACTCTATAATTTCCTTGTTAGAAATATTATTATATCATAGTATTATGTCAATTTCAAGTGATATAGCTTCCCTAAATTTGAAGTATTACTTGATTTATGCTATAATATATTATGTAAGATTAATATAAGATTATTGGAGGAGAGAAAATGAAACGGATTGAAAACATCAGTTTAAACAAGGTAGTATCTATCGTAGCAGTTGTTTTTGCAATAGTTGGTTTTATCGTTGGCATGATATATGGACTCAATGTCCCGCTTCCTGTGGAATCATCCTCTCTGTGGCTGGCATCAGGTATGTTCTATGCTCTATCTGGCATAGTAATATCTTTTGTAGCATTAGGAGGAGTAATTTTCTTAGGATTCATTATTTATTTCCTGTTTGGAGCTATGTATATCATTCTCAACTAAAACACTTTTCTTTTAGGCTTACTTGCCTGCTTCTATTATCAAATCTTTCGGTGGCTCAGAACTTGAGCCACCTCTTTTTATTGACATTTTATCAATTTTACTATATTATATTTTAGATAAAATAAATTATTGGAGGTAATAAAATGAGTAAATTAATGTCATTACTTTTTGAAACACATGCATTTAAAGTAGCAGAAGAAAATAATCCTTTTTGGTATACATCAGGAAAAATCGGCCCTTACTTTATAAACGCAGACTATCTTTATGGAAGTGAAGAAGATTCAAAAAAATTACTTGAATTTATTGATAATGAGTTAGAAAATGAAAGTAAAACAGATATCCCTGAACATATTTTCAAAAAAGTTTTAAATCATTATGAAACAAATGAAATTTATAAATATGTAATTGATGAAATGAAATCATACATTGAAAAAAATATTAATGTTGATGAAATAGATTACATTTCTGGTGGTGAAAGAAGAGATTGGTATTTTTCAAATATGATGGCCTACTTATTACAAAAACCTCATGTAACTATATATAAAGATTTAACAACAATTGAAAGTACATCTGATTTTTCAGAATCAAAACCAGTTTCTGAAATAAAAGGAAAAAAATTCTTGCATTTAGCAGATTTATTAAATCAATCTGCAAGTTTTACAAGAGCTTGGATTCCAGCAATTAAAAACTTAGGTTCTAATATTGTATGGAGTATCTTCGCAGTAGACAGAATGCAAGGTGGAACTGAAACACTTACTAATGATGGTGTTAAAGTTTTATCTTTATTACAAATTGATGAATCTTTATTTACTACTGCAAAAGAACTTGGAATAATAAATAATGAACAATTAGAAATGCTTATAAATTTCAAAAAAGATCCTGATGGTTCAATGAAACAATTTTTAATTGATCATCCAGAATTTATAGAAAATGCAAAAAAATCTGATAACCCAAGAACTGTAAAAAGAGTAAACACATTAATTGAGCAAAATATATATGGATTGAATTAGCAAAAAGCTCTTTGAGTTGCCTCAAAGAGCTTTCGCATTTTTTATATCTATTTATTTCATACTATATATTTTTTCTTTTGACTTTTTTATAAATTATATATATAATACAAGCGTATTATACAAATAGTTATATAAGATTTTAGGAGAATCATTATGAACATTTCACGGAAATTAAACAAAGAGAAAATCGCCACCATTGCAACTGTATTTATAATCATGTCTGGAATACTTTACGGCCTTTATTGGGGATTCCAGCACGTTTCATACTACAGTTTCTTTGTAGATTCTGCACTCAAATATTTGGTGATATGTGCCGTTTCAGGCCTCACATATTTTATGTTTTATATAGGCGGCGCATTGCTTATTATCTATGCAATTCTGGCAATTATCAAAAAATCAATTTAATGTATCATTGGCATTTGCCAACTCTGTTATTAATCTTTACAAGGGGGAACCGTAATTATTCCCCCTTTCTTTTTATATCCATTTATTTTATACTTCTGGTTTCATATTAAGTTCACCAATTTCTTCTTGATTTCCATATTTATCTACAAAGTATATTGTGTACTTTTCATCCATTTTTTTTATTTTAAATACTTTAGTTCCATTACTATTTGAGCCATTTTCGTTAATAACTTGAGTTGCTATATCACTATTTAATGAATTAGCATTTATGTAATACTCATCTTGAACAACTCTATCATCAATATCCTTTAATTCTTCAATATAATTATTTTCAAGTAAATAACTTATTACTGCCTGTGTTCCATAAATCTCATCAATATTTTTATTATTTTCTTGAGCATATTTATAATCTTTTACATACTTTTCTTTCACTAATAAATTTAACTTTTCTACTATTTCTGTTTTATTATATTCTATATCTGTTTCTTTAAAATCATCTACAAAATGTTGTAATTTATTATATGCAAATACTGCAACAACAGCTAATATAACTATTATAATAATTAAAGCTATTATTGACAAACCATTTTCTTTTCTCATCGAAAAAATTTCTCCTTTTTTCTTTTCAAAATTTATGAAGATATTATACATTTTTTTATTGCAAATTTCAATAAAAAATTATTATTTGAGTGAGCAATTTTATTTATATAACTTATATTTTTACTCACACAAATACCAATTTATTTTAGTTCCACATTTTCTTTCCCAACTATTCCCACAAAAACATTATAAATCTTATCATTTAAAAATATACCTCTACACTCTGTCTTCTCTTCATTATTTACGATTTCAAGTTTTACTGTTGCTCTATCTCCTGTAAAAAATTTTATTGCACCTTTTAATTGAGCTCTAACATTTTCTGTCAAATTAGTTATATTTATCGATAGTGTTCTAATTCCTGTAAGTTGAATATTTCTTTTTTCTTCTGCTCTTTCCTCTTCTGAAAATTCTTTTATACTTGATGCAACAATTTTTACTGGTTCATCTTCTCTTATACTCAATCTCCCCTCAATTAAAATTATATTATCTTCAACAATTATATGACTCATTTTCTGGTAAACTCCATCAAAAATAATTATTTCTGTACTTCCAAAAAAGTCCTCTACTGTTACAAATGCCATTGTTGTGTTCTTCTTAGTGAATTTTTTCTTTACTTTTGAAATTATTCCAATAAATTTAACACTTTGTCCATCTTTATAACTTATAGCTTCACCAACAGTTTCCACTTCTTCATTTATCTTCATCATATTTATTGTTGAAATATTTGATTGTCTTTCAATAGACTTTCTATATTTATCTAATGGATGTCCTGAAATATACACACCAAGCATTTCTTTTTCCAAGCTCAACAATTCCCTTGTTTCCATTTCTTCTTTTTCAATAAATAAGTATTTTTGTTTTTCTATATTTTCTTGTTTATCTTCCATTAAATCAAACATTGAAACTTGATTTTCAATTTTATTTCTACTTTCATTATTGATTGTATCAACAATTGCTTCAAAAGATGCCAAAAGTGTTGCTCTAGTTTTTCCAAAGTCGTCAAATGCTCCAGCTTTTATTAAACTTTCTATACATTTTTTATTAACAGATTCATCTTTTATTCTCTCACAAAATGATGTAAAACTTTCATAAGCTCCGTTTTTTTCTCTTTCCCTTACAATACTGTCAACAGCACTAATTCCCACATTCTTAATTGTTCCAAGTCCAAAACGAATTTTATTATCTATAACTGTAAATTTGGTTTCACTTTCATTAATATTGGGATTCAAAATCTCAATTCCCATATCTTTACAATCTTGAATATAAATTGGTATTTTATCTAAATTTCCTAAAAAACTATTTAAAGTAGCTGCCATCAATTCTTCTTTATAATAAGCTTTTAAATAAGCTGTTCTATAAGATATAACTGCATAAGCTGCTGCATGTGATTTATTAAAAGCATATTTTGCAAATTCTGACATTTCATCAAATATTTTATTTGCAGATTCCTCATCAATTCCATTTCTAACACATCCTGGAACTATTACATTTCCTTCTTCATCAACTTGACCATGTATAAAAACTTCTCTTTCTTTTGCCATGACATCAAGTTTTTTCTTTCCCATTGCACGTCTAACTAAATCAGCTCTTCCTAGTGAATACCCTGCTAGATCTCTTACAATTTGCATAACTTGCTCTTGATATACCATACATCCATAAGTTACATTTAAAATTGGCTCTAATGCTGGGTGAGTATATTCATTATGTCCTGGATTCAACTTTCCTTTTATATATCTTGGAATTTGATCCATAGGTCCTGGTCTGTATAAAGAAACTCCTGCAACAATATCTTCAAAACAATCAGGTTTTAATTCTTTCATGAAACTGGTAATACCACCACTTTCAAACTGGAATATACCAAAAGATTTCCCTTCTTGCCATAATCTGTATA
This sequence comes from uncultured Clostridia bacterium, assembly GCA_948530865.1. GTDB lineage: Bacteria > Bacillota > Clostridia > TANB77 > CAG-508 > Scatovivens. Next base: position 34,427 of record CAOTKV010000005.1, read on the forward strand.
CTTCTGGATCATCCATTTTTTCATCAAAAACAACATCTATTCCTCTATTTTTTTTGATTAATTCTAAACTGTTTGCAATTACGCTTAAAGTTCTAAGCCCCAAAAAGTCCATTTTTAAAAGTCCAAGTTCCTCAAGTAAAACCATTGTATATTGTGCAACTACGTTACCATCATTTGTACATAGTGGCACATAAGTATCTACTGGATTTTTTGTAATAACAACACCACATGCATGTGTTGAGGCATTTCTTGGCATTCCTTCTAATCCTTTAGCTATGTCTATAATTCTTCTTGTTGTTTCATTATTTTCATATTCATCTTTTAATTCTCTATTTTGTTCTAATGCTTTGTCAAGTGTCATATGCACTTCAAAAGGAATCATTTTAGCAATCTTGTCAACATCTCCATATGGAACATCTAAAACTCTTCCAACATCTCTTATAACACTCTTAGCAGACATTGTACCAAATGTAATTATTTGAGAAACATGGTCTCTTCCATATTTTCTTGCAACATAATCTATAACTTCTTGTCTTCTTTCATCTGAAAAATCAACATCAAAGTCAGGCATACTAATTCTATCTGGATTTAAAAATCTTTCAAAAAGCAAATTATATTTTAGAGGATCTATATCTGTTATTCCTATTGCATATGCAACAATTGAGCCTGCTCCTGAACCACGTCCTGGTCCTACTGGTATACCAACAGATTTAGCATAATTTATATAATCCCAAACAATAAGATAATAATCAATATATCCCATTTTTGAGATTATTCCTAATTCATATTCTGCTCTTTGTTTTATTTCATCACCATAATCTTTACCATATCTTTTTTCAATTCCATCCCAAGTTAATTTGTAAAAATATTCTTCATGTGTTTTAAATTCTTTTGGAACATCATAATTTGGAAGCTTTGTGACACCAAATTCAAATTCAAAATTACATTTATCAGCAATTTTTACTGTATTTTCAATTGCTTCTGGAACTGCTGAAAAATAATCTGCCATTTCTTCAGGTGATTTTATATAAAATTCATCAGTACTAAATTTCATTCTATCTGGATCAGTCATTTTTTTTGCTGTTTGTATACAAAGCAAAATTTCATGATTATAACTATCCTCTTTTTTTAAATAATGAGCATCATTTGTCCCAACTAATGGAATATTTAATTCTCTTGACAAAGTAATTAATTTTTGATTAACCATTACTTGTTCTGGAAGTCCATTGTTTTGAAGTTCTAAATAATAATCCTCTCCAAAAATATTTTTATGCCATTGTGCAACTCTTTTTGCTTCCTCCATATTATCTTTTAAAATTGCTTTATTAACTTCACCTGCTAAACATGCACTTAAACAAATTAATCCTTCACTATACTCTTCTAATATGTCATGATCTATACGTGGTTTATAATAATATCCATCTGTAAATGATAATGAGACTAATTTTATAAGGTTTTGATAACCTATTTTATTTTTAGCAAGCAAAATAAGATGTGAATAGTTTTCATCAATTCCAGATTCTTTCTCAAATCTAGTTCTTGGTGCTACATATACTTCACATCCTATAATTGGTTTTATTCCTTCATTTATACACTCTTTATAAAAATTAACCGCACCATACATAACACCATGGTCTGTAATAGCTATAGCTTTCATTCCAAGCTCTTTTGCTCTCTTTGGTAAATCTTTTACTCTACACATTCCATCTAATAAGCTAAACTCACTATGAACATGTAAATGAACAAAATCTGGCATATATGCCTCCTATAATATTTTTATTATTTCTCCCATATCTTTTCCTTGTACTTTTGGAATTTGTAAAATTTCAAATCTTGAAACTTTATCACCAAATTTTATTTCAACTATATCTCCTACTTTTACTTCATAACTTGGTTTTACAATTTTTCCATTTACTGCAATTCTGCCATTATCTGCTGCATCATTTGCAACAGTTCTTCTTTTTATTACTCTACTAACTTTTAAAAATTTATCTAATCTCATGTTAATCCTTTCTGTTTTTACTAAAATACAAAATAGTCTTTATATTTTTCAGCCAATCCAAGCCATATATCATCATCAAATAATTTAAAGTATGTAAAAATTCCTTTTGCATCATCTTTATACCATTTTCCACTTCTTTCAAGCATTAATTCTTTAGCTTCTTTAAAAAATTTATGTCTTATAATTCCATTTCCATTTATTCCGCAAAAAGAAAGATTCATCAATACTTTATCATGTGAAAGTATTCCACTTTCTATTATTTTTTGTTTTATAATTTCTAAATCATATTTTACATGTCTTAAATCTATATTATCTATTTTCCCATTATTTATATCTAATATTACATATTCTGCTAAACTTGTATAATATGGTGAAACTCCTAAACATCCTGCATTTACTACTAATTTTCCATTTATATTTTCATACCACATTTTATCATGTGTGTGTCCAACAATTAAAACATCTTCATTTAAGTTTTGTGTATAATAATCTAGCTGTTCTCTTGAATCTTGATGCAATTGTTCTTCAACTGATTCTGGTGAACCATGCGCAATAAGCAATTTTACACCTTCATATTCAAGACTCATACTATGTGGCAATGTTTTTATATATTCAATATTTTCTCTTGTTAATTCATTATACATAAATTTAACTGTTCTAAATTGTATATTTTTCCAATTATATTTTTCAGTATCATATTCTATTAAATATTGTTCTTTATTTCCTTTTAAAACAATATCAGTTAAATCTTTAACTATTGCCAATGTTTCATTTCCAAATGGCAAATCATTAACTAAATCACCTAATACTAAAAATTTATCTACATTATTTTCTTGTGCATCTTTTATTACTTCTCTTAATGCAACACAATTTCCATGAATATCTGAAAGAATAGCTATTTTTATTTTTACCACCCCTATCTATTAATAGTTAACTTCCATTAAACAAAGTCCTCTTGCTGGTAATGTTTTTCCAGCTCTTATACGTTCTTTGCTTTCTATAATATCTTTTATTTCTTCTGGTTTGATTTTTCCAGTTCCAACATCAACAAGTGTTCCTGAAATTATTCTAACCATATTATATAAAAATCCATTTCCAGTAAGTTCTATATAAATTCTATCTTCATTTTTTATAATTTCTGCTTTATAAATTGTTCTTACACTACTTTTACTACTTGTTCCACTTGCTTTAAATGCTTTAAAATCATGTTCACCTTCAAAATATTTTGAGGCTTCTTGCATTTTATTTACATCTAAGTTAAATGGAAAATGATATTCCATATCTCTATATATAGCACTTCCATATTGTGAATTATTTATTGTATATCTATATTTTTTTGATTTTACAGAATATCTACTATGAAATCTTTCTTCTACTTCTTCAGCACTTTTTATTACAATACTTTTTTTCAATTTTGAATTTATTGCTATTGGTATTTTTTCAATTGGTATATTACTATTTGTTTTAAAATTTGCAGTTTGACCTAAACTATGAACTCCTGCATCAGTCCTTCCTGAAGCAATTAAATCTATTTCTTCTCCTGTAATTTCTCCAATCGCTTTTTCTATTTCACCTTGAATATTCAATTTATTAGGTTGCTTTTGCCATCCGATTGAATTCTTTTCCGTCATATTCTATTGTTAATTTTATATTTCTCATATCTACTCTCCATTCGCTTTTACGATTTTTTATTATATTTATTTATTATTCTTAATCTTTACTTTTTCAGCCTTATTACAGCCGTGCCAATCTTTAAAATTATACCCATCATCAAATCCCATCTTATATATAAATATAGTATATCTTTTAAAAATCATCAATAATATTTTATTTTTAAAATTTAGTTTTCTACTTATATATAATAAAATGTTTTGTTTAACTTTCTTCATAATATACCTCCTTTATAGAGATACCTCTTATATACATTATATCATATTATGTTAAACAAAATAACTATTCTTGGTGTTATGTATTATCTTCTATTTTCATTGATATATCTGTATTACATAATTCGACAATTTTCGACTTTTTACTATTTTAAATCTCTAATTAAACTATCCAAATATTCTGAACTTGTACTAGTAACATTATTTCTAATTTTTTCTACATCCTTTTTTTCATTTTCTAAATATTTTTTTATATCCTTAATATTCTCTTTATTATTTATTTTTTCTATTACATTATTTATTATATCTAAACATCTAGAATATCCTTCTTTTCTCATTATAACCACCCTCTCAATTATATACCATTTATATAACATAGACAATAGGTATCACTCATTTCACTTAATGCTAGTATAGTTAAAATAAAATTAACTTTATTCTAAAATAATTATATAAAAAAGATTGGAGGTGTGAAATGATATATTTTAGAATTAACGAACTACTAAGGAAAAATAAAAAGAGTAAATATTGGTTTATAAAAAACATGGAAGGAGGATATCAATCATTATCTCATCTTATGAATAACGAAACTAGATCAATTCATTTCGACACATTAGAAAAAATGCTAAATCTATTTGATTGTGAAATTGGAGAGTTAATTGTTATAAAAAAAGATAAAAGAAAGGATAAAATGAAGTGAGTAAATTATTAAATCAATTTAATGAATTAAAAAAGCAAGATGCATCTTCAATATATATTTTCAGAGTTGGAATCTTCTATAACATACTGAATGAAGATGCACACACTTTAAATGAGAAATTAGGATTAAAACTCACATCTTTGAGCCCTGAAATTACAAAGTGTGGTTTCCCTATTTCTTCACTAGATAAATATACCCAAAAACTTGATAAAATGCAAATAAAATATAGTATCATTGATAATCTTACAGATATAACTATTACAGATTATTCTAATAATATTGAATTTAAGAAAATAATCAATAAAATAAAGTCAATAGATATTGATAATACTAATCCAATTGATGCTCTAAATATTTTAAATGATTTAAAAAATAAGATTGAAAAAATTTAAGGAGGGATTTTATCCCTCCTATTATTATTTTAATTTTCTATTTACTATTGCTTGAATATCACTATAATTATATCCTGCTGCTTGAAGTTTTGCTTTTCTATCTGCACCATTTCCCCATAATCCTTTTATAACTTCATCAGCAATGGTTTCGTTAGACTTTTTATTAGAAACAGGTTTTGCACCTAATTTTTGATTAACAATAGATTGTATTACATTATAATTGTATCCTGCTTGTGTTAATCTATTTTTTCTATCTTCTCCATTACCCCAAGCACCATTTATTACTTCTTGTGCAATAGTTTCATTTGATTTAGTATTATTTTTAGTTGTTGAAGATGAACCATTTAATTTTTTATTAACAATATTTTGAATAGTATTGTAATCATATCCTGCATTTGCTAATCTGTTCTTTCTGTCATTTCCATTTCCCCATTGTCCTGCAATTACTTCATTTGCAATTTCTTCGTTTGATTTCTTTCCTGAACTTTGACTAGGAGTTGAAACATTACCACCATCTAATTTAGCATTTACAATTCTTGCTAATTCTGGTAATTTACTTTTTAAATATGGTCCAGGGCAATTTGTATTTGCAAACATATCATGTCTTGTTAAACTACCATTTTTTGTTCCATCATAACTTAATCTGAAACCATATCTTCTACAAATGTCAACACAAAGATTTATTAAGGAATTCCATGCAGCATCTGATATTGTCCAATCTCCACCTGTTTTATTGTTTGAAACTTCTATTGTGATTGATTGGCAATCATTCCAACTAGAACTAGATGTCCATGCCCTATTATTTTCATCAACACAACCTACTATTCCACCATCATTTCCTATGCAATAATTTGCACTTGCTTGTCTGTTTGGATTTTGGAATATTCTTGCACATTGTTCCCCACTTAATACACCTGCCATGTGATGAGGAGTTATTTTGCAAACTTTATATCCTTTTCTACCATTTGTGTAATTACTTCCTGATGCTAAAACTTTACTTTTAATTAAACTTGAAAATCCCATTATTCTTCTCCTTTCCCATTTGATAATTCTTGTTCCATCTCTGGTGTTAAAGTTATTTCTTTGTTTTCTTCCATTTTGAAGACCTCCTTATAAAAAAATTTACTGGAAGAAAAACAATAATTCTTCCAGTATTTTATAAACACCGTAATTTTTTTACGGTATTATTCAGATTTGTTGGAACTTCCTTTTTCAAATTGAGTTCCAAAATAAAAAGCAATGATCATTAAATATATTTGTTCAATATCCATCTGACCGACTATTGCCTTATATGCTACTACTAATGTTAGAACTATTGTAACGATGCTCTTAACATTTATCAATTTTGCAATTTTTTCTTTCATAGTAAACCTCCTATTTTAAAACAAGAGCAATAATCGCACCGACTATTGCTCCTACTATTGTTTTTATAATGGTATCTACAACACTTTCCCATTTTTTTTGTGGTTTTTGTTCTATACTTTCTAATCTTTCATTCATTTTGTTAACATCTTCTCTATTGGCTTTTGTTTCCATTGCTATTTCTTTTACTGCAATTGTCAATTCTTTAATTTCGCCAATATCATTTTCTAATTTATCCAATCTATGATGTGCTGATTTACAACTATCTTTATTTTCGATTATCATTTGAACATATTTTTCATCCACTAGACATTTCTCCTCTCTCGTAAAATTTACAAAAAAATAGAACGATTATTTATCGTTCCTAACTATTTATAATCTTCTCCTGTTATTTCTTTATATTCTTTATTTGTTATCCATTTTCCTACTGCGTTATATACTCTTTCTTTACTCCATATTCCATTATTGTAATATGTTTTTACTTTTTCAAAATTCTTACTCACGTTACACCTCCAAATCTACATCAGTCATCATTGCAAGATATTCGATGTTTCCTTGTATTTTAGCCATATTTATTTCTTCCTGTGATAATTCTCTTAATACAAAATAATATCCATCTTCATAATGAACTATTTGCACTAATTCCATATTTTTATATTCATTAACAACTTTTTTACCATCTTCTATCCCTTCTATTGTAACCTTTAATAATTTTCCATCAAACATCTCTTTCTTAATTTCTGTCTCTGATACAAAATTATTTCCATTTAATCTAAGGTTTTCAATTGTTGTTCCATCAGATAGTGTAATTTTCCATGATTTTTCCATTTTATTTTCCTCCTAAACAAATCATAATATAATTGAGACATATTAGTTATCTGTTGCCTAGACATATTTTTATAATTTCCTGAAATCCAACTTTTAAATATATTCTCAATTTCTTCATAATTTAGTCTATTATTATCTAATAGCCTTTTATATGCTTTTAACTTTCTTCTTTGTCTAGTTATTGCTTTTGGACTTATTCTCCTTATAATTCTTCCTGTTTCTGTTAATTGATAACTTAATTGCAGAATTCTAAAAGGTTGTGATAATTTTACAATTCTTGTTTTTTTATCATTTATTATTAAACCTAATTTATTAGCAATAACTTTAATTTCTTTTTGTAATTGTTTTAGAAATTCTTTATCTTTATGGATGATGTAACTATCATCTGTGTATCTTCCATAATATTTGCATCTTTTAACAATTTTTATATAATTGTCTATTCTTGAAGGATATGCAATTCCTATATTTTGTGATGGCTGACTTCCTATATCTACACCTCTCCCATTTTGATTATCTATATTAAAAACATCAAATATATTTTTTAGGATCCACATAGTTATTTCTTTTTCTTCTTTATTTGTTTTCTTTAAAAAAGATTGTATTTTTTGTAAACACAAATTATGAGGAATACTTGCATAATAACCGCTAAAATCTATTAGCAGTATGTACCCCTCATTACTTTTATATTTCCTATAAAATTGATGTAAATGTATTTCTAACCTCTTTCTATGAAAATGCACACCTTTATTAGTTTGACTTGCTCCATTGTCATAAATAAGATAAGGAGAAATAGCAGGGCTTAAAACTTCATCACAAAGTAAATGATTTATTGTCTTATCCACCATATTATTTGTTGTTATATGTCTTATTTTTCCTCTTTCATTTATTATAAATTTTTTTCCTTTTGTTGGTTTATATTTCCACTCTTTTAAATCTTTTAATATTTGAGCAGTTTCTAATAAATGATTTATTTCAAATAATTGTGTTTGATACTTAAATGGTGCACTTTTTATTGATTTTGTTCCTGCCTCATATATTGCATTAGCATCATAAAAAATATTCATAAAATCACTTTAATAGTATTACTGGACTTATCCAAATACATAATGATTAGTATTTATCAGTTTTTACAAACAGAAGGGACAACTTTTCCTTTCCTTTCCCAATACTATACAATGGAATCTAGTCCACAAAAGCCGTATAGGATGTGAAATCAGGGCGAACACCGTTAGAGTTGGATGCACCGTTGTTGTTCGTATTACCGTTGTTGTTCACATTAGCGAAGTTCGAAGAAGAAACCACATACAAAAGTTACCCACTAATTATTATTTTTTTATATTTTTTAAGAATCTATTATCAGTTTGTCGGAGTGATTTAATCATATTAAATTCTTTTTGAATTTCTAATACAATATTCATATATTTATTCAAATCAGCATACAGACATTCTCCTGCATATTGTAATTCATCTTGCAAAGCATTACAACAAGCCATTGCCCTGTCCATTTCTAATCTTCTTTCTTCGAATTCAATCATATATGTTGGAAATATAGTATTTGCTTTTCTTAAATGTTCACTTATTCCACAAGCAAAATCAAGAGTTCTATTAGTTATTCTATTTAATTGATGTCTAAAATATTGTTTTGTCCTTTCCTTAATTCTTTCTTGATTATCTTCTGGAAACATTTTTATTTTTTCAGCAATCATATTTTCAACTTTTCTTTCGCTTATATAAAAATTATTTTCTGCAATTTTTGTTACTGACATTCTTATCATATATGCATTATGTATTACTTCTAACTTTGATTCTTTCCTTTCACTCTTTTTTACATCTGACATTTGCTATAATACTATTTTCTCCTTTCAAAATTTAACGATATAATTATATCATCTCATATTGAATAAAATAACTATTTTTGAAGTTCACTATATTATATGACAGGGCATAAAGCCCTGTCTGATGCCTGATTAGTAGATTAGGAAAGCAGGGCGAACACCGTTAGAGAGGGATGCACCGAGGTTGTCCGTATTACCGCCGTTGTACACAAGAACGAAGGACGAAGAAGAAACCACATCTCTTAGCCAATACCAGTATCTTTCTCCTGCATCATTTCTTGCTATAATTAAATCTTTTCTATGTTGGAATATTGATAATTGAGATTTATCAATTGTATGATTTGTTGGTATATTAGTTCCATTAGAAATGTTATGGAATATATTACTTCCATACACCATACATTCATTCATTAACTCTATTTTACTTTCAACCCATGCTCCTGCACTTTCATATCCATTTGTAACTGCATTTGCAAAATAATTTTTATGATTTAATATATGATTATTTTCAAAATCATTTTGAATTACTGCCTTAAATGGTGCTAGATATTCTGTATACATTTTACTACCTACATAAGCACCAGTTGTTACATTTGTATCATTCATTTTTGCAGTTCCCATTATTCTTTCAGGAATAATTAAAACATGATGTGTATTACATTCAGTATCTCCACAATATAATCTATAATCTAAATCAGCAACTAAATACTTTTTATTACTTGTTTTTCCAATAATATAATCTCCTACAAAAATATTATCGAAAGTTCCATCAGCAACTGCTTGACTAAATGTTTTTCCTCTATATGTCTCTCTACCATAAAAATATTCTGTAATATTCTTTCCTCTATATATTGAGTTGTGTCCACCTGCATTATTTGGAACTATAATATTTGACAAACTACCAAATAATGCTTTTTTTGTTTCTCCATTTATATTATCAACAAACGGAATTACATCTTCATTAAGTGGCTGTCCTTCTGTTAATTCAGTTATTTTTTTTATCATACTTTTACCTCCTATTTTTAATTAAAATAACTATTTTTACATTCCTGCAACAATGTATTCTCCTGTTTCTGTTGCCAATATTTCTCCTGCCTCTGTCATAATAGGAGAAATAGCATCCATTACAATTTCTTTTAATTTATTTTGTTCTGCAACTATTTCATCAATTTGTAATTGTAAATTGCCTGCTACATCTTCACTTAATTGACCTTTAATATGCTCAAACCATTCATTAAATCCATTTTGAAATTCCTCTAATATTGCCTCAATATTTGTACTTGCTTGTTGTGTAGTTTCTTCATACCATGCTTTAAATTGATTAAATATAGTTGTAGTATCTACTTGATCAATAACTCCTGATACAATTCCACAAAGACTATTATTAAGTCTTAAATCAGTTATATTGGTTTGTGTTATTTTTCCAACATTTGCATTAACTCTGATATCTGCCAATGCAATTTCGTAGTAATCTATACTTCTTTCAATATCAGGTGCAATTGGATTACTACTAGCAATTCCTTTTTTTACATTTAATTCTATAAATCGTTCTACCAAATTTAGTCTAGCAACAACTCTATCAATTCTAGGTAGATTTTCAGATGCTTGTATTGTTAAATTTTCAGGTTCTATTTCTTCTATCCATCCAAAATATCCATTTATAAAACAACATCCATTTGAAACTTGAACATTCATTCCTGAATCTTCAAGTATCTGCATTCCTGTTGAAGGATTTGGATAAATACCATTGCCTATAAAACTGCTAAAATATTTTGCAAAAAATGATGCCTCTTGTGCTCTATCAAAAATAGGCATTCCTTCATCATCATATCCAGTAATATTACTGTTAAAAAATCCACTTTTCACTATGCAATCACTCCTTTCAAATTATAGTCATCTCCAAAAATAACATCTATTTTCTTTTTTCCATTCTCATAAACTTCGGAAATCTCAACAATTCTATTATCAATTAAAATTCCTAGTTCTTCATTTTTATAGGTACATAAATCTCCTAAATCGAAATCTTTACCATAAATCAAATTTGAAAATGGATCTATTTGAAAATCAGATGTTTCCACTTTGTTACATTCATTTAATTTTTCAATTCCTCTATTTCTTAAAGCATCTTTATATTCATTTAGTGTCATATCATCTTGTTGTAAATCTCTTGCATCAACATATAGTTCTTTTCTTTCTTCTCCATTAGTGTTATCAACCTCTATTAAAAATCTTTGCTCTCCTTCGCCTTCTCCATAAACATAAGCAAAATTTTTTTGTTTTGTAGAATCCATTGAATAATTATCATCTAAAATATTTTCAAAATTTCTGCTAAATATAGCAAATGTATTTGTATTTTGTTTATCAGTCCTATCCAATCCCTGCCATACTTCAAAAATAATCTCATCATTTACAAAATCATAACGAAGTCTTATACTTAATTCATCTTGTTTTGCTAGTGTATATAGTTCAGTCATCAGTTCTTCTCCTGTAACCTGCATTATATATTTCTTTCCTAATCCGTGAGCCTCTCCCAATCTAACTTTTGGTATTTTTCTACTTGAAACACTAGGATTTATTGCAAAATTATTAACCAAATTTCTACAATTATTTTCTGTTGTGTTATTTAGATTTTGAGTATTATTTATTACTCTATCGTTTAACAATATTTCCAAAAATCTTCCACTTAATTGAACATTTATACCATTTACTCCATTGATATAGTTTACTGCCTCTATTTTTGCAGTTTCTATGAAACTATTGCTATAAATGTACTTTGCATTTTTAATTTTCATATAATCACTAATGGTTATTTGTAAATTAAAACTTCCTACATCATAATATCTTCGTGTCCATGATAAACTTGAAAAATTATCTATTATCTCACATGGTATAAAATTTTCATCTAACATTATCAATTCCATATTTTACACTCCTATATATTTTTTGTAAAAATAGATATTAACATCAATATTTACATATCCTTTTTCACTACTATATTTTATAGTGCTTGTTCCAACTCTTAAATTAAAAAAAGAACTTTGCCTGTTAATTCTATTTATAATATTTTCTCCATTTAAAGTTATTGATTTTTTTCTATTGTTAGTATTTATCTTTAATATATCTCCTCTTGCCATTTGAGTAATAACTTCAATAAATTCTCCTGTATTTAATTCAATTTTTGGATTTGTAACTTCCCCTCTACTAGCAATAAAAACAATTTCTAATCCTGTTTCTGTATCTCCATCATTATTTAATATTGCTTCGTTTTTATATGTCCTATATCCTGCAATTTTACCTTTTCCTGCGGGAATAATAAGTGGAAATGCAAATTGTGGTGTAATAAGAGCAATATTTTTGCCATAATTGTTAACACTACTTAATAATGGATCAGGGCATTCTAAAATTACCTCAAAAGTCATATAATCAAAAAGATTGCTTGATGTAAAATAAGGAGGAGAACTAACTTCGTATTGTATTTTTCTACTTATGTCATTTCTGTTGATAATTACCTCTCCTGTTTGTTTAGGATTAAAAAAACTAATAATCTTTTGTCTATTTATATTTTCATTATCATTTTTCTTTATATCTCCTTTTATGATTATTTCTCTTGGCTCAATCTTCTTTCCTGTAACAACCATTCCATCTTGGTTAGAGTCTGCTTTGTGTATTGTATAAGAACTACCTTCTAATCCACTTATACTTATAATTCTAAAATCAGTTTCTTTTGTCATTTCCAAAGTTTTATTATTACTATTAAATTGTAATTCTAATTTATAACCCATACGCTAACCTCCTTAATTGTTGTTTTGCCTCTTTTTGTTCTTCATAAGGACTTGGTGTTGTATTATAGAAGTTTTGAGTATTATTTATATTTACACCATTATCATTTTGAATTGTTTTTGGTTGATTTTTACTTTCATCCAATAAGGCTTTTGATTTAATTTTTGTAGAAATATTTCCTGTTTCCAAAGAAATAGCGGATTGCAATTTATTGTAAATACTGCTTATATCCAATCCATCTGCAAGTTTTTCAGATAAATCCTTACTTGCATTGTAAAGTTTTGGAGATGCTTTCGTTAAAGTTTTAGACAATCCTTTAACCATATCAGGCATCCATGTTTCATATTCTCTTAAAGGTCCTTTGTCAGGTCTTGAAAAGTGTAAAAATTCTTTAATTTTATTTCCAACATTTTTTGCAGCCTCTGCTATATTTCCAAGCATATTCTTAATTCCATCAATAAAGCCCTGAATCATATCTTTACCCCATTGAAGTGCTTTGCCTGGTAATTCTTTTAAAACATTCCAAATTGATTGAATGATTTTTCCTGCTGCCTCTCCTAATTTGCATAATAAAGCACCTATTCCTGCAACTAATGATGTTATAATTTTTCCACCTGCTTGAATGATTTTAGGTAAATTTTGTGCTAAAACAGTTACAATTGTTGAAATAATTTGAGGTAACATTTCAATTAACATTGGAATTGCTTGAATCAAACCATCAATTAAAGCAATCAATATTTGAATACCCGCATCTATAATCAAAGGTAAATTTTCAATCAATGTTGTAATTATTGTGTTTATTATTTGTGGTAGCATTGCCACTAATTGTGGGATTGCATCTACCAAGCCCTGAATTAAAGTTACAAGAATTGTAATACCTGCCTGAATTATATTTGGCAATTGTTCTGTTATAACAGTACAAATAGTAGTTATTATTGTAGGTAGCATTGCAATCAATTGAGGAATTGCATTTACTATTCCCTGAATAAAACTAACCAATAATTGAAGTCCTGCTTGTATTATTGTTGGTAGATTGGCGATTAAAGAATTAAAAATTGTCATAATAACTTGTAATACTGTTGGAATTAAAGTTGGTAATTGTTGAGCAATACCTGTTACTAGACTTCCAATAATCTGTATTCCACCACTTATAATAGCCGGTAAGTTCGCAATTATTGTTTGAAGAAAATTATTTAATAATGTTCCTCCTAATGAAATCAATTCAGGTATTTTTGATGTAATCCCATTAACTAAATTACCGATTATTTGCGGTCCTTTCTCTGTCATATTTTGTAATATACTGTTAATTTGTGTTCCAAAATTTTGTTGTAACATTCCTAATCCTGCTACAACTGCACCAATAATGGCACTTATTCCAAATGCTTTTGTGAATATAGGTAAAAATTTCGATGCAAAATTACCTACATTTCCCATTATTCCTGAAAATGCTCCTCCAAATGCTCCTCCAATTTTACTTAAACCGGCTGTAACATTAGGAAAGGCTCTCCCAATAGCACCTGTAATATTTGAAAATACTCCATTGATTTTGCCTCCAAACGAACTTAATGCAGTAGTTACTGGACTTAATAAAGTTCCTATTTTTCCACCTAATGTTTGAAATGGAACTAACATTTTACTTCCAAATCCTGATAGAACACTCGAAATCTTTCCAAAACCTTTTGAAAATGCTCCCCCGATTTTGTCAAATATTCCTCCACTAAATATTGTTGAAAGTCCACTTGTTACTTGTTTTCCAAAAATTCCAAAACTACTGCCAGCCTTTGAAATTATACCAGGAATTCCTTTTAATTTACTTCCAAATCCACTAAATTTACCTGTAACTGTGCTTAAAACTTTATTTATCTTTCCAAAACCAATAAGAGCAGGTCCTAATGCACCTGCAAATCCTATAATTTTTAATGTTGCTTGTTGCGTTCCTGTATCTAATTCATTGAATTTTTTTAATAAACTACTTGCAAAATCTATTACTTTATTTACTGTTGGAATTAGAGATGTTGTCAAATTACCTGTAAAAGCACTAAAAGCATCTTTCAAAGTTGAGATCTTTCCTGAAATTGTTTGTGATTGTGCCTCCATTGCTCCAAAGTATCTTCCACCTTCTGAACTTGCTTTTATTATTGCACCATTTAACATATCCCAGGTAATTTCCATATCTTGCAATTCTTTTTTACTTTTTCCTGTATAATCTGACAACATTCCGTAAACATCAATTCCTGCAAAGGCAAATTGTTTTATATCCAATGCAGTTGCCTTACCAACATTCTTAACCTGTTGTAAATTAACTGCCATTCTTTGTAGTTCTTCGTTTCCTCCTCCTGATGCGGAAACGGCATCTCCCAAAGCAAGAATTGTTTTTCTAGAATCATCAGCACTTAAACCTGCAGAGATCAATAACGAATTTGCTTGTGTTAATCCTGCAACATCAAAAGGAGTTGCTGCTGCATCTTTCTTTATTTGGTCTAATGTTTTTTGTGCCTCTGCTGCACTACCTAATAATGTTTTTAATCTAGTATTATATGTTTGCATTTCTGCATTATATTTAATACCTGCCGTAGCCAATGCAGTAAGAGGTGCAGTTAAACCAACCGTTATTTTCTTTCCAACACTTGTAGCCATGTTTCCAACAGAATTTAGACTATTAGAAATTCCATCAAATGTTTTTCCAATAGATGAATTTTTTAAGGAGTTCAAATCATTTTTTACGGATTTTAATCCGTTTGTTGAATTGGTCTTTTGTCAAACCGACTTCAATATCAACTGAACCATCTGACATTTTCTTACTCCTTTCTTTACCAGAATGAACTTCCGAAATCTGCCTCCTTTTGAGCCTCCGTTCTCATATCCGGTAAACTATATATTTTCTTTAATTTTTTGTATCTGTTTTTCTCATCTTTATCTTTGATTTTTCCTAGGTCTATTGCTCGATATTCCATTATTTCTACTATTTTTGTGTCTTTATTAAGAGCATCAAACATTGATTTGAACTTCCACCAATGTAAATATTCAATTTCTTGTAAATCTATCCCATATTGCTGAAGAAATGCACTATAAATATAACCATCATCATATTCATAATCATAAATTCTTTCATCTTTTGGAGATTTTTCTTTTCTCTTGGTGCTTTTTTCCTCCTCATCTTTCTTGTTTTTATTAAAATCACTTTTTCCACAAGTATAAAACCATACAATATCATCATAGGCTTTCTCTATATCTGTTATTTGTTCAGGATGAGGATAATACAGTTTTATTGCTTGAATAACTTTTATTTCTTTTTCAATGTTTCTATCTTGCATTAACATTTCAAATAACATTCCAATCCTAAAATCTGTATTAAAATCAATATCTCCTACTCTTTTTTTCAAAATAGTAGATAGTTTATCAATCAATATGTTCATAACTAATCTCTTTTTGCTCTATCAGGAGAATAATTTTCCAAGTAATGAATTGTCTCATCAACTTCGTTGTCTTGTTTATCTTTCTCATCAACAACATCTTTAAAAGCCTTTAAACATGTTTGATAATTAGATTTACCTTTAAACACTTTCTCTGCCGTTCCTTCTCCAAATAGTTTGTCAAAGAACTCAAATATTACTTTGCAAAAACTTCTAATAGTTTCACTTGCTTTGGCATTATCCCATTTTATTTCTTGTAATCTTTTTTCTGTTTCAGGATATTCCTTTTCAAATCTCTCCAAATCATCTGCATCAGCAAAATCAAAATTTAACTCTACATTTAAAACTTTCATTAAAACTTCCTCCTTATAAATAAAAAAAGAGACTAGATTTACCTAGCCTCAAAACCAAATTAGATTATTTTTTATTCATTACTTGCATCAGCATCAGCAGTAAATGAACATGTTTCCCAATTATCTGTTGAACTTGCAGTTCCCTTTACAATATCTCCGGCTGCTTTAAATGAACCACTATAAGTATAAGCATCTGTGCTATCTCCGTCGCTATCAGGAATAACTGAATATTCTCTTTTTCTAGCAACATAAGTATTTGCTGTTGCTCCTTCTTGTGAAAAATCAACTGTTACTATTGTAACTTTCTTCCCTGTAAGTTCATCATCAGTAATATCAACTATTACTTGTTGAACTTTATCTCCTTTAGTTTGGTCAAATCCATAACCAATTTCAGGAGCATAACCTGTTACATCACTTCTTTCAGTTCTTTCATCTACATATCTTCTAGAATATTCACTAGGATTTGCAGATTTTCCCATATCTGTGAAACCATGCATTCTGTTATATGTAGTTGCATTATCTGTTAATCCCATAAATGCAACTTTATCGGCTCTATTTAGAATATCTCCATCTTTTAAACCCATTTTAATTTCCTCCTAACTTTTTTTCATAATATTGACAATTCATTTGAATAATGTAAATTGCCGTTGTTTCTGATTTACTTAAAATGTAACCAGGAGAAGTGCAACGAATTGACCTCGCACCCTCAATTCCCGGTAAATTTCTTTTATTGTTTTGGCTTTCAATCCAATCCATAAAATCATCACAAAATTTTGAATTCATTAAATTATAAAGTGCAACACTTGCTATCGGAAATGTAATACTAAAATCAAATGCAATCTGTTTTATTGATGCTCCATCAGTATATTGTTTTACAACAGGATTTACTGGTGTTCTATCAATTGAATAACTATATTCTTTATCTTTTAAGTAATCAACATTGATTTTATTACCTTTTAACAAAGGACAAGTTTCAATATATTCCTTTATATATTGCATTTTTGACTTCTCAATACTTGTTTTTTGTTTAGACATTTTATTTTCCTCCATTTTTTATAAAATTTTCTAAATCCTTTTCAACTTCACTTCTACGATTATTCATCATCCTTTTATCCCATTCAGGACCTCCAATAGAGTATTTTAATTTAGTACCTGTTGGATATTTCTTTTCTCCTTTTTTAGCCCAAGAACTTCCATTTTTGGCTAAATATAATATTCCTTTATAATGATAATGGGAATATGGAGAGTTGTGCCTAATTGTTCTTTTATTTGGAAAACTAACTAGGCGATATAAATCTCCATGCTCACGAGGTACATAAGGTTGATATAATCTATATACATCATCACGAAGAAATTCTACCGCCCTGCCTTCATCGTTTATTTGAAGTCTATTTTGAATTTGTTTTTCACTATTCATTTTAACAACAACATTAAAACCACTATTATTACCCACTATTCACTAACTCCTAACTTATAGTGTTGTAAATTACCTTTTCGGTTATCATCTACACTAACGATTCTAAATTTTTGAATATTAGGATCGTTATAAATTTCAGCATATTCTTTATCAATTATTCCTTCTACTACAATATCACTTTCAGTTAGTTCTAACTTATCCATTGTAGGTATATAAATTGTTCCAGAACTGCCTTTTTCAAGTCCGTTTATCAATCATATTAGATTTTTTATTATGTCTAAAATAAACTTCCTTAAAATCCATTTTCGTAAATGTATCATTATTATTAACATGATAAATAGTGATAGAATGTATAAAAAATCTTTTATTCATCAGAAACCTCCTGAATATAGGAGAGGTTGTCCATCTTTTCCTATTACATTCCATAAGTATTGTTTTATAATTTTTAATTTATCCACTTCTAACTTTTTGTCGATTTCTTCGGGTGTTGCATAACTTTCACTCCACCCTTCAATATTTTGTGATTTTAGATTTCCAATTTCTTTTTTTTGATTTTCAGCCTCATCCATTTTTTGAATAATTAAGGCAGTAGCATATTTTACATTTTCGTGAATATCATTAGAATCAATTCTATTAAATGTTTTTGAATTTATATATGTACTTGCCTCAATTACTAAATTATTAAAGTTATCCGGTATGCTATCCACACCAATTAACTTTTTATACTCGGTATCAGTTATATAATTTAGCATACCTTTTTACCTCCTACACATTTTCATTCATCTTTGTTTGAATAGCAGCAATTATTTCATCTTTGGTGTTACTATTAGAAACACCTTCTACACCTAATTCAGTAGCCTTTTCCAATAATTGTGCTTTTGTTAATGAACTTAAATCTTCACTTTCAGATTGTGCTTGTGGTTCATTTACTGTTTTTTTTTAATTTGAACACCAAGAGCATTAGTAACCATTAAGCCACCAACTTGTCTACCTTGTAATGCAGAACTTCCAATATGTTTACCATCTTTAATATCTTCAACAGATGGCTCTTTCTTCCATACTTCATATTTTTGACAAAATCTTTTATCGTAAATAACAAATTCTACATCTTCATCCATTAAATAATTAGCCTTTACAGGCACACCTGCGATTTTACCAATTACTCCTTCTCTAATCAATTCAGCACCAATTGTTGATGAAGTATTAGCAAATACTTTATCAGTTAATAATAATTTTTCAACATCTGCTGAAATAACAACTCTCATTGAACCAACTTTCATATTTCTTTTCTTCATATTTGTAACTTCTGCAACTATTTTTTCATAGACATCATTAACTGTTAATGCAGTTGTATCTGTTGAAACAGTACCTGTCATTAAACATTCAATTGCCATTGCCTCTTTTTTCATACCAATAGAATATCCTGCACTTTCAATTCTTTGTGCTTTTAAGTTATCTGGAACTGCATCTGCCTCGTATCCATCAATTAACTCGTTTACACCATAGTCTTTATCAATTGGAAGTGGTAAGAAATCTGTTGCAGATTGTGTTAATTCAATACCATTTTTAATATCATAATCTGAAACTTTTACCTCTCCATTTCTTGTTGGAACATTGATTTGTCCTGTTACTCCATCTTTTTCGTAATCTTCTGAAAAATCCTCATAAATATTTGTTTCTGCTCTCGCAATTGCTAACACTTCATTAGCATAAGTTTCTTTTCTTTTATGTGTACCATTTGTACCTAATGCATTTGCCATAATATATTACCTCTCTTTCATTTAACTAAATAATTCAGGGTGTTTTTGCTTTAATATTGCTGAAACACCACTATCTTTTTTATTATTCATATTTCTTACTGATACACCATCAGTATTATTTCTAGGATCATCATTATCACTTTCAGATTTTCCTAAATATTTTGGATTATCTTTAAGGAATTGTGTTAAATTTTCCTCAAAATCTCCATCCATTTTTGAAACTGTATATTGAACAAAGTCCTCATAATCTCTTGACACTCCACTTCTTAATATGGCTATTGTCTTGTCTTTTTCCTCGACATCGGTTAAGGCTTTTTGATAAGCAGTTTCTTTTTCTGCTGCTTTTTCAGCATCTGTTTTTTTGCTTTCTTTATATTTCTTAAATTCTTCCATTTCTTCTTTTGATGGAAGTTTAGATTTCATTAAAGCATCTACTGCTTTTTGATAATCCTCTTGTGTTTGAAATACTTTAAAAGCACCCTCATTTTGTTTTGTAGTTTGAGTATCTACTTTCCCAGTTCCTTCGTTTCCTTCTACTGTTCCATTTTGTTGATTTAATTTTTCATCAACTTGATTGTTATTGTTTTCATTGTCCATTTTTATTACCTCCCGTTTTCGCCCGTCGGCATATTCCCAGTTCTTTAATGTCTACCTGTAAAAGACAATAAAAAAAGACACCTTTTATGTGTCTTTAATTAACTAATTCATTTAATCATTGTAATTGTTTTCTATATCAACTACAATGTCTAGGATATTTTCATATTCTGTTGCCTTATCAGTAAAGTTTTGTTCCGAATCTAAATTATCCATCATTTTATTATAGACTTTATCCTCAAAATCTTCCAACCTTTCTTTGTTGAAATCTTGTTCTATGTCTATATGCAATTCTGCAATCAATTCTAATTGCCTTTCATCAAATTTACTTTTTATTTTCATTTTTTATCATCCTTTTAATTATTTTTAGGGTACACAGTAATCAATTTTCCTGTTTTAGTATTTAATACAACAGTACAATGTGCACCTTTTATTTGTTGGCTATTATCTGTTCTTATTTTACCATAGCCAACAGGATTTTTCAATGTATCTTCAACATCTTCAAAACTAACTTTCTTTCCATAAGTTCTTGAAATGATGTGTTCTCCAATTTCTTGTATCTTAACACCATTTACATTCATTCCTATAATACCACTATTATTATATTTATTAGCAATTTTAGTTACAACTCCAATTTGTGTACCTATAACCTTTTCTTGTTTTCCAATATATAATCTAGTATTATCATTTTTTGTTAGTATTTGTTGAACTAAACTGTTTAATTCTTTTTTATGTGAATTATAATATAATGTTCTTCTTGCAAATTCTGTTCTAGTATCTTCTAAAAGTTTATTATCATTAGTTGTACTTGTTAAAATTCCCTGTAATCCTGCTAATTCTTTTTTATCCTGTCTTATTTGTCTTTCTAATTGTCTTTGAATTTGTGTTGCATCATATTTTGACATCTTATTGCCATTATATACAACACTTTCATTTTTTAAATCTTCTAATTCTTGGTCTGTATATGTTCTCGCAGAACCTTCATAATATGGTCTCCAATCATGATAACAATTTATTCCTTTAAATCCTGTTATTTCTCCATATTCTATATCTTCTAATGATAAATAACCTGCTTTTCCACTTAAACTAACTACTTTTCCTTGCCATTCTGCATGAGATGGTCTTGCATTTGCATGGGCATCAATCTCCATTAAATCCCATCCCAATTCTTCTGCTCTCATTTGTTGCAATTTACCACAAGTTTGATTAACTCCTGTAACAATATTCATTCTTACTGCATTTTCAACACTTGTCTTATGTCCTGATGGATATATAACAGATGCTCCTTTTTGTGCAACACTATCAACAGCATCAATTATTGCTTGTGAATAACTTTTTACTCCTGTTGAAATTTCCATATATGCTTGATTCATTGCATTAAAAAAAGACTCTTGACTAGATGTAGCAGTTGTCATTACTAAATTTTCTAAATTACTATCAGTTTTTCTTACTGTTGCTAATAAAAAATCCATCATTGATTTATCTTGTTTTATTGCAATAGGATCTAGTCCTGCCATTTTATATATTTTGTCATCATTCTTTATTGTTGTTGCTCCTGCATCTTCAAAAATAGAACGAATTTCATCAAATGACTTTCCACTTTCTTTGGCTGCTATTTTTACAATATCATTATAAAGAACTCCCATTTGTTGTGCTATCATAACATCATTTTTAACAACTGTATTTGCATATCCTACATTTACAATTCTTTCTGCTATTTCTTGTATAATTTCAAGTTCTAGATTACCATATATATTTATTGCTTGTTTCTCTACTTGTTTTAAATAATTTGGAGGTAACATTTATTATTCCTCCTTTTCTTCTTCTTTCTTACTATTTACTTTTTCCTTTTTTTCTTCCTTTTCATCTTTCTTTTCTGCATTTGTATCATCCGGAGTTCTTTCAGTAGGAAAACCAAACATTTCCTGATTTGTCATTTTTTCATCAGCAATTGTTTGTAATTCTTTTTCTGCTTGTTCCTCTGTCATACCCTCATATTTCATTAAGTATGATTTTTTACTTTTTAATCCCTGTTGAACTTCCATCAATGCTAGTGTTTTTTCTGCATTTTTATCTTCAATTATAGAATCATCAGGAGTTATTGATATGTCTGTTGTTTTTATTCCCTCAATATGACATATTGCTCTAACTAAATCATAAACAACATCATTAACATTTATTAAATGATGTGCTCTTGTTCTAAATGCCTCACTATTTTCAGACATAACCTCCGTTGCAGTTTTTGTTGAAACTCCATCAAATTTATAAAAATTATTTCCTAATCCTACATTTGAAGATAACCAATTCAAATCTGCATTTATAGAATCAATGTGTTCTTGTGCTCTTAATTTAAAATCAATCTCTTTTGCAGGTTGTTTTTCCATTCCCTCTACTGCAACATATACTGTATCATTTTTATCAAAGTATTGAACATAGTCAATAGTTCCATCTTCATTAGGAATTGCTTTTGCTTTCAAACTAGAATTATCAACTAATATTCTTTTCTTTCCTAAAATAAATTCATTCATAAAAGAGTCATATTTAACATCTATTGACTTAAACCTATCAATAGAATTAGCACATATAGATATCCCCAAAGGACTTGCCATATCCAAATTATTTGCTAAATTTGGTTTTATTATTTGGAAATAAGGAACATCTGTCTCAATCTCTGAACTCTTTTTTACATCAGGAAATTCAACATTAAAATCAATTTCTTTTCCTAATTCATCCTCTGTTTTTGAAACATATAATTCATTATTCTTTTTATATATTCCATTTTCATATTCATGATATGTAATATGTGTAAAATATTTTACTTTTCCTTTTTTCCCTTTTGCATCTGCATCAATTTCTGAATATCTAGAAATAGTTATAATTCCATAAACATACGAATTCGTATATTTATATGGTATAATCAAATCTCCTGTAACATAATCAATAGTTGTTAATCCATTTTCTTTATATTCTATCAATGCACCATTTCCCAAAGCACATATTTGCTCCAAAAATATTGGAAAATTTGTTGTAAAATTATTTACTTTATTATCTAAAACTGCCCATAATTTCTTTGTAGCATTTAATGAACTTAATTTAATCTGTGTTTTTTCTGTCCATAATAATTTTGCCATATCTTCACACAATTTTTTAAACATATTCATTGTTAATCTTTCACATTCAACAGTTTGTCCATTTGCTAATTTTGCATTGTAATGGTGGAAATCTGCAACATCTCCGGCATACCATTCTTTCCATATTTCCATATAATCGTAAATATCTCCAACTGCTAAATGTATATTTCTTTTATTTAAAACATCTGAAATATTATTATATAGATCCATTTTTTTACTCCTTTACTAATATTTTAATCCTAATTTAACTAAATTATCTTTAACCCAATATTGAAATTCATCTTGTGTATGGTCTGCATAAGTATAAGCATAAGTTTGCGAATGAGAATTATAATACCTCTCATCAGAAGGAAAATCCTTTTCTGTTTTGTCAGGTATCGGTTTCCCTTTTTCAACTGTTTTTGGTAACCATTGATAATTTTCATTTTCTTTTTTAAAAATCCTATTGTTACCATTATCAATTACTCTAAATTTTTTAGCAGCAATAAAATCTTGCGAATAATCAATCAATTTTTCTTTGTCTGTTCCTTTATCAACTGGATTTAATCGTGTTCCAAAATCTTTATAATATTGATTTCTTAATGCTCCCTCTGCTGAATCTATTGTTTCTCTATCTGTCATTGCTTTATATTTTTGTGTCATTGCTCTTTTAAAATTAAATAAATCTCTACTCAATTCACTAGGAGCCTTTTTAATAGGTTTTTCATTTGGAGAATAGTAATATGTATCTAATAAATAAAAATAACCATCATTTCCTAATCCATAACATCCACATGCAGTAGCAGATGTTTGGTGTCCGGAGTCAATGGCAAAATCTAAATACAGAATTTTTATATTGTTTTTTTCAATATAATCTTCTGAAACATATTCAATTAAATCAGGATTATATATTAACCCTTCCAATCCAATTACTTGACCTAACCAAATCCAATTGTACCTTTTTTCATCATTTTTTCTTAAATTTTCAGCCTGTTTTATTGCTATAATACCAACCCATTCAGGATTTACTGTTCTATAATCACTATGATTTACCAAATAATCTTTATCTTTTTTCTTTTTTTCTACCCATTGATTTACCCAATCAAATTTATTTTTTGGTGGATTAAATGAATAAAGAGCCATAAACCAATCGTTATTACCTCTTGTAAATGTTGCTTTTATTTGTTCAATTGTTTCTTCATCTTTAAAATTGGTTAACTCCTCAAACCAAATAATCTTAATTAGTTTTTTCTCATCAATAGTTCCTTTTATTGTTTCAAAATCCTCTCCACCGGCAAAGTATATTTTGTTATCATTTTTTAATAGTGTAATTTCCATTGGAGA
Source organism: uncultured Clostridia bacterium (assembly GCA_948530865.1). Lineage (GTDB taxonomy): Bacteria > Bacillota > Clostridia > TANB77 > CAG-508 > Scatovivens. The sequence continues at coordinate 59,203 of CAOTKV010000005.1, forward strand.
TAGAGTTGCCTTATAATCTATTCCCTCAATTAGTCCTAATCTTCGGCAAGCCCTTTTGATTTCTCTAAATACTGACTTTCTTAAATCTACTTGATGATTTCTTAATATTACCGCAGAACAATTATCTTCATTCAAACAATTATAAACAACTTTTATTGCTATCATTGATGTTTTTGTGGAATTTCTTCCACCTTCATATATTTGATTTGTTTTTCTTGAATTGAAAGTATTTATAAAATGCGGTGCAATAATATCTCTAATCTGTACTTGGCTCATTTTCTTCAACTTCCTCATCATCTGGGTTAGGTAAATCATTTATAATAACAACTCTATCAGTTGCTGATTGTGGATTATCATTATTTTTAGATTGAACATAACTAAATTTTTCATTTTCAATTTCTATTTTATGTAATGAATCTATTGCCCTTCTTTTTGCCTCTTGTATTTTAGTTAATGCTTTTTCTAATCTTTCAATTAAGAATAAGGTATGTTCTGCCTCTGTTGATGTGGTAATATATTTTGACAATCTAACAACAGTTAAATCTTTTCCTTTATCTTTTAATTGTTTTATTTCTTTAAACATTCGCATTTCCCTAATTTCTAGATATTTTATTTCTTTTTCCAGTTCTTCCTTTTTTGTTTTTAATGGCTGTTTTAAATATTCCAATTCTTCTTTATCAAAACATCCCTCTAAATTAGAATATGCTCCTGTTACAAGTGCATTTTTATTTCCTATTGTCCCATGTCCACCTTTATTACCTTTTTTTCCTTTCCTTTTTCTTCTTTTCCACTTATTTTTAACTATTTGATAATTTAATTGTCCTATCGTGATATGGTGTTTTGTGATTATTTCTTGTTTAGGCATTCCTGAATTATAATCTTTCTTTAACTCTTTAATATTCACATGAACCACCACATCCTTTCCTTTAATCTATCAATTCGGCTTTTTTCCCTGTTAGTTTTTCCCATCTTTTTATAATAATATCACAATATTGCGGGTCTAACTCCATCATATAACATCTTCTTTGCATTTTTTCTGCTGCAATCAATGTTGTACCTGAACCACCGAAACAATCTACAACAACATCATTCTTATCAGTTGTTAATTCAATTGCTCTTGCAGGTAATTCAATAGGAAAACAAGCCTTATGATTATCTAATTGAGTGTTGCCTGTTCCAATTCTCCAATAATTCGTAATACCTTTCCCTTTTTTCTTATTAAAATATCCTCTTTGCTCTGTTGTACCCAAATAATAAAGTTCCATATCATTTGAAATACTTACATCATCTCCTAACATCAAAATATCTTCATATTGTCTTGTTAGCATATCTTTTGAAACAATGGGCATTCCATGTCCTTTATCCCAAACAATCAATTCCATATATCTTAATCCTGATTCTTTTATCATTCTATATAGAATTTCAATAAACTCCCATCTAGTATTTTTGTTGTAACTAATATTCCAAAATAAATAACCTTTTAAATGTTCAATCCATGTCATTACAATATTGATATTAAAGTCTATATATTTTTTGCTTTCCAAATTATCTGTATAATTTTCATATAAATTTGCTCCCATATTGTATGGAGGGGATGTAAATAAGCATTTTATTTTTTCTCCATTTAATAATCGTTTTACATCATCTCTATTTGTGCTATCTCCACACATTAACCTATTATTTCCTAATTTCCATATATCGCCCATTTTAGTAATAGGTTTTTTCTCAACTTCTTTCAATGCCTCTTTAACGTCAAAATTATCATCTTGGATTTCATCATTATTTTTTAATAAATCTGTAATTTCTTCTTCTGTAAATCCTGTTGCAAATAATTCTTCATCAGATAAATTTAATTCTTCAAATAATTCTTCTAATTTAGTTTCATCCCATAATCCTGAATTTTTATTTAATGATAAATTTAATCTTTTTTCTTGTTTTTCTGTTAATTCTAATAATACACAATCGGCATCTTTCATTTCCAAATCTTTTAAAATATTATATCTTTGATGCCCTCCTACAATTGTCATTGTTTTACTATTTACTATTATTGGATCAACTAATCCAAACTCTTGAATACTTGCTTTTATTCTTTGGTATCTTTCATCTTCCTTTTGTAATTCTACTCTTGGATTGTATTTTGCCGGATTTAATTTTTCCAGACTTATTTTTTCTATTTTCATGGCACTATCCTTTCTAATATAAAAAAATAAACCTACTTGTTTTTACTACAAATAGGTTTAATTGGAAGAATTGATTATGCAACCAAAGGCATTACATTTTTAGTTTTCATCACACTATCATTTTAATTTATTGATATTATACAGTCAAGGACATTTTTTGGACATTAAGATAAATCCAATCCATCTATTCCAAAAATTAAAACCGATAATTCCTCAATAGCCTTCTTTCTATCTCTATTTACTGTTTTTTGACTAATATGTTCAATTTCCGCAATTTCTTCATAAGTCATTGGTGTTTCATTTATGTATAAATCAGATATAACATTATATCTTCTAATCATTTCTTGATTATTTGTTTTTATTGCTTTTGCTTGAAAAAAGTCTAAACAAAGGTTAATATGGTCCAATATTATTCTCGTTTTTTCTTTACTCTTTAATATACTTGCTACAATATAAGCATCATCTTGTAAATTATAGAAATCATCAAATAATTGTACTTTTAAATTATCCTTTTCTATTTCTTTTTTTATGGGATTTTCCACAAGATATTTTGCATTATCACAATGCTCAACAAAGGACCTATAATTCTTCAATAATAATCTTGTATTTCTCAATCTTTTATCATATCTAAATTTTGTTTTGTTTTTTTGCATATTATCATATTGCTTTAGTCCTTTTTGAATACCTTCGTTAACACCTGATTCAATCATCTTTTCTATAACAAATAATATATCATCATCAATTTCAACTCTTTTTTCACTCATAATTCCAATCCTCCTCTTTTGTGCCCTATAACTGCACAAAGCCAATAAAATATAATTACTACTCTATTATTTTATTTTGCTCTAATTCTTTATCTATAAAATCAATGCTATTTTGTAATGATCTCTCTTGTATTACCAATAAATCTAATGCATGTTGTAATCCTTCTCTTTGCCCTATTAGTTGATTTCTAAATGAATATACATCAATTTCTTTTTCTGACATTTTCAACATCCTCCTCTGTCTTTGTTATTGTTTTATGTACTTTTACAAACTTTTCACAATAAGTTAGATTTTCATTTGCATATTTACAATTTAAGAAATAACCACAATCTAAACATACATTTCTAGCCATTGTCGTTCTCCTTTTTTTCATTTTCAATTTTGCACCATACACATTGACTTTTTGTTTTATTATCACTTACCCAAAATGTAAATCTATGACAATCTGGACATCTGTGTTTTGGATTTTTTCCAAATTTTTGTCTTAATATTGATTTATCTTGATTATCTTTTAATTTTTTACTTAAATTACTCATTTATTTTTCCCCTTTCTCTTTTGTATTTTGATAAATTGCATACACTATTAGCATTATAAATTCTATTCCTATTGTGGCTAATACACCACACCAAAATTGACTAATATACATAATAGTTACCCCTCCTCTATCTCTCCAAATATTTCTATATATTTGTTTATTTCGTTTAATTCCTCCAATGTCTTTTTTGCATCTTCCTCTGTTTGTAATTCAATATAATTTTTATCGTTATAAGATATATCCGTTCTACCAACATATTTTCCTATATGAACAAAGAATTGCCCTTTTTGACTTTTATATAAAGTGTGTTCATACCTAGGATATGTTGTTACAAACAAACCTTTATGTTCTATTCCTTGTGTATATTTTATTATTTCTGTACTTTTTTCAGTATCATAAACTTTATGATCTATAATATATTTCATATTATTTTATCCTCCTATTATTTTTACTCCATTGAATTTAGCCACTTGTAATTCTTGTTTCGTAATCCATTTTTGCCATTTACCACATTCGCCACAATATAATCCCCTTCTTGTTCCCTGTATTTCTATAAATAATTTTTTACTTTTACAATATCTACATTCTTTTGGCATTTTTTCCTCCTATTTATCAATTTCAATTAAATTTAATCTTAATAATATTTCATTTAATTCTTTATCATTTATTATCAATGCTCTTTCTGCCAATTTAATTAGTAAACTTTGAAATATCCTTACCGGAGAATTTAAAACTGTTCCTTTTGGATTATCTTCTACCAATAATTTTAATAATTCTGGTGTGTTTACTTTCCAATTTTTAGATAAATCTTCTTCCATGTTTTATTCCTCCTCAATATGTATCTCATCAATCATAACAACTACACTAGCAACATCTGAATAATATTTTTCTACTTCTAATTTAACGACTTGTTTATCATCTAAATAAGCAATATTATTTAAAGAATCCAAAATGCTTTTTGCAATATTATCTGTATCAGGTTTTACTGTTGGAAATACCTTATCATCTTTCATTTCTAATCTTCTTTTTTTGCTTGTGCTTTTAGGTATTTCATAATAAGCAATAATCTTTACTTTTAATGGATTTTCTAATATAGGTTGTCCTCTGTATTTTTCCAAATAGCAAGTTCTAACCCAATTTTCATAAGCAATAGTTTCTTTTGGAGTATAAGCAAATTTCCCATTAAATCTTGGTCTCTGTTTTGCTTGTACTTTTCCTGGTATATTAAAATTTCTTTTCATATTTTCCACCTCTTTTGTATCTTTTTATTAAATAAATAATTATACTTATAAATATTTCTAAAACAATTACAAAAATTACTCCAAAAGCACTTCCATATAAAAATATAAACCAAAATAGTTGTGTAAATATATTCATTTTTTCATCTTTCCTTTCGTTTATCAGTTCGTTTCAAAAATTGCTATGTAGTTGTTAAAAATTCCTATTAAATTTCTTTCAAATTCTATTCTATTTTTCTTTTAAATTATTTCTTAATGGTAATTATCATTTTGAAAAATAAAACCTCTTAAAATCTATTTTGAATGTTTTCTATTTTTGTTATATGCATTATTTAAACTTTCTCTCCAATCTTTATATCCAGGAGTAAAATTTCTACATCTTCGCCATCCTGCAAAATTTTCATCCTCTAATTTATTACAGCCTAAACAATATTTGCATAATACTTCACTACTTATTTGTTTCATTTTTTAAATCCTTTCTTAAACAAACAATATAATAATTCATAAATTCTTCTAGATTTTCCTCATCATTTATCGGACAATATTTATTTGCTTGTAGATAATTAAATGTTAATTTCTCATCAGTTAAATCATTCATATAGATTTTATAAGAACTTAAATATAATTGAGTAACTGCATAATATTTTATTTGTAATTCAAATTTTATCTTTTCAGGTAAATATGTATCATTTTCAATAATCAATCCCAATCTTTTAAGTATTGTTTGAATTGCTATTTTATCCACATCTGATAACCCTTCAAAGTTTTTTCTCCTATTATTTATATATAAATATAAATAATTTAATTTAGTTTTATTTAATTTATTATTTTTTTCATTATTACTTTTATTTTCCTTATTATCTTTATTATATTGTTGTTGATTGTTTGTTAATTGATTGTTATTTGATTGTTTCTTGCTTGTTGATTTGTTTGTTGATTTTTCTTCCTTTGATTGATAAAACCCATAATTTACAATAGTTATAACGGAGTATTTGTTTGTTGATTTGATTGTTATTTCTCCGAGTTTTCCTCAATTTATTTAATACCGTTCTAACCTGTTGTACTGATAAATTAGTTTCATCTGCAAGATGTTCAATAGATATTACTCGTTGTCCTCTATCAATATTTATTCCATGCCATTTTTGTTTGGTCCAATTCGCAGTATATATTAAATGAGTAAAAACTCTATATACATTTACATCGCTATACCATTCCCAATTTAATATCTTTCTGTGCATATTTATATATCCTTCTGTGAACATCTTGCTTTTCTCCCTTCTTTTTATTTATTAAAAAAGAAATTTGTATCATCTTCCGTTCCTTCAATATTAGTGTCATCATTTTCAACATTTGTATGTTCTTCATTTTCTACTGAAATTACTTCCGTTTCTACTTCACTATTATCAACATAATCATAAGTTCCATTGTCATTTACAACTGCCATATCTGATTCAAGAGCCTTTTGCATTGTTAAATCAATACTCATAATACCCCATTTAGAAATCAATTGTCTTAACATTGTTTTATATGCCATTCCGTCAAAATCTTTTTCCCAAAATGTATATCCTTTTTTTGCTCTATATCCCATTGAATACTTTAATGCATGAGCCTCCATTTTCTCTTTTGACCAATATAATGTTTTTCTAAATCCATTTAGATATTCAAACATTGCATAATATCCAATAGTTTCTTCTTTTTCTCTATCTTCTTCATTTTCAATAAGTTCTACTTCTATTTCTTCATTTAATGGATCATATTTTTTTAGTTCTCCCTTTTTAATTGCTAAAACATTTAACTTTTTATATTGACCGCTCCTAATTGCTAATTGAATATAACCTTTATAACCAATTTGAAATTGTGCTACCTTACAACCTCTTTTGCTATCATTAAAAGGGACCATATAAAATTGTCCTAATTGTGGGCTTGGACTTAAATTAAGTGCTTGTCCTACTAATGCAGCAGAAACTATTGATGCATTATCACATTCTGCTAATTGTGGATTTGCAGAAACTGCTGATATAATTGCAGTAACAAACTGTTGCCCTTTCTCTCCTCCTACCATTTCATTTACCTTTTTTTTCATTGCATCTGTTGCTAAAAATGCACTAAATGTCTGTTTTTGATTTTTTGCTACTAAACTATTTTGAACTGCCATATTTATTTACCTACCTTTCCAAATAAACTTTGTTGTTCATTTACATTTTTTACTACTATGTTGTTTTCATCATCTATTTCAACAGAGTAATTAAATCCTACTGAACTTTTATAAGATCCTTTTTCTTCTTTTATTTTTTCTGATAACTGATATTCATACATTGGTTGTAAATATTCTTCAATTTCATCGTTGAATTCCCTATCTTTTTTACTTACACCAATATTTATTTTTAATGTAATTTCAGCCTCTTTTCCTGTAAGAATTGCATTTTTAGTTAATATATCAATTGTTTTTTCTAACCTTTCCTTTATAGGTTTTAATAATTCATTATCTAAATTTAATTTTTCCATCTTACTAATCCTCCATTATTTTATTTAATAATTTTTCAATATCTTTTGCTTTTTCTTCATTGTCAACTTTTATTACTTTAACTTTGCTTTTTTTATTTTTTTTGCTTTCTTCTAATGCATATAATATAGACATTTCTAATATTTCTCTATTAAATCCATCCTCTAACATGCTTTGTATCAATGCTCCAATTGATGCTGCCAATCCTTCTTGTGTTCCTTCTACTTTTATCATTTCTTCATCTTGTTTTCTTTCATCAAATTTAATATGAATTTCTGCATAATCTTTATTTTTAAATAATCCCATTTTTTATATCCTCCTAAAATCTATTTTATTTTCTATTAAGAAATCTCTTAATTTTTCAAATTGTTCTCTTGTTGCTAAAACCCTAAAATCAATTTGTAATAATTTTTCACTATTTGTTATATTTTGTTCATTTTCTGTTATATTTTGTTGACTTTTTGTTACATTTTGTGTATTTTTTAATGATTCTAATTTTTTCCTACTTTCAACAATTCTCTGATATTCTTGTAATGAATTTCCCAATACAGAAGGCTCATTTATATTTTTGAAATAGAAAATTTTTATTTGTGGTAATAATGATTCATCCTCTATTGTGTTTTCAATTATTTTTAAATCATCAGTTGTTTTATTTATTAAATGTTTTATTTCTTCCTCTATTTTCTTCATTGTATATGTTTTATTTATCCATCTAGGATTGAATATATTGTCAAAATCAATTAACTCCTTAAAGTCTCCTATATATGTATTAAATATGTTTCTTATTTCTTCTTTCTTTTCGTTTTGCTCTTTTTCCTCAAAACTTTTTACTTGTTTATCTATTGTTTTTGATGCATCATCTACTATCGCCATCAATTCCTTACATTTATTTTCAAAATCAACATAAGGCTTTAATAATTCATTTTTTATTCTTTTCTTTTCATTGTTTATAGCATCTGATACTTTATTTAATGTCGCTCTATCTTGTTTTGCTAATGATATTGTTTCAGGGGTATAAACAACACTCTTATATTCAGCAGTTTTTTCAGTAACCCATTTCTTTATATCTTCATAATTAAATCTTACTGGTGCTAATTCTTTTATTTCTTCTACTTTTAATTCCATTATTCTTTCTCTCCTTCACTAAAAAATTTTTCTTTATCTAATCTTGTCTCTATTACTTTCATAAAGTCTTTAATTTTTTCAATTTCTTTTTTCTCAATATTTATTCTAGTAACCATTGCAATTGATTTTCCATATCTTGTAGGAACTTCAACTATGTCTCCAACTTCTAGATCATCAATAGCAGAATAATAACTGTATTCCCTTCCTGAAAATGTTTTCTTTTCAAATCTATCTTCGTATTTGACTCCAACAATTTTAAATTCTGTTGGATTACTCTGTGCAACACATTCAGAATCTACTTGATTACTAAATGCCATTTTTTCTTTTTCAATGAATTCATTTTTATCCATTATCTTTCCTCCTAATTTATAAATTTGGTAATATAAGTGGAGGCATTTTATCATCCTCGACATATTTCCAAAATTCAATTTCTTTTTTTTCTAAATATCTAATATCTTCTTCAACATCCTTTTTTTCAATTGTATAAGTTTTAGTTGCCTGGTAATTTTCATCATAATTTAATTCTGCAAATAACTTTACAAATGAAAAACCTGTAACATTCAAATAATGTAATATTTGACAATAATAATTTGGTGGAATGCTATCTTTCCATTTTTCTTTTTGCATTGACCTTAATATTTCTGATGTTTTAATTTCCAAAATCCCTTTTTCTCCTGTTTCTTTATTGACTAATATTCCATCTAAACTAGCAAAGAGAAAAGGATATACAGGATGTTTTATTATTGTGTTTTCTTCATGTAACACTTCAAATTCAGGATGCTTAATTTTAAAACTTTCTCTTAAAACTGGTTCCATATTAGTTCCATATTTCACATAAGGTTTATTGGAAATATCTTCTGCCTCTCTCCTTCCTGTTTTTTCTTCCCAAAGTTTGATATTATCCTTATATGGATTTTCTCCTACAATTGCAGATGCATCTGAACCACCTATTCCTTTTTTTCTTTCGTTCAACCATTCTTCCCTAGTCAAAATTCAATCCCTCCTATTGAACTTCAAATGATTTTGTGTTAAAATGCAAATGAAGTGAATTTATATAAATTTTCTTTTATAGAACTATTTATTACTTTGGTCGGTATTGGTAGTTCTATTTTTTATGTTAGGAACATTAAGTGTTAATTGTGCAAAATAATTTTTCTTGTTTTCTGCATATTCTTTTATTTGTCTAACTTTTTGTTCAGGTTGTCCATAATCATTTCTTGTTGCTATCTCTGTAATTTTTCTAAACCCTAAAAACACATCTGCTATTAAATCAGATAATTCATTATTTTTATGTTGATATTGTTCTTTTAATTGCTGAAACATCATTTCCTTAACTTCTAATTGATTTCTTAAACTTTCATTTTCAATTTTTAGTTTTTCAATTTCATCCTTATTAAACATTTTCTTTCCCTCCTTTCAAAATTGATAATTTATACTTCATTCTAGCAAGAGTTAACATGTGCCATACTAATGATTTACCTAATCTTTCTTCCATATCTTATTTTCCTTTCCATTTTCATTTCTTCAATTTCCATTTTAATAATTAGTATTATCAATGTTGGAATTGAAATATAAACTACTGTCATTATCATATCCATTGTTATTATTGTAGATAGCCATTCAGCAATAATAGAACCTATAATTGGTAGCCAAATAATTGATGTTCCTAAAATAAATTCTAAAATGTTTCTCATAATCTTCATTTTTAATCTCCCTCCTTATTTCTTTTTCTTTTGTACCATTCTCTTATTGCACTTCCTAAAGCAACTTTTTCTTTTCCGTAATTTTCACTTGGAAAATCTTTTGAATTGAATATTGCTTGTGCTGTTGGTAAACTACAAGACCTTAATTCAGCAAATTCTGTTGGACTATAAAAAACATCATCTTTTAACTCTTTCATATTCTCCCTCCTTTGAATAATTTGTGTAGTGTACGGCAATACATTTTACTTTTTTCATAATTCCTCCTTTGGTTGTTTTTTTAACCAATTTGCTAAAAAATAATATAGTCATTGATATTTAGACCATTCCTTTTACAATAATCAATAATTCCTCTACATGCCTTTGGACTTGTAGGCTCTTTTGTTCCCTTCATTATTTGATTAAAGTAATGAGCATCCATTGTCAATTCTTCGGCAAACCAAGACTGATTATTTCTAAATTTTTCTTGTATCAACTGCTTTACTGCCACTATGTTAATTCTCATACTATATACCTCCTTTAACTTTTTGGTTATTTTTTTAACCAAACCCATTATATAGTTTTACTTTTTAATTGTCAATACTTTTTTGGTTATTTTTTTAACTTTTTATTGATTTTTTTTAAAACCTGTTATATACTAGTTTTGGAGGTATTGTCATGTTTGATAAAAATAGATTTTCTGAAATACTAAAAAATATTTATAATACTTACGATAACCAAAGACTATTTGCAGAGGCAACAGGAGTTAATAGAGGTTATTTATCAAGATATATAAATAAAAAAATAGACAGTCCCCCATCTCCTAAAATATTAAAAGGAATTGCTGATGCATCAAAAGGAATAACTACTTATGAAGAATTGATGAAAATATGTGGTCATGTTACAGAAAAAACATTTGGAAACAATTCTATGGTAAATAATAATATATCTGTTATTACAATATTTGAATTTTTAAATGGAAAATTACAACCATACAATGATTTATGGATAGATAAAAGTATATTAGAACCATCTCATCAATATTTTGCATTTAAAACTAATGATGATTCAATGTTGCCACTATTAGGAAAAGGAGATATTGCTATAATAGAAAAATCTAATTCTTACCAAAATGGTAATACTTGTTTGATTTCTATTGATAACGATATTTTAATTCGTAAAATTGTAGATTTTAAAGATTATATTGAATTGTATACTGCTATTCCATATAGTCAACCAACTAAAATAACAAATGAAGAAAAAACAAAAAATAAATTTAAAGTTTTAGGAAAGGTTATTAGAGTTGAAAATTCTAGTGCTTTTAAATAGGAGGTTATTGATGAAATTTGGTTTTAGAACTCCAAGTATAAAGAAATCAATTAAAGCACGAACAACAGGAAAAATTAAAAGAAGTATAAAAAAATCAGTTAATCCTGTATATGAAAAAAAAGGAATTGGATATATAAAAAATCCTGAAAAAGCATTAAAAAATAGTTTATATCATAAAACAACTATTGATATTACAAAAACTTTAAAATCTAATGCTAGTAAAAATGATCATACTACTAATAATTCAATATTAGAAAAAATGAATAATCAACAACATAAAATAGAACAAAAAAATCAATCATCCAAAATAAAAGAAGATATAAAACTTTCTCCTAAAACAGAAAAAATTATTGCTATCTTTGCATATATCATATCTACTATTATTATTGGTTATATTCTTATTTTGGTTATTTCCTTTGTAATTGGAATTATAAAAGGATTTATTGTTTAAATAAAAAGGATAATGTGTTTAGTATATTTGCCGTACACTACACATTATCCAAAGCGAAACCACTATTGAAAGTGATTACTGTATTATAATATCAAATAATACTTTCATTTTCAATAGAAATGGTAAAAAAATTTTATTGAAATGGAGGTTTTTTTATGGGAACTGCCAAGAAAAGAGGTAATGGCGAAGGAACCATATTCAAAAGAGAAATAAACGGAAAAACATATTGGATTGCAGAATACACTATTGCAATGTATGATAAAAACGGAAAAAGGAAACGAAAGACTATTTCAGGTAAAACTAGACAAGAAGTAAAAACAAAATTAGAAAAAGTTATTACAGAACTGAATACAGATACTTATGTAGATAAATCAAAAGTAACATTTTATCAAATAGCAAAAGAATTCATTGATACTGGTTATAAAATGAACAAATTAAAACCATCATCATATAAAAGGAAATTACATACATTACAAGAAATTTCAACACATTATATAGCAGAAATGGAACTACAAAAAATAACCGAAAATGATTTAAAGGATTTCTTTGCTTATATAACTAAATATTCTAATTCTACTATTGCTAAAATATATGGAATTGTTAACCATACTTTTAAAATAGCAGTTAGAAGAAATATATTAAGATATAATTTTTTAGATGATCAATTAGAATTCTCTATTCCTTATTCTGATATTAAGGATAAAAAAGTTTCTGCTCTTACTATTGAAGAACAACAACAGTTTATAAAAGCAATGAAAGAAACAAATTGTAGATATAAATATCAATTTTTAGTAAGTTTATTCACAGGAATGAGAATGGGCGAAATAAATGCATTAGATATTGATGATATTGATTTTACTAATAAAATTATTCATATAAGAAGAACTATAACTCGTGGATTAGATGAAAGAGCAATGATAGGAACCTATACAAAAACAATAAATGGTACTAGAGATATAATAATGGATAGCCATGTAGAATCTATTTTCAAAGAATATTTGTCATCATCTTATTATCATGAAAATGATATGCATTTATTATTCTGTAATTCTAGAAAACAATGTATAAGTACAGATACAACTAATATGATGTTCAAATATATTTGCGAACAATATAACATTGGCAAAGGTTATGAATTACATCAACACATGTTAAGACATACTTTTGCAACTAGATGCATTGAAGCAGGAATGCCTGCATCTGTTTTAGCAAAAATAATGGGACACGCAAATGTGTCCACTACACTAAATGTTTATTGTGATGTTTTTGATAAGTTCAAACAAACTCATATTGATTTATCATACAATTATCTAAAAGAAAATGGCTTAACAATGGATTTTTAATTATAACTTTTTTCAGCCACCATTTCAGCCTTGCGAAATAATTTCAACATATTTTGTATTTATTTGAAAATATGATAAAAATGTAAAAGTCTTTAATATGTAGGGTTTGAACTATTTTGAAATCAACTCATAATATGTTCAAATCCTATTATTATGCCTGCTTTTGCCAACCATTAAATGATTTTCCATCATATTCTATTATTAATTTTATATTTCTCATAATTTCACCATGCTTATATTATCATAAAAAAATTTACAAATCAACAAAAACTGCCTTGATGCATTGATAAAAAAGTCATATTATGATAAAATTTTATAAATATACAAAGGAAAGGTGAATATAAATGTCAAATAAATTAAAAATTTTTCTTTTTATAGTTTTGTTTATTATTATTGTACTTGTTCTTGTTTCAGTTTATTTTTTAGTTTTTAATCAAGAATCAAAAAATGTTATTCAAGAACCAACTCAAAATATTATTCAAAATGAAGTTCAAGTCGAAGCTGATGATAAAAATGAAACTGATACTGAAAATATAATTTCAAATACTACAAACACAATTCAAAATGTAACATCTGTAAACTTATCAAATACTGTAGAATCTAATAGCACTGAAGAAATTGATGATACTGGAGTCAATATTAATGAATTAAAAAAATTAATGGAAAGTTATGCTATTGGAATTCATAGAATTTCTTATTCTGGTGAAAATCTAGAATCTAATACAATTTTACTTTTACTTGCAAAACAATATTTTGATACAAATTCTAACAAAAAAAACTCTTTGAAAGTCGATTCAAAATATGCAACAACAGTAGAAAATATGCATAAATATTTAACAGAATTAACTGGAAATAACTATAATAATATTGAATATTTAAGTTCTTATAAAAATTATATTGGATATGCTTCAAGTAATAGAGCTTACGTATATGGAAAAGATATATCTCAACTAAAAAACGAAGAATATGAATGTCCAAAATTAGAATTAACAAATGAAGAAAATGGTATTTATACAGCAAAAGGTGAAGTTATTAGAATAAAAGATAATGTAGAAACTGTTTATGACATATCTTTAAAATTCCAAATCAATGAAAATTATACATATCAAAAATACCAAATTGTTTCACTAAAGACAGCAAATAAATCCTTCTATCCTGATAATACAGTACATCTTGTTGAAAACACAGAGGTAGAATAAGATAAAGTTAGGAATATTTAATTATGAAAGTAAAATTAGTTGCAAGTGATCTAGATGGAACTATCATTGATAAAAATAATAACATTTCAGCTAAAAATTTTAATGCTATAAAAAAAATTCATAAAAAAAATATTGATTTTGCAATTTGTACTGGAAAAGCTTACTCTGTATCAAAGAAAATATGTGATAAATTTACTGCTACTTATGGAATTTTTGGAAATGGAACTCAAATTATAAATTTAAAAACTGGTCAAGAATTGCTTAGAAGAACTCTTGAAAAAAAAGATTTACTTTTTATTGTAACATTTGCAAAAAGATATAATTATCATATTCATTTGTATACTGAAACAGAAATTATCTCTGAAAAATTGGAATATATGGATTTAAGAAACTATAAATTACGTAATCAAAATTCAACTGATAGTTTGAAATTTAAAATCGTTCCAGATATTTTAGAATTTATAGAAAAAACAAATATTGAGGTATTTTCAGCTGTTATATCATCTAGTGAATCAAATTTAACTTATTTTAAATCTCTTTTAAATATAAATTCAAATATTGAAGCAACTTTTATTAATAAACGTGGAAAATATAGAGATAAAATAATAAATAAAGATTATGAATACTTAAATATTGCTCCAAATAATATAAATAAAAATGAAGCATTGAATTTTCTTTCAAAACATTTGAATATTTCAAAAGAAAATATGCTTGCAATTGGAGATAATATTAATGATTTAGAAATGGTTAAACACACTGGTATTGGTGTTGCAGTAAATAGTGCATATGATGATTTAAAGAAAGTTGCAAAATATGTAACCAAAACTTCTGTATCTGATGGCGCTTTTGCAGAAGCAATTGATAAATTTATATAAAAAAGCAGTTCACTTTAAAATGAACTGCTATTTTTTATTATTTTTATTGCTTGTATAAATTGGCTCTTGTATTAAATTTTTTATTAATATTTTCTTTAATACATCTTCTCTAACATCTGCTATTAATGTTCCATCTTTAGCTATTGAAAGTTTTCCTGTTTCTTCTGAAACAACAACTACCAAACTATCTGATTCTTTTGAAATACCTATTGCTGCCCTATGTCTTGTTCCAAGTTCCCTTGCAATATCCTTATCATCAGCTAAAGGCAACATACAACATGCTGCTGCTATTTTATTATCACTAATAACAACTGCTCCATCATGAAGTGGTGTATTGGGTTCAAAAATATTTACTAATAACTGTGGTGAGATTTCTGAATTCATTATTATACCTGTTGATATAATATCTTGTATTCTTATTTCTCTTTCAATTACAATTAAAGCTCCTTTTTTTTGTTTTGCAAGCTCTACTGCTGCAATTGCAATTTTGTAAATATTTTCTTTTTTCTTTGCATTTAAATCCTTATCATCTATTCCAAACCATCTACTAAATTTTCTAGTTGTTCCTAATTGTTCAATCCCTCTTCGCAATTCTGGTTGAAAGATTATAATAAGCATTATAAAACCATATGACATGATAGATGTTAAAACAAAGTTTACTATATTCAATTTCAATAATCCACTTATTAATGTAATTACAATTAAAGTAATAATTCCCTTTATTAATTGCCATGCTCTTGTATCTTTAATCATTTTTGTTGCTTTATATATAAAGAATATCACAATAATTACATCTAAAATTGTTGTAACAACATTAAATGGATTAGATGAAAAATTTTCAAAAATATTAGAAAAATATTTTTTACTAAATTCTTCAAATGATTGATTAAAATTTAACATTAAATTCTCTCCTTATACAGCTAACCCACTAATTACATAAAATAAAAGAGTTCCACATACTGAAAATAACATTAACCCTATCATTATTCCTGCAATTATTTTTGTAAATAATTTTCTTTTATCCATAATTTCCTCCAATTTGTCTAATAAATTTTCGTATATACTAGTTATAACATAATGGGATTTTTTTTTCAATACTAAACTCTTCCTAAAACAAAAAATTGCTAACAAATTGTTAGCAATTTTTTTCTATTTTAAATATATTGTTGGATTTACAAGTTCTCCATCTTTATACATTTCAAAATGTAAGTGTGATTCATCTGCAATTTCAAAACTTGAAGATTCACCAACTGTTCCTATTGTTTGTCCTTTTTCAACAACTTCATTTTCTGTTACAAATTCTGTTGTCAATAGATTTGAATATATTGTTTTAAAACCATTCTCATGAGCAATAGTTATTGTTAATCCATATCTTGGATCATTTTTTATTGACTCTACAGTTCCAGCTTCTGAGGCAACTACAACAGACATCTTATCTGCTTTAATATCAATACCATTGTGTATTGTCCATTCTTCTAATGTATTTGAGTAAATTAAAGTATCTCTTGCAAAATCTTTTATAATTTCTCCTGAAACTGGCGCTTCAAATATTAATTCCTTTGGTTCTACAACTTCATTCTCTACAGTTTCATTAACAGTAGTATTTTCTACAACTGTATTCTCTACCACAGATTCTACTGGAACTTTATTCACCTTTTTTGAAGCAGTATTTGTTACTTCATTTTTAACAGTATTGTTTGATGAAGCAACTGATTTATCTGATGAAAAACTTGTTTCTTCTAAATCTTCATTAGATACGATCTCACTCATCTTTCCAAGTTCTAATAAACTTTGATTAGATCTTTCTTTTAATTTTTTATTATACATAACAAAAACAGTTAAAAACACCACTACTGAAATTGCTAAAACACTTGCAAAAACATATACTAATTTTTTTAATTTTTGTTCTTCATAATATTCTCTTCTTCCCATAATAACCTCCAACTTTTGTAATTTATTAGTATCAGTATTTGCATTTTTTTGAAGATTATTCACTTATTTCTATATCTTTATAATAATATTTTATTATCTCTTCATAATTTTTTCCATTTTTAGCCAATGTATCACTTCCACATTGACTAAATCCAACTCCATGCCCATATCCTAGCACAGAAAATTTTATATTATCATCTAAAATTTCTACATTAAATTTTGCAGATTTTAGACCAAAAATACTTCTTGCCTCTACTCCTGAAATTTCAATATTTCCTATTTTTAATTTACTTACTCTATTTGAATTTGTTCTTTCTAAAATTTCTATTTGATTGTTAGAAGAAAAATCTATTTTAAATTCTGAATATTTTTCTAACATTTTAGATATTAATTCATCTTTAGAAACAATTACTTCTGAACTATAAGATGTATAATTTTCTTCACCAGATGTTTCTACAGTTTTAAAATAAGGGAACTCTCCTCCCCAAACATTTATAGACAGCTCTGTTGTTCCACCACTATTACTATGAAATAATGCATTTATAGGTTCTCCATTATATAAAATAAATTTTCCTTTGGTAGAATTTACTGCTTCTACAATTTTATTCCAATATTCTTCTTGTTTTCCTTCTTCCCATCTTGCAAATCTATCTTCTTTTGATATCCAAGCTTGACAACTTAGTGAACTATCGCACATATCTGCACTTTCATGTCTTTTTCCATTTCTTATTTGATAAATTGTATATGTTCTTGCAACAACAGCTTGTGCTTTTAAAGCTTCTAATTCAAAAGTTGCAGGCATCTCACTTGCCACTACACCATATAAATATTCATCTAAATGCATCTCTTCTACAACTCCAGTTGAAGTATGCAATAACTTTATAGTACTATATTGCCCATAATCAAATTTTTCTTCCACTTTTGGTGAAATAACCTCCTCTGTTTTAAATTGATTCGTAAAAATAATTGGCATTGTAAATATTAAAATTATAACAAATACAAAATAAAATATTAACTTTTTCAAAAATAACTCTCCTCTACGTTGTAAGTAAATTTTTCTTAAATTCACTTAAAATTCTTTTTTCTATTCTTGAAACATGTACTTGAGAGATTCCCAATATTTTTGCAACTTGGGCTTGTGTTTTATCTTTAAAATAGCGTAAGTTAATAATTTCTCTATCTCGCAAGCTTAATTTTTTTATTAATTCTCTAATTGTAATTTTATCTACTAATTTACTTTGCTCATCTTCATCATCTATTAATAAATCAATAATTTCTCTATCATCATCTCCTACTTTTGCATTTATAGATTCAATAGTTTTTTGTGCTTCCATTGCTATATAAATATTTTCTTCTGGTAGTTCTAATATTTCAGAGAGCCTTGCAATACACAATGACTCTCCTGTTTTTACCATATATATTCGTTCCAATTCTTTTATTTTTATTCCAAGTTCTTTAACACTTCTACTAATTCGAATTAAACCATCATCTCTTAAAAACTTTTTAATTTCACCTATCATATATTGAACAGAGTACGTAGAAAGTTCAACATCATAATTAAAATCAAATCTTTGTATTGCCTCAATAAAACCTATGCAAGCAATTTGATATAAATCCTCTGGTTCATATCCTCTTCCTAAAAATCTTTTTACAATACTCCATATTAATCCTTTGTTCTCTTCTATAATTTGTGCTAACTTATCTTTATCTCCTTGCTGTGCTAAAGTAATAAGAGTTTTATTTCTCTCATTCATTTTAGCCTCCCTATGTATTTTCTCTTTTTATTTTTTTACACATAGTGATTTTTGTTCCTAATCCTACAATAGATTCAACTTTTAATTCATTCATAAAATTTTCCATAATTGTAAAGCCCATTCCAGATCTCTCTAAGTTACCTTTGGTTGTAAATAATGGTTCTCTAGCTTCTTCAATATTTTCAATTCCACTTCCTGTATCAGAAACTTCTATTTCAATTTCATCATCATATAAAATTGCTTTTAATTTTACAATTCCATCTTTATTAGGATATGCATGAATTATTGAATTTGTAACAGCCTCTGATACAGATGTTTTTATATCTGCAATTTCCTCAATTGTTGGATCTAATTGTGATACAAAAGCTGCAACTGCAATTCTAGCAAAAGCCTCATTTGCAGATTTACTAGCGAATTCTATTTTCATTTCATTTTTTATTTTCTTATTCATTTACTATTTTTCTCCCTTCTTCATCATCTAAATTGATAACTTGTACTACCTTCATTACTCCTGACATTTCTAATATTTTCTTTATTCTTTCATTTGGATTTACAATTTTCATTTCTCCGCCAAGACTTGCTACTTGCTTATATCTCCCAAGTACTAGTCCAATTCCTGCACTATCCATAAATTTTACCTTTGTGAAATCAAAAATAACTTCTTTAGGTATTAATCTTTGAATTTCATAGTCTGTCCTTTTTCTAATTTTTTCAACTACATGATGATCCATCTCTTCTGTTATCTCAAAAATTAGCATTTTTTCTTCTATAAAATGTTTTACATTCAAACCTATTTTCCTCCTTTGTATTTTACTATTTTAATATTCTAAATTTTATATGAAATTCCTTCGGAGAAAAAACAGAAGTTTTGTCGTATTTTAGTAGGTTTTCGACAACAAAAAAATAAGTAATCAAAATTGATTACTTATTTTAAATTTTTTATATTATTTCTTTAATCCAATTACAGCTAATCCCATAATTCCAATTCCTACTACTGTAAATATTAAGGTTCCCGTTCCTCCAGTTACTGGCAATTGAACTCCTCTTGTATTTTGTATTTCTAAATTTATATTAGTTCCTTCTGCTATTTCTTTTTCTATTAATACCAATTTACTGTTTGACTTATCTTCTACTTCCCAATTTATATCAAATCCATCATATGTTGCTATTACTTTCATTTCTATTTCTTCTTTTAACATATTATATCCATCTGGTGCTTTTGACTCTTTTATATAATATGTTCCTGCTCCTAAACTGTTATATTTAGCTTTTCCTTCTTCTCCTATTTCGACTGTTCCTATTAACTTTCTATTTTGATTCTTCTCTGGTATTAATCTTCCTTCATTATATTCTGGTTCATCATATATCTCAAATATGGCTCCTGATAAGTATTTTTTTTCTATATCTTCTGTTTTTATTTCTCCTATTTTTTCTATATTTAAACTTATTGTATATGTTAATGTTGTTACTGTTTTTGTTTTGGCTGTATTATTTATTTGATATGGATTATTTGAATACTTTAAATATGCTTTATTTACGTTTGCTACTTTTCCTACTTCACAATTTTTATTTAATTTTGCATTATAATTTATTGTTATTTTTTGTCCTTCTAATAATTCTCCTCTTGATACTTTTCCTGGTATATCTTTAAAATCTATTAATACTACTTTTTTCCCATATTGTTCACTTGGCTCTCCTTCTTCAAAATATTCTTTATATGTATTATAATTTTCCTCTGTTATTAATATATCACTTAATGTATAACTCTCTTTTCCACACTCTATTTTATTTTCTCCAACATATATTTTCACACTTTCCCTATCATATTCAAATCCTTTGTCTAAAATATCTACTACTTCATATTTATATTCACTTCCATATGCATCCATATCTGTTCCAATTGTTGTTACTATTTCAAAACCTATATCATATTCCCCATTTTCTATATGTGATGCTGTATTTACTTTCTCACTTCCCTCTATATTATTTGTTGTTACTTTCTTTGATAATGTTGGGATTGATGATTTTGGTTCCATTGTTACATCTTGCACTACATCTATTAAATATCTACTATATGCATCATCTTCTGTATTTGCTTTTGCATCTATTACTATATAATATCCTGATTCTAATTCTATTATTTTCTAATATAAATTTTCCTGTTACTTTAGTAAATTCTCTTATTTCAGC
>CAOTKV010000005.1:80401-102427 GCA_948530865.1 uncultured Clostridia bacterium
TATTATTTTCTAATATAAATTTTCCTGTTACTTTAGTAAATTCTCTTATTTCAGCTCCATCATCTTCTTTTCCTGCTAATATTTCTGCTATATCTAATGCTGTTTGGCAATCTGTAAAAAGACTTGCATATGTATTTTCATTTGGATCTTTTAATTTTTCTATTAATTTATCTCCATATGTTTTTTCATTTTCTGCTATCTTTTGAAATTCTTCGCTCCATACTATATTACTTAGAATTGGCTGATTTTCTTTATCATATGCAAACTCTCCTGCAAATACTTGATATGAATTATATGTATGTCCTGCTTTTTCGTTTTTTACTGTTATTGTGTATAATTTACTTGGCTTAGTTGGTTCTTCTGAACCTTCTTTCTTCCACATTGCTGTATAAACAATTGTATTATAACCACTATTTACATCATTTGAAGAAACATATGGCTTTACTGTTGGACTCCAGTCTACAAATTTATAACCTTCTCGAAGTGGAATAATTACTTCTTTTCCATTTACAATTATAATTTCATATTTTTCATCATCTATATCTCTCCCAAACGATGGCGTACTCTCTCCTTCTCGTAAATCTTCTGTACATTTATCTGGAAAAACTATTTCTCCCTTTACACCATCTGTGTAAATAACAGTATATGTAGAAAATCCGTTTTCTTCCCAAACTGGATACAATGTAAGTGTTACTGGATTGTCTTGACTACCAAATCCTTCTTTCCACTCTAATGTTACTTTGTCTCCTGGAAAATACTCACCTTCATCAGCATTCTGCTTTGTGGACCATCCTTTAAATATATAACCTTCTTGCTCTGGTTGTGCTGAGGAAATTTCAAATTCACAAGTTGTTTCTGCAACAGATTTTTCTTCATTCTTTGGAATATTGTTTTCATAATAAGCTTCTTTGTATTCTAATTTATAATTAGCATTAACTATAACATTAATAGATTCTTTCTCTTCAATCCACTTACCTTTAAATGAAATTTCTTTATATTTTTGACCGCATCTTCTACACTGTTGCCAAGTATAATAATAGTAATAATTCTGATATGTAGAAAATTCTAGTAAACATTCTCCTGGTCTTAAACTTTTAAAACCAATCTTTAATGAATGCCAGCCTTCATATTTTATATCATCATCAACTTTTGGATCATATGGAACTAAACTCCATGTTATATCTTCATTTTTAATAACATTTGGGTTTGAATTGGTAATTTTTCTTTTTGGATCAACAGCCATCCACTCTGGAGCAAGTTCGACCAATATATTTCCACAATAGCATATAGCTTTCTTAGTGTATAGTAGTTGCGTAAAAGTTTCTTCTCCAACATTTAATATTAATGTTTCTGAAGGATTAGTGTAAGAATATACAGGATTCAAAGGATATGTACCAACATAAAGATAACAGCGGGGTTCACTCTCGTCATCATAAAAAATATCCTGAGCTTCAAAATTTGGTATTGGCTTTACAGCATAACTAGCAGTACTATTTTCTTGTGCAAATTCTGAAATATTACTTTCTTCTTCCAAATGTAAATCATTATTTTCAATTACATCAATATCAATAATTTTATTACTACTATCAATCTCATCTTCCACTTGTCCTAATAATCTATTTTTTATATTATCAATCATATCTATTTTATGCACTTTTTCTGAAAACAAAAATGCGCCTATAATTAATAGTATGAAAATAATAATCCAAATTGCCTTAATACTCTTTTTAACAATCCCCTTCCTAACTCTTCGTTTTTCCATTTTAACTACATTTCCTCCTACGTATTTTACTAAATATAATTTTTATATTGTAATATTATCATAACTACTTTATTATTTCAAGTGCCATTGTGATATCTTAAAGTATCATTTTCTTCTAATTAAAAATTATTGTTAATAAAATCTTAGAAAGAAAGGTATTATATAGAGAGGTATTATATATGGAAGATAAAAATATTAAATCTAGTGTTCTTACAACTCTAGGAAAAAACGTTAAACAAATAAGATTATTAAAAGGTCTTAGTCAAGAAAACTTAGCTAGCGAATTACAAAAATCTATAAATTTTGTTAGTTTATTAGAAAATGGAAAAACTGGTCTTAGTGTTCAAACAATTATTGATATTTGCAATGCACTTGAAATTGATGCAAATACTCTTTTCTCTGGAATTATTAATAGTCAAGAAAAAGAAGATTCTTTTATTATAAATTCATTTAATTTATTTAACGAAAAAGATAAAGAAATAATTACAAATCTTACTAATTACATTATAGATTCTAAAAATTAAATATAAAAAAAGGTAAATATTTTATATTATTTACCTTTTTTTACATCATTTAAAATTTTATTTTTAATCCAGTATTTCTTTTTTTAGTATCGCAATTATTAATCATGAATTCAATTAAATTTTTATTTCCAATTACAACTAATAATTTTTTTGCTCTTGTCAAACCTGTATATAATAAATTTCTTGTTAAAAGCATATTTGAAGATTGAGGAACAACTAGTATTACAACATCAAACTCACTTCCTTGTGCTTTATGAATTGTAATACAATATGCATGTTCAAGTTGTTCTAGTTCTGAAAAAGCATACCAAGCAATTTTTCTATCATCAAATTCTACTTGTAATTGTTTCTCATTTGAGTCTATTTTTATAATTCTTCCAATTTCTCCATTAAATACTCCTGTTCCTGCCTCATATGTTCTTAAATCATTTCTAGAGCCTCTTTCCCAATAAATATCATAATTATTTTTTATTTGCATAATTCTATCGCCTTCTCTAAAAATGACATCTCCATAATTTTTCTCTGCAAGTTCAGGATTATATGGATTCAACTCTTCTTGTAGTTTCTGATTTAATTCTTTTGTTCCCATTTTTCCTTTTTTAGTAGGAGTTAAAACTTGAATACTTGTAAAAAATTCATAATCGCCATATTTTTTTAATCGTTCTTTACTTAATGATAAAACTTGATAAAGCATTTTATCTTGATTTGCTTCATTTATATAGAAAAAGTCTTCAAGTGAATCTTCTGCATAATCTTTTTTTCCTACAAAATTTATTCCATTATTTACATTATGTGCATTAACTATTATTTTGCTTTTAGCTGCCTGTCTAAATATCTTATCTAAATGAACTGTTGCAAATTGCTTAGAATCAATTAAATCTTTTAAAATACTTCCTGGCCCAACTGAAGGTAACTGATTTGGATCTCCTACAAAAATTAGTTTTGTTCCTAAATAAATTGCCTTCATTAGATAATTCATAATAAATGTATCAACCATTGACATCTCATCAATTACCAATACATCTGCATCAACAGGTGCAACATCTGTATCAATATTATTTAATTTATCTTCATCAAATTTTCCAATCTCTAATAATCTGTGAATTGTTTTGGCATCTTCACCAGTTGTTTCACTCATACGTTTAGCAGCTCTTCCAGTTGGAGCACATAATACTACTTTTCTTTTATGTTCTTTATAAACTTCTATAACACATTTTATAATTGTGGTTTTTCCAGTACCTGGACCACCTGTAATTATGCATACATTATTTTCATTAATTTGCTTTATTGCTTCAAACTGTTTTTCTGATAATTCTATATCTATTTTCTTCTCTTGCTTTTTTACTTCATTATCAAAATTTTTCAAATATTTTGTATTATTACAATCTCTTAATGCAATTAATCTATCTGATATATTCTTTTCTGCTTTATAAAAAGACTCTAAAAATACCCATTCATTATCTTCTGATTCAATAATATGTATTTCTGATTTTACATTTAAATTTATTAAATTGTCCTCAATTTTATCTTCATCTACTTCTAGTATACTTTTTACATATTGAATTAGATTCTCTTTTAGAACACATGTATTTCCATTATAACTTGCCACTAGTAATGCATATTTTATTCCACTAATTATTCTATAATCACTGTCTAGTGGAATTCCAATTTGCATAGCAATTTTATCTATATTACTAAAACTTATTCCATAAACAATATCTATCAAAACATAAGGATTCTCTTGAATTTTTTCAACTGCATCTATACCCAATTTATCATAAACTTTTTTACTATTATTAGCTCCTATACCAAATTTTTCAAGAAAACTTACAATTTGCCAAACTTCCCATTTTTCATTAAATTCTTCTCCCATTTCATAAGCTTTATCTTTAGAAATCCCTTTGATTTCTGCTAAACGTAATGGTTCAAATTTAAAAATTGCTAAAGTTTCTTCACCAAATTTATCTATTATCTTTTTAGCAGTCGCTGGTCCTATCCCTTTTATTGTACCACTCGCCAAATATTTTTCTAGGGCTGCTGCATTTTCAGGCATTATTTTTTCAAAGGTTTCTATTTTAAATTGTTCACCATATTCTTGATGAACAACCATTTTTCCAGTAAGTTTTAATGTATCTCCAACGGCAATAAAAGGTAAATATCCTACAACTGTTATAACATCTTGTGATTCATCTACCGTAAAAATAGCTATTGAATAATTATTTGATTCATTTTGATATATAAATTCTTCTATTTGCCCTTTAAGTTCCAAATTTTTCTCCTTACTTTTTCATAATAAGCCAAAAAGTGAGCTTTTATTGATTAATTCAATCTAAAAGCTCACTTTTTTCTTTATCCAAAAATTCCTCTTTTTTTAATTGGTGGTTGTTCATTCATTGTTTTTGCAAGTTCAGTAAATAATGCTCTTTGTTCTTTAGTTAGTTTCTTTGGTGTTTGAACTATTACTGTAAAAACAAAATCACCTCTCCAATTTCCATTTACACTTTTAAATCCTTTATTTTTTATTGCGAATTTTGTTCCTGTTTGAGTTCCCTCTGGTATTTTGTATTTTTCTTTAGTTCCATCTACCATTGGTATTTCTAGTTCTGTACCTAAAGCTGCACCTGTGAATGTGATTGGAATATCACATAATACATGTTCAGCTTTTCTTGAATATATATTATGTCTTTTTATATGAATTACTATATATAAATCTCCATTTGGCCCACCATTATGTCCTACTTCACCTTCATTTTTTAATACTATTGTTTGACCTTCATCAATTCCTTCTGGTATTTTTACTTTTAATTTTATTGATTTTTTAACAATACCTTTTCCTTTACAATCTGGACATGGTTCTTTAATTACTTTACCTGTTCCATTACATTGTGAACATATCTTTTGCGTGGCCATTTGCCCAAATGGTGTTGTCGCAATTTGTTTTATTTTACCTGTTCCATTACACATAGAACATTTTTCAGCAGTAGTACCTTTTTTTGCACCTGTACCGCTACAAGAAGTACATTTTTCATTTCTGTTTATGCTTATTTCTTTTTCAACTCCAAGATAAGCTTCTTCAAATGTTATATCTATACTTATTTTTAAATCTGCACCTTTTCTAACACCATTTGACGATCTGCTTCTTGTAGAACCTCCACCAAAAAATGATGAGAATATATCTCCTAAGTCTCCAAAATCTCCAAAGTCTGAAAATCCACCAAATCCGTCAAATCCTGATCCATATGAATAATATCCTCCACCTTGACTACCATTAAATCCTTGTGGTCCATTAAATCCAAATTGATCATACATTTGTCTTTTTTGTTTATCAGAAAGAACTTCATAAGCTTCATTTACTTCTTTAAAATTCTTTTCAGCTTCTTCTTTATTATCTGGGTTAGCATCAGGATGATATTTCTTTGCAAGTTTTCTATAAGCTTTTTTTAATTCTTCATCGGTAGCATTTTTTTGTACTCCTAAAACTTCATAATAATCACGTTTCTGTGCCATTATTACAATCTCCTCCTAAAGTTTAAACATATTTCTTTTTATTATCTTCTTCATAATTTCTTTTTAAATTTGTATTGTATTTTTCTAAATATATTTTAGTAAACTCTTCAGCTGATATATTTAATCTATTCATCACTTCTATGTAATACATTAGAACATCACTTAATTCTTCAATAAATCTATTTCTAATATGTTCATCATTCATTACACTATCAATTTTTTTCTTTTTGATAATAGATATGCATTCTCCTATTTCTTCTATCATATATAATATATGATTTTTGGCGAATTTAGGTTCCATATCATTCCATTTTTCTTTATTTAACTCATACAATTTTAATTGCATTTCTTTTAATTCTGAAATTTTTAAATCATTTTCCATTTTTTACTCCTGTATAATAGCTATATAGAGGTCAGCCATTTGCTGACCTCTCTTATAACTATTATATATTAGTTATTGTTATCATCATTATTATCTTCTTCAACTTTATAGTCTGCATCATATACAGTACCTTCTTTAGCTTCTCCATTATCAGCAGTAGCTGTTTCTCCAGCTTGATTTGCTTGAGCTTGTGTTGAATATAATTTTTCTGATAATTCATAGAATACTTTTGTTAATTTTTCAGTAGCATCTTTTATAGCATCAACATTTGTTCCTTCTAATGATTTTTTAACATTTTCTATTTCTGTTTCTACTTTTGCTTTTTCTTCACCACTGATTTTATCACCTAATTCATCAAGTGATTTTTGGCTATTATATACTAAACTTTCAGCATTATTTCTAACTTCAATTTCTTCTTTTCTCTTTTTGTCTTCTGCTGCATGAGCTTCAGCATCTTTAATAGCTTGATTAATATCATCTTCAGAAAGATTTGTACTAGCTGTTATTGAAACTTTTTGTTCATTTCCTGTTGATTGATCTTTAGCAGATACGTGAACTATACCATTAGCATCAATATCAAATGTTACTTCGATTTGAGGAACTCCTCTTGGTGCTGGTGGGATTCCTGTTAATTGGAATCTTCCTAATGTTTTGTTATAAGCTGCCATTTCTCTTTCACCTTGTAATACGTGAACTTCAACAGATGTTTGACCATCTCCTGCTGTTGAGAATACTTGTGATTTTTTAGTTGGTATTGTTGTATTTCTTTCGATTAATTTTGTAAATACACCACCATATGTTTCAATACCTAATGATAATGGTGTTACATCTAATAATACTAAGTCTTTAACATCTCCTGATAAAACACCACCTTGAATAGCTGCACCTATTGCAACACACTCATCTGGATTTATTCCTTTATCTGGATCTTTTCCTGTTATTTTCTTAACCATTTCTTGAACACATGGAACTCTTGTTGAACCACCAACTAATAATACTTTATGAATATCAGAAGCTGTTATTCCAGCATCTTTCATAGCTTGTTCAACTGGGATTCTTGTATCTTCAACTAATTTACCAATTAATTCTTCAAATTTTGCTCTTGTTAATGTAATATCTAAGTGTTTTGGTCCTGAAGCATCTGCTGTGATGAATGGTAAATTAATTTGTGTTTGTTGCATACCTGAAAGCTCTATTTTAGCTTTTTCAGCTGCTTCTTTTAATCTTTGCATTGCCATTTTATCTGCTGATAAATCTATTGCATCTGATTTTTTGAATTCACTTACTAAATAGTTAATAATTGCTTCATCGAAATCATCTCCACCTAAATGTGTATTACCATTTGTTGATAAAACTTCAAAAACTCCATCTCCTATATCTAATATAGAAACATCAAATGTTCCTCCACCTAAGTCATATATCATTATTTTTTGATCTTGATCTTCTTTATCCATTCCGTAAGCTAAAGCTGCTGCTGTTGGTTCGTTTATAATTCTTAAAACTTCTAGACCAGCAATTTTTCCAGCATCTTTTGTTGCTTGTCTTTGGCTATCGCTAAAGTAAGCTGGTACTGTAATAACAGCTTGTGTAACTGTTGTTCCTAAATAATTTTCTGCATCTGCTTTTAATTTTTGTAATATCATTGCAGAAATTTCTTGTGGAGAAAATTCATCTCCCTCTATTTTTACTTTTTCGTTTGTTCCCATTTTTCTTTTAATAGATATAACTGTGTTGTCTGGGTTTGTAACTGCTTGACGTTTTGCAATTTGTCCAACTAATCTTTCTCCATTTTTAGAGAATGCAACTACTGATGGTGTTGTTCTGTTTCCTTCAGCATTAGGTATAACAACTGCTTCTCCACCTTCCATAACAGAAACGCAAGAATTTGTAGTACCTAAATCAATACCAATGATTTTTCCCATTTTGAAAATCCTCCCTTTATTTTCTAATAATAATTTTTCTATCCCCTAATAGGTTTCACAAAATATAAATATTTTGATTTTTCATTAGTTTATATATAATAATTTTATATTATTAACTTAATTCATATTAATTGGCTACAATAACCATAGAATGGCGAACTACCTTATTTCCAATCTTATAGCCTTTTCTATACTCTTGAACAATTTCTTGTTCTCCTTTTGTTTCATCTTCTATATGACTAACAGCTTCATGAAATTCAGGATCAAATCTTTGACCTATTGTTTCAATTTCCTCTAATCCTAAACTTTTTAATGCTTCTTGAAATTGTCTTGCAACAAGTTTTACACCATCTTGATATTGTGTATCATTTGATTTTGCCTCTGCTGCTTTTTCTAAATTATCCATTACAGGAAGCATTGATGAAACAACATCACCTGTAATCATACCATAAATGCTTTCTTTTTCTTTTTGACTTCTTTTTTTATAATTTTCAAATTCTGCAAATAATCTTTTATATCTATCATTAAGTTCTTCATATTCACTGTTATCTTTTTGTATTTCTTGATTTACAGTTTCAATATTTTCATCATTATTTACTACTTCTTCTTTTTCTTTATCCAAAACTAATCCTCACTTTCCTAGTATTTTCCTTTTTTAAAATCATCATTTAATTTTTTACTTATATATTTCATTACTGAAATTATTTTTGAATAATCCATTCTTGTAGGACCTATTATTCCTATTGTGCCAATATCTTTATCTTCTAATAAATGATTAAAAGTAACTATACTAAAGTTTTTTAATTCTTCTTTTTCTGTTTCTTCACCAATATAAATATTAATATTATCTGCCATCCCTGCATTTAAAACATCAGCAACTAAATCTTTTGCATCTAGCACATTTAAAAAGTCTTTTGCAACATCAACCTTTTTAAATTCTGGCATATCCATTACATTATTAGTACCATCTAAATAAATTTGTTTTGATTTTAAAATTATTCTATTTATTTCTTCAATAATTTTCTTTATAACATTTATTCCAGCATTTACTTCTGCCATAATAAATTCCTCTATTGGAGAATTTATTGTTTCTAATGGCATTCCAACTAATTTGTTTCTAAATAGATAAGTCAAATCTTCAACTTGAGACTCATCTAAATCTTCATCAAACTTAATTATAGATTCTCTAATTATTCCTGAATCAGTAAGAATTACTGCCATTAGGACTCTACTTCCTAGCAAAACAAATTTTATATCTATTATAGTATGATTATGCATATCTGGCGAAACAGATATTGTTGTATAATGAGTTAATTCTGATAATGTTGTTGTAGCAATTTTGGTTAAATCTTCTAAAGCATTTACTCTTGTTTCTAATCTTTCTTTAATTATTTCCATTTCCTTTTTGCTTAATTTGTCATCTCTAACTAGTTCATCAACATAATATCTGTAACCTTTTTGGGAAGGAATACGTCCGCTTGATGTATGTGGTTTTTCTATATAGCCAATTTTTTCAAGCTCTGCCATCTCATTTCTAATTGTGGCACTACTACATTCTAATTCCTTAACTAGATTACCTGAACTAACTGGTTCTGCAGTATCAATATATTCTTCTACTATTGCTTGCAGAATTTTTCTTTTTCTTTTATCTAATTCTTCCCCCATGATTAACCCCTTCATTTAATTCTGAGTTAATTTTAGCAAACTTTATTTTTGACTGCTAATATAATATAACTTTATTTTCTCTTTGTCAAGTAATTTTTATACAAATTCTTCAAATACTATATTAGCAAAATCTAATCCTTTTTTAGTTAATTTTATATTGTCTAAATCCACTTCAATTAAACCTTTTTCTACAAGATTATCGATTTCAAATCTAAAATAAAATAAAGGATTTATTCTAAACTTTTTTTCAAATTTTGATATTGAAACTCCACTTATTTTTCTAAGTCCAATTAGCATATATTCTTTAGCCTGACTTTCCCTTTCTTGAACTTCATTAATTATTATATTTTTTTCTAAACAATTCTCATTTTCGATATATTTATCTAATTTGTCAATATTAGAAAATCTTTTTCTATTAAAATAAGAATGTGACGCAAGTCCCATTCCGATATATTCTTCCTGATTCCAACAATCTAAATTATGCTTTGATTCATATCCTTTTTTTGCAAAATTGGAAATTTCATATTGTATAAATCCATTCTTTTCTAAAATAGTCTTAGTTTTCCAATACATATTTCTTTCATCATCTTCACTTGGCATAGTAAGAATTTCACTATCAATCAATCTTTGAATTTCAGTATTTTCTTCTACAATTAATGAATATATTGAAATATGTTTTGGATTTAAGCTAATAACTTTGTTTATACTATCAATTACATCACTTTCTGTTTGATTTGGAATTCCCAACATTAAATCTACATTTATATTATTATAACCAACTTCTTTAGCTAAATTATATGTATTTAGAAATTCTTCATAATTATGTATTCTACCAATTAGTTTTAAAATCTCATTATTGGTTGATTGTAGTCCTATACTTATTCTATTTATTCCTGAATTTTTGTAATCAATAAGTTTCTCCTTGGTTACAGTTCCTGGATTTACTTCAATTGTTACTTCAGCATTTTTTGAAACTTTAAAAACCTCTTTTATGGTTTGAATAATTTTTACTATATATTTAGAATCTGGAACTGATGGAGTACCACCACCAATATATATTGTTGTAACTTCTTTTACAGCATATACACTTTTACTTTTTATTTCTTTTATTAATACATCAAAATATTTATCAATTTTCTCCATACATGGAAATGATACAAAATCGCAATATTTACATTTACTAATACAAAATGGTATATGTACATATATTCCAAATCTATCCATTTTTAAGCTCCTCTGCATATTCATGAATTTTTTGTAATCTATGATTAACACCAGATTTTCCTATTGGATTTTCTAATTTTTCTCCTAAAGCTTTTAAACTAGCATCAGGATTTTCTAATCTTAAAATTGCAATTTCTTTTAAATAATCTGGCATTTCTTCAAATTTATTAAGTTTTTGAATTAATTTTATATCATTTATTTGATTTACTGAGGCATTAACAATCTTATTCAAGTTTGCTGTTTCGCAATTTACTAATCTATTAACATTATTTTTTATTTCTTTAGTTATTCTAATATCTTCAAAAGATAACATTGCTTTACTAGCTCCAATTAACGCCAAAAATTTAGAAATCTCTTCTCCATCTTTTATATATAATATTATTTTTTTATCTTGCTCTAAAATTTTTAAATATACTCCAAAACTTTTACATATATTCAAAATGTATTCTGCATTATTTTTTTCTTGAAAAATAATTTCTAAATGATATTGTTTTTCAGGATTTGTTATAGATCCCGCTCCCATAAATACACCTTTTACAATTGATTTTTGAATCTCTTGAGTTGATGTTATTTTAAGTTGCATATATTTTTCAATATCTTGATTTTTTATAATTTTTGCAACAAATGTTTTTCCTTTTATTAAAGGTTCATATTCAATTTGCAAACTAAAAAGAATTCTATAAAATCTTTCAATAGTAAATTCATTTTCAGTAACAAATTCTAATATATTATCATTATTCGTTGTATTTCCTGTTAAAATATAACCTAGAAATTCTGCTTCCAGATTTCCGGATATCTTTCCAATTATTAGCTTTACTTAATTCTTCTTTTATATCTGATGAAAAAGACATTTTATTTCATTCCCCTACTTTAAATTTGAGCTATTATTACTCTATCATTTCCTGACAAATCTTTTTTTGAATAAATATTTTTATATCCATTTTTCTCTAATAAATCTTCAACAAGTTTCTTTTGATTATATCCTATCTCAAAAGCTAAATATCCATTTGGATTCAAATATTTTTTTGCATTATTTATTATTTGTTTGTAAAAATACAAACCATCTTCTCCACCATCTAATGCTATATGTGGCTCTTTTCTTACTTCTTCTGAAAGACCTTCTATTGTTTTCGTCTCTATGTATGGTGGATTTGACACAATAATATCAAACTTATATGATTCATTGATATTTTTGAATATGTCTGATTTTAAAAATACAACTTTACTACAATTTTGCATAGCATTTTCTTCTGCTATCTTTAGAGCTTTATCACTTATATCACTACCATAAACTAATATTCTATTTGAATCTAAAATCTTTGATAATGATATAGCTATTGCTCCACTTCCTGTGCATAAATCTAATACATACATATTTTTTTCTTTAAACTCTTTTTTTAAAGAATTTATAATTGTAAGCACTTCTTCAACTAAGTTCTCTGTATCTGGTTGTGGTATTAAAACATTGTTATCTACATAAAAATCAAATCCCATAAATTCTTGATTATTTATAATATATTGAATCGGTTCATGATTTTTTAGTAATTCTATTTTTTCTAAATATAATTTAGATATTTTATCATTTATTTCATTTTCTCCATTGATAATTAATTTCTCTTTAGTTATGCCTAAAATATGAGATAATAGAATTTTTGCTTTTAATGATGCCTCTTCTATACCTGATTGTTTTAAATTTTCAATTGCATTTTTTAAAATATCTTTTATTTTCATAAAATCACACTTTCATTTTATTATCTACCATCATCATTTGGCATATCATAATTTGTTCTTTCTTGATTTTTATATTTTTCAATTTCTGAGAAAATATTATAAACTTCTATTTTATCATATTCTTTTAACTTATCACTTAAATTTTTATAAGGAGTTCTTATTTCATCTTCCCACCATCTTACTCTTTGAGATGGAATAATATATTTACCTTCTTGCATAGTGCAAAGGCTTAACATATATTCATTCCAATTATTTCTTCTATTATGCTCTGCAATTTCAAGTGCTCTAATAAGTTCTTCATCTTCTAAACCTAGTTGTTTGGTTAAACCTGCATCTTGCATAATATAAAAAGTTTCTAATACAGTTTTATTAATTTCTGTTTTATATACATCATCTGTTTTACTATAATCTAATTTATTATATTTATTAATATTCTTTACATCCTCTTCAGCAATTTCAAGTGCTCCATCCATATGTATCTTTGCTCGCCAATGTATTCGCCCTTGGCACTCACACCATTTTTTATGTTCGTATTCTGCTAATTCTTCTATAACCTTTTCTTTATCTAAAGTTTCTGGTTCCACTTCTAGTTCTGTAATATTAGTTTCTACTACTTTATATTGATTTTCTTCACTTTCTGTTAAACAATCTTTTAAATTTTCTAAAGAAACACTATTTTGAATATTTGATTTTTCTACAAGTTTGACTATTCTTACATTATCTGGTGAAATTTTTCTCTCAGTAAAAAAGTCTCCTGCACTATCATATCTTTGTATATATTCTATTCCTTCTAAATCAAATGCTACAATTGCAAGATCATCAAATGAAGTATTTTCATATAATCTATTTTTCCATGTAGGTATAGCTTTTAAACTAGTAGTAAAACATAGTAATTTTTTATATTCATCTACACTATAACTTCTACGCCCTATTCTAGGTTCTAGCCCATATTTTTGTATATTACACAAATTTGATTTTTTAGTTATATGATATGCTGTTTTATATTTATTTTCCATATATTCTCCAAAACTATTACTAATTATTATCAATATTTTTATCACATTTTATAAAAAAATGCAACGAATATAAATATATACAGGCATAAAAAAACCCCACGTCTAAGCCGTAAGGTGAAAAGAATTTTTATGGACCTGTACTCTCACAGGTGGGTGCCGTCCTAAATATTCCTGGGTTTCTTACATAAATGCAAGCATACACGCCATACTCAGAGATGAGGCTCCCTTATCCAAAACTTTGTAGGTTCTAAAAATTCTGTCTATACGCACTACGCAGGGAAAATTATTATTTAATTCATATTGTATTTATATATTACCATATATCTTTTATAGTTTCAAATTTATTTTTTACCATATTTTCTAATTTAATTCATATTATCTCTAATTTTTATATTACTATTCTTTTTATCTACTTTTTTCACATTAATAGAGTATTTGAATTTATCATAAAAATATGCTATAATTAATTAATATTGTGAGTTTTTTCACAATATTTTTTTATTATTTCCTTCAAAGTCTGGAACATATTGTTCTTCATTATCTTCTAAATCTTGCATATATCCATTAAAATTTAAATCAAAAACATATTGCTCAATTTCTTCATATTCTTCAATACTTAACTTTCTATTTATATCAGTTGTATCTAAAGCTTTATATGTTGGAAAATATTGAGCCATTAAACTTAAATAAACATTTTCATCTATATTCTCTTTAATCCATTTTAAAACATTTTTGCTATTTTCTATATGATTTGGCAAAACTAAATGTCTAATTATCATCCCTTTCTTTATAATACCATTTTCATCAAACTCTGGATCCCCAACTTGTCTATACATTTCTTTTATTGCATTTTCCGCAAATTCTTTATAATTATTTACTCCTGATAGTTTTTTGGCAAGTTCATTATCAAAATATTTAAAATCTGGCAAATAAACATCTATATATCCCTCAAGTAATTTTAAACTTTCTACTTTTTCATATCCGCTTGAATTATAAACTATTGGAATTTTCAGTCCATTTTTTCTAGCTAATTTTATTGCTTCTATTATTTGAGGTATGTACATAAAACCAGTTACTAAATTAATATTATTGGCTTTTTCATTTTGAAGTCTAAAAAACTCTTCTGCCAAATTTTCTATTTCAATTTCTTTTCCTAAACATTCTTGGCTCACTTTATAATTTTGACAGAATTTGCATAACATATTACATCCTGAAAAAAATACTGTTCCTGATCCATTTTTACCACTTATACATGGCTCTTCATAATAATGCAAATTTGCTAATGCTATTTTTACTTTATTTGATGCTTTACATCTTCCAATCTCATTATCTAACCTATTTACATTACATTCATGAGGACATAAAGTACATTTTTCTAATATTTTTAAATCCATATTAGTTACCTTCTTTCTTTAGACTTTATATTATAACAATAATTTTATGATATTTCAATTAATCACACTTATTATCATTGAATATTGTCTCAAAGCATGTTATACTATTTATGTTAACATTATTTTCTGAGTTTGCAGTATCTCAGTATAAAATATATATGTCACTATTGTTTTCTAATTAGAAAGGAGTATCATATGTATCAAGAAATAAAAAATGCCTGTAAACTTTGTTGGAGTGAAACTCTTCGGATCTTTGGTTGTATGTTTTTAATTTCATTAGTTATCTTTATAGGATATTATACCTATAAAGGTGGCTGGAATAATACACTCCACTATCCTGAAGAAAGTTATAAGCAACTCGAAACTGAAGCCAATCGAATTTTCAATCTCTTAAAAGAACATGAGAATTTTGAATCTGAGTACAAGTATATTATAACTAAATACTCAAGTGATACCAATAATCTCAATTTTTGCATTTATGGGGAGAATAATACTTCAGCAAATGTATATATAACTTCTCTTGGCTCATCAGATTCTGATATTACAATCCATAGAGAATGCAAGAGCTTTGCTTCTCATTTCATTAAAGATTTGGTTTCTCTTATAGTCTTCCCTATATTGATAGGAGGATTATCAATTATTATACTACTGCCAATGTCTTTAGTTATATGGTTTGTAGCATTTATTATTCATAAAATAACTTTATTAATCTTAAGAAAATAGTAAAAAAAAAATACTGCCTAAAAAGGGTGACCCTAAGGTCACCCTTTTTAGTATTACATTTTTTTGGTTAATTCCAGTTCGTTTATTTCTTCTAACAATTGCCTTCCTGTTTTATAGTCTCCTGCTTCCTGAATCATTTTTATACTACTTCCAGTAATTTCAAATTCTACATCACCTAATTCATCAGTTCGGTAAAGTGGAATTTGACTTTCTTTTAAATACCTCATGATTCTTTCAACTGGATGACCATAATTATTGTTCTTACCATTACCACATGAAACAATTGCATAATTGGGATTTACTGCCTCAAGAAATTCTTTACTTGTTGAAGTATTGCTTCCATGATGACCAATTTTTAATATATCAGCAGACACGTCAACTCCAGCATTTAATAATTCACGCTCAACAAGACATTCCATATCACCAGTAAATAGTATACTTCTTTTCCCATAAATCACTTTAAACACTAACGAATAATTATTCATTTTGGTGTATTTTTTTTCAGGTGGGCCTAAAAACTCTACTTTAGAATTTGAAAACTGAAAATTTTCTACTTGTTTGATATTTTTAGCAAATATGTCATTATACTTAATCATGGCAGACATTGGATAGTAAAAAAGCGCGTCTGGAAGACTCATTTTCAGATTTTTCACATTGTCAGACATGTATAAGTTATCAACTCTATAATTTAACAACAATCCAAAAATTCCACCTGCATGGTCTCTATGAGGATGTGTTATAACTAAGTAGTCGATTTTTTTGACATTGTTTTCTTCGAGTACACTATTAACTTTTGAGTACGTAAAAAAATAACCAGTATCTACTAAAAAAGCTTCATCATTCTGCAGAAGTAAAAAACAGTCTCCATTTTCAACATCAATCATAACCACTTTTAAATATCCATCTGTGAAGTTAGGATTTTCTACAGTTTTATGATTGACATAGAGCAGTTTAATAGTTACAAATAAAAAGATAACAGCAATTGCCATCAGAAGTGCTTTTGTCAATTGCCGACAAAATTTTGTTGCCTTAGAAAATTTTTTCATAGCAAACTCCTTTCTATAATGTGCAAAACAACATTAACCTAATTTTATTATAACATTTTTCAATGAATTTAGCAATTTATTCATGTTTAAGTTCATTTGATAACTTTCCAATTGCTTTGGTTTCAATTCTTGATACATAAGAACGGCTAATATTCATCATACTTGCAATTTCTTTTTGAGTTCTAGGTTTATTACCATTTAAACCAAATCTTAATTCAATAATTAATTTTTCTCTTTCTTTTAATGTTTTTTTCATTTTTTCATATAATCTCTTTATTTTAAATTTTAAATCTACAATATCTTCTATATTTTTATCATCATTTTCTAAAACCTCTTGTAATGTAACTTCATTATCATCTTTATCCTTTCCTATTGGCTCATTTAAGTATAAATCATATGCCCTTTTTTTATTACTTCTTAAGTACATTAAAATCTCGTTTTCTATGCACTTGGCAATATATGTAGCTAATTTAAAACTTTTATCCATGTCAAAACTATTAATTCCCTTTATTAATCCTATGCTTCCAATTGAAATTAAATCATCTTGATCTACATTCGTAGAAGAATATTTTTTTGATATATGTGCCACCAATCTTAAATTTCGTTCAATTAATATATTTCTAGCCTCTTCGTCACCATTTTTCATTCTCTCTAAAT
Organism: uncultured Clostridia bacterium; assembly: GCA_948530865.1. GTDB lineage: Bacteria > Bacillota > Clostridia > TANB77 > CAG-508 > Scatovivens. The sequence goes on from CAOTKV010000005.1 coordinate 97,955, forward strand.
ACATTTTTTCTTCATCTTGAGTTAAAGGTTCTGGGAATAAATTTCCACTTTGTATATATCCAACCCCAAATATAATCTGTGTAAACATCATTATATTGGGTAAAGAAAAAATAAACATCTATTTACCTCCAAATTTCTAAACTTGAATTATAATTAATTATATGATTATTATCCAATTTAGTGCATGACCTAGTAAAATAAAAAAGTCGATTACTAAATATTGCATTAGTAATCAACTTTTATTTGGAGATTTAGTCATTAAAATCATTGTGGAAATTATGATTTCCTATCTGTAATACTGTTATTCCCTCCCTTATTTCTTTTTGATATCCTTTTAATTCTTTTGGAGCGTAGAAGAACAATGCTCCTTCTGAAAACATCTTTCTGGTTGGATCCCAGCCAAGACACGCATCTTCAACAGCTTGCTCAAGCTCTGGTATCTCTTTTACCATGTCAATGGTAACATCATCAATTGATGCATAAGCTCCAGATTGAGTAATTACAGAATAAATACTCTCTCTCTCAAATCTTGCATCTCCTGAATAATACCGATTCAATACTGTGCATGCAACTGCTACCATTCCTTCATATATCTCACCTCTTGCTTCCTTATACAACAATTTCGCAATATATAACTTATCTTCACTCGAAATATTGTAATAATAAACAGTTCCTGGTTCATATGCTGAGATTATAGCTTCAGGCACATACTCCTCAGTATCTTCGCATTGTATCTCTTCTTCTACTTCTTCAGAAAGCGTAATTTCATTTTTAGCAATTTCACACGCTCCTTCAGAAGAATACTCTTCTACTTCGAATTTCTCCATTTCTACAATGCTATATTCCTTTATTTCTACCTCACTTTCTATTTGAATGTCATTTTCTATGGCAAATGATCTACTATGTAATATTACTGCAAAAGAAACTACAACAATTGAAAAAAGTGTAATAATAATTTTGGCTTTTCTCACTTTTAACTTATGTCTTTTTTGAGATATTCTTATTGCCTTTTTTCTTATGCAATCTTCATACAAATCACATTGCCTGCAGTCTGACTTCAAGTTTCTTTCAAAGATATCCGCATTTGGACAATTCCGAAATAACGGAGTAGTTGTTAATTGTTTCATATTGTAACCTCCATAAATCAGTGAAATTCTCACTTTTTTATTTTTTGCAAAAAACCTGCTATTTATATTATACCAATAATTAGTGCAATAGTCAATTTATGTTAATCAAAAAAGAAATCGCTATGCGATTTCTTTTAATTTTCTTTTTCTTAATTCTTTTGCATGTTTTATAGAAATATTAGTAACACTTCCACTAGAAATCCTTGCGATTTCTTCCAAAACTTCTTTTTCTGATAATAATTTTACCTTTGTTTTAGTTTTATTATCTTCTATTTCTTTACATACATAATAATTATAATCCCCTTTTGCTGCAATACTAGCCAAATGTGTTACACAAATTACTTGATGATTTTTAGAAATTGTTTTTATTTTTTCTCCTGTTGCATTAGCTGCAATTCCACTAATTCCAGTATCAATCTCATCAAATATAATTACTGGTATTTTATCAACATCTGCTAAAACACTTTTTATAGCAAGCATAAATCTTGACATTTCACCACCAGAAGCAATTTTTATTAAAGATTTTGGTTCCTCACCGATATTTGTAATAATTTGAAATTCTATTTTATCTAGTCCATTTTTATTAAACTTTTTCTCATTTGAATAATCTATTTTTACAGAAAATTTAGCGTTTTTCATTTCTAATTCTTCAAATTCTTTATTTATTTTTAAAGATAATTTTTGAGCATATTCATTTCTTATTACATTCATTTTTTGTGATAATTCATACATTTCATTTTCTAAATGCTTCATTTTTTTCTTTAATGTATTTATATACCCCTCTAAGTTTTCAATATCATAAATTTCTTTATCTACCTTATCTTTATATTCTAAAATTTCTTCTATATCGTTTCCATATTTTCTTTTTAATGACTTTATTAAGTTTAATCTTTCTTCTATTTCATTCTGTTCATTTGCATCAAAGTACATATCTGAATTCAAATAACTGATATCTCTAGCAGCCTCTTGAACTTCATAGTAACTATCTTTTAATCTATTTAATATTTTTGAATATTCTTCATTATATTTTTCTATTTTCTCTAAATCCTTTATTGCTATATTTATGCTATCTATCGCAATATCATTTAACTTATTTTCTGCATCACTTAAATTAAGTGTTATTTTTTCTGAAGACATTATTACAGTTCTTCTTTCTTCTAATTCTTTCTCTTCACCGACTTTTAAATTTGCATTTTCTATTTCATTTACTTGATAATTTAGTAAATCTAGCTTTCTTTGCTTTTCTTTATCATCTCCATAATTTTGAGCTATTTCTAATTTTATATTTGAATATTCTTCAAATAATTTACTATATTTATCTTTTACATCTTTAATTTCTGTATAAGCATACTCATCTAACAAATCTATATGTGTACTAATATCTAATATTGATTGATTATCATTCTGACCATGTATATCTATAATATTATTCATAAAATTTTTTAATTCACTAACTGTAACTAATCTTCCATTTATTTTGCAAGTATTTTTTCCTTTTATATTTATTTCTCTAGAAACAATTACAGTATCATTTTCATATCCCATATTAGGTATATATGCATCCATTTCTACATAAGAAATATTTTCTCCATTTCTTATCATATCTTTAGAAAATCTTCCACCAGCCAAAATTTGCAAAGATCCTATTATTAAAGTTTTTCCAGCACCAGTTTCTCCTGTTAATACATTAAAACCTTCATTAAGATTTATTGTTATATCATCTATTATTCCTATGTTTTTTATATGTAAAGTATTAATCATAAAAATCACTCCTTAAACATGTGTTCGTTTTAGATATAACTATTATATAGCAATTTTATTTTTTGTCAATACATTTGTTTGGTATTTTTTAAAAAGTAAAAAGCCTTATTTTTTTTAAGGCTTTTTATCAATATCCTAATTCTTTAAATTTAATCATCAATTCATTCATTGCAGTATCTCTATGATTATGTACAGAAGCATATTGGCTTTCGTCCATATCTCCCATCGGCTTTTCAAATCCATCTGGTATAAATATAGGTCCATATGTTAAACCGCCTAGTTTTCCATGTTTTAATGCAATTTTTCCATTGCATTCGCCTCTTGCAACAACTTTATTTCCATTTGGTAATATTGCAGTTAAAACACATACAAATTTACAAGTTCTATCATTCATATCTGTATATTCTTTTAACTTATCTAATACTTTATTTATACATTGTTCTTGAGTAGCATGTTCACCAGCATATCTTGCTGTATAAATTCCTGGTTCACCATTTAATTTATCAATGCAAATTCCTGCATCATCTGTAATTATAATTTTATCTAATACATTATTCTTTTTACAAAATTCTTGTATAACTCTTGCTTTTATTTCTGAATTTTCTTCAAAAGTCTTTCCATTTTCAATTATATCTTCATTAAAGCCAATATCTTTTAATGTATATATATCAGCATCAAAGTTATGTGACTTTATTATTGATTTCATTGCTTCAACTTTATCTTTATTTCCTGTTCCATATAAAATTTTCAATTATGTTCTCTCCTTCCATTTTTATTTATGATTACGATAATCTTCTGGAATATACATATTGTATTTTTCTTTATTGAATTCTAATTTTAGTTTATTTAATAAATTGTTATTATACTTATTAGATTTTAAATTATATTCTAAACTCCATAATAGCCATGAATAATCGTACCATTTATCTCCAATTCCTGAATTATCTAAATCAATAAATCCTATAAATTCATTATCTTTATTTACAAAAATGTTTGGTAAGCATAAATCTCCATGAACAAAATCAGTTCCTGTATTATCTTTTGACTTAAATGGACATTTTATATTATCTAAATCTCTTAACACTTTTATTACTTTAACCAAAACTTCTATTAATAAATCAGGATTATTTATTAATCTTTTACTAATTAAACTTTCTCCATTAATAAATGTTCTTAAATAATAACATTTATTATTTTCTTCTATATAACAAATAGATTTACTACCTGGTATATTATTAAATTCAAGAAAATCTATTCTTTCTTTTTCTCTTATTAATCGCTCTTTATCATCAGATACTTTTAGTATATATTTATCTTCAAAAATGTATACTTCATCTTCGCTACGACCAATTGTATCAATAGTATAAGTAAGATTATTTACATATTTATTTATACTCTCTGGAAACATAATTTTCTCCTATATTTGTTTATTAGAATAATAACACAAAATCAACTATATATCAATTAGTTACTTTTATTCATGTCAATTTCCTCTATAAATACTTTATAACTAAAAATAAAATAGCAAAGTTCTTGTAAACCTTGCTATTTATATATTTAAAGATTTGGTGACCCCTACGGGAAT
>CAOTKV010000006.1 GCA_948530865.1 uncultured Clostridia bacterium
TTATTTCTTCACTTCATCCACTATATCTTTACATGTCAATCCAAAATATTCTAACAACTCTGATGCTTTACCAGATTTACCAAAGCAATCCTTCATTCCCATACGAGTAAGTTTAGCTGGATAATTTTCAACCAAAACTTCTGCAATAGCTGTACCTAAACCACCAATTATACTGTGTTCTTCCACTGAAATAAGTTTTTTTGTCTCTTTTGCACATTTTATAATTATATCTTTATCAATTGGCTTTATTGTATGAATATCAACAACTCTTATATAAATTCCTTCTTTTTCTAGCTCTTCTTTTGCTTTTAAACTTTCGGCAACCATAATTCCAGTAGCAAATACTGTTGCATCAATGCCTTCTCCAAATTGTATTGCTTTTCCAAGTTCAAAATTGTAATTTTCTTCATAAATTACTGGTGTAGCTGCTCTTCCAAATCTTATATATACTGGTCCATCTATTTTTGAAGCTTCATTTACAGCCCATTTTGCTTCAATGCCATCTGCTGGAGAAATTACAGTCATATTTGGAAGGCCTCTCATTAAATTAATATCTTCTAACATCTGATGTGTTGCTCCATCTTCTCCTACTGTAATACCACAATGTGTAGCACATATTTTCACATTTAAATTTGGATAGCATATACTATTTCTTATTTGATCGTATACTCTTCCTGTTGCAAATACTGCAAATGTGCTTGCAAATGGAATTTTGCCACAAGTTGCAAATCCAGCAGCTGTTGCTATCATATCTTGTTCTGCAATTCCCATATCAAAAAATCTTTCTGGTATTTCTTTTGCAAAAATATTTGTTTTTGTTGCACCAGCTAAATCTGCATCTAAAACAACTATTTTTTCATTTTTTCTTCCAAGTTCAAGCAGAGCTTCTCCATAGCTTTGCCTTGTAGCTTTTTTATTATTAAAATCCATAATTTCCTCCACTTTTATAGAATTATAACTTTATTTCTTTTTCAAAAGTTTCTTTAATTGTATTTTTTATAACACAAATACTTTATCTATTTATTAACTCCTCTATTGCCATTTTATATTCTTCTTCATTTGGTGCTTTTCCATGCCATCCTGCTTGGTTTTCCATGTAAGAAATACCTTTTCCTTTTATTGTTTTTGCTATAATTGCTGTTGGCATATCTTTTGTTTGTTTTGCAATTTCAAAAGCATTTAATATTTCATCGAAATTATGTCCATCTATTACTAATGTTTTAAATCCAAAACTTTCAAATTTTTGGTCTATTGGATATGGACTCATTACATCTGATATCTTTCCATCTATTTGTAGGTTATTATTATCTACTATTACACATAAATTATCTAACTTGTAATGGCTAGATGTCATGGCAGCTTCCCATACTTGCCCCTCTTCTATCTCGCCATCTCCTAATACACAATAAACTCTATAATCTTTTTTATCTAACTTTCCAGCTAAAGCCATTCCATTTGCAACTGATAATCCTTGCCCTAATGAACCTGATGTCATATCTACACCAGGAATCTTTTTCATGTCTGGATGGCCTTGCAAATAGCTTGTAGTTTTTCTAAATGTTTTTAAATCTTCTTCTGGTATAAATCCTCTTTCACTAAGTGTTGCATATAATGCAGGTGAACAATGACCTTTTGATAAAACAAATCTATCTCTATTTTCATCATTAATATTATTAATTCTTAACTCTGAAAAATATAATGCAGTTAATATATCAGCAACAGATAATGAACCACCTGGATGTCCTGAAGATGCTTGATATACCATCTCAACTATATTCCTTCTAATTTTTTTAGCTTTTTCTTGTAAATTTGATTTATCTACCATACACTTTCTCCTATTCAAAATATAAAATTTATATTATATTTTATAACTATTATTCCAAAATAATTATATATTAATTACTTTTTTTAAGCAAGAAAAAAATACTTTTATCGACAAAAAAGACTCTCTATTTTTCAATAAAGAGTCTTTAAAATTTATTATTATTTTCTTGCCATAAATATTGATTTTAAAACTAAACCTATACCACCTGCCATAAGTAGCATCATTACTACATAATCAAACATTGATGTAGTTGTAAAGGTAATTCTTATATTCATTATTATTGAAGCAATTATGAATATAGAACCTGCTATTGTAATCAATCTTGCAATAATTGATTTAGGATTATTTACAAGCCATATAATTCCTATCATAAGTGGAATTATTACTAACCCACTTGAAACATTCATTCCAGCAATACTCCATGCTCCAAAACCTGAATGAACTACTGCTTTACTTAGTAGGAAAAATATTCCAGATACTATCAATACTATTCCCATATAAAATTCTATATAATCACTTGCTTTTTTATTATTTTTTTCACTCATATCTTCTGTATTCTCCTTTACATTTTAGAATGGAAAGATTCCAAATAAGAATCTTGAAGGCATTGTCCAAAGTATAATTCCTGCACCTATTGCATATCCCCACCAAGGAATATTACTTGCGAATCCCCAGAACAATCTCCAACCATTAACTGCTGTATTTTTGATTCCATTCCAGCTAAATAAATCTGTTAGTTTTACTCCAAAAATTGTAGCATTTGTTAAATCCATTCCAAATACATCACTTAAATCAATTTCCCAACCAAAAATATCTATTATATTTGTTTTGTCTGGAAGCTGACTACTTGATATTACAGAAATATCATATGATTTTAATTCTGTACCTTTAAACTTAACATTGTAATCTTTGTATGTGCCTGGTTCAATTTCTCCTATATCTACATATTTAGTAGCTGCAAGTAAACCTTGTTTACTATATAAATCTATTTTTGCATAATAATTATTTTGCTTTGCAGATGAAGTATTAGATAATCTAAATTGCATATATCCATTAACATTTGTTGCCCTTCCTGAAACTCCTTCTACAACAATTGCACAACCATTATCTTGTATATTTCCATCCATTTTTTTATACATATTTCCTATTAATGCATCTTCTAAAATTAGTGATAAGATAAAAAATCCTACTATTCCTAGAAAATATAATAGAAATGTTTTCATTCTAGACATAATATTTTCCTCACTTATAAATAATATTACCTTTTTAATTATACAACATTTAACAAATTTTGTAAATAATTTACATAATTAAAAACTATATATATATTTCTTTATTTAAGTATAGTGAATATATACAAGTTTTTCTTACTTTTAAATCAAGAGCATTTTCTAATGCTTCTTTATAAATTTTTAATTGATTCTTATATTTTATTACTAATTCTTGCTCTTTCTCTACAAAGTCTGTTTTATAATCTAATAAAATAATACTATTTTTTTCATCTATTGCATATAAATCTATAATTCCTTGAACTAATATTTCTTCATCTTGTGATTCTTCAAAAATTTCTTTTGCTTTTATTTTAGTACAAAACGCTTTTTCTTTTTCAATTTTGATACATTTCTTTATTTCCTGAGCAATTGGCGATTTTAAGAACTTTTCGATTTTAGAAATATTTATAAATTTTGATTCTTCTTCTGATATTATTTTTTTATAAACTAACTTTTCTCTTAAATTTTCCAATTTTTCTAAATTGTAATCTTCTTTAAAATTGATTTTTTGTAAAAATAAATGCATTATAGTACCTTTTTTACTTGCTGTTACTACTTCTTCTTTTTCCATAAAACTTGGAGTTATATTTGCAATACCAATTTCCTTTGAATTTAATAATTCAAAATCAATTCCTTCTTTTTGCATTTCTTTAATCTTACTTACAGTACTTTTTATAGGAATTTGTGTAGCAATTTCATTACTATATTTCCACTTAAATTCTTTCTCATATTTTTCAAAATTATTTTCTTTTTCAAAATCAAATTCTCTTATTTCTATTTCTTTTGCTTCTTCTTTTTGAATAATATCTTTTTTCTTATAGTAATTAATTGTTAATAATTCGTTTGATTTATTATTTAAAAAAACAAGTTCTAACCAATCTAAATAAGATATGTATTTTTTTAACAATATTGGATTTATTTTGCCTTTATCAGAATTATATATTTTTAAAATTTCTTTTTTCTTTTCAATTTCGTCCAAATAATCTTTAGAAGTCCCTGTAATTATCAATTTTTCCTTTGCTCTTGTTAATGCTACATATAAAATTCTCATTTCTTCTGAAATGTTTTCTTCTTTTATTACTATTTTTATAGCATCTTTTGCAGAAGTTGAATATTCAACCATTTTATCATAATTAATATATTGTGGACCTATTCCGATTTTTTGATGTAATAATAAGTTAGAATTTAAGTCTTGCATATTTATTTTTTTCGATGTACTTGATAAAAATACAACTGGAAATTCTAGTCCTTTACTTTTATGAATACTCATAATTCTGACAACATTTTCATTCTCACCAATAATTTTAGCTGCCGACATATCACTATTTCCAGATTTTAATTTCTCAATAAATTTTATAAAATTAAATAAGCCTTTAAAACTTGTTTTTTCATACTCTTTTGCTCTTTCAAAAAGCATTTTCAAATTTGCTTGTCTTAAAGAACCATTGGGCATTAATCCTACATAATTATAAAATCCAGTATCTGTATATATTTGCCAAATTAATTCTGCTAAACTTAAATAATCAACCTCTTTTTGCCATCTATCTATTTTGTCTAAAAAATCTTTTACTTTAATTTGTAATTGACCTTTTAAAACGTCTTTCGCTTTTTGCAGACTATAATAAAAACGATTTTCTTTATCACATAACCTTATTTCTAAAATTTCATTATCTGTAAAAGTCCCAATTTCTGAACGTAAAACTGATACTAAAGAAATATCATCAATAGGATTATCTAATATCTTTAATACACTTATAATTGTCTGAATTTCTATTGTATCTAAATATTCATTTGAGCTATCTGAAAATACTGGTATATCAAATTTTAACAATTCCTTTTCGTAAATTGGTGCTAAATGAGAAGTACTTCTCAGCAAAATTACTATATCCTTATATGTTATATCTCTAAATCCAAATTTCTTATCTTTTACTTGTGATTTTGACTGTATAAGTTCTTGTATTTTCTTTGCAACAAATTGGGCTTCTATTTCTTCTTTTTCTAACAATTTTAAATTATTTTCATCTTCTTTTTGATCTTCATCATCAAGCCAAGCTTGCACTTGTTCATCTTCTTTTAAATCTATTATATGTAGTTCTGCATTTCCAACTCCATTTTCAACATCTTCAAAATCAGCACCTAAATTTAAAAATTCATCTTTATTATAATCAATATCTCCTAAATTTTTACTCATAATATTTTCAAAAACAGCATTTGTAATATCTAACACATTTTTTCTACTTCTAAAATTTTTAAACAACTGAATTTTTAAGCCGTCTTCATTTCCAGTTAATGAATATCTATCATATTTATCTAAAAATAATTCTGGACATGCTTGACGGAATTTATAAATACTTTGTTTAACATCTCCAACCATAAACAAATTATTTCCTCGAGATACTGTTCCTAATATATATTCTTGAACTTGATTACTATCTTGATATTCATCAATTGCAATTTCTTCAAATTTTTCTTGATATTTTTTGGCAACATCTGTTGGTACATAATTTCCATTTTCATCTTTTTTTACTAATATTTTTAATGCATAATGTTCAATATCATTAAAATCTATTATATTTCTTTCTCTTTTTTTACGTTTAAATTGATTATCAAAGTCTATTATTACATCTTCTAAAATTTTAAGTACTTCATGCATATCATAAATATCTTGATATGCTGATTTTGAATCATATATTAAAATTTCTTTTATTAATTTCATTAACTTGTTTTTTACAACATCCCTTGAAGCTTTTGCTTCATCTTTAAAATCCATTGCGATTTTTTTATCAATTGGCCATGATTTTAATTTCATTTCTTTTGAAAAGTTATAAGCCTCATCCCATGAAATATCTATTAATTCATATAATTTCCTGAAAATTTCAATATCTGATTCTATTGTTAATTTGTATTTTTCAAGTTCATATATTGTTTCTAATTTATTTCTAATAAGTTTTAAACTATTTACTCCATCAACAATCTCTTCTTGTAAATTTTTAAGTAAAATTTTTCCCCAAACACTTCTTGAAAAATCTATATCATCACCATTATTTTCAAACATTCTAACTTTTTCAACAAGCCATTCATTTGGAAATGGTGAACTTTGCATAAATCTATGAATTGATAAAACTATCTCTTTTAAAGCTTCGTCTCCTCTATAACCTGTATATGTATCAATAAGCTTTGCAAAGCTTTCATCTTCATCTTCGTATAATTTTTCAAAGACTTCTTCTAATACTTCTTGTTTTAAAAGCTCAATTTCCTCTTCTGTTCCAATTCTAAAATTAGCTGATAATTCTATTTCAAAAAAGTTATTTTTTATTACATCTAAACAAAATGAGTGTATTGTGCAAATATTTGATTTACCTAATAATATTATTTGCTTTTGCAAATTCTCATTTTCAGGCTCATCATCTAATTTCTTATAAATTGCTTCTAATACTCTTTCTCTCATTTCAGAAGCTGCTGCATTTGTAAATGTAACAACTAATAATCTATCTATATCCACGTTTTCATTTAATATTTTTTGAATTATACGTTCTACTAATACTGCTGTTTTTCCACTTCCGTGCAGCAGCAGCTACTAATATATTTGAATCTTTCTTATAAATTGCATCTTTTTGTTCTTTTGTCCAGTTCATAAATAATTTCCTTTCAAATTTATATATGTATAATACTATATTTTTAACTTTTTTTCCACATTATCTGATTAAATTTCACTTTTCATAAAAAAATAAACTCATATTTCTATGAGTTTATTTTTTATTTATGTTATTATAAAACATATTTTTTTATTAAAATTATACCTGTTGTTAGAATTGCAAGTACTGTTGTTGTTAAAACTATATAAGTTGGAGCTGTACCAGTTGAAATTTCTAACATAACTGGTGCATCATCAATATCATCTTCACCTGGTTTATTATTATCTGGTGTTGAATCTATATCTGGTGAATTGCTATCATTTTTATGAGCACTTATTTCTGCAACATTTACTTTTTGACCAAAGTTATTATCACCATTTATCCACTTTAATGTTACTTGTACTGATGCTGATTCTCCTGGTTTTAGTAATGTATTGGCTAAAGCATTTGTTGTTATAACTCTATCTGAAACTTTTGTCCATTGTGGATTGTCTCCTGCAACAAATTCTAATCCTTCTGGAATATAATCTTTAACTTCTGTTGCATATCCTTCAATCTCACCTTCGTTTTTAACTGTTATGTTATAAACGAATTTTACTATTGTTGATTTTATTCTCTTTCTGTGAACTTCAACTTTTTGTAGTCCTGCATTAGGATCTACTGAAATTTCTCTTCTTGTTCCATTTTCTTCAACAATTATTTTTACTAAATCTTTTCTTAATGCTAAATCAAAATATTTTACATATACTTCTTCAGTATCAATATCATCTTCACCTTCTTTATTATTATTTGGTGTTGAATCTCTATCATCTACTGGATTTCCATTTTCATCTTGATCATCTGTTATTTCTGCAACATTTTTTATTTTTCTATCTTGTTTAATATCGCTTTCAACAATTTTGAAAACTATTTGAACATCTCTATAATCTAATTTTCCAGAAGCTTTATCATATGCAACAATTAAATTATCTTCTCCTCTTGCTTCTGATTTAGATTTTGATAAATAATCAGTTTTTACAGTAATTGCTTGACTTAAATCAGATGTTTCATTTCCATTTTTATCATATAATTTCCAACCATATTTTTTATTTATATCATTATCTTTTACAAATTCTAAACCTGCTGGTAAATTATCTGATATTTCTTTTGCATATCCTGCTAAATCACCTTCATTATATACTCTTATTGTATATGTTACTAAGTCGTTATTGGCAACTTGTAATGGTTGAACATTTGATGTAAATGTTATTTTTCCATCTGATGATTTTGAGATTGATGGTTCTCTTCCTTCAACTTTTTGATTATTTAAACCTGTTATAAATTTTTGTAAACTTAAATCAAATTCTTTTTCTTCTTCTGGTGTTAAAAGTTCATAATCATGGTCATCTTGATCTTTATCTCCGTTTGGATAGTCATCAGGATTTATTGTATCTGGTGTTGAATCTCTATCTATTACAGGTTGCTTTTCATCATCAGAAATTTTTGTTATTTCTGCAATATTTCTTAAATTATTATTTGATGTTTCTGTATTTAATACTATACAAGCAACTTGTATATCTTTATAATCTAATCTTGTTCCATTTTCTTTATCAAATCCATTAATTAGATTTTTTGTATCTGTATCTGAAGATTTTAATTTTGTTGATGTTAATTTTACTTTTCCAGTAACAACTTCAACCTCAGATAAGTTCTTTATTCCAGTAAAATCATCTACTGATAAATTTTCTGTTCCATTTTCAATTGTATTTAATTTTACTGTATTTGAATTTGAAGGTATTGACCAATAATTATCAACATTTGTTATATGTCCAACTAAAAATCCTAATCCTTCTGGTAAATAATCAGCAACTTCCTCAGCATATCCTGCTAAATCACCTTCATTGTATACTCTTATTGTATATGTTACTATATCTCCAGGCTTTACAGTTAAAGAATTTTTAACTGTTGTATATTTAGCATTTTCTTCTCCATTTTTTAATGGTGCAACGTCTACAACTGGTTCTCTACTTGTTTTAGGTGCTGATTTATTTATTTTTGTAATAAATTTCTTTAAACTTAAATCAAATGATTTTCCTTCAACTATTACTTTTTCAAAATCATCATCATCTTCAATTCCTTTATAGTAATAGTTATTATCTGTTAAATCTGTTTTATTATTTGTATCTCCAGTATATTTTGATGTATCATAATCTTTTTGTGCATAATCGTTATTTCCTGGTGTTGAATCTATATCATCTATTCCAAAATCATCTTGAATTTCAGCAACATTTGTTAAAACTGATGCAGCTTTTGCACTATCTGCTATTTTACATTCGATTTGAACATAAGTACTTTTTAATTCATTATCATTTTCTTTATTAAATCCTTCAAGTTCTGTATCTTTTAAATATTCTGATTTATAAATATCAGCATTTTCTCCTGAAGATACTTTTTCCCAACCATATGTTGAATTTATTTGGCTATTTTCTGCTAATTCTAAACCTTTTGGTAAAGTATCTATAATTACCATACCATTTGCTTTAGTATCGCCTTCATTGTATACTCTTATTTCATATACAACTGTATCTCCTGTTGAAACTTTAACAGGCTCTTTTGCATGTTTATATGTAGCAGTTGTACTTGTTCCATCTTTCAATCCTGTAACATCAACTGTTGGAGCTCTATCAACTTTTTTATCATTTACTTTTATTATATATTTTCTTAATGCTAAATCATCAACATATCTTGATATAACACGTTCTGCCTTTTGGATATGTGGTGTATTTTCTCTAGTTATTAATAATACTGGTTGATATTCATTTGTATCATCTTCTGTTTGTGCTTCCCAAGCTGATGATTTTGTTTCAAAACTTGAATAAGATAATTGTAATCTTACTTTAGTTGTTGTTTTATTTGTTTTTGGTATATATATGTCATATTCTTTATCAAATAATTCATTTACTTTTTTATCTGAAAAATCACTTTCTCCAGCAACTTTTATTTTATAGTCTGTTATTTCATTTTCATCTTGATCTAATAATTTTATTTCATATTCTGATGCTGGTACTGTTCCTGATGTAATTTTAAATGGACCAACAACATTATACTCATTATCTTTTACAGATGTAGTTTTATCGTCTAAATTAACTATTGCAGGATATGTAGCTTGTTCTTCTTCTGCTCTTTCTTTTGCTGATTTTATTAAATATTGATATAAGTGGTTTGCCATATCTTGACGATGTGCATATTTCTCATCTATATCACCATAAGATTTTGTATCATTTAAATCTATTTTTAAATCATCAGGATTAATTCCTGCAACTCTAACAGCTGGTAATGTTTCTACATTAAATTTTGCCTCATCATTATTTGTAAAATACCATATTGCATATTGTTGTACAACATCAATATCATCATCTGTTAAAATAGCTTTTACTGTTTCTAAATCCCAATCTTCATAATCCGCAAATGCTTTTTCCAAATATGTATCTTTTTGCATTGGTGTTTGTTTCTTTAAATACATGTTATTTACTAACCAATTTAATGCTTTAAAATTCTCAGTCCAAGCTTCTTTTTGAGCATATGATGTACTTAAATGTAAAGCTTGAATCTTTAGATTTGTACTATCACTAAAATCACCAATATTTGTATATTTCAAACTATTAAATCCTTCTGATGTTATTCCTGGGAAAGATTTAGTTGCATTTAAACAATAAAATGCATTAGTAAAATCTACATCACCTTTTTCTATTATTTTATATACTCTTGTTTCACCAACATTATATGCATATTGAGATTCATCATAAAACTCTTTTTGCTCATCTGTTAATGTACCTGAGGCTTCTTCTCCTCCTTCATGTATAATGCTTATTTGTAATTCTGCTGTTTTATCTTCATGAGTTAAAGAAGCAGCTAAAACTGTTGTGTATGGCATTAGCAATGTAAGTATGCAAGCCAAAACTAAAGCAATTTTTATAAATCTTTTCTTCAACATAATTTATACCTTCCTTTATATTAATTTACACATTTATATTATTATATAATATAATTTTAACTCTTATTTTTTCTATGTCAACATTCACTCTTATGTATTATATTAGAAATCCTTAGAGTAATATGCATTACAGCACACATATCAATTATATTACATTTTTGTCACAAAATCAAGTAATTATGTTGATTTTATATAGGTTTTGAGCTTTTTTTACAAAAAATTCACATTACTTATATTGCATATTATTTATAAAACAAGAATATATTTCTAAGAACACTTCAAAAGGATGGTAAATTTATGAAAATTTGTAAATTTGTTTTAATTATTATACTTATATTAGCTACATTTTCTCCTATTTGTTTTGCTGATGATTATTCATATACAGATGAAATTGAAGAATCTAATATTTTAGATACATATATTGAGAGCTCTAAAGAGCCAATTACTAATTCAAAAAATATTGTTGTTATTGACAGAAAAACTCTATCTGTTTTATACGAAAAATCTGCTTATGAAAAAGTTCCTATGGCATCTACTACAAAAATTATGACTTGCATTATTGCTTTAGAAAATAGCGATTTATCAAAAATTGTTACTATTTCAAAAAAAGCTTCTTCTATTCATGGTTCTACACTTGGCATCAAAGAAAATATGCAAATAAGTATGAAAGATCTATTATATGGATTGATGCTACGTTCTGGAAATGATTGTGCAGTAGCAATTGCAGAAGAAATATCTGGCTCTGTCGAAAATTTTTCCAATCTTATGAATAATAAAGCAAAAGAATTAAATTTAAATAATACAAATTTTGTAACTCCTCATGGATTAGATGATCCAAACCATTTTACTACTGCATATGAACTTGCACTTTTAACTAATTATGCTTTAAAAAATGAAACTTTTAAAGAAATTGTAAATACTAAAACTTATACTTTTTTGTTTGATGGTTATTCAAAAACTATAAATAATACAAATGAATTACTTGGAAATGTTACTGGAGTTTATGGTGTAAAAACTGGATTTACATTTGAAGCTGGTCGTTGCTTAGTTTCAGCTTGTAATCAAAATAATTTAGATATAATTACGGTTGTACTTGGAGCAAATACCAAAAAGATTCGTACTCAAGATAGCTATAATTTAATAAAATATGTTTGTAATAATTTTCAATATATTAATGTTTCTAAAACAATAAATGAAAACTTTGAAAAATTTAATAGCTATATACAAAATTCAATTATTCTAGAAAAAACTTCAACTTTGCCAAAATTAAAATTGGAAACATTGTCAAATTATAATTTTCCTTTAAAAACAGATGGAAATTTAAAATTAAATACAAAAATATACACTATAAAAAACTTTTCTCACAAACTCACTGCTGGTGAACAAGTTGGTACTTTATACTTATACAATAATAATGATCTTCTTTGTGAAAGTAAAATTTTCTTAGATAATAAACTAGAAAAAAATGATTATAGATATTATTTTAGAGAAATTTTGAAATGCTTTAAATAAATTGTTATTTGTGTGAGTATTATTTTTATAGATTATTAATATCAAATAAATATTGAAGTACTGAAACTGTAACAACTAAAGTTTAACAGTTTCAGCAAATATGACGGAATACCGAGAACTTTGAAAGAAGAAAATTTATTATAAAAAATATAAGTTATATAAATAAAATTACTCACACAAATAATAATTTTTCAAAATTCTGTAAATACTATCTTTAGAAATGGAGGGTTTTATGGACGATTTAACAATTTTAAATGAAATTCATAAAGGAGTTACAATGGGAATGTCATCACTTGAAGATGTTGCAAAAAAATCTAGTGATTCCAATTTTAAAGATGAACTTACTACTCAATTTACAACTTACCAAACAACATTAAATAAAGTGAATAATGAATTTGCAAATATTGGAGAAATCCCAGATGATACACCTTTAAATGAAAAAGTAATGGGTTGGACTGGAATTCAAATGAACACAATATCTGATACATCTAATTCAAAATTATCTGAAATATTAATTCAAGGATATGATATGGGAGTTATAAAAGGTTTTAAACTTCTTAATCAAAATCCAAAAGCAAGTCAAAATGTAAAAAATATTTTAAATGGGTTTATTAGACTTCAAGAAAATAATATTAATAGATTAAAAAAATTTTTATAGAAAAAAGTAGCTACAAAAGTAGCTACTTTTTTTCTATCTTCTTCTCCTTCTTTTTCGTTTTAATTTTATACGCTCTTTAAATCTTAATTGAATTATTACTATTCCCATTAAAATCGCTCCACTTACTATAAATATTCTTATTCCATCTCCACCTGTTACAGGTAAGATAAGTGGGGCATTAGGTATCAATATTTTTCCATCTTCTGTTATAACAGCTTCTATTGATTCTTTAATGCTTTTTATAGAAATAGTTCTATCATCATTTACAATTATTTTCCATTGACCATTCACTTTTTCTCTTCCAGAAGGTGCTTTTGTTTCTATTAATCTATATTCCTCACCTACTAAAAGTCCATCAAATTTTACTATACCATTTTCTTCTTTATTAAAAAAGTGTAGTTCACTTGTATCTTTTCCTATTAACTCAGAAAAACACGTATTTGGTTCATTCACATCAATTAACATATTATCATGATCATGTGTTGTATTAGTACAAGTTAATTTATATAATTCAAATTTGGCACCATTTATTCCTTCAGGATTCTCCATTGTTTCTGATTTTACTTTTTGAAATATAAAATCAACAACTTTAGCTAATCCTAAATCGCATGAACGTTTGATATAATAACTACTTGTTATATTATCTGATTTTATAAGAACATCTTTTATAAATGCATATTCTAAATAACCATCTTTATCTTCAATTGGAATAGCATCTGAATCTATTGTATCATCATTTCCAACATTAGTTTTGGTTGCTTTATAATTTTTAAATTCTATTTTCCCATCTGTTCCTTCAAATTTAATTCCAAATGTGCCTTCAGTAATATTATAAAATCTGTAATAACCTATATCTTCATCTCTTATAGAATCACTTTCTAAAGACGGATAATTATTTTTATATTTTCTTATCTCTCCTGTTACTGTATTTATCTGATTTCCAGTAGTTATTGTTGCGGGAACTTGTTTTCCATCTATATTCATCATATAAGGTTCATAGTCATCTATATTATCAGGATTACCATTATTTTTCAATTTCATAAGAGTTACTGTTACATCTGATACTTTTTCTTTTTCTGTAAGTCCTCTTATTCCATTCATATTAGTATCAATCCATACTTGTCCTTCTAATGCACGGCTTATTATACCAGTATGCGTATTAACTTCTTGTTCTCCCTGACTTAAACTATTTGAAATATAGTCACCTGCTTTACTGCCTGGAAATACCATTGTTATGTGCATTTTAAATGTCATTCTTTCTGGTACTTTTCCAACTGCAACAATTAATACTGGAGAAAACTTTTCATTTGGGATTATCAATTTGTTTGTACTATCAACTTCTAATTTATTCCAAACTTTTTCATTATTACTATTCACTTTATTTTGAAAATCTTCATATAACAAATCTTTACTTCTAAGCTTTTGATATGATTTCTCTGTTGTATAATAAAATGTAAGGTTCCTAATTACAGTTTCTGTATTTTCTTCTTTTTCTGAACCAACTTTAATTTCTTTTACAATCATATCTCCTTCAAATTTTGATTTACTATCTTCCCCAGAATATGGTAACCCTTCTACTAATGTTACATTTTCTGCAGAAGTACCACTATTAACATATGAAATCGTAAATCCCATATCTTTGCCAGGCTCTACATTCTTAGAATCAGAAATTTTTGAAAGTGCAATTAAATTATTCTTCTGAATTGTTATTGTAGTAGAAGCTTTATTGCCATATGATTCTAAGAAATCTCTTCTACAATCTTCTGTACTTGATATTGTTACTGTATTTTTTAATATATCATTATTTTTTACATCTAATTCATTATTACTCAAATCTCCAATTAAACAAGAGTAATAAATTTTAGGTAATTCCACAATAGAATTCATATAAAATTTTGCATCAAAATTCCATGTTAATGTTGTTGTGCCATCTTCATTCTTAACAAGAGTTGGTACTATCATTTTTCCATCTTTAATAGTTCCTTGATCACCTTTATTTTCAATATAAGTTCCACCTAAATATGAAGAGTTTCCAATATAAGTTAAATCTTTTGGTAAAATAGCTTGTACTGTAATAACTGTACTAAGTTCTTCTGTTCCAGCAACTGTAACATTACTAACAATTTTAGGGTGCAGTTCAAAATCTACTATACGTTCACTTTGATCTAAATCATATACTTTTTTGCTTTCACTTGAATTATTTAATGTCTGTGCTGTATTTACTTCTATTGCAGTTTTATATTCTGTTATATAGCAAGAATCTCCATTATGCCTTCCTGTATATGGTTCTGAAACACTTCCATCTTCATTGTATATAGTCTTTTGATAATTCCTATAATTCTCAACAGTATCAGCATTAGCAACAACATCAGGATACACTGGATAGTCAGAATATTTTAATGGATTATCATTTGTATTTTCTCTAGATGGAATAACATCACCTGTATGTTTAATATAATCTGAATCTTGAAGTTGACTAGTTGGTTTTCCTAAATGTTTTGCTATCGCTTCGCTAACACTTCCTTTATTCCAAGCATAATAGTTTTGTGTTGTCATATAAACATAATTTGGTTTACATGTTTGTTTTACTTTTCCAAAGGCATATACATGATGGTGAATCATTGTATCTGTTGCAAGTCCTCTATATTCTACTAAAACACCCACACAAGTATAACCTTCACGCTTTAATTGACCAATATCAGAGAAAAAGATTAAATCATATGGTGTTGCATTTATCATTTCTCTATCATATTCTGGTCCATCTGGCTCTTGTCCATAATGTTCCCAACCTTTTTTATCTCTTTTAGCAGCATACAATATTTTATACTTAAATGTTTGAGCCCAATCTGTTGCCCATGCATATTCTAAATCAATACATGTATCATCAAATTTTACTAGCATATCATATGCTGCACCAGCGTTTAAATCTTCTGCATTATCATGTCCTAATTGAATTTCAACTTCTATATCTTGGCCAACTGTTGCATAATCTCTTCCATTTTCAAAGCATCCTTCTGTTAATGGTGCATCCCATTCGCCACCTGGTTTATGATACCAAATTAATTGGTGAACTTCACCATTCTTAGTAAGCTGAACTGATTGTGATGTTTTATCATCAGCTATATAAAATTGTTTTCCAGAATTTTGACCAGAAATACTTTCCATATTAAGATTATGATTTTTTAATTCTAATGTATTTTGAAAAGATCCATCTGGTAAATTTAATTGATCTAATATATACTCTCCTGTATCTTTATTATAAAATGGCTGTACAAACCATATTTCACCAGCTGAAATACAAGCTTTTTGAACTCTTTCATAATTTGGTCTGCTATCAGAAGGATTATAATAAATATATGAAGTACTACCAGTTCCACCTGATCCAGAATTAGCATAAGGAAATGAATCTATATTTACTTCATAATCAGAAATTGTTACATGTATCTCGTTACCATTATACTGATATTGCCATTTTCCACCATTATAACATGAAGCATATTCAGTACCAACTCCTCCTGCACCCATGTTATTATATGGAGCTGCATCTGCAGCTTCATCATTTTGTGCTATAATTTCTCTGCCATCACTATTAGTTTTATTCCATGTTTTCTTATTTTCATCAAGACTCCATAAATACATTGGGAAATTTGATGTTATAGCTTCATCTCCATTAAACATATTAGAAAAATTCAAATCAAACTCAATATTTCCTTTTGGCATTTCAATACCTTTTAATCCATGTTGCTCAGTTTTACCATAAAGTTGAATTGTAATACCAAATCCAAATAAACGTCCATTTACTTTTCCAAGTCCTTTATTTGGTGCCAACTCATTTCCTGTATTAAAATCAAAAGTACCAACTTTCTGAGTTTTCATATCACTACCATTTACTATTTGAACATTATATCTTGGAGCAGCTGAAACTCTTACACTTACTGGTTTTATTGTTTTATATTCTTGAATTGGTTTTCCATCTTTTCCAATATGTTTATTACATGTATTTCCACTTACAGTAATTAAACTCTCATCATTTTTCCATTTTTCTACTGCTGTTGAAAAACTTGTACCATCATGTAAATTAAATACATCATTTCCTTCTAACCAGAATGTAAATTCTGGTGATACACTATCACCATTTTTCATTTTTAAAACTCTAACTACAATATTAAGAGTTCTAAATGAATTTCCAATAGAAATATTATTACCATCACTTGGTGTACTTAAAAATACTCCTTTTAATACTTGAACTGTTTTACCATCTTTTTGCATTGTTATAATTTTATATTCGTCATCACCTTTACTTGTTAACCATCCCATACTTTCAATATCAAATTCTGCCTCTTCTTTGCTATATGGTAAAATCAATTCAAAATAAACTTTTCCATTTTTAAATCCTGCAACAGATGCAGTATCTTGTATTATAGTTGAAAAACCAATTGTATATGATATTGTATCAAATGTTCTAACTACATTATTATTAGGTGTATTATCATCTCCTGACTTTAAAGTAACATTCCAATTTTCCCCATATTCTTCAGTATCAAATGGTCCAGTTCCTGTAATCATTTGACTTCCAGATTCTGTTTTACTATTTTTTTCCATTTCAGCATTATCTATATATGCATCATCATTTAAAAGCATTTCTTCAATAGAACCATTTGCTTTAACTTGAGTTGTTTGATGCTTTATGTCCAATTGCTGTTTATCTACTACATTATTATCTACTACTGTTGTATTTAAAGTTGTAGTATTTAAAATTGTGTTTGTATTAGCTGTATTTGTATTATTTGTATTAGTTGTATTATTAGAAACAATGTTTTCTACAATATTTGTATTTTGATTTGATGTATTACTTTCTGATATAGTATTATTAATATTTTTTTCGTCAACAGTATTATCAGGATAAACACTATTTGATTCATCTGTATAAGTTACTGATAAATGTTCGTTTCCATTTCCCTTTATTGCATTTCTGATTGTTCTTTCAATCAAAAGAAAGCACTCACATGATATGACTGCTGCAAAAATTATTATTATTATTATTATAAGTTTCCATAAATAAATTCCTGCTTTTTTCTTCTTTTTCATACAATTATTATCTCCACTTTTTCACAAATAATTATATATTTATATATAATTATGAATAAGCAGTTTTTATACTCGTTTTTAAGATTGTTTTATATCATTTTAGTAACAAAATATAAACAAAATAGAGATGCGCCCTATTTTAGGCGTATCTCTATTTTTTGATAGTTATTTAGATAACATAATTAATTTGGCTTGTGTGCAATCTTTTCCTACAAAACATACAATTTTTTCTTTTTGTGGATTAAGAATAATTGATATAAAATCACTAAACTGATTTACAAAATCTATGTGATTTTTTGTATCATAGACACTAAATCTAAAATCAGTTCTATCTGGATGACTATGTGCAAATCCTAAAAATTTCACATCTCCATATGAATCCTGATAAATTGTATCTGATTTAAAAGTGTTCTCATTTATAATTGCAACTTCATCCATAATCTGTTTTAAGCAAAAATCATCCATTGTTGCCATATTACCAGCTCTATTATACAAAATAGTTGGGATAGCATATTTTACTAAAAATGCATTAGCAAAACTGTTTCCAATAAGAGCCATCTGCTGTTCATACAAATTGCTTGGATGGAATTCACCAAAGTGAAAAAATCCATATAAGTCTTTTGTTGCCTGTGGTGTAATTATTACTGTTGTGGACACTTCCACCTTAGAAGGTTCGACTATAAGAGATTTCATTTTGCCATTTTTTTCAACTAATACAGAAATAATGTCATTATATAGAACATCATTTTTTTGAATAATATTCCCTTTTTTCTCAAAGAACTTTTTATAGCAGAACTTTGGTGTATTAGTTTCGAAATCAAACGTATGGAAGCTGTCACCCTTACAGTTTTCCCAGTATTTGCAATTTTCGCATTGTTTTGCTTTCGTTCTATCTGGATTTCTGTAAAATTCAAATTTGTTTTCCCAAACTTCACAAAAATTATCCTTCAGAACATTTCCCTGTATCAATTCACGTCTCCTTGGAATATTAGGACATCCAAAAATATCTCCATTTGAAAGAAGAGATGCTACATGAATTCCTGTATAACAAGTAAACTTCTTACCTGTTGGGTCTAAAGTGTTTTCAGTATTACCAAAGTAATGAGAGCAACTCCAAACCACTGGTAATTTATCTTTTATATGCTTTTTCATAAAATCAAAAAGATAAAAATAATCTTCCTGACTAAGCATTAAATCCACATTATCTTCAGCTCTTCCTATTGGATCTATCCCACTAATCCTAAGAGAATCAATTTCCAGCATACTCAGCAGGCGATAAACTTCTGGTAATTCAAAAATATTTTTCTTAGTTGCTATGAAAGTAACTTGTATATGTTCAAGAAAATTTTCCTCTTTCATTTTCTTAATTCCAGAGATAATTTTATCAAACGAACCTTTTACATGTCTAAATTCTTCATGAGTTTCTTTCATTCCATCAAGACTAATCGAAATTGTTGACATATGTGTTTCTTTCATTTTTTTAACAACATTATCTGTTATTAACATGCCATTGCTTACTAATCCCCATTTAAATCCAAGACTATCTGCATATCCTGCTATATCAAATAAATCTTTTCTCATAAGGGGCTCTCCACCAGTGATGTTTAGCATAATTGCTTTTGTACCATAGCTTTTTGCAACATCATCAAGAACTTTTTTGAAAATTTCAGGCGATAATTCATCCTTCTGACTAGCCGTGCACCTACTACCACAATGGTCGCAGAGTGCATTACACCGGCTAGTCACTTCAAAAAAGAGTGTGTGCAATGGATATTTACTATTTGAGTAATTTTCCATATGCTCTCCTTTCAGCTTATTCAATAATGCCTTCGATTACATTGCTATCATCATCCGAATATTTCTCAGCCTGATTCATAGCCTCTTCAACGCTATGTGCCATCGGACAACCATACAGACATCTCATAGACCCTCTACTTCTGTATACAACTTCTGTTTTGGGCTGAGGCTCGTTTCCCGGTTTAATAACAATAAGGCAATTCTCCACAATACCGAGTTCTTCCAAAGTCCGATACTTATCCAAACAGATCTCTGTAAGCTCTGATTTATCATCAGATTCCAGATATACCTCAGTTGTAAAATAAGCCTGACGATAAGAAGAAATATAGCCCAAATCCCTAAGCAAAGCTTTAAGCTCCACTTCATTGATATCCATCGGAATTCCTACCTGACTATACTGTCTCCGATCATAAGTTACATACACATTAACAATTTTTCTTTCTTCCATAGCTCTAATCCCCTTTCGTGACGAATAAAGTTGGTTTAATTGTTACTAAATCTCTACCCTCCTTTTATATATTCTAAGCTTTCTAAATAAAGAAAACTTGTAAAATAAAACTGCCATAAGCAAATTTTACTGGGTTGTATTATAACATGATATTCTACCAAAGTCAAAAATGAAATTTTTCGAGCGTCCCTTTATTTCATTTTCTTAATTCAGCTCCAAAGTTTTTCTCCAAGCTTTCTATTACTTTTTCAACTATTGGATTTATTTCTTCGTCTGTTAATGTTTTACTGTTTGAACCAAATGTTAATGAATAAGCAACGCTTTTCTTATTTCCTAAAATTGGATTAGTATAAACATCAAATAATTTTGAACTTACAAGTAAGCTTCCTGCTGCTTTTTTTATTACTTTAGATATTTCATCTGATGTAATATCTTTATCAAGTATTACTGCTATATCTTTATTTACTGTTGGGTAAATTGAAATATCTTTAAATTTCATTTTTCCAACTTTTTTTGCAAGTAATTTATCTAAGTTAATTTCTAAAACAAATACTGGTTCTTTTGATATTTCTGGATGAATTCTTCCCACAACACCAACAACTTCACCATTCACATTTATTTCAGCAACTTGCCCTGGATGAAATTCTTTTAATGTTTCTTTTGGAAGTACAAAACTATATCTGTTTCCATATCCTAAATAATCTAATACTTCTTCTGCCACACCTTTAATAACATAGAAGTCTACATTTTTCTTATTATCTATTCCTAAATAATATTCTCCAGTCATTAATGCACATATTTTTTTATCTTCGCCATATTGTTCTTCTTTTTTCCAGAACCCTTTTCCTATTTCAAATAAACATACATCTTTAATATAACGAGATTTATTATATTCATAAATTTTGTATAATGAAGGAATTAAGCTATATCTTAAAGCATTTCTCTCTTCTGTCATTGGATCTAACAATCTTAATTCTTCAAACTTGTCGTTTGTGTATTGATGTACATTTTTATCATTTATTAATATATAAGATAATGTTTCATTTAAACCTAAAGAAACCATTTTATTTCTAATTTCTCTATCTGTTTTATCAACATATCCAAGTTTGATTGGTGATACTGGTAATTTTCCTTCTATATTATCAACACCATAAATTCTTCCAACCTCTTCAATTAAATCTTCTTTAATTGAAATATCCATTCTTCTTGTTGGTACAGATACTGTTATAACATCTCCAGCTAAAGAAGATACAAAATTTAATCTTCTGAAAACATCAATTGCATCAGGCGCTGTTAATTTAGTTCCAAGTAAACTATTTATATCATTGGCTGTTATATCAATCTTCTTTTCTGATTTATCTGTTTTATCATATACTACAGTGCCTGTTTGAATTGTAGCATCTGCATATTCTTCTAATAGTTTTACAGCTCTTTCCATTGCCATGTAAGTTCTATTTGGGTCTAAACCTTTTTCAAAACGATTACTTGCTTCACTTCTAACTATTTTTTTAGATGTTTTTCTAACTTTAACAGAATCAAATATAGCAGATTCAATTAAAACATTTTTTGTATTTTCTTCTATTTCTGTATCTAATCCACCCATAACTCCTGCTAAACCTATAGCTCTTGTTCCGTCTGAAATTACAATATCTGTTTCTTCTAATTCTCTTTCTATTTCATCTAAAGTTGTTAATTTTTCGCCTTTAGTTGCCATTCTTGTTTCAATAACATTTCCTAATCTATCAGCATCATAAAAATGTAGTGGTTGACCACATTCAAGCATTACATAGTTACTAATATCTACAACATTATTAATTGGTCTTATTCCAGATGATATTAATCTATTTTTAATAAAATCTGGACTTTCTTTAATTGTTACATTTAAAGCTTTTCTAGCTAAGAATAAACTACAATTTTCTGTATTTACTTTTACGTTAAATGATTTTTTTAAATCTTCACCTGATTCATTATGTGATAAATCTATTTGTTTTACTGGTTTATCATAAATTGCTGCAACTTCATATGCCATACCTAAAATGCTTAATAAATCTCCTCTATTAGCTGTAAGTTCAAAATCTACAACTTCATCATCTAATTTTAAATATTCTATTGGATTTTTTCCAACTGGAGCATCTTCTGGTAATATATGAATTCCATTTTTATCTTCTTCAGATAAGAATTTTTTATCAATTCCGATTTCATATAAAGCACAAATCATTCCATTTGATTCTTCGCCTCTAATAACCCCTGCTTTTATCGTTACATCTCCTGGAAGCTCAGCACCAGGAAGAGCAACTATGACTTTAATTCCAGCTCTTACATTTGGGGCACCACATACGATTTTTGCTACTTCTGTTCCAATATCTACTTTGCAACAATGTAAATGGTCTGAATCAGGATGAGCTGTACATTCTAAAACATTACCAATAACAAGTTTTGTAGCTGGAACTAATTTTTCTGCTGAATCATATTCATTACCAACTCTAGTCATATCTTCTGCTAAAGTTTTTATATCTATATTTTCATCTATATCTACATAATCTTTTAAGAAATTTTTACTTAATATCATTTTAATTTTCATCCTTTCTATCAAATTGACTTAAAAATCTGACGTCATTTGTATATAAATATCTCATATCAGTAATTCCATATTTAAACATTGCAAGTCTATCTATTCCTGTTCCAAATGCAAATCCTGAATATTTTTCTGGATCATATCCATTCATTTCTAAAACTCTTGGATGAACCATTCCTGAACCTAAAAGTTCTATCCAACCTGTTTTCTTACAAAGCGGGCAACCCTTTCCACCACATTTAAAACATGTAACATCTACTTCATAAGATGGTTCTGTAAATGGGAAATAACTTGGTCTAAATCTTAACTGAGTATTTGAACCTAACATTTTTCTCATGAATACTTCTAAAGTTCCTTTTAAATCTGCAAGTGATGTATTTTTCTCTTTGTAGTCTATAACTAAACCTTCAACTTGATTGAATTGATGAGAGTGTGTTGCATCATCTTCTCTTCTATATGTTTTTCCTGTACAAATCATTCTGATTGGTGATTTTTCTCCATTTGCAATCATAGTTCTTGCTTGAACAGCTGATGTTTGAGTTCTTAACAAATATTCTTCTGTTATATAAAAACTATCTTGCATATCTCTTGCTGGATGACCTTGTGGAAGATTTAATCTTTCAAAACAGAATTCATCTGTTTCAAGTTCTGGACCTTCTACTACATCATATCCCATTGAAACAAATATATCTTGTATTTCTTCAATAACTCTGTTTATCGGATGTTTGCTACCTCTTGTAATTTTTGTACTTGGTGCTGTTATATCAATTTTTTCTTTTTCTAGCTTTTGAGCCATTGCTTTTTCTTTTAAAATTGCTTCAGCACTTTGAATTTTTTGTTCAATTTCATTTCTTGCTTCATTTACTAAACTACCAACTTTAGGTCTTTCTTCTTGTGATAATGCTCCTAATCCTTTTAAAAGATTTGATAATTCACTTTTTTTACCTAATAGTTTTACTTTCAATTCTTGTAACTCTTGCAAATTTTGAATTTCTTCAATTTTCTCTTTTGCAGTATTTCGAATTTGTTCGATTTTCTCTTTCATCTTTATCCTCCTATTTTTATTATTTTTGAAAAAAAGAAGCATCCATCTATAGGACGCTTCTTCTTTGACGTGTTACCACCTAAATTTATTAATAAAAATTATTAACCTCATTTTAGTTATAACGTAACAAACGCTTACAGCTACTTATTTTCACCATAAGAACCTCAAAAGTGAATTTTCAGTAAATTATATATAAACAAACTCTCAGCGTAACATTTGTTTTCTCTTTAATATATTTAGCTAATTTACCTACTTTGCTTTTTATTAGCGGTTTTAAATATTATGTTAATACTATAACACACTTTAAAATAAATTTCAAGTATTTTTATCTTCCATCATCATCATTGATTTTTTCTGCTTTTTTATTAGAAGCATTTAACTCATTAAATATTTCCTCAGCAGCTAACATTCTATTTTTTTCTTCATCAACAACATACTCAATTTCTTTCAAAGCTTTCCCAAATTGTGGATTAGATTTCCAACCAGTTTCGAAAGCATCATTTACTTTATCTGCAAAATTCATTGTAACATCCCTTCTAACCAATCATATTAGATAATTCATTACTTCTAAAACTTTCTATTCTAAGATTTAATGGATCAAGAATTGTTGCTTCAACTATCCTTGCTGTATTAAATCTACAAATAAAAAATTTAGTAATTTTTTTAAATACTTTTGGTTTTCTAATATTTTTAGCAATAGATCTTCCACCAACTTCCATAGCTTCAAATATTGCTCTTTTCTTTTGCTCATTTAATCTTTCAATTTCAGAATTTATCAAAGAAATTTCTTTTTCTATCTTAAAAATTGATTCTTGATTTTCTTTTTTATTGTTTTCAGCCATAATTAAACTTACTGAATTTTTTGCTTCAACTTCATCAATAACATCTTGGGCATCCATCGCTTTAAATATCAAATTAGTATCTACTGGTGCACTTTCTTCTTTTTTAGCTTTGATTTTATCTAAAAAAAACTTTACTTTATTTTTTACTGTATTTTGTACTTCATCATTTTCTTTTTGATTTATTCTTCTATTTATTTTTCTATATAAATATTCTTCATTTAAAAGTGAACCCAAAAGTGAAGCTTCTAATTCAACTTTTCTTAATATTAATTGTTCAATTTTTTGATCATAAAAGTTTCCTAATTCTATTAAAGTATCTTTATAGTTTGCTAATATCCCAGAAACTTTATCTCTTATTTCATCATAATCTTTTGATGTTTCTTTAAATTTAGGATTAACTTCATATATTCCTACTTTTACAGCATTCATTTGTGCATTTACTTTATCATTTATTGTATCAAATGATACCTTATTTATATAAGCTCTGCAAACAAGAGCATCAGCTTTCACTCTATCTTCTGATTCATCATATAATTTTTTTAAGTTTTCGCAAATTTTTATTTCATCCAAGGCAGTGCACACTCCTTTATTTATTATTCTTTAGCATCTCTTTCACACTATTAAAATTCTCTTTTTTGTCAGATTCAATCTCTCTTAATAACCATTTTAATTCATCTACATTCATATAGTCTAAATTGTAAATTCTATTCTTATAAGCAATAGTTCCTAATTTCATAGGCACTCCTCCTAAACTCATCTATAATATTTATATATATAACATTTAAATATGTCAATATATTTTTAATATTCAATTGAATTTGTTGCACCACCATTTGTTTTAACTCTATACATTTTATACATTTGATTATTATTATCACTCTTATCTAAATAATATAAAACTCCATTTGCTATATTAATTTTAGTTCTTTCTGCTTGAATTTTAACAATAGCAATTGATTTTTTACCTTTTAAATCACATCTACAGATTTGTTTATTAGTTGCATCATAATAATAAATTTTCTTATCTGTAACATTATATGTTTCATTATTAACAAAATTTGTAACTGTTTGCTTAGATTTTCCATTATTCTTGATTTTGCATAAAGCACCTTCTGAATTGTCATAAAAATATATCCAATTCTTCAAAACTTGAAAGTTTCTTATATTATATTCTTTAGAAATTTCTTTATTATTGTCGCCATTTGTACTAATAGAATATAAATATCCACTATTATTTGTATAATATACTTTTCCTTTTGATACAACAAAATCATTAATTCCACTTTCAACTATAGTTGTTTCTGTTAAATCTTCTAATGATAATTTAACAATTCTCATTTTTTCTTTATTTGTTATATAAAATACATTATTATCTTCTATATAAAATTTACTCATTGGAGTTGATAATGTTGTAATTTTTTCATTATTTTCTCCATTTGTATCAACTTTTTTTAAATCTATTGTATTACTTTCTGAAATTGTTAAATAATATAATGTATTTTTTACTAAAGTGATTGAATAAGCAGTTTCATCTGTAAGTTTTGTTTCTTTTTTACCTTTAACTTTAAATATTCCTGATTCATACTTATTATAATAAACAGTATTTCCATCAGCAATTGCTAAACCTGCATTATTATTTGAATAATTTCCAAAAGGTTTTTCTGGTGAAAATGCTCTCAATATTAAACTTAAAATTCCTATAACAAGAATTATTGCTACTGCTAAAATCGCAATAACTAATGACAAACGTTTTTTATTTACTTTAATTTTACTATTTTTTTTAGTTCCCATAATATTTCTCCAATTAATTATTTGTTATATTAAATTCAGAATCTACTTTAAATGTATATATATCTATTGCTATAATAGCACTATTTTCTGTTACAGCTGATGATACTTCATATCCATCTATTTGCAAGTTTTCCAAGTTTTGTATTGTAAATTCCTGCTGATTTTCTTGTGCTTCATTTCTCATACTTGATATCTTTGCTTCTAAAAGTTTCTGAGCATCACTTCTGGTAATGTTATTTAAAATTTTATCAATATCCTGTTTTCTTCCTGTATTTGTATCTATAAAATTAAGCTTATCATTCTTCTGCAATTTAACAAGCTCAATTTTTTCTTTAATAGCTTGTATTGTTAAATTATAATCTTCTTCAGATAAATTATCTAAAAATAAACAATTTTCATCTGTTAAACTTTGAATTTCTGCACCTTTTGTAGTAAATTTTATATTTGTATCTGCACTAAATTTACTTTCATTTTCTTTAGTAGAAAATGTTATTATAAAATTATTTTTCACAGAATTAGAATTAATAGAACCTTCAAAATCTGACTTTATATTTATTTTTTTGTTTATTTTTTCATTTTCAATAAAATTTATTAATAAATCGAATGATGTATTTGAAGTATTTGAAATTTTATCAATTTCTATAGAATATCCATTTGTTTCATTCTCAATAAGTTCTGTTTCAAGTTCATTATCTGTTTCAAAATTTAACAATGGATTCTTGCCTTTGTATAAATATGTTATCTTTAATTTATTTTCAATATCATCCTTTTTTAAAACTTCTAAATCAATAGTATTTTCATTTGGCAAAACAATACTTATTTTTTCTGCTTTTTCATTTGAAGCATAAACTGTTACTGTTAAACCATTTCCTGTAAGGTTGTCTACTTTGGTAATAAATGAATCAATTTCTTCTTGAAGTTCTTCTAAATTCTTATTTATTTTTAGTCCTAATATAAATTTAACAATATCTTCATATTCATATATTTTATTAAGTTTTTCCAAATCAACTGTAGTTGTTTCATTTACTGGTTCTAAATTTGTAATATTAGTTAACTCAAGTTCTTGAGTACCCGTAGTTTGCTCTTCATTTATATTTTCTTCTTGTTCTACATTTTCTAAATCTTCTTGCTGTTCATTATCAAAATTTTCTTCACTATTATCTTCAATAAATTGTTCTGTATTAAATTCATTTGTTTCGCCTTTAATAGGTTCTTCTTCTGGATTTTCTTGCATATTTTCTTCTTGCTGATTGATTTCTGATTCTTCTTCATTATCATCAATAGGAACAACACTTGGAACTGTTACTTTTACTTGTGGAATTTCTTCTGGTTCTGTTTCATTAATAAATTTTTTTAGAAATTCCTCATTATTTCTTAAATCTTTTAAAGTATCTACTAATATACTGTTTAATTCTTCTTGTGATAATTTCAATGTATATCCTGTTACAGATATATTTTTATCGTTTTGATTAATTGCAAAGTTTTCTTGAATTGTAAACTTTTCTTCAGGTAATTTTTCTGCAATTTTTGAAATATTATCAGATATAAATTTATTTATTTCATCTTCTGTTAAATCTATTTTTTCAGTTTTAAATAATTTGTCAATTCTATCTTTATCAAAATCAAGATTATATAATTCTTTTAATTTTTCATAATGAACTCCAACATGATTATTAACAACATCTCCATCATATATTGCAATTCCTAATAAATCTGTAATTAAATCTGCTTTAAAAATTTCATTTCCTGAATAATCTATTCCAAGTTCACTAAATGTTTTATCATCTTCAATATTTTTTTGATTTTTAAGATTAAAAGTAAAATTATTTATATCTCTACCATCAAAGCTTTGTGTTTCATCATTAGTTGAAAAATTAATAGTACTATTTAATTCATAATTTGAATTTAATAGTTTACTACTTAATTCTTTATACATATTTTCAGAAGTAATTTCTTTTACATTACTAGTAGCTAAATGTTCGAAAAATAATTGTTTTGTACTAACAGTTTTATATTTAGTAAAATACCAATAAGCCACTATCATTCCAATTAAAATTATAAATAAAAATATAATAAAAAATAATAAGCCTTTTTTACTTTTTTTATTATTTATATTACGATTTGCACCAATATAAATATCTTCAATGTTATTATTCATAACCTTTCCCTCACTTTTGGTTATTTTTTTAATTTATTATATATTGTTAGAATTATTATATAAAAAAACAAAAAAAATAACAACAATAATTTAATATTTCATACAATTTTATATGACAAAAAAGACGTTACTTTGCGTAACGTCTTTTCAATACTTTTATACTAAAAATAAATTTTCAATAAAATTATTCAGCTGATTCTGCTGTTTCAGCATCTGGAGCTTCATAAGCTTCTAAAATAGCTTTTTGAATTTTTTCTCTAGTTTCAGCATTGATTGGATGAGCTATATCTTTAAATTCTCCGTTTGGAGTTTTTTTACTAGGCATAGCTATGAATAATCCATTTTGACTTTCGATAACTTTGATATCATGGATAACGAATTCTCCATCAAATGTTACTGAAGCTACTGCTTTCATTCTGTTTTCTAAATTTACTTTTCTTAAACGTACATCTGTTATTTGCATTGTTTTAAGCACCTCTTTCTTATCGTTTTATACATATTTTAAATTATGTACTAATAAATTATTCTACATAAAAAAATTTTTTCCTTCTTTTTTTGAAAAAATATTTTGTATTTTTTTGATTTTTTTTAGTATTCAAAAATTATTTAATAATCTTGAAATTCTCTCTTCATAATAGTATAATCTAAAATGCAAATATATTTTGAAAGGAATGTTTTATATTGGACACACAAATATCAGATTTATCAAACTATAAACATATTCATCTTATTGGAATTGGTGGAATTAGTATGAGTGCAATTGCAGAAACATTGCACAATTGGAACTATATTGTCACTGGTTCAGATTTAAATAGAAGTGAAATTACAGATAATTTAAATAAACATGGGATTCCAACTGTTATTGGGCATGATTTAGAAAATTCAAAAAAAGCTGATTTAATAGTATATTCTGCAGCTATAAGTAACAGTGATCCTGAAATAATAAATGCAAAAGAAAACAATATCCCTATTATTGGAAGGGGAACTTTTGTTGGATATCTAACAAAACTTTACAATGAAGCTATTTGCATTTCAGGAACACATGGAAAAACAACTACAACATCTATGCTATCTACTTGTTTTATTGATGCAGAAAAAGACCCTTCTATCGAAGTTGGAGCAATATTAGATTCAATTGGTGGAAATTATCGTGTTGGAAATAGTGAATATTTTATATTAGAATCTTGTGAATATAAAGGAAACTTTTTAAAGTTCTTCCCTAACACAGCAATAATTTTAAATATAGATAATGATCATTTAGATTATTACAAAACTTTTGAAAATGTTGTAAAAGCATTTAATGATTTTGCACAAATTGTTGAACCTGAAGGTTTAGTTATTGTAAATGGTGATGATAAAAATTGTTTTGCAATGAGAAATATTGTAAAGTCTAAATTCATCTCTTATGGAATCGAAAATGAAAAATGTAATTTCTTAGCAAAAAATATTGAATTTGATGAAAATGGTTTTGCAAAATTTGATGTATACAAAAATAATGAATTTTATGCTACATTTTCACTTTCTGTTGCTGGACGTCACAATATTTTAAATGCTCTTGCTTGCATTTCTACTTGTGATTATTACAATATTTCAAAAGAAATTATGCAAAGTTCTTTGAAAAAATTTACAGGTGCTGAACGTAGATTAGAATTTAAAGGAAAACTAAATAACAAAATTTCTATTTTTGATGATTATGCTCATCACCCAACAGAAATAAAAGCAACATCAAATGCAATAAAAAATAAAAAATATAATGAGTCTTGGGTTATTTTCCAACCTCACACATATTCAAGAACAAAAAATCATTTAGATGATTTTGCAGATTCTCTTCTTGATTTTGATAACATTATTCTTTTAGACATATATGCAGCTCGTGAAACAAATACTTTTGATATCTCTTCAAAAAATTTAGCAGAAAAAATTAATTCAAAAGGAAAAAAAGTAATTTATATGCCTGATTTTGATGAAGTTGTATCTTATATCAAAAATAATGTAAAAGATAATGATATTATAATTACTTTAGGCGCTGGAACTGTTACCCAAATTGGCCCAATGATTTTAAAATAAGTAATCTAAAAAACTCTCCAAATATTTGGAGAGTTTTTTAGATTCCAATTTCTTTTATCATCAAATCTGCAAAAATACCATATCCAACTTCTGGATTTGAAACTAAAACATTTGTAATTGCACCTACAAATTTTCCATTTTGTATTATAGGAGCTCCTGATAAACCTCTTATTATTCCACCAGTCTTTTGAATTAATTCTTCATCTGTAATTCGTATTAACATACTTTTATTATTATAATTATTGTCTGTATATAATTTCTCAATTTCTATGTCATATTCTTCTGCTTTATTACTACTATCTATACTACATAATATTTTTGCTTTCCCTACTTCTATTTCATCTCTAGAAGCAACTTTCATCTTATTAGATAAATCTATATTTAAACTTGTTAAATTTTCTAAATTGCCATATAATCCAAACTGTGTATTTTTAGATACTGTACCTATTTTTTGTTGATTTAAAATTGTTCCTCTTATTTCTCCAGGACTCTCTGTTTTTCCTTTTTGAATAGAAATTACTCTTGAAGTAACTAATTCACCATAATCAATCTGTATTAAAGAATCTGTATCAGAATCTGTTATACCATGTCCTAAAACTGCAAAACTTTGGCTATTTGGCTCATAAAATGTCATTGTTCCAACTCCAGTAGCCGCATCTTTTACCCATAAACCTAATTTGTAATCTTTATTTTTAGACTGAACAGGTTTTATATTTGATGTAAATGTTGTTCCATTTCTTAATAATGTTATTCTTAAATCTTTTCCTTTCGAATTATTAACTATTTTCTTGAGTGTATCAATACTTTCTACTCTTTCCTCATTAATACTTACTATTGTATCTCCTTCCATAATATTACTTTTTTCATAAGGTTTTGTCATATTATTATTAGAATCTTCTATTTCTGATTTCCCAACAACTAATACACCATCAGTATATAATTTCAATCCTATAATTTTTCCAATTGGCACAACTTCTATATCTTCAATTCTTGTTATACTGGTATTTTTTAATAGATTAACGCCTAATAATTTATATTCTATTTTGCTTGTATTATAGTTTCCATTAGAAGTCTCTTGAGTCTCAGAAGCATGTATTCCTGGAAGTAATTTAGGATAATAGTTTTGTCCACTGCATAATATTAAATTTTTAGGAATTAGAGTAATATTTATTGTATACATATATATAATAAATAAAAAAATAATGGTTATTATAATCTTAATCTTTTTCATAAAATTATAATAACCATTTATTTTATTTTTATTAAGTTTAATAATTTTCATAAGAAATCTTTTTTGCTATTTATAAATTATTCTTATTTCTTTTATTGATTTCTTTAATTTAAGTGATGTTGCTTCAAAATTATTTTCATAAAAAGAGGAAGTCTCTGCATTTTGAAGATAAAAAAATAAGTTACTTATATTAAATTTTCCACTTTGTGCTGTATTTGGATCTACTTTTATTTTCCAAGTATAATTATTTAGTGTTCTTGTTGGCACTGAATACGTTGTATCATAAAGAGTACCACCTATTGGACTATTAGCTGGATATTCTATTAAGAAAGTTAAAACATTTTCATTTTCAAATTTAGTATTTACAGCTCCTAAAACCACTTCAATTTCTTTTATTTTTTTTATATCTAAAATAGATGTTTGAGTTGATGGTATTTCAGTTCCATTTATGTATATAATTTCATAACCTTCTGAATTTTTTACAGCATTCATTTTATAAATGTCATTTCTTTCTTTTGCAACACCTATATAAAAAGCTTTTCTTAAATTATGGAATTTATCAAAATCACTTTTAGGTTTTTTTACTTCAGGTGGTTTTGCATCAGGATTTTCCCAATATTGAAAAATGTCTAATCCCCTATAATTACAATCATTTATGCAATCATAACATGCTAAATTTTTATGATCATATTTATATGGTAAAACAGCTGAAGTTGTTGACAATTTGTCATATTTTACTTCTTTTGAAGTAAATGAAATATATTGATTATCACTTTCATAATCTTTTATTTTTGAACAATTAAATGCATGATATTCTGAAGTTTCATTATTAAATTCTTCTTTTTTCGCATAATATATATTATCAACAGTTGTCATTATTTCATTATTTGAACTTGACACAACAGCATAATTATTATATGTTTTTAACTTACAATTTAAACCTTGCATAAATGCAACAATTGAAATATTATTTAATATTTGATCCCATTCAGTTTCACTCATTATTGGCATTGCATAATCAGTATTTTTATCAAATTTATAATTTTCTGCTTCATCTACATAATAAATATGTCTATTATATGCAGACATTGCTTGATTCAAATTGTATTGAATAGATGCTCTTATTACCTTTAACTTATGATTATAAAATGAAGAGTCTTTTTTTATTTCTGTTGTTCCATATATATTATCACCTTCTGAAAAATCAAAAACGCCACTTTCATCTTTCCACATATTTAAATAACTATATTCTTCACTTCCAGACATAGTTTCTGTATATGTTGAATATCCTACTCCTGATATATCTTGTATACTATTTATTTTTAAATCACTTAAATTATCTTTAACCCAATTTGAAAAAATTGCAGCTTTCGCATAATAAACTGCTGCTGAATTTAATTGCATATTATATTTTAGCTCATTTATCTTATCTCTAATAAGCTCTAAATTTTGGGCAATTTTACTTTGTAAAGTTTCAGTTTCTCCTATTGAAAAATCAATTCCTTCACCAGAAAATGTACTATCAATTAAATTATACCCATCAATAATATTTCTATTAGTTTCATCTTCATTAGCACCTTCAAATAAGTTACTATTTAATTTTTTATTAAATTCTTCTAAAGCAAATTGCATATTTTCATATCTAACTAATTTTGCATTTGCTGAATCTCTGTTTTGATTTGTAGAATCTATTATTACTTTATTAGTATCATTTATTTCTATTATAGTTTCCCAGTCATCGGGTTTTTCTAAGTTTTTTAAAACATCTACTCTCACAAATCTTCCTGACTCTATCAATTGTTGAATCTCATTTTGATTATAATTTAATGCTTGTTTTTCATCTCCACTTCCTGTTTTTTCATCTAAAAATATCCTTACACAAACTCCATTTGAAGTAAAAGGAATTAAGTATCCAGATTTTGTATAATAAATTTTTTTATTACCTTCATATGTAAATGTTCCATCTATTGTAATATAATTATCTAATGTATATATTACATTAATATCTGCATCAAATTGCAAATCAGAACTATCCTTCAATCCTGACTGAATATATCTTGCAGAATATGGAATATATGATTTTAAAACATTTTGAGTTCTATATTTAGCATCTGTTGGTTTTGGATTTATAGATGATGCAGGATTTGTTGAAGTTGTACAATTAGAATATTTAGTCATACCATTTTCAGTAGTTGTTTTAGTATTTGGAGTTTTATATAATAATTGACCATAATCAACATTATTATGAGTATCATCAACTGTTTTGGTATACTTTTTATCAAAATCTTCCTTTTGCTCTTTATCAGAACGTACAGCTTCATTTTTTGAAATTTTATCTACCCAACCTTGATATTCTTTGTTTGTTGTTGGATCATAAAAATTATAATTTCCATCTGTTCCTTTTTCAACGCCTAAATCACCAACAGATACAGCATTCCCTTTAGAATCTGTAATTACTGTTGGTGCATAAGTTGGTGCATAAATATAATAACCATCATATAATGTATACAAAATTGATGGTATATTGGGTTCCAAATATGATTTACTTGCATTAGACATTCCTAAATTTGTTGCTAATGTGTTCATAAAAATATTATTAGATGCTTCTATAATTGTACGCAATGAATCTGAAACACTGGACAAATCTTCATTTGCAGTGTTTAATTCAAAAGCAGACATTGCATCATATGTAGCATCTAATAATTTAGAATCATACATATTTTGTAAAGTTATTGTATCAATTTGCAAACTAATATAATACGCTATAACTAAAATTATAGGTAAACATACTAGTGCAAATATTATACTCATTCCTTGTAATTTCATCTACATCATCCTTTATATTATTTTGAACCATTTGCAGTACAAACACCAGAATGTTGAGCTGCAATAGAATATGTATCTCCAGTAGATATTGAATAAAATACTCCTCTTATTGTTTGAGATAATGTTTTATTTGTATTTTTTATACTACAAGAGAATATATCTCCTTCTTTCATATTATATATTCCAGACTCATTTAAAACTTCTACAATTTGTGATGTATATACTGAATAATATACATTTTCTCCAATTACAGTTCCTTGTGTCCATGCAGATTTCTTACCGATATTTTCATCTAAAATTTTAACTTCCATTTCAATATCATAAGAATTTCCAGTAGCATAAATTGTATCAATTAATTTAGAATAATTATCCATTGTTATTTTTCCTATGGATCTAGAATTATCTACAAATTCAGCCGTAGCTGTTTGAACTGATAATTGTGATATATCATCACTTCTTTCTGAAACTGATAATAATGGGAAAACAAACATCATAATTGCTGCAAGTAATATTGCAATAACTGTAACTAATGTATCACTCATAATATCCTCCTTTAATTTTAACTAACACTTTTTTATTCTGTTACTATTACTTTTTTCTAATTTTATCTATTTGTTCTTTCATCTCATCATCAACTTTAACTAATGTATAAGTTACTACAATTTTATCTTTTGGTATTGTACCTGTAACCAAAACGTCTTCATCTTCTGTTGTCATTGTTTCTCCTGTATATGAATAACTAATAAAATTTTCTTTAAATTGGTATGCTGAATTTTCTTTAGTTGCATTTAACATTTTATGAAATGGATGTTGTGTATAATCTACTAATCTATTATTTATATACCCTGCATCTCCATTTATAAAAAAGTCTACTCTAAGTTTCATATCATCTGTGCTACCTATCCATGGTGCTCCAAACATATATAACAATGTTCTTTGTGAATTCATATTACTTGAATCTTTGTTATCATAAATAGTTTTTAAAGAATAAGCATCGAAATTTTTTAACTCTGTTGGATGTTCACCTATTTTTATTTTACTATCCCTTGCTGCATTTTCAACTCTTCCTTCTAAATTAACATCAAGTATTTGAACAAGAACTGGATTATCTTCTGAAGAACCTAATCCAATTTTCTCATCACCTGTTGCATCATAAATTTTAACACAAAAATGTTCTTTATAATATCTATATAAAGTTGGAATAACAGTTTCTGAATTCACATATCTTTCAATACCTTCTTTTCCAACTACTTCAACATTATCATAGTAATTGGTTCTATCTGAGGCATATATTAAGATTTCTGAAGTTGATGAAAGCTTTGAAAACATATACATTGTAAAAGACATTGCAATAACAAATACAAATAATCCAAAAGCAATCATTAAAGCTTGAGATGCATTTTCGTCCATACCTTATTCCTTTCTTTATAATATATTACATAAAAGTGGTATGTATATTTATATAATAAACATACCACTTAAAAATTAAATTTGTATTTTATTAGGTTGTAGATCCTCCACCTGCTGGAGCTTTATCTTTATCATAATATACATTTATCTGATCAACAACACCTGCTGTACCAGTATTAACTTCTACAAAATATGTATGCTTATTTTCTATACCATTTCTTATAGCATTTAAACTATCACAATATGCTTGTGTATCATTTTCTTTTTCTGGCTGTTTAGCTGATGCTGGACTTTGATTTTTAGAACTAACCCAATCTATTACATCAAAATTAACAATTTTAGCTTGTTCTTCAGCATATGTAGAAGCATTTGTTAATAAATCTCCAATTAAAGCTTTTACTTGTGAACCTGTTTGATTTCCTTGATATCCTGTAAATGTACTATTAAAGGCTCCTTTTTCTGAGCTTGACATTTGTGTTAATGAACTATTAATTGTGCTTTGTGCACTAGAATAAACATACATACCAATTGCTATAATTAGTATTGATAATAAAATAGCACCTGCTATGATAAGTGCCTTAGAAGCATTCTCCATAACTTTTCCTCCTTATTTTTCCTTAATTTGTATTTTATTTTAATAACTATCAGTTTTTCTAATAGTAACATTAAAAACTTTAGTATTCTTTTGCTTCAAAAGTCATTGATGAAATTTTACCATTTTTATGATATTTAACATCTATACATTTAAAGCTAACTTCTCCGAAGTATTCAGTAAAAGAATTAATTCCTAAATTATTAATTCTTTCCATTCTATATGTAGTATTATTTATAATCATTTTAACGTATATTTCTATACAATCTTCATTATCTAAATTATATAGTCCATTTTCATCTTTTTCAACAAATTTTTTTTCATTATGACTTGTTGCTCGATTTATTAAACTTGTAATATCTAGTCCGTTCAAATTATCTTTATTATATTCTTCATAATTCAAATTAAATTTAGTAATTTCAAGTTTTTGTTTTTGCAGATTTTTATATTGCATTCCAGCAATTATACCGTGCAACAACTAATATTATAATTAAAATAACAAAGCTCTTTTTCATAAATATCCTACACTTTTATTATATCATATTTTTAAATTTTAGACAACTAATACATTATTTAACATTTAATTCCCAATTTTTAGTATTTCCTACTGCTTTAAACTTCATATAGTCAATTCTACCTGTTGACTCTTTATAATTTATATCACTACGTTCAAATATATATTTATATACTGTTGTATTATTCCTTATAGCATCATTTCCTTTTGCATCTTTATAATAAGTCTTTCCTAATAAACTAGTAGATAATTTATCTAATTTATTATAATAGCCTGCATTTGATATTTTATCCACTCCTAAATCTTCTAAAGACTTTTCAACTAAATCATATATTGAAAAAGATTCTCCATCAATATTTCCATCTGCTGTTCCGTTAAAAATTTTATTTCTTCCAAAATTCCTTTCTTCCTCCTTAAATTTAGGTGGCTCTATATTAGGAATAACATAAAATTTATTACCTATTTCAATAACTATCTTAATAGCCATTGTCTCATCATAATTAGCATCTTTATTAACACTATATGCTCTATTAGCAACAGTAATCATATCCAATATTGTATTATCATCTTTATCATATACTTCAAAATACGAATTAAATAAATTTAATTGTCTTATATTTTGTGCTGCATCATAAGTTTCATCTAAACTTGCACCTGCTCTAAAAACATATACAAATACAGAGAAAAGCATTACTCCAAGTAGTATTGATGCAGCCATAATTAAAGCTTTTGATGCATTATCCATATATTACTCCCAATATTTTATATTTCTGAAAATCCTATTTCACTTACTCTTCCTGTTTTATCATTATAAGTTATAAAATCACATTTAAACTGTCTAGATTTTAAATCATATAAAGCTGTTTTCCAAACCATTCTACTCCATACATCTAAATTTTTTCCAGTAGTGTTAGTAACAACTCTTGTTAAATTTCCAATATCAGACTTATTTGATAACATAATTAAACTTTCTAGATTTTTATCATGCTTTTTATCTATATCTCTTAAAGTATAATACCCTTTAATTTCTGTTCCATTAAAATCAAGATGAGAATATTCTCCTTTATCCTTTATTATAGGAGATTTTATATCACCTATTGGTTTTTCAATTTTAACATCTGTAATTTTATCTAACTGAATTTCTGTTTCACCACTAAAAGTTGTATAGGCATTTTCTAATGAATCATTATTTTTAAAAAAACCAACACTTTTCATTGTTAAATTTATTCCATCAATTGATAGTGGAATTTCAGGTTTTATTATAGACATACTATTTTTATCTACATGAGAAAATAACTGTCTTTGTACTCCTTTATCAATATAATAAACTTCAACAGATTCTTCTAGATATTCTTTTTTGGTTAATCTTACATATACATCTACATAAAAATCTTTTCCATATTCATTTCCTGTTAAAAAACCTCCACCTTCTGCATATTTTTCATTATTACTTTGTGCTTTATTTAAACAAGAAATAACATCAACACCATACATTCCTTTTTTATCATATATTTCATATTCTAAATTAAATTTTGCAAGTTGTTCTCTAGATTCTGTTTCATCTTCTTGTGAAGGCAAAAGCCCAATTGAAGAAAAGAAATATGAAATTAGTGAAAGTAAAACAACACCAATTAAAATTCCACCAACTATATGTACTAATTTTGCAATGTTAGCTTCCATAATTTCTTTCTCCTATATCATTGTTTGCATTTGATCAAATGATGTTGTCATACTTGTCATACCAATTACACAAAGTGGAATAATTAAATATACGACAAATAGAACAACCATTGGTCCAAACCCAAAAACTTTTCCTATCATAGATTTTCTCGAAATTGTTCTTTCATTTGATTCTTTTCTTTTTTCTTGATGATATGCTCTTTCAGAATCTAATTCATCAAATGCTTCTCTTATTGGAATTTGTTCAACAGCTGCCTGAAGACTTTCAACAATTCTTATTAATTGTTGGAATGAAATTTCATTTTTTAATTCTTCAAGAGCTTCCCAAGCACCAGCTTCATAGTTATTTACACACTTAGAAATTGGTTCTTTAAAGATATTTGCATACCTTTCAAGCCATTCCAAAATCATTTCAACATTAACTCTTTCGATTTTCATAAGCATTAAAATAATTGTTTGGAACTGCATTACTTCATTTTCCATATCCATTTGTCTCATAATTTTTTGGAAAATTAAAAGCCAAATTGGAGATTGATATCCAATAACCATTATTCCTAATGAAATAAGCACTTCAAACCATTTTACATATTCAGATTGTACTATTTGAAGTTTTTCCCAAACTCTATCTGTAATAAATTTTAATTGATCTTCTGAATTTTGACCATTTCCATATTCATCAGATTCTGCGATTTCTTCTGCTAAGATTTCATATGTAACATCATAATCATATTGATATTTTTCCAAAAATACATTATCCATTTCAGTAACTTGCATTGCTTTACGTTCTTGAGTCTCTGTCATTGACCCCATTAAGTTATAATCAGCAGTTGGTTCTGTAAATTGATAATTTATAGCTGTTTTATGAGCTGCAAACAATATTATAATTGCACCCGTAAAGCAACATGCAGCTGCTGTTAAACGATTTATATATAACCATTCTATTTTTAATTTTGATGCAGAATCTTTTAATAATTTTATAGTTTTATTATAATCTTTTGTACCTTTTTTTGGTATAAATAAATCAACAAATTTCTTTATAAGTTTTTTATCATATAATTTCTTTTGCCATGGATTTTCCATATTTTTTGTAGTGTTTACACTACCATTATCTTTTAATTTTCTAACAAGTACATAACAAACAAAAGTTGCTATAACAATTCCAATTTGGCAAAAGAATCCAAGTGATCCATTATAAAATTGTCTTGTAAATGAGAACTGGCTAATGCACCATCCTTTTACAGCATCAATAAATAATATTGGTAGTGCTGCAATCATAGATAAACTCTGGAACACATAATCTAGTTTATCCCTTTTTAAAATTTCAAGTTGCATCTCTTGTGTAATATTATTTAAGTTTTTTAAATAAAGTGATGCACCATCTTTATCTTTTCTATCACCAAACTCTCTAGTTAAATATGATATTCCAGCAAATTCTTTTAAGTAACTATTTGGAGCAATATCATAATATTTTTCAAGTTCTGTTTCTGGATCATCTGAAATTAATATTTCATAAATCTTTTCTGATTGTCTAGACACTTC
The DNA here is from genome assembly GCA_948530865.1 of uncultured Clostridia bacterium. Taxonomy (GTDB): domain Bacteria; phylum Bacillota; class Clostridia; order TANB77; family CAG-508; genus Scatovivens. The sequence goes on from CAOTKV010000006.1 coordinate 40,478, forward strand.
TTTTTCATCATCTTGAGAAACTTCATATATAGCTTCTTCAACCATGTTATATTCATGGTAAGCATGTCTTACTTCAGCAAAATAATCTAATTGTTCTTTTAATAACTTATTATCAACACTATCAACCATACCTTCTATAATAGATTCTATAAAAAATATTTCAAATAATAATAATGAACTCATTATTAAAAAGTTTGATTTAGTTGCCATTATTACAATAACTGTTAAAGGAATAACTATAAGTATTGCCTTTAACATAATTTGAGCAACTTGTTTTCTAGTAAGATATTCATCTTCAAGATTTATAATTTCAAGTCTTCTTCTTAATTTTAATGTATATCTTCTTAAAAAAGGGATTTTCGCACAATTAATATAGAATTTTTGATAAAAAATTTCCATACTAAAAGAAGATTTTTTAGTACCTTGAACAAGTGATGCAACATATTTAGTTGTTTTATTTTGCATTTTTTTCATAAGAATATAATAAATTATTGCAACTATTGCAAATAATCCAAATACTCCCATTATAAAGTACTTCATCATCTCTGGAGTCATCTATTTTTCCCACCTTTCTTGCTAGAATAAAAATTACTCAGATTTTGCTCCATTTCTTGGAGTTCTTCTCACATTTCCTTGTGAAGGATTTGTTCTTCTTTGTGTTTGTCCAGTTTGAGCAGGTCTTCTAGGTGTTTGATCACTTGTAGAAACTTTTCTAGCTGATTCACTTGAAGCTTGTACTTGCTCTGCAACTGGTACATTTTCAGTTTCTTTTATTTCATTTCCATTTTCATCATAATGTACTATTTTAGGTGGTCTAATTCCCCAAACTCTTTCTAAGAATTTATCAAATTCTATCATATCTCTATCATTCATATTTTCTCTCATACCTTTTATATTTTCAGGTGAGATAGGATTTGTAAGTACATATGAATCATCAACAAATTCTAGTATATTACGATGTTTATATAATTCTCTGTTTGTTTCTTTTGTAAAGAATATTGTAGCATTATCAAAAAATTTATCAAATTTTCCTTCTAATGTTTTTTCTTTTCTATGGTCAAATGTATATTCGTTTTTTTCTTCAACTGGTATACATTCTGTAATTCTTTCTATGTAACGTCTTCCTCTAAAATCTTTTATTAAGTGTATATCAAAGTTCAAAACTTGAACAACTTGTTCTTCTGCTGTCTTTTCATCCTTGAAAACTCCAGCTCTTAACATTGAGTTACGAAGCGCTGTAACTAAGTTTGGAAATGTTTTAGCATGGTGTGTAAATAATGTAAACTTAGAAGCAACCTGTGCAGATTGAATCATCCAAGATGCTACGGGGTCTGTTGCAACCTCTCCGGATTATGTTAACAGAACCATCAGTCTTTTTCTGAACATCCAAACAATCTTGTCCAGAAATTGTTTCAGTTTCACGCATTGATACGATATTTCTTGTAGGATAAATTTTTCTTAAATGAAGCTCGAATGCAGTTTCTGTGATACGAAGGTTCATTGTTTCATATATGTTTTCAATCATAGCCATAAGCATTGTTGTTTTTCCGGCAACCTTGTTCTCCTGTTAGTGCTATAATTCTTGCACCTTTAACCATATATTTTAATAAATCGATAGTATCTTCCTTACCAGGAAATTTAACTATTTGTTCTAGAGTAGCTTTTTGAACGTCGAACTTTCTTACGAAGAATGCCCAAGTTTCGCACATTGATGGTCTAACAACAACGACACGAGAACCATCCTTCATTTCATTAATTTTATAACCATTAGTATCAGATAACTGACCAGGATTATTATATTTATATATATTTTGACATACTCTCTTTAATTCTGCTTCTGTACCAAATGATAAAAATGCAAGTCTTATTGATTTACCATGGAAAAATATCCATATAGCATCACATGCTCTTGGAATTTTTGATTCCATAGCTTGTTTTAAGTAATCTCCATCTGTTTGAGCAACTTGACTTAAAAATGACTCTGGAAGTCCTGATGTACCTCCAGATACACCATCTATATTCATATCTCTTATTTCATCAATTGTACTATATCCTTTATATTTTTGATAAATTCTTTGAACAAGTACTTCTAATTTATCTGGGAAATCTAATTGAAATGCTTCTTGTTCATATATTTCATCAATCTCTTCTTTTGTTATAACATAACAAGGTTTTGATTCGCCATCAATGAATTTTTCTCTATCTAGGTCATATTTTTTAATAATTTCATTTAAGGCCTCATAAGAAAATTCTTTTTTATATTCATGAATTATAATATCAAATTTATCTTGAGCTGTTAATAATGAGGGTGTATCAAAAGGAATTGCTTTTGATATATTTGTTTCATCTACACCATACTCTTTTGATAATAAATCATATATTAATTCTTTAACATATTTTTTATCATTAACATCTCCATATGTACAACCTTTTAAAGCTTTTTTCAATTCATACTTTTTAGCTTTTCTTCTTTTTAATTCTTCTTCTGATAATCCAATATCATATAAATTTACTTTAGTTATTTCATCAAGTCTTTGCTTAATAAATTTAACCATTTTATCCATTGTAAATGTTTTATCGTCAACTTCAGCATTTTCTTCAATTGTGCTATTATTTTTCTTGATTATGTGTACAATTGCATAAACTGCTGCTACAAGTACTACGAAAATTAAAGCTATGTTTTTTATATTCATTTGAAGGCTTCTCCTCCCTTTTAAATTTTAAACCTTATATTTTAGTTCTTCTAATCTATATTCTATTGTTTTATCAAGTTCATCTAATGCTTTAATAAAATCAGCATTTTTATCATTTCCTGTTGTTGATAACCCATATCTTAAAAAGAAATTTGCTACTCCTGCTTCTGAAGCTGCATCTTTAAAAACTGGATTATACAAGACAGTATTTAAAGACTTTTCTTTTAAAACTCTTGAAACATTTTTTGCATTATATTTTGAACATTCATCTGCATTTGTTAATAGTGGTATTACTATATCCTTTTTAAATATATTTTTATTAGCAGATATAGCACCAAAATATTCTTCAAATTGTTTATAGTTTTGTGTAAAATCTGTAACTATCAAATGTGATGTTTCAAGTAATGTTCTAGTAGTATCAGCTTTCAAAGTTTTTTCTAAATCTACTAGAACCATATCATAATATTTATCAGCTATTGTAACTAAATCTTTATATAACATAAGAGATTTAGTAAAATTATCTCTAATTTCTGTTTTTAATCCACATAGTACATCTAGTCTATTTTTTAAAACAACTCTTGTGAAATTAGTTATTATCTCTGGAGTTATTTTATTACTAGCGACAGCACTAACTAATCCTTCAGCACCTGATGAAATATCCATTTTACCTCTATTTAATTTATTTACAGCAGTTTGAGTTGCAATTTTCCAAAAGCATCTTTCCATAACATCATCATGAAAAGTAGCATCAACAAGTAAAATTTTATAATTATGTTTAATTCCTAAATATGTGGCAAATGCTGTTGCTGCTAATGTTTGCCCAGTTTCCTTTTCACTTGCACTCCAAAAACTAATAATAGCCATTGTTTCCTCCAGTTTTTATAATCTTTTTACAGCTTTTCTAACTTCTCCTTGGCTTGCGCCAGAAATTACTTCAACTAAATATTCAATCCCATCAACATATGCATTACTTAATCCTTTTAATTGTATTCTACCAGATCTTTGATTTGAATAAATTGCATTCAAATCACTTGTATCAAAAGGAAAATAAACAATATCTGGATCCCATTTTATAGGTAGTTTTTTTGAAAGAAATGATAGATATTGTTCTTCTTTTGGATCCATTTCTTTTGTAAATAAAACTCTTTTTATCCCGATTGGTTCTGTTAATTTTCTAAAAACTTGCAAACCACGTCTTAAATTGTATAAATCGAATGATGTTACAAAGAATTTTTGAGTTTCAGGTTTTATGCCAAAATAATAATATGATCTATATGAATCTATATCTATTAAAGCATAATCATAATCTAATGTATCTGCTTTAGAAAGTGAGCTATAGGCTTTAATTTGATCAATACTTTCAAAGCCTATTGCTACATCTACATTTTCAAAAGTTGTTATATATTGTTTGGTTGATTGCATTGTTGGAACGATATATCTAGTTTTTGATAAAGCTGTTGTATCTATTACTATAACTTTTTTCTTCATTAAAGTTAATACTTTAGCAACACATATTAACATATCAGCTTTATCGTAGCTTCCAATAAAAGCAACTTTTTCCATAATATCCTCCAAACGTAGTTTTATTATTGTTCACCATACCCTATATCTTCAGTTCCTTCAAGACTATCTACAAATGTTTGTCTTAAAGCTCTTACTGTTTGTTGTTCATTTGCATTTCCTGCACTTACTAATTCATTTCTTTGTTCTCTTGTTGGATCTAACATAGGTTCTATTGTACTAGCTCTATATCCAATAGTTCCTGAAATTGAATTAGCATAATATGCTTGTGCTTCTTCAAGAATATTAGGGTTATTTCCCATTAAATTCATTACATCTGTACTTGCAACATATGTAGGTATTGCTTCTTTTTGTCTTCCAGCTTCTATATAAGGAAGTGCATATAATCTTATACCAGTTCCTGTGTAAGATTCAACAATTGCATTATTCATTAAGCTTATTTCTAATTCATTTAATTTAAGCCATATTGATGTAGCATTTGTTCCTAAAACTTTTTTCTTTGATAATACTACAAAATCTTGACCATTAGGAAAAGACATTCTTACATCTACATATTGTCCATTTTTTAATTGAGAAGGCAAATTAATCATGTTAAATTCTTGTATTCTTTGAGAATCTTGTAATTGATCATCCACTTCTTCAAGCATATCTTTTGTTATTATTGTTCCTGCTGGAACATCTATTTTCATAATCATTGTTTTTGCAAGTTGATTACCATCCTCATCATATTTGGGATCTATTTCACCATCTTCATTTGTAAATTCAAAATCATCCGCTGAAATCATCAAACTTGCATCCATTTTAGTTTGAACTGTTCCCATTGAAAAATCTTCTAAGCTAACTTCTGCACCAGATTCAATATCTGCTGTTGCAACATATACTTGTTTTTGTAATGCTTCTAAAGCTTCCTTTGCTTCATTTATTCCTTTAATTCTAATTAGTAATGCAACAACTACTAAAGCTCCTATAATTAATGCTACAAGAAATCCCATAATAAAAGATGTTCTCGCTCTTCTTTGCATTGGATTCATTGCCATTTCTAAGTTCCTCCTCTATAACATAAAAAATATTTTTCGTGATACTATTCAAAAATACCATTTTCTTTATTTTATATCAAAAAGTACTGTAAATCAACAACTTATGGCATTGTAATACAAACTTATTTGTGATGTAATATTTTTGTAAAATTATTTTAAAATAAATTTGTTAAATGCTTCCAGTACCCCTTCTGAATTATTATCTGACACAATTTCTTTTGCAATTTCTTTCATCTTGGGATTACTATTTCCCATTACAATTCCCAATCCTGCATTTTGTATCATTTCAAGATCATTCATATTATCTCCAATTGTAAGAACTTCTTCTTTATTTATATTCAGCTTTTCTAAAAGAAATTCTATTGCAGACCATTTATTTACATTTCTATTTGTTATTTCTGTGTAAAAATATTGAATATCAACATCTTCTGTTCCAGATTTTATCTTTTTTTTAGACATATATGCAGTTTCTAAAACATCTATATCTGCTATCATTTTTAATCTTTTCATAATACTATTAAAAATAAATTGTGATTCATCACAAACCGTTATTTTTAAAAATTTTTCTTTTCCTGATTCTTCTATATATTTTTCTATGTTTTGAACAACATTTATATGTGTTCTTTTTTCTTCTATTTTTTTCAAGTTTTCTTTATAGTAAAAAAGCACATTATAATTTAAAGAACTAGCAATAACTTCATCTTCTGTATAAACATTATAGAAAAAACTATTTTTTTCGCATAATTTAGCAATTTTTAATACTTGTTCTTTGTTTAAAAATCTATCATATATAACTTTTTGATTTTTTATATCAAAAACAGCTGAACCATTTCCAGAAATCAAATAATTATCTACTCCAAGTTCTATAGCTAAACTTTCTGTTGAACTAATTGGTCTTCCTGAAGCAAGTACAATTTCTACTCCTTGACTTTTGGCTTTTTGCAATGCATTTTTAGTTGCTTCTGATACTTCTCCATATGAATTTAATAAAGTTCCATCTAAATCAATTGCTACTAACTTGTACATTTTCAACACTCTTTCCTTATTATTAATACGTTCATATTATATCATTAAACTTTTTTTTGACAATAAATTTTTTCCAAAAATTACTTGTTTATTTTTTATAAAAATACACATTATATATATTGAAAATGCATTAAATTATTTTTTAAATATTTAATCATTCAGTTATTTAATAATAATTGAGTGATTAGCTATTTGATAATTAATGTCTTTTCTAAAGAAAACAATAGTGTTTAATGCAACTAGTAATCACTATTTAATTTGGAGGTGAAATAAAATGGCAAAAAGTAATAAAAACGTAGTTCCAGAAGCTATGGATTCATTAGAAAGATTCAAATATGAAGTAGCATCAGAAGTTGGTGTTAACTTAAAAAACGGTTATAACGGAAATATATCAGCAAGAGATGCTGGTAAAATCGGTGGTAACATGGTAAGAAAATTAATCGAACAAGCTGAAAATCAAATGGCTAACAAATAAGTAAAATTTGATAAAAGTGAGGTGCAAGAAATTCTTGCACCTTATTTTTTCATCAAAAAAGCTCTATCTATATGATAGAGCTTTTAGTTTTATGCTTCTGGTTCTACTAAACCATAATTGTTTGAGTCTTTTAATTTAAAGATAACGTTAACTTTTCCTGTATCAACATTAACAAATGTATAGAAAATGTTTCCTTTTCTTTCTGTTAATTTTATTTTTGCATCTTCAACTGAGATTGGTTTTAAATCATATGATATTGATTTTATAACTTCATCTTCAACTTTATTTTCTTCAACTCCTGCAAAATTCATTTGCTTAATTGAAGAATCTTTTTGCATTTTTTCTCTTTTTGCTTTTGTTTTTCTTATTTGACCTTCTAATATATCAATATCTTTATCTATTGAAGCATATAAATCTTTATCTTCTGTAACTGCTTTATAAGACATACCTTTTACTGAAACATACATTTCTGCTATTTCAGATGTAGCATTTTCCTTTTTTATTGTTACTGTAACATCAATTGATTCATCTGCAAAATATTTCTCAATTCTTGTTAATTTTTTTTCTGCATATTCTCTTATTGCATCTGTTGCTTTTAGGTCTTTTCCTGTTATTGTTATATTCATAATACTCACTCCTTTACTTGCTTCATATTTGTTTATATGACAATGAAGCTTTTGTTTTATTTATATTTGCAAATTCATTATATAGTTAAATTATATAATTTGCAAGCAATTTTTTATAACCACATTTAACTAAAATAATTTTTCTAATTTATATTCTTTATCTAATTTTTCATTCAAAAAAATATTTGAAATTAATTCTAATTCTTTTCTTGCATTTTCAGAAAGCTCAAAAGAAAAAATCTTTTTGGGATCTGCTTTTAATATATAGATTATCGCATTTTTTGTAGCTTCACTCATTTCTATACTTCCTGTGTCTTGTTTGCTACAATTTGAACATTTAAAACCATTATCTTTTATACTAAAAAATTTCAAATTCTCTTTGCATTTACATTCTACACATTCTCTAATATTAGGAGTAAAACCTAATATTTTAAGAATTCGCATTTTAAAAACTGCTGTTATAAAATCTAAATTTTTATCTGTTTCTGAAATCATATATAATGTGTTTAAAAATAATTTTAACGTATTAAATGAATTCTGATTTTCTGTTGTTACATCTGATACAATTTTGGTAATATACGTTGCATAAGTTAATTTATCTAAATCTGTTCTAATATTATAAAATAGTTCTATTGTTTCACATGAATTCATTGTATAATTCTCAGAACCTTTAAATAACATATATTCCCCAAAACATAGATACTGACTACCACTTAATAATTGACTTTTTGGTCTTCTCGAACCTTTTGCACTACACGAAATTTTTCCTAAATTAGGAGTTAAAAGTGTAAGCATTTTATCAAAATCGCCCATGTTATTTTCCGATATTACTATTCCATTTACCTTTATCTGCTTCATCAAATGTTTCCTTTATTGTTTTTTCTATATTTTTTACTTCTTTAAATTCGAGATAAGAGTTTATACTTCCAGTTTGTTTAAATGTATCCCATGCTAATTTTTTATTCATAGTTTCTCCTCTCTAAAAGTGAATTTTTACTTTAGCTTAAATTTATTCACAATATTATCTTTTTCTTGCCAATCTTCTTTTACTTTAACCCAAACTTTCAAATTTATTTTCGAATCAAATTGTTTTTCTAAATCTTGTCTTGCATATGTAGCAATTTTCTTCAAAAGATTTCCATTTTTTCCAATTATAATTCCTTTATGAGATTCTCTTAAACAATATATTGTTGCACTAATATCATAAATTTGTTCACCTTTAGTTGTTAATCTATCTTTAAATTCATCTACTTCTATATAAATTCCATGTGGTACTTCATCGTTTAAAAATTTTAATGCTTTTTCTCTTATTACTTCTTCTGTCATTTGTCTCATTGTTTGATCTGTATACTCATCATCAGCATAATATTTTGGTCCTTCTGGTAATAATTTCAATATTTCATGAATAATATTATCTATACCATCTTTTTTAGTAGCTGATATTGGGACAACTGCTTTAAAATCATATTCTTTACTATATAAATTTATTAAATTCAATAATTTGTCTTTTTGAATTAAATCGATTTTATTAATTACTAATATACAAGGCTTTTTGCTTTCAATAATTTTATCAAGAATTCTTCTGTCTCCTCTTCCAATTTCTGTTGAATCTGCTTCTATTAAAAATAATATTACATCAACTTCTGAAAACATTGTAAAAGCTGTATCTACCATTGTTTTACTTAACTTAGTTTTTGGCTTATGAATACCTGGCGTATCAGTAATTATTATTTGATAATTCTCATCATTTAAAATTGCTTTTATTGCTGTTCTTGTTGTTTGGACTTTATTTGCTGTTATTGCAATCTTTTCTTTTGCCAAACTATTTAATAATGTTGATTTTCCCACATTTGTTCTACCAACTAAAGATACAAAACCTGATTTAAATTCTCCCATTTTTATTTTATAGCTTTTGCTAATTTCCTCCTATTTTTATTATTCTATAACTACATTACTATCAATTGGACATACATTAACCCACGTATTTCCATCATTTACACTAATTTCATTTCCTTCTAAATCTATATATTTTGTCTGAGTTTCTCTTGCTTCTTTTTTGCATTTTATTTTTATTGCTTTTCCATTTGTAATATAATATCCATCTAAATTACCAACTGTTACAACATCTTGTCTTCCTTTATCTTCTCCATCGTTTAATGTATAATTTTCTGCAAAAGTAATTATTATATTTTTTGTTGTTATATCATCTTTTGAAATTTCATCAGACATTTTTTTACCTTTTGAATATCTTATATATCTTTTAGTTTGGTCATTATATACATATTTTACTTTATGACTTGATGTGTATGGTATTGTTATTTCATTTGCTACAACTGCATTTGTACCATCTAAATTTACTTCTTCTGCAACATAATTCAAAACACTTTTCTTATCAGATGTAGTTTTGTATCCTTTACTTTTGGCAATTTGAAAAATTGCTTTTGTATTTGTATAAGCATTATGTGGTGCTTTTTTATGAGTTACTCTCCAATATAAAGATGAATCTGTTCTAGCTTTTCCTGTATCATATGCTTGTCCATTTATATTATTTATTCCAAATTGTTTTATAGCTTCACCTGCTTGTGGACTCATTCCTAAATGAGCATATATCGCATCATTTTCCATAGCATAGTCTAAAAAATAATGTCTTGAACTTCTAATTGGCCCAACTTGATCTGCATCTTTTCCTTTGAATAATGCCATTAATCTTGTTTCTCCACCCTCAACAATTATTTCATAAACCATATATGTAGAATTTATAGACGCTTGTGGTTGAGCATTTTTGTTGTTATCTATCATAAAAGCCATTGGTCTATCTGTTCCATTAAATATTTTTATATCAGATTTTTCTTCTTGTTTTGGCTCCTCTTCTTGAACTATTGTCTCTGTTTCAAGATTTGTTTTATCAGGCTCATTTTGAACAGCTACATTCTTTGGCTTAGAAGTAGACAATCCATATATTACAAGAGCAATTATAACAATAATTAAAACAACTATAATTGCAGATCCTTTAGATTTCTTTTTACTACTTTTCTTTCCTCTTTTCATATGCAACTCCTTTTAATATGTTATTTATTATATTCTCCTGTCCATAAATTAATTGTTTCAAATAGTTGTTTGTCATATGCTTCTTCTGTTTCATAATTTCCGAGATTTTTTTATTATCCCTCTTTCTGCATCTTTAAAAAACACTACATATTTTTTTCCATAAAAATAGCATCCATATATACTTTTTTATCATTCTCTTCATAAATCCCTTTAGAAAGTTCTAGTTTTCTATCTTGATAATATAATTTATCTAACTTCATTTCTTTAATCTTTTTTCAAATTCTTGCTTTTTCATACATTTCATCCTACATTATAATTTCTAATATTTTAGGTAAAAAAATTATTAATCCTATAATTACTGATGCAACTGCAACTAATGTAACTCCTCCTGCAGAAATATCTTTTGCAATTTTTGCTTTTTCATTATATTCAGTTGTTATCATATCTACAACAGTCTCTACCACTGTATTAACTAATTCTGAAAAAAACACCATAAAAATTATTGTTATAACTATAGCCCACTCAATTAAACTAATTTTCAATAATATCCCTAATAAACTGGCTATAATTCCTATTACTAATTGTATTTTCAAATTTCTTTCTTTAAAAAATACATATTTTATTCCATTTAAGGCATTTTTCAAGGCTACAAAAAAGTTTTTATTTTTCCAATTATTTTCCATAATTACTTTTAACTTTCTCTTATAATATTAAGCATTTCTAATACAGCTTCTTCTTTGGCTCTCATCTTTATTTTGTCAGACTCCTCTATATGATCTTCTCCCATTAAATGATAAAAGCCATGTACTAGCATATAACTAAGCTCTCTTTCAAAACTATGACCATATTCTATTGCTTGCTCTTTTACTCTCTCTATTGAAATTACAATATCTCCAAGTGCTTCTTCATATTGTAATTTTTTAAGAGCTTGTATCTCATTTTTTTCAAACATAGGAAATGAAAGCACATCTGTTTCTTTATCAATATCTCTATACTCTTTATTTAGCATTCTAATATTTTCTGGATTTGTTAAAGTAACACTAATATATAATTTGAAATCATCCATTTTTTCAACTTCAAAACATTTTTCTAAAACTTTATTTATTAAATTGTTCCATTCAATATTTTCATCTAATTCTAAATATTCTATTTCAGCTTTCATACCTACCTCTTTATATTTTTGTAAAATGTCCATTTAATGTTTTTCTAGAATTCTTTATTTTTTTCATTACACCTAGACTGCATAATTTATCTTTATAGAATTGTCTTACTTCAATATACTTTTCATATTCATATGCAGTATCATGCAATTCTCTTCTTAAAGATAGTATTTCTTTTTCCTTTTGAGAATTTGTTTTACTATATGCATCCCAGAATTTCTTGTATGCATCTCTTTCTTGTGGTTTATCCCAATAAACTTTTGTAGATAATAATTTAACATTATAATCTTCAATAAGTTTTAATAACATTTTATAAACTTCTTCTCTTTTTTCTTTTGTTTTTGTATTTATAATTAAACTTCTTGTATCTCTTAACAATTTATTATAGCATTGCTCTGCTGCAACTAAAGGAAGTGAGTGTGTAAATAATACTCTACTCAAACCTAATAAAATCATATTTTTTTCTAAAAAGTCTCTTTCATCTAATTTACCAACAATAAATTTCTCATATTCTTCATATTCATCAAGTATTTTTGAATATTTTTCTTTTCCTTCAAGTTCAATTTTTATTGGTAATACATTTTTTATATAATCTTCTAATGTTAAAAATATATTTTTATAAATTTCTAATTGATTTATTCTAGTAGCTTTTAAACCATCAGCTAATTTTACAGAATAATTTTTTAGAATTCCTTTATATAAATTATCAATTCTCTCTATATAAATTGGTGTATATTTCTTTAATATTTTTTCTTTATTATTAGCTGATAAACTTTGATAATCTAAATCTAATAAAAATTTTTGTTTTCTATATTTATATTCTAAATATTCTGTTTCTTTTAAATGAACAACATTATAATAATTTGCAAGTGCATTTCTTTCAAAATCTGATGCTGTATTATTTTTTACCTTTTTATAAATAGAATCCATTATATGTTTATCTATAGACTCTAAATATAAAGTAAAACTTTCTTCATATCTGTTCTTAAATTGAGCTGTTTTTGTAACATCATTTGCTTGCTCTGCTGATTTTAATTGTTCATAAGATTTTACTGTACTACTTCTTTTTAAATTAATCATCATTCCATTAATCCCAATTCTTGTAGGTATTAATAGTTTTGTTAAAGTATCTGAAACTTTATTGAAAAAAGTTGTATCCTTTGAAATAACTTTTAAACTTCTCTCTTCAACCACTTTTATTCACCCTTTCATCTAATTTGTTTTTACTTTTGTACCAATTTCTTCTTTTATTTCATAAATTAATTTTACTAACATTCCATCTTGTTCTGGAACTGTTTCTATTTCTTTTGTTTTATTTGAATATTGTGATATATTATATTCATTTTCTAATTCTTCTTCTAGTTCTTTTACAATTTTGTCTTTTAGTTCATTTTCATCATATTCTACTAATTCATTTCTTATCTCTTTATTGGTTGCTTTTCTAATCTCAATTGGTAAGTAAAAATTAGAAAACAATTTTATTCTATTATTCGAATATATTGTATCATAATTTTCAAAATTTGAAAGCCTTTTATTCAAATTTATTTTAAATTTATTTATACAAATTTCCCTTTTTATTTCCATATTTCCTGTCTCTACCTTTTTGTTTTGTAAATATGATTCTTTTCTTTCTTTTTCCAAATAAATTACACCTGTAATATTAGCATCTGCATGTACTGGTCTAGGCTCAATATGTTCGCCTTCCATAATTCCTTCTACTAATAAATCTCCCTTTTTTACTTCTTGACCAACTTCAATTCTTGCAGTTCCATTATGAACAACAATTTTAGAAATAGTTGCATCTTGTTTTGCTATAATATTGCATATCTCATTTTTATCAATTACTTCTGGTACTTCTATTGCCTCTTTTATATTTACAATTACATTTGTTCCTTTTATTGATATTCCTATCCACGATATATCATCTCTTTCAAGTCTTATTGAATTACTTATTTTCTCTGTATCTATATCTTTTTTCAAAATTCCTTTGCTTATACCAAATTCAGAAATTAATGCATTTATCTCTTCTTTACTTATTTTTTCATTTCCGTTAATTTCAATATTCCATACAAATTTTGTTGATATAAAAATAAAAATTGCAATTACTAAAATAGCAACTGCAAATATTTTTCTTTTTCTATATTTATTTACAAAAAATGGTAATCCATATTTTTTATCAATTTTAATTTTGCATTTTGTCTTTTTTGCAATATGTCTAATATCTTTAAAATCAGATTTTAAAATTTTAACTTTTAAATATGTACTATTTTGTCTTTCAATATCAAGCATAACTATATTATTATTTTTACATATATTTATAAATCGCTCGACAAAAAAGCCCTCTATAACTATTGTTACATAGCCTGAAAAAAACATATATATCCATTTAAAAATCATATTACTCTCCTATATTTTTTCTATTTTCAAAATCTATATTTTCTATTTTTCCACTTACTAAAATATCATCATCTGTCATCTGATTTAATTTTAAATTAAATCCATTTATATTAATATTTCCAATTTCAGTACTTATCCTTGCAAAATAATCTTCATATTCTATAATTCCTTTAAAATTTTCAATCATTATTTCATTAAATCCTGTTATCGTAATTTTAGGAATGTTGGAAATAACCTCCCTTGGAATCTCTAAAAATTTACTAACTCTACTATAATCTTTCATAAAATAAAAACCTCTCTTTTTTATTTATATATTCAAAAAGAAAGGTTTTATTCATATTTTTTATTCACTTAATATTGCTTTTATATCTTCATCATTTTGAAGTCTTGGAGATATATATTCTATTACTTTGTTTTTTCCTTTAGTAACTGCAAGAATTGCAACATCTTTATCATCTCTTAATCTGAAACTAGCATATTTTAATATTATAGGCTTATTATTAACAGCTTCAAGTACTACATCTTTATCATCTCTTAATTCTTTGCTAGCAAAATACAAGACTTGCCCATCATTTTTGGCAGCTGTAAGCAACACATCTTTATCACCTTTTAATTTATCACTTGCATAACAACAAGTCCAGCCTGCTTGAGAAACAGCTGTAATAATTACTTCTTTATCATCTTTTAATCTATCACTTGCAAATTCAAGTGCACCACCATCAAATTTAACAGCAGTTAAAATAACTTCTTTATCATCACGAATTTGATCATTTGCCCATTCAATTAATATTGGCATTGTTTTTACTCTTTCTAAATAGAACTCTCTATCATTTGTTTTTTCTTTTGCTTCTATAATTTCAGGACTATCTGCCATACTTATCTCCTTGTTTAAAAATAAAATTCTGATTTCTTCTCATATTTTTCTCTTGTTAATTTCCTAGAAATTTTTCTATTTTTAATTCTTATATCATACAACAAAATTGCTATTAATAGTACTATACAAAATCCAAAAAAGAAATTATTTTTTAGTATTTTTACAACACTACCAAACTTTGGCATTGTATAAATAACTTTTCCTACAACAGAATTGTATTTTACAATCTCATCATCTTGAACCTCATTATTATCACCTTTTGTAACAAAAGAGTACTCGCCATCATCATTAGCAATTTGCACGATTCTATGTGTAATAAGCTTTCCGCTCACTATTTTTAAAAGTTATTATATTTCCTATTTTATATTTATTACTTGGATACCCTTTTTTTACTATAATAATATCGTTTACTTTTAATTTTGGTCTCATACTTTCTGATGATATTGTATATACATCGATATTAAGAAAACTAGGAACTTCATGAGAATTTCCTAGTTCCAAAATAATTAAAAATAAACTAAATATTATTGTAGGTATTAGTAATATATATAAGATTAAGATGAAAAGCTTTTTTATCTTATGCTTTTTCTCTATTTTTTTTGATATAATATCTGGTTCATATCTCATATATACCCTCTCATTTTATTGTTTCTTCATAACTATTGGTTTTACATTTTCAACAAATTCAATCTCAGACATAGAAACATCACTTCTTTGAATATTGTTGTAATCAACGATTTTTTCAACACATTGCATTAGTTCATCTAAGTTTTCTTCTAAATCAACTTTTTCTACATTTAGATTTAAAATTTTATATCTATTGGCAATTATTGATGTAATATCTCTTTCTTCTATTAGTTTTATATTATTAAGCATTACTTTGTATGGTTGATTGATAAAATCTATTAATTCTTGTACTTCACCATCAACATTAATATCAGGATCATCTATATATTGTTCTTTTACTCTATTATATACATATGTATAAAAAGATACTGCAATTTTTAACATATATTTTAATGTACATGTATCATCAACAAATTCCGCAATTCTAAGATTTATTCCTGCATCATCTAGTTCTTGATATAATTTCTTAATTTCTTTAATTTGTGTATTTGAAGCAACTGGGAATTCATAAACTTTACGTTCTAATTTCTTTTTAAAGAATATAAATAAAGGATTTTTTATTCTTTTAATAATTTTCTTATTATTTTCATTTTCTTTTAATAACGCTTGCTCTTTTTTATTAACTGCTTTTAATTTTTCATCATATTGAGTTTTAAAAGAATCCTTATTTTTACATCTTTCTTTTAAATCATCTAATATGTATTTATATTTTTTATATGTATTATATTCCTGAAGTGTGTTTAATAATTTTCCAATACTTTTATTTACTTCTGTTTGCTTTTCAGGTGAAAGTGAATAATAATTTAATGAACATATTCTATTATATAAATTTGCCATTTCTTTATCATTAAAATCTTTAGATTTCCATTCACCATTAGTAAATTTTTCTATAATATATTTACTATCTAATCTTTTTAATTTTATTAATTCTTTATTTAATTCAAAATATCTTCTAACTAGACCATTTTTATCTAATGTCATATTTCTTAATGTTCTATCATTTCTTTCTTTTAGTTCCTTTTCAAACTTTTTAGAATTTATATTATAAAGGTATCTCATATTTAATTCAATATGAATTACTATGTCTGGACATTTCCAATAAATTGTTTCAAATGTTTTCTTTAATTTTTCTGATGTTAAACTACCATCAGATGTTTCTTCAAAAAATACTTTCATATAATCATTTGTATATTGACTATAATGAAAATCATTTTCTGTAAGTATTATTCCATAATCTCTAAATTTTTCTAAAAATAATTTAATATTTTTATTTACTAATTCTAAATTCCCCTCAAAAAAGCAATCTAAACTATGGTTTATTTTATCAAACCCTAGTTTTTCAAATGGAGTATTTAATTCATTAAATAATTCAATATCTTTAATACTTTCTATACTTTTAGATAATTCAGAAATTTTAGGATTTTCAACAACATCTAAAATTGAATCATATCTATCTTGAATTGTATTCCAAATAGATTTATTAATTTGCTCAGCTTCTTCAATAAATTCATCAACTTTTTCTACATATTTTGCTCTGTTTTTCTTAGTATTAACTGGTAAAACACTTAAAACTTCTTTGTTTGTTGAGATATATTGTTCAAATTTTTCTAATATATCACTCATTTTTCATCAGTACCTTTCAATTTTTTTTCTTTTTCTAAAAAAGCCATATATTCTTCTGATTTCTTATATAACTCTAATAGTTCTTCGTTACTTAATTCTGATAATTCAAAATTTTTATCCATTGTATTAATTCCTTTCAAGAAATTATTTTTATTCCGTAATTATTATATATTAATTTAAAATTCAAGTCTATACTTTTTATGTTAAATTTATGTTAAATTTATTTTCTCAAAGAAGCTTATTTTAATTAATAAGCCTCTTTGATTTGTTCTTATTTTATTATTATATAAGAGAATACATCACCTATTGGTTTATATACTGTAACTATTTCATGTGTAATATCTGGTTTTGTAATTGATGTATTAGTTGTTGTATTTGTTCCTGGTATAATTGGTAATGTTTCTGATGTATTAGTATCAGGATTTATAACAACTTCTCTTTCTTCTTGACTTATATCATATAGTGTAAATACCAATCTATAAGTTCCTGTAACTAGTTTCTCACCATCTGCTGGTGGTTTTATTTTATATTTCAAATTAAATACTGCATCACCTAAACTTGAAGAATTTGATTTTATATTTTCTGTGCTTACAGCTTCATATTCAATTCTTCCTTCATTTGTAATTTCTTTAGGTGCTTTTGTTAAAACTTGTCCATCTTCTGAAATTAATTCTACATAATCTGCTAAATCAACAGTTTGATAATTTTTATTATATATTTTTTCAGTAGTTATTTCTCCTTTTTCTCCATATTCTCTTCTTTCTAAAGCTACTGTAATATATGGAGTTGTTAATGTAGAATTATATTCTAATTGTACATCTAATGTATTAGATGTTTCTTCATCTCTTGAAGCATATCCTTGTTCATTAAGTGTTAGACCAGTACTACAATCAATTACAGCTTGATTATCTGGCAATTTTGAATTTAATCCATATCTATTATTAACAATATTTAAGTCTATTGTATCTTCTGCTAAATGTTTTTCTGTTCCATAATATTTACCATCAGCAGATGCAAATGTTTTAATCGAAAGTTTATATGCACCTGAAGCAAGTGAACTATTAGTTGCATTTATTACTAATCTCTTAGAAACGTTTGCAACAATATCATTTAGTTTAACTCTTATTGTACCATCACTTCTTGGATGATATCTTGCTCCATCAATTTCAATCCATGTTCCTAACAATTCAGAACCTTGAACTTCTCTACCATCTTTTGTTAAAGTTACTACTGCTCCTAGTTTTTTATTAAAGTATTGAGTATTTGTAGGAGTAGCACCTTCAACTTGCTCTGTTGAGAATGATGTTCCAACAGTAATACTTGCTGTATTTCCAACATATAAATTTTGAATTCTAGGAGATATTGAAACTCCATTTTGTGAATTTGCTCTATATACATTATATTTTGTTCTATGAGCTGATAATTGTGATGATATTAATCCTATGTTTAACTCTGGTATATTGGCATCATTTAATTGCTCACTATGTAGTTCTATAGTCATTTCAGGATCTGAAGTAATTTTTGCATTTTCTCCTTCTGGAAAATCTACATCTTTAAAATCAACAATAAATATAAATGCTTCATAATGGAATTTTAAATTCGAATCATAATAACTATTATTCATTAAAGTTTCATTATATAGTTCTTTCTTATCTCCATCTTTACTTCCCATAGCAATAAAATCTTTCAAGTAAAATATATTTTGTGGAGTTTTTACTGTATAATAATAGAATTTTGGTTCATTATTTTTTGATAAATCCACCATTGTTATATTGGTTTTTTCTGGAAGCATATAACTTGTATTTAATACTCTTGTTAATTTTTGATAGTATTCATCATCCTTTTTACTTCCATTTATTATTTGATCTCTAAAGTTTCTTTGAGACAATTCCAAAAATGTTGAAAAACTACTATCTGTTGTTATATCTGTTGCTGATGTTGTAAATAAATCATATTTAACCCCTGGGGTTATGGCAGCATTGTATCCAGTATCTTTATCTAACTGCATACTCATAGAAAGATGTATAACAACTTCCACTGTATAAAGGTTTGGTCCTTCCATATAGGTTAAATTCATAAGAATTTCACCAGTACCTAATTTTTTATTTTCTTCAATTTCAACATTCTTTGAGTGATATAAATATAACCCAACAGTTGTTGTTGTATCAGCATTTTCAAATGTGTATTGTTCATCTCCTGTAAATGAACCTTTTCCATCATCATATTTAAAGTTTGTATTAGCATCACTTGCCCAACCAGCATTTCCTGTTTTCATTGCTAAAGCAAATTTTGTATTTGCATCTTCAGAAATATTTTCTATTTCAGATTTATCTACTAAAGTTATATTATCATCTTCCCAATTTACTGAGAAATCTTGAATTGTTAATGTACCATTTTTCTTTATTGCATCTAATTCTTTTAAAGATACATCTACTGCACCTAATGTTGAATAGTTTGTTACTATTAAACTATCTGCTGTTATTTCAATACGTTTTAATCTATTTAAGCCTGTATACCATGCATAATATTGATAATCTTTTGGTGTTGGCTCAATATATCCATAATAAGAACCTGTTGAATTATATTGATCACTTGTAAGATTATTTTCTTTTTGTAATTTATCAGCTTCAGGTGTAAGTATTTCATATGTTGTATAAAAACCATTTTTGGTAATATCATGTTCAGGATCTCTTTGATGTAATCCTAATACATATGATGTTGTAAAGTTTCTTTCTCCCCATTCTGGAGCTTTTCCAATTTGATAGTTCTCATCATATATACCTGAATATAAGTTTTCTCCTTGATATACTCCAAAGAAAGTCATTCCTTCAACATGTCCATATTCACCTTGAACATCTTCTCTGGCTGATATATTTAAATTCGAACCATTATATAAGTATATTCTATTATCAACATTTTTTGTAACTGTTATTCCATCTTCTGAGAATGTTACCTCAGCTGGAACTTCACTTCCGTCTTTATCTACCATACTATAAAAACTTGATAATCTGTTTGCCCCATTTTCTAAATAAAGCATTGTTCCATTTTTTATTGTTAATTTTCCTATAATATTAAATGCATATGCAACATCTTTAAAATAAGTATTAGTACTATCAGTAGTACCTTCTAAATTCATAACAGAATTATCAATTACAACATTTGTTGCTCTTTGAACTGAAATTGCTTTTTTAATAATTTTATTTTCTCTTGAACCATAATTTTTTATTGTTATATCACCATCTTTAGCAGCACTTGATGCATTACCTGAACCAAATATACTTCCTTTTATATTAATTGAATTATTTTCTGTTGTATCATAATCTGTTCCATCTAAATTAATTTTAATATTACCATTAATACTTTTGAAGTTATAATCAAAAACATCTGAACCAGTTCTTGATTCACCACCACCAAATATTGTACCAGATATTTCTATTTTTCCTTGCTCATAACCTTGGTCTATAGCTGATTTTCCTATGAAAAGATTAGCATTTCCAAATATTTTAGCTTGATTTGATCCACCATACACACTACCATTTATTGTAGCACCTGATATATATACATACGAATCTGCACCAGCTATTTGATCTGTACTTGTATCACCAATTGCACCAACGTTTGCAGCATCACCACCACCAAATAAATTATTTTTTATAATAGTAGTTCCTTCTGCAATTATTTTTGTAGGACCTTTTACTAAAGCTTTATTACAAGCATTTCTCTCATCACCTTTACCAGCTGCAAAAGCGCTTCCATTAACTGTTGTTGAACTAATTCTAACAGATGTTTCGCCATCTACATTTCCTAGCTCTCCACCACCATATACGTTTTCTACAATAGAATTTAAAAGCTCTACTGTTGTTTTTTTAGCAACTGTATTTTCACCAAATCCACCACCATATACATTACCTACATTTTCTGTATTTTCACATTTTATCAATGTTTCTCCAACAGTACCTGCTGAATTAGAACCTCCATATATATTACGAGCTTTTCCTTTTACATACATTGCAATAGTTCTGCTTTCTTCAACACCAGCATTATTTCCACCACTATATGCATTTCCAACTTCAGCATTTTCATATAGATACATTTCGTTTTTATATGGTTTATTATCTGTACATTTAACTTGTGCATTGTTTCCACCAGCATATACTTCATTTACATATGTTGGTGCTTTCTCTCCAACTTTAACTGTAATATTTCCAGTAATTGTACCATTTATATTAGCACCACCAAATACTTTAAGATTTTCATATCTTCCACCATCTATTGTTACACTAACTTCTTTGTTAGTTGCTGGTCGTACATTATTTCCTTTTCCTGCTCCATAAATATTTCCAGCAATATTTATATTTCTATCTTCTGATTTTTGATTTACAGTAATTGCAGAGATACCATCTACTGCTCCCATTTCACTACCACCATAAATATTTCCAGTTATATTTACATTATTTGAATCATTATTTACTATAATTTGTGATGTACCATTAACTGATGTTCCTAAACCACAACCACCAACAAATATTGCGTCTTTGCCTTCATTATTAGCATTTACAGTACCACCGCTTAAAGTAATTTTAGCATTTCCTTTAACTGTTCCATTAACATTAGAACCACCATAAACAGTTCCATCAACAGTTCCGTTTTTCATGTTTATTTCAACATTTCCATCAACACCATTTTGGTTAGAACCACCATATACATTTCCACCTATAGTTCCACCTAGTATATCTACTTTAGAGTTTTGAGCAACTTTTCCAAAGTTTCCTCCACCATATACATTTTTTAGTATTTTAGCATTTCCATCTATAATAACATGTGATGAATTTAAATTTCCAGCTGTTGCATTTCCACTTTTTCCATTTCCAGCACCTAATACATTTCCATATTCTAAATCATATATTTTATCCGCTGTTGGAGAAAATTTTTTATTTACTAACCTATCATCTCCACCAATAGTAGCATTTCCACCAATATAAAGTAATGTATTGCCATTCAAAGTTCCAGCTCCATCTTTAGAAGCACAACCATTTATACCTCCAGCTATAGCATATTGAACTATACCATCTGTCATTTGTAAAATTCTATCACCCGCTGTATTTAATTGAAAAGAACCTGCAGATATATATTGTATATTAGCACCACTTCCCTTTATATATATATGTGTATTAGCAAGATTAGCATAATTTGAATTCACACATAATCCACTAGTTATATTAACAATTTGTCCACCTTCTACTGTTAATACTCTATTTCCTTTATCATATGAAGATGTTGTATTGTCTCCATTAGTATAGCCTGCAATTGCAATACCAGCTGTACCAGCCAAATTTTGCTCAGAGCCAGTTTCGCCATATTGTTCATAAAAATCTATACCAATTTTTCCACTTTTTACACATATATTGTATATTGTATCTGAATTAGATATCGTTGATACAATTCCTTTTTCATATCTTGCGGTAAGTCTATAATAAATGTTTAAATTTTCATTATTATTTAATGCTTTATCATAATCTGCTCCAAGAACAAAATTAGCTAAAACATTACGATTTTTAGAAGTTGAATCATTTCCATTTTCAACATATACATTTGAATATCTTCCTGATTCTATTACAGTTTTATATTCTTCTTTTTCACCACTACCGCCTTGAACTTGAGCAAATGTCGTTGTTGTATCAGATACATTTAATGGAGTCATTCCTCTACCAATACGTAAATTATATGAATTTCCTGATATTGTCCAGTGATATTTCTGTGTTCCATTATTATTATATTCTTTAAAATTTTCACTATTGTTTTCGTTGTAATTTCCAGAACCTGTAATGTTCAAAAATGCCATTTGTAAATCATTTTCAATTTCTACATTATATGTTAGTTTAACTTTTGCATTTTCATTTAATCTATAATCATGTCCATCATATAAACTTGTGACTGTATAACCCACATCTGCTTTTTTAAAAGCTTTATTATCACTATTATCAGAATTAATTTCTCCACCAGAAACTATAATTATATTTAATTCTCTATCTGATGCATTAGATGCATATTTCGGATTTTCATTTAATTTATTTATTGCATCATTCCATGAGCCAAGTTCTTGTCCAAGTGTTCTACCATCTCCTGTACCACCTTGTTTCATAAATACTACATTAGCAATTTTCCAATCTGCATATAAATCAACTGTAATTTCTTTATTTTCTGGACTTACTGGTATTTCTGCTTTTTGAACTTTAGTATTGTTATTTATAGATATAGTATAGGCATCATTTTTCCATCCATCAAAACCTAATAAAACTTCTTCTCCTGGTTTTAATGAATCTGAATATCTTTTTGTTGCAACAGGTCTATTCATAAATGGATTATCAATTAATTCAAATGATATTTTTCCATCTATTATAGGTAAACATGTTTTATATGATACAAGATTTTGTTTTTCATTTTCGTTAGCAGATATAGAAGCTGATATTTGTGACATTTCATAATCATAATTTTCTATTGTAACTAAATTAACACTATCTGGCTTTAATGCTAGAACAAGATTAGATGGTGTGGTTCTAGACCCTTCTACTCTTACAAGAACTTCTATTTTATTATCTATTAATTGATTTCCAGCAGATGAAGATAATTCAAACGTCCTATAATCAATTTTCTTATATGCAGATGATTCTATAATATCAAAATTACTATTATACCTTGAATCTTTAAATGTTACTTGCATTCTCCAATTTGAACCAACTTCAACATCAGAATTAACTTCAATTGTAACTTTACAATCAGCAGTATTTGCAGGCATTCCAGTAAGAGGTTCTCTTACTGATGTAACATTTATCTTTGAATAATCAATAAAATTTTCTGAATCTTCATTTCCTGTTATTGGATTTTCTGGAATTGAATGATAATTAACTGTAACTTTAGCTAAATTATCTTCAGTATATTTTCCAGTATTATTTCCATCTTTATTATCTGTATAATTTTTTCCTAAATAAAAGTTTTTATCTGATTCATATGTATCAATTACTATTTGTTCTTCTGTTCTAATATCTTCTGCAATAGCAACATATGTGTACTCTACAAACTTATCTGTATCCATTTCGACAGAATCAAATCCAAATTCAACATCTTCATTTTTAAATTCTTCAATTACATCTAATACTTCATTTTCTAAAGACATAAGAGCTATATCATTATTCTTAAAACGAACTAATTTTACGTTTAATTCATTTTTTACATTATTTAAGTGTGTTGTTGATATTGCTTTTACATTTATGCTTGGTGCAAATTCTGTTGGTTCGTAAACATTTCCATCTTTTTCAAAAAGAATATTGTATGCAAATACTGGATGAAATTCTTTAAAATCTTCAGATTGTTTAATTTCCATTTCAATATTTTGAATTTCTTCTTGTGATTTATTTATTGAAATTGCATTTAATGAATAACCAGTTGGAATATATCCATTTGCAATAAATTTTGTTTCATTTTCTTCAAAAGTTAATTCTTGTTTATATAATTTTGTATCACCAACTTTTATTGTTTGATATTCAACTTCTATTGAAACATCTCCAATTGAATATCTATCTTCTCCACTAGTTTCTTTTACTGTAAATTTACTTCCTGGTTTTAATCCTACTTTTTCAACCACAGTATCTGGATTATATGCTGGTTTTTCTATTGTTTCATTATCAATCTTATTTTCTTCTACTGTGTTTTCAGCATTTACCTCATTATTAACTTTGTTTTCTTCTACTACTGTATTTTCTATAATTTCATTTTCTGGAGCAACAGTAGTATTTGTTGAAATTTCATTTTCTACAATAGTATTTGTAGATACAGTATTTTCTACAACAGTATTAGTTGATTCCACATTTTCTACTACTGTGTTTGTATTATCTTCACTCTTTTCTTTTTCTTCCTCACTTTCTTCTAAATCATTAGAAGTTAAAAATTTCTTTCTTAAACCAGCAATTTTTTCTGTTTGCATTACATTTTCTGATTTTATTTCATTAGTATCATTCACTTGGCTTTCTGTATTTTCAGGTAAAATATTTTCTACAACATTTTGTATTTCATCAGTAATAGTATTAATAATGACATTGCTATTTTCTTCTTTTACCTTATTCTGAACTCTATTATCAGTTATATAATATTGGTTTACATAGTATCCATTTATTTGATCAGGTAAAATAATATATTTTTCACCATTTGTATCTGTAAATACTTCAAGATCTATTTCAGAATTTTCTAAAGAAATATCTTCACCATATTCTTTGAAATTAATTTTTATTGCATCTACTAATTCAGATTTAGTTGAAAAATTAAATCTATATATAACAAATAAAAATACAATTAAAATTAGAATTATTAGTGTATTTCTAACTAAATTCTTTTTAATAACTTTATCTTTTTTAGTTTTAAAAATTCTTCTATTTCTCCTAGCCATATAATACTCCCATTATTAATAAAATTCATGGTTATTGTATCATAGAGTGCTATTTTTTTAAAGTATTTTCCTATTTTGTAATATAAATGAAAAACAAGAAAAAAGGTAATAAATTGAACATTTATTACCTTTTAATTTATATTTCATTTATAATTTTAACTAAATTATTTTGGGTTTACTTGTGTTCCAGCTGAATCTAAACTAAAGTTTAAAGTATATCTAGCACGAGAACCTGATGCATAGTTTTCGCAGTCAATATCTTGACCTTCAATCCACATATAAACTCTATATTTTGTCACACCAGCTGCTAAGGCTGCTGATTCTCCACTTGGAGTTGTTGCATTCTTTGGCATTACAAGATCTGAAGTTGATGTATCATTTTTACTTGTTGACCAAGTTTTATGTACTGGTGCAAATTTATCACTATGAGCAGTTGCTGTACCATCTCCTAATAATATTCCTTCTGCAAGTGTTATTGGAGCCTTTACACCATCATATGCTATTTCAGGATTTCCAGCACCTTCTCTTAAACTATGATTCCAGCCAACTGTTTTTTCATCATATACAATAGCTTTTGATGTATGATAATCATTGTTTGGTTCCCACATCATTGGTGTTCCACCTGTTTTTAAAGTAGCTCTTAAATCTTCTGCATCTTCAGATTTTTTATTATCACCTGGTATAATTGCAATACGAGAAGCATTTGTTATACCTTTTTCTTTTGTTGGATCTTCAATTACTTTATCAGGATTATTTAATTCTAATTCAACAACATTTCCTGACATATATAAATCTTTTTCAGCATTTCCTGATTTTAAATATATATCAAATGCAATATAATGTCCAGCTGGTGATTCTGTTCCATCATATGCTTTTTCAGTTTCTTCTGTTGAAGTAATTACGAAATTAGTAGATGTTTCACTTTCTGGTTCAGTAACACCATAAAACATTTTCATACTATTACCATTTTTTTCAAGTACTGTTGATACTGGTTCCATTACAACTGGTAATTGGTTAACAATGTTTTCTTTGTATTTTTGTGTTGCATCTTGTAAATCTTTTAATTCAAGTACTGTTTTCCAATCTTCAGCATCAGCTGAAATTTGAAGACCACTTTGTGTCTCAATTCTAACATCAAGATTTCCAATGCTTACTGTTCTGTTTGCAGTAAACCATGCATAAGTTGACATTATTAATAGCACTGCTGTTAACAATAAAACAAGCAATAAACTATCTAACTTTTTCTTACTTACTTTTGTTTTTTTCTTCATTTCTTTCCTCCTATATTAATCAACATGTTCTTCTGTAATATCCATATGCATTTTCAATTCTCCGCCAAGTAACGCATTTGTACAATCAGGATCATCACCTTCAATAAATACAACAATAGTGAATCTATCAATATCACCTGGTTTGAAGTCTTGTCTACATTCTAACATTACAGTATCATCGGAATAAAAAGCTTTTGTACCTTCTTCTGGTTCTTCTGTAAAGCCATTTAATTTAGCATAAACTGATTGTTCTCCATTCAAAAAGACCATAACCCTAATAGCTTCATCTACATTTAAGATAACATCATCAATAAGTGTAGAATACCAATAATTAACTGTTTCTTTACCTTCATTTTCTATGTAAAAGGTATATGCAATATAATTATCGCCATTATGAGAACCATCGCCTTCTGTATCAATGTTTTCTGGTAACCATTGTATAGAAATGTTATCCATTCCATCAAATGCAGAAGCTTCGAGTTTTCTTGACACCATCTTTTCAGCCATATTCTCATAAATTACTATTCCTTTATCCCAACTCAAATTTCGATCTAGAATAATTGTAAATTTTCCAGCATCGTAAATTATAGATAGGATAAAATATAATAAAATCAAGAATAACAATAAAATAAGTAGTGCAAGTCTAATTATTTTGATTCTCAAATCTCTTCTAACTATTTTTTTAGAGGTCGTCTCAAATTCAAACTTTGTCATTTTCATTTGAACAACCTCACCTCCTATTAGATCAAAGCTATTTTAGATTAGACATACATATTGAATTTTGCATATTCTCTAATTTAGGTTAATTTTACCATATCTAGTAAATCACCTCAATTACATTATTTTTACATTTTTTTCTCATGTTTGTTACATTTACCACTTTAATTGACTAAAAAATTTCTCTATGTTACAATTTTCATATACTAATAAGAATGGGGTTTTTGTATGAAAAAAGAATTAAATACTCACAAATCAAAAAGGATTTTTAAAATTATTTTAGTACTCTTAATTGTTACAATTTTATTTCTAATTATAAGGTCAACCTACTCGAAATATGTTACAAATGATGTAAAAGATGCAGACTTTAATATATCAAATTGGCATATATTAATTAATAATTTAGATATAAATAATGAAGAACAAATTAAAAAATTTTCAGAAACATTAAAACTTAATTATGTAAAAAATGAAAATGTTGCAGAAAATGTTATTGTACCAGGTTCTAGTGGATATTTTGATATAACCATTGAATCTACTGGAACAGAAATTCCTTTTAAATATGATGTTTCAATTGATAATACAAAATCAGAATTCCAAGATTTCAAAATTTTATCATATTCTATTAGTAATGATATAGATTTAACTTCTCCTGATGCAGATAAAATACTTTATGATTCAAAAGAAGATATTAATCCAGAAGAATCTTCTGTAACTGGTATAATAGAACCAGCAAATAATGTTACGGATAAGAATATAAATAATATTAGATTCTATGTAAAATGGTATGATGTTGATAGTAATATTGAAAATTATAATGAAATAGAAAATAAAGATATTTCTGATAACTATGGAGATGTAAAAGTTTCAAAACAAATAACTGAAGGTAAAGAAAAAGCTGAATTTACAGTTCCTGTAAAATTAGTAGTTACACAAATAACTCATAATGATTTAAATACAAATACAACAAATACTAATACAATAGAACCTTAATTTAAAAGTACAAAAAAGATTAAAGTTAATATTAACTTTAATCTTTTTTAGCTCTTTTATGGATTTTGGGCTTCTTCACCTTTTTGAATTGCCTCTAATTTTACTGTTATTTTTATACAATAATTAGATCCTTCTTGACCTTTATTTGCTTCATAATATTCATAAGCTTTTATTCCATAATCTGTATCTTTTTTATCATTATCTAATATTTCTGTTTCTGTTTCTCCTGTTTCATATGACCATACAACATTAAGTTTTATTCTTATGCTTTCTTCTGGAGCAACTGTTACTTCTTTAACTTCTGTAATATCATTATCTTGTAGTGCTATTTTAATATCAAATGGATATTCTTTTAGTTTATTTAATATCTCTTCTTCTGTAATAACAGTGCCTTCATATTCGTCACTAATCGCAAATTTTTCATCAAATATTTGCATTGCAACTATCTTGCAAGAAAGTGTTGCATCCATTTCACCACTATTTTTGGCTGTAATTTCTTGAGTGGCATCTGGCATTCCTGGATATACTTCATCTAATATTAAATCAAATTCTTCTTGACTATCATCATTCATAAAGTCGATTTTCCAACTCTTAACATGTACATCAACACCCATTGTTACAGTAGATATATATATAAACCATGCATATGTATTAACAATTAAAGTTAATAACAATAAGACTACAGTTCTAACTTTTAGACCATTTCTTAATTTTTTACTTGCTATCTTCCTTTTTCTCTTTTTCTTTTTGTGTTTTACTGTTTTTTCATCTTTATTTAGAGGTTCATTACATATTAATTCATTATTAACTTCATTTTCAACAGCTTCTAAAAGAATCAATTCTTCTAATTCTTTATCGAGAGTTATCTCTAAATCTTCGTGACTCATATATACTCCTTCCATAACAGAATATTGTATTTTTAATAATTATTGTTTATCCTCATCATCCTCATCATCTTCATCTTCCTCGTCGTCATCCTCATCGTCTTCATTTCTTCCTAATATTGAATCTTTTAATTGTAAAGATATTAGAACTGCAAAAGGAACAAATACTACAATATAAAATGCTGTCATATTATTCATTAACTTAGTTAATAAACTAATAATTACACATTTATATACTACTTTACCATAAATTTGATCTCCTGTTATAGTAGGATCTTCTGCTTCATTTGCTATACCTTTTGTGTGAAAAATTTTTCCTTCTTCTGTTTCATCTATTGCAACAATTTGGTGAGTTACAACTCTTCCATTAAATGTTCCTTGTTTTCCTAAGTAAGTTACATCATCACCAATTTTTAAATTATCAATTTGTTCTTCTTTTACTACTAAAACATCACCTACTAAATATTTAGGAACCATACTTTCTGTTGCTACATTAAATACTCTAAATCCTCCAATTGCTTTTTCATTATTTGAAAATCTTTGAAGTGCTAAAACTGATATTAATAAAATTAGAACAATAGTACAAATAATTTTTATTATTGTAACTATAATATTTAATACACTTTTCTTTTCTTTTACTTCTTTTTCCTTTTTCATGTTATCTTTCACTTTCAAATTTATTTATTTTTTGAACATATTTAGCGATATGTTTTTTGAATATTTCTTGAATTTCTTTGTTTGAAGTAGTTCTTCTATATTTAACAATTCGATATTGCTTACTAACTAAATTTTTCAATTGTTCTTCAGTAAGACTTTCATTAACATCAATAGTTCTTTCAACAACATTTGCTATTAATTGTTCTAGTAGTTCTTTTTTTCTTTTTCCACTAATTTCAGGATTTTCAACACATTCTAAAATTAAGTAATCAAGTAAAAATGTTTCATCTACAAATTTCTTTGCTTTTCCTCTATCTTTATACTTTCTTACTTTAGTTTCATTAGTGTTCTCTTCTGATTTTTTATTCATTTCTGTAATCAAAAAATCCCATAATTTAACTGCATATTGGAAATTAACGTTTTTTAACAAAACATTAGTCTTTTTTAGTGGTGGAGTTACTAATGGAACATGAGCACGATCTAACTCTTGATAAGTTGCAGTTAATGTTAAATTAATAACATTTTTTTCTAATGCTCTTATTCTTTCTAACTGTCTTTTTAATTCATCAGATTTACCACTAGATTCAGTACTTGCAGTAAGCATAATTTGTATATCTATTTTGTTTTTTCCATTATAGGATTTTCCTTGATAATCAATTTTCTTGAATTCTTTATCTTTAGATTTATCTTTTGCCAGCTTATCTTTTTCTTTTTTTATAATTATTAGCATTTTTTGTACTAATGTATAGATAAATCTATTTTCGTATGTATTAAATGTTTCTTCTTTAAAAACGTTTAATAACTTTCCTGGTTTTACCTCACCATTTTCATCAACATCATCTATAAAAGAAGAATTTTTTGCTAAATTCTTTATACTTTCAACTGTAACCTTTTTTATTTTTTCTATTTTTACAACTTCTTCTTCATTTACAATTAACTTTGTTGGATTTCTTAAAATATTATCTAAATATTCTACTGTATCCTCCATTTTTTGAACCCAAAGAAATTGAGATTTAGGTCTATTAGTTTCAATATTAACATCCATTTTAGAAGTTAAACGTTCATTAAATTTTTTTACATCACTATTATCTGCATCAGCATATAATTCAAAAACATTTAATAATTTATCCACTGTACCCTCCTAGAATAACTATCCTAATTTCTTTAGTCTTAATACATATTCTATACATTCTTTCATTTTGCCTTTACCAAAAGTTTTATCTAAGAATGTAACAAATCCATCTATTTCATCTTTTATATAAGCAATATTTAATTGCTCAAATTTTCTTAAAACTTTTTTTGCCATGAAGTAATCTATACCTTCAACTTCATCTCCACCACATGCAACGTATGCTGCAACGAATTTTCCTAAGTGTGTAACAATACGGTTACCAAAAGCAACTCTAAAGTGTTTGATAACATAATCATCCATTTCATTTATTTTCTTCCAAAGATCATCAGAAACTGGGTGTTCTGCTTTTGCTTTTTCAAATAAAGAATCTAAATATGTAAAGTTAACATCCATCGGTGGTGTATCTTCTGCTTCAAATGCTTGTCCTTTTTCATTTATATCAATAGGCATTGCTCTATCGTAAACTTTATCTGTTACCATAAATGTTGAATCATCATTATTGATTGTTCCAATATACCAAGTATTTGCTGGTATTTTAATTCTTCCACCTATAATATGTTTTGGATCATTTTCCCATGGACTAGAAACAACTTCAATAATCCATTCATCTCTATTTGGCATTTCCAAAATAGAAAGCATTTCAGCAAAATAGTATTCAACACGAGCCAAGTTCATTTCGTCTAATATTACAGTATATACATCATCAGTATATGAAGCTATATATAATTGTTCTAATAATTGTGTTTCATTAAACTTTTTAGTAAATTCATTAAAATATCCAAAAAGTTCTGTTCTATCTCTCCATGAAGGTTGTACTGATACAACACATGAATCATGTTTTAAGAATTTTCCCCAAGCATAAGCAAGTGATGTTTTACCAGTACCAGAGATACCTTGTAATATAACTAATTTTGTTGATGCAAGACCAGCTATAAATGTACGAATCATTGGTAATGTATAATATAAATGTAATCTTGAAGCAGCAAAATTTCTAAATGTATTACATAATTCTTCTAATTCAAAATCATTATTATAGTTTTGAACTTTATATTTTGCAAATTTTTTATCAATAATTGTTAATCTTGTAAATCTTACTCCATCTGCATTTTCAATTTCTTCTTTATTTTCACCATTTGCTTGGCTAATATCCATTTCTGATGCTTCGTCTGGGCTTAAACCTAATTGAGAAACTTTCATTGCTAAAATCTCTTCTCTTTCTTTAGTCATTTTAGCAACTCTTTTATTTAAATCTGCAACTTCTTTTACCATACTTTCTTGTTCTACAAGTGTTTTTCTAAATCTAATATATTTTCTTAATATTAGAAAAACTAAAAGAACAGATAATATTAAAATAATTGCAACTGCAGCTATAGCAATTGCTACAAGAATCCATTCTTGTCCTGAAAAATCATTCTTATATTCCTTTATTAAGTGAATATAATTTGGAATATCAAAAACTTGTCTAATTCCATTAATTATTCCAAACACAATTGTTTTTACTCCTGCAAAAAATTCATTTAAAAATTCATATAAGAATCTTACATAAGTGTCCATTACATTTCCTCCATATTTTTAAACTTCTAATGTTCGTAATTTTTTATATTTCTTTTTATTTATATCATATGTATCTACTATTATGCAATTAAAAATATTTAATATCTTTAATTCATCTTCTGTAAGTTTAGGCATATCTTTTTCTGTTCTTAAACAGAAAGTAAAACCACGTTTAGTAAGTTCATAAACACTATCTTTGTTATCACAGAAATTATTATAATTAATTTCAAAAGATATTTTATCTTGACTTGCTTGACAGTTTAAAATTGTTAACAATTGTTCAAGTTTTTTCTTTTTAGCAAATAAATCTGTTGAAAAATCTATAACATAAGTTTTTGTGAAATTCCCATCTAATATATCTTTAAGCGCTTTTATAGCAATCATTGGATATTCAACAAATAATTTATCTTCATTAACTATATCTTCATTAAATGTATCTTCAATTGCATCTTTGCTAAACACATCTGGAAATGCAAAATTATATTTAAGTTTGGCTCTATAAAAAGTATTATCTGATGAAACAATTTTATTTATTTCCAATTCAAACTCATCCGAATTATATCCATTCAAAAGTTCATTTACTTCATTCATATCTGTTTCTACTATTTTAGTAAATGTATTTTCAAAGTCATCATCTTCAGCTGATTTCAAATTAAATTTATTAACTCGCTTTTCAGCAATTTTTTTAACAACTTCAGATATTTCTATATTTTTTCTTACAAAATCGAAATAGAAAAAGTATTGAAATAACATTAATGTATTTTCTACATTTTCCTCATTTGCTTTTTCTTTTTTAACTAGATTATTTGCTCTTATTTTTAATGCTTCATATATTCTTCTGTAAAATACTCTTATCTTTTCATCTACTCCAAAATTATAATATCTAGCATCTATATAAGTTTGAATTAATTCTTCACAAACATTTCTATCATATTTACTTTTTAAAATTATACTGCAATATCTTTTTAATCTTTTTTGAGTTTTACTTATATGATTTTCTATAATATTATTCATCATTATCTCCCTTTTTCGTTTGTTCTAATACAGTTGTTCCTGAAAGAACTCTTAGCGTATTTTCATCTGGAATTGAATAATCTTTTGTTACATCTTTTTTATAAAATTTTATAAATTCACTATCAGATTGTGCAACTTTAACTTTAATTTTATTTATATATTCATATGAAGGTCTTGGACCAATTTGTATTGTTTCAACTTCTGTATAATTATTGGCTGTATTATCTAAAACAATAATATTGGGATCAAATTGTATTTCAAGTTCTGCTTCTGCTTTATCAGAATCATTTGTTAATATAACATTTAAATATGGACTATTTGCACTATCTTCAACTTGATATGTTATTCCATCTTTTCCTGCATAAATATATAAATTTCCATATAAAGTTTCTGTATACGGTGAAATTGCATCTGCTCTAATTTTTATATGTACATATTCACCTTCTTTAAAATCACTGTTTTTTGGAGTTATATTCATAGTAAATTCATCTACATTATCATTAGATATTAATCTTGTTGTTTTTCCACTTAAAATTGGATCTATTTGTAAGTCTATATAAGCACTTCCTAAAGAAAATGTATTTAATTGCTCTTCTGTCATTTCATTTGGACTTTGCTCTACACAAGATAATGCAGTATCTGTAACATTTTTATATTTGAAAACTTCAACATCAAATTTTAATTCATACTCTATATCTACTTTTGATTTTTTTAAAGTATTTTTTCTACTATACATTTCAATTGTTGCAATATTAGTTTTTGTTCCTCTACTACCTGACCAATTCTTTATTTCAAATCTTGTATTTTCATTTTTGGCTAATATGTTACTTGTAAAGTAGAATTCTTTTGAATTCAAATATGCAGTCCTAATAGCTGAATAAACAAACTTCGATAAAGAAACTGTTGCTGGAAAAATAACTTTAACACTCATCAATATTATTATGATAGCGATTATAAATAGCATTATTAATCTTTTATAACCACTATTTTTTCTTCTTGTTTTTCCTCTACCTTCTTTCAATTAAACCATCCTTTATATTATCTATAAATTTGTCTTGCATCAATTTTTACTTCAATACAATCTATTATATTTTGGTATTCAGATTTTTTGTATTCTTCTCCTTCTGGATAAGAAATTTTCAATGTATATGTTCTAGTTTGATCTTTAGTTCTATCTAACTTATGAGCAACTTCTTCATATATACATTTGAAATATGTATTATATTCATCTTGTTTTATATTATTACGTATATTATTTTCTTTGCTATCATCAACATAAAGTTCATATTTTAATGGTAAATTTGTAGTTGTTCTTAATTCTAAGTCGTATTCTATATTAGTATCTGCACGATACTTTTCACCATCTACCATTTTAAAATTAGAAACTGTTATTTTATATTCTTTAGGTTCTTTATCATCTGGTCCAATTTCACCTATATTAATTGTTTCAGCATCATAAGTGTCATCAATACAGAAGAATGCGACATCAACATCAGCAGTCGAATTTGCTTCTGATTCGAACAATGAATATGAGTCAAATAGTATTCTGTAAAGTGTAATTAATATAAAAAGGCAGATTAAGCATTTTATTCTGCGCTTTATTCTTACTATTCTCCTTTTTCTTCGGTATCTTCCTCTAACCATAATATTCCTTTCAAATTTATCCTTATTGTACTTCTTTATTTTTTGGTTTTATTCCAAAAATAATTCTTATTGTAATTATAGAAAAAATTATTGCAATAAGAACTTGTGGAGTTTTTAATACTTTTATCCAAGTTCCAACATTATTAAATATGTATACAACCTTTCCAACAACATCATTCGAAGTTATTGGAGAATCTTTTGATGTATTTGCATCTCCTTTAGTTATTAAATTATCTTCTGTTTTTTCTATTACTCTATGTGTTATAAAATCTTTTCCACTTTTATATGTAATAATATCATTTACATTTACATCTTTCGTAAGCTTAACTATTACAATATCTTGTGGTTTTATTGTACTTTCCATACTACCTGTTATAACTCTAAAAATTGTATAACCGCAAAATTCTATATGATCTTTATGAAATACTTTTAATTGTGCATAACAATATGAAACAATTATTAGAATTATTATCAATATAATCATTAAAAAATCAATTTTTTCAAACCATTTTTTCATTTTACTCACCTGTATACTGAATTGCTTTAACAGTAACTGGAATTTCTAAATCATTTTCTCTAAAAGCATTCATTCCAAGTATTGTATCCATTTCATTAATTTTATCATATGGACTATCACTATTTCCAAATGGCCAATTAATTTTTACTGTAACATTATCTATACATTTTGCTTCATCTTTAATTTCTGATAATGGCTTTATTCTATTAATAGTAACTATATCATTTTCTTCATCTAGTTTATATTCTAGTGTTTTTCCATCTGCCAAATATACATCTTCTAATTTTAAGTTAGTTTCTTTTAAGCTTTTTAAATCTAATTTTATTTCATATTTAAAAGATGTATCAGTTTGTGCTGGATCTATTTTTATATAAAATTCACCATTCATTCCTGGTGCTGCTTTATTTTTTTCAAGATTACTACCATATATATTTTTGTCATCTTTCCAAATAAAATCATTTTTAGTTATTTGGAATTGTACACTTCTTACTTGTTCTTCGCCTTCGATTTCTGGTAGTACTGTTATATCTGTTTCATTAACTTTTATAATCCATTGTCCTATTGTTGCTTGAACATCTCCTTCTGCCTCGCCAACATATTTTGAATATGTTGATTTCAATATAAAAATTAATAAAATTAGTATTAATATAATTATTAGAAATTTAACTTTTTTCTTCACTATAATTTCTCACCTATTTATTTTTTTGTTCTTCTAATTTCTTTTTCTTTGCTTCTATTAATGCTCTTTTTTGTTCTTCTGTCATATTTTTCAATTTTTCTTGTAATAACGCTTTCTTTTGTTCTTCTGTCATTGACTTTAGTTTTGCTTCTACTAAAGCTTTTTTCTGTTCTTCTGTTAATGTTTTCTTTTCTGGATCTGATATTTTATTTTCAACTGGTTTAGTTTCAACCTTAGTAGTTTCTTCCTTAATTTCAACTTTTTCTTTTGAGTCTTCTTCTTTTACTCCAACCTCTTGTTTTATTTCTTCTGTTTCAATTTTCTCTTGTTTTTCTTCTGTTTTATCTGTTTCTTTAATTTCTACTTCTTGTTTTTCTTCTTTCTCCACTACTTTTTTCTTTTTCTTCTTTTTTGGTTTTTCATCATTATCATCATCTTCTTCATTATACCCTCTAAGTTCTGCAATTACAGAATATAATGTATATAAAAATGCAACTAATGAAGGAAATACCCCTAAAAACAAAAATCCCCATTTAGATTGAAGTATGCTTAATACTTTACCAACTTTAGGAATAACTGTTGCTGTATCTGAATTTCCTATATAGTTTGAACTAGAAAATCTATAATCTCCATCAATTCCTTCAACAGTAAATGTATACTCTGTATCTGTAACCCTCTCAATTTTCAATAGTTTCGCAAAGTTTATTGTAGGATCACCACCTGCAAATGTTCTATAGAAAAAAACCGTATCGCCTTCAGCAATTCTCATATAGTTTTTTCTTCCAACTATTAACAAATCACCTAACGTATAATCAGGTTCTAAGTTTTCATCAATTATTGGTATCAACGTTTGGTCTCCTAAAACGGTTATTTTATAGTCGTTATAGGATAACAAGCAAATTGTGACAAAAATAATCAACAAAATATATATAAATATTATTAAATTTTTAACAAAATTACATATTTTTTTCATTATATCAATCCTTTTAATCTCTTTTATACCTCGTTAGTATATCACTATTGTCTTTTCAATTCAACATGTTTTATATTTCATTTTCCTTAATTTTAGTAACATTTTTGTTACCAAAAAGAAATATAAAATCGCTTTTTTTATAAAGAAATTCATTTACTTTTTATTTTCGTTATATTATAATATTTTGTATAAACATAGGATAAATTGAAATATTTTGTCAATGTTGCATACGGAGGTTGAAAAATGTCAGAGAAATCAGAAGAATTAATTGAAAAAACAAATAGTACTAGCAATATAGTTTCAAAAAGAAAACTAAAACTTCCTACTTCTGTTACAGAAAAGAAAAAGGATGTTAATTCTAATAATATTATTCCAATAGAAAGTTTAAAAGAGAAAAGTTTATCTTCTAAAAAAACAAAAAGAACTTTACATTTGAATTTGGGAATTGAACCAGAAGAAATTAAAGAAGAAGTTAAATCTGAATCTTCTATTGAGGATGAAAACAGTATTACTATGATTATTCCAAAAATATCAACCAAAAAAGATGAAAAAGAAAAACTTATGGATACACTTTTGGATATTGATGATACTTCACCAGTAATAACTCCAAGTTCTGTAGCATCTAACAAATCTTTTTTAGATGAACCATCTGTTTTTGAAAAATTTGATATAAATATTAATAATAAAGTTACTTCAGCACCTACTGCCCAAGCTCAAGAACCTGCAATAAATTTAAATTCATCTTTCTTCTATGAACCATCTGTTTTTGAAAAATATAGTATTGAAATTTCAGAAACAGATTTAACTGAAAATGCTGAAGAAGCTGAAAATATTGTTAAAGAAAATGTTAAAAAAGAAATTGTAAAAAAGCATAAAAAAGAACCAGTTGTTAATCAAAATTCAATTGATGATACAACTTCTTTGTCATTAAATGATTTAATTTCCCTTGATGATGAAACAGAATCTATTGATGACATTCTATCAACTGAAATTTCTGATGAACTAGATTTAGTATTAGAAAATGACAACGAAATTATTCAAGAAGAAAATATAGAATCTTCAGATAATATTGAAATTGTTGAAAAAGTTTCTGAAGTTGAAGACTTAGATGCATTAATAAGTCAACAAAAAGAATATGATGTTGTTCTAGAAGAAAATAATTCTGAAGATACTTTAGATGATGATCTTGTAAATGAAATTATAGATGAAGATATTGGAGATATCTTTGAAGATACTTTATTACAATCAAATAATGATTTACTTATAGATGAATTATCAGATGAAAGTAATGATATTAATCTATTAGATTTAGTTGAAAACGATGAAGATTTACTAAAAGAAGTTGCTGATAATGTAAAAACACCCGAAAGCACTGTTAATTCAGCACCTATTGGTATTTTAATTGAAAATTCTGGAGATTCAAAAAATACAGATTCTTCTCTATTTTCAAAGGCAAAAACTTCTATAGTTTCTAATATTGCATCTGTATTCAAGAAATTTTCTTATGATGAAGCTGCAAATTTAGCAAATTCTATAGAAGATGAAAATGATGAAAATATAGTTCAAAATGTAAATCCTGTTTCTGATATTAATCAAGTTTTAAGTAATATTGAAGCAGAACCACAAGAAAAATCAGTTACAGAATTAGATGTAACTGCTGATTCTATTGGACTTGCTACACCAGTTATTGATGAAAAAATTTTAGATATATCAGCTAATGAAAATGATATATCTTCATTAAATATATTAACACCAGAAACAACTTCATCAAATTTATCTGATGAAGAACTATTAGATTTGTTAGACCTTGATACTTTAAGTGATGACGAACTTGAAGAAAAATCTCAAAATATAGAAGAATCAATCCCTACTGATTTTAATGAAGAAATTTTTGAAGATGATACACAAATCACAGAAGAATATTCTACAAATGACGATGAATTTTCTATTGAAGATTATTTTGGAATTGAAAAAGTTGAAGAGTCTAATATTGTTGAAGAAGATGATGAGTATGAATATGATAATGAATTTGAAGAAAATATCGATGATTTATTAGATGATGATGCTGATATTGAATTTGATGAAGAATTATCTGCTGTAAAACCAGAAGCACCTGCTGAAAAACCTCAAAGTAAAATGTCTGGTGAAGAATTATTATCATTATCAAAATTATTTGATAATTTAACAAATACTATTACTTCCCTATCTACTAGAATTACTGAACTTGAAAATACAAAAATGCAACCAGTAGTTATTGAACCAGAAACAATAAAACAAGCAATTAAACAAGCCACAGAAACTCATGAATCAATAGTTGAAGATAACAATGTTGAAGAAGAATCTATTATTGAAGAATCTCCTGAAGAGAGTATTATTGATACTATGGTTGAAAATAGTATTGAACAAAATAATTTAGAAAATAATACAAATATCGAAGAAATTACTGATATTGAAGATATTTCTTTAGATGATATTGATTTAGAAGATTTATCTAGTTTAACAATATCAGATGTTTTAAATGAATCAACTGAAGAACAAGTTGAAGAAGTTACTGAAAATGTTGAAGAAACAACTTCAGAAGATGATATAAACATAGATGACATAAATATTGATGATATAGACTTAAATGATATTGATTTAAATGACATTTCTCCTGAAGAAAATGAAAACAAAGATTCAGAAGTAGTAAATGAAGACGAATCTATAGAAAATCTTTTAACAACAGCCCTATCTTCTGATAAAAATCTTGATACACAAAAAGAAGAATTATTATTAGAATTATTAAATGATTCTAATAATACCACTGAAGAAGTAATTGATAATGAAGAACCATCTTCAGATTTTATAAAAATAATTGATTCACTTTCAAAAGCAATTTCTGAACTTGAACAAAATTCATTAGAAAACCCTATAATTCCAGAGTCATCTGATGATAAAAATGTTTCTTCAAAGGATTTAGGAATTGATTCAAATAAAGCATTTAATATTTTAATAAATAAAGATGATATCTTCTCTATTTCAATATTAAATGAAACTTATGAAATTATAGCAGATTTTGATGGTATATCAGTACTTTCTGAAAATATTCATATTTCAACACCAAAGAAAAACTTCTTCTTAAAAGTTGGAAACAAAAATATTGAAATACATAACTACAAAAAATATTTCTTAGTATATACAACTTTTGAAGATGTTGAATTCGCAAATGCAATTAATAATGTTACTTTCGCTAAGAAAAATGGTAGAATAGAATTAAATATAAAAGAAGCTTTTAAATTATCTTCAACAAATAATGTACTAGAATTATCTATGTTAAATACTTCAATTGCAAAAATTCCAGCATCAACACAAGTAAGTCAAGAAAATATAGATGATGAATCAACTTCTGTTTGTGATAATAAAACACTTGTTATTTCTGAAGAAACACAAAAAGTATATTTACCTTATACTATGAATGATGTTATGGAAAAACTAAATAACACAGCTAATGGATATCAAACAATTGAAGAAGTAGTTGAAAAAGAATATATTGTTCCTTTATCAGAATTCAAAATGCCTATAATATCACGTTTTAAAGAAGCATATAAATTCATGAGAGTAAAAGAAAAAAGTTCTGTATACGAAGCTTTAGATTTAGCATTAGAATTAATGTTCAATTCTAATTTAAATCCAGCAATAATAAGAGCTGCTAAAGATTTAAAAGAACTTGATATTTATCTTGATTGTCTTTATGAAAATGAATTAGATAAATTTGATCGTTTTAAAATTATTTATAAAGTCTTACCTAAGGTACAAAACTAAATGAAAAAAAGATTCAAACTTAAGTTTGAATCTTTTTTATTATTATTTATTTGAATTTTCGTTTTCAACAACTTCTCTTTTTGGTCTTACATTAAGAGCATGAATTCTTTTATCATAATATACTTCTACTTTATCGCCCTCTTTTATATTTCCTGCAATTAATTTTCTTGCTACTAGAGTTTCAACTTGTGATTGAACAATTCTTTTTAGTGGTCTTGCACCAAATTCCATATCATATCCTTCTTCAACAAGCCATTTAACAGAATTTTTAGTAAATGATAATTCAACACCTTTTTCTTTTACTCTATTTATTACACCTTTTAGTATTAATTCTACAATTCCAAAAACAACATCTTTTTCTAATGCTTTGAAGCAAATTATTTCGTCTAATCTATTTAAAAATTCTGGTCTAAAATGTTGTTTTAATATTATATCAATATTATCTCTTGCTTCTTCTGTTATACTTCCTTCTTTTGCAATGCTTTTTAATATTACTTGTGAACCTAAATTAGAAGTTAATATAATTACAGTATTTTTAAAATCAATAAGTCTTCCTTGTGAATCTGTAACTCTTCCATCATCTAATACTTGTAATAATATATTAAATACATCTGGATGAGCTTTTTCAACTTCATCAAATAATACTACTGAATATGGTTTTCTTCTAACAGCTTCTGTTAATTGTCCACCTTCTTCATATCCTACATATCCTGGAGGTGCACCTATAAGTCTTGTAACACTGAATTTTTCCATATATTCAGACATATCTAATCTTATCATATTTTTTTCATCATCAAATAATGATGCTGCAAGAGTTTTAGCAAGTTCTGTTTTACCAACACCAGTTGGTCCTAAAAATAAGAATGAACCTATTGGTCTATTAGGATTTGCAATACCAGCTCTTGCTCTTAAT
This sequence comes from uncultured Clostridia bacterium, assembly GCA_948530865.1. Taxonomy (GTDB): domain Bacteria; phylum Bacillota; class Clostridia; order TANB77; family CAG-508; genus Scatovivens. The sequence goes on from CAOTKV010000006.1 coordinate 82,774, forward strand.
ATAGCTTCACTTACCTTTTGAACAGCTTCATCTTGTCCAACAACTCTTTCATGTAATATTTTTTCTAATCCTAATAATTTTGCCTTTTCTGCTTCTGCTAATTTGGAAACTGGAATTCCAGTCCACTTTGAAACTACTTTTGCGATTTCTTCTTCTGTTACTTTATTTTTTAGTAATGTATTTGCCCCTTGAGTTCTTTCTATTTCTTTTTCTTCTTGCTCTAACACTTTCTTCAAATTTGGTAATATTGAATATTTTAATTCAGCAGCTTTATTTAAATCATAATTTCTTTCTGCTTTTTCTATTTGTGCATTTACATCATCAATTTTTTCTTTTAATTTTTGAACTTTAGCAATATTCTTTTTCTCATTTTCCCACTTCAATTTCATATCTTGAAATTGTTCTCTCATTGTCATAAGTTCTTTTCTTAGCTCTGTTAAACGTTTTTGTAATTTAGGATTATCTTCCCTATCTAATGATTTTTCTTCTATTTCGTATTGCATAATTTTTCTTGATATACTATCAAGTTCAGTTGGCATAGATTCAACCTCACTTCTAATCATTGCACAAGCCTCATCTATTAAATCTATTGCTTTATCTGGTAAGAATCTATCTGCAATATATCTATTTGAAAGAGTTGCAGCAGCAACTACTGCTGAATCTTGTATTTTAACACCATGAAATATTTCAAATTTTTCCTGAATACCTCTTAAAATTGTAATAGCATCTTGAACAGTAGGTTCTGGTACAATAACTTGTTGAAATCTTCTTGTTAAAGCTGGATCTTTTTCAATATATTCCCTATACTCATCTAATGTTGTAGCACCAACACAGTGAAGTTCTCCTCTTGCTAAACGTGGTTTTAAAAGATTACTTGCATCCATAGCCCCATCCGATTTACCAGCTCCAACTAAATTATGAATCTCATCAATAAATAAAATTATATTTCCTTGTGAATCATCAATCTCTTTTAAAATTCCTGTTAATCTTTCTTCGAATTCACCTTTATATTTAGCACCAGCAATTAAAAGACCTAAATCAAGTTCAAATATAGTTTTTCCTTTTAAACTTGTTGGAACATCTCCTCTAACAATTCTTTGGGCTAATCCTTCAACAATTGCAGTTTTACCAACACCTGGTTCCCCTATTAAAACAGGATTATTCTTAGTTCTACGAGACAAAATTCTAATTACATTTCTAATTTCTTCATCTCTTCCTATAACAGGATTTAATTTGTTTTGCTTTGCAAGATCTGTAACATTTTTTCCAAATTTTAATAATATATCAGAATTTCCATCATCATTTTCATTTTCTTCTGATTTATTTCCTCTAATATCTTTTAATGCTGATAAAAATTTATGTTTATCTATATTATAAACTTTAAAAATCTTTTTTAAATTCTCTGATGCTGAATTAATTACTCCTAACATTAAATGTTCAACAGAAATAAATTCATCTTTCATAGAATTTGCTTCTTTTTCTGCATTATCTAAAGCTTTTTCAACTGTTTGTGAAAATCTTAATGCAACTGCCCCTGTAGTTTTTGGAAGTTTTTCAATCTCCTCTTGAATAGTTATCTTTAAAGATTCGACATCTACATCCATTTTCTTTAAAAGCATAGTTATTAGACTTTCATTTGTTTCTGTTAAACCTAAAAGCATATGATATTCTGTTATTTCAGAATTATTATTACTTACTGTAATGTTACTAGCAGATGTTATTACATCTTTTGATTTTTCAGTAAATTTTGATACATTCATATTCTAATCCTTTCTTCTTTTGTTTATATAAAATTTATTTTTGAGTATATAAAATGCAAAGTAAAACATTTATATATTGAACAGCACCAATACATTTTATAATAGCACTTGTTCTTTTTTGTACTTTTAAATCATTCTTTTCATTTTTCTTAATTAATTCTTGCCATATCAAAATACTAATTATTATCATAGAAAATTCAAAAAATATCATTGTTCTTTCTCCAGATTTGAACAATGTTGGAGAAAATCCCATTATTAATCTTGAGGCTAGTCCTGCAAGGAAAACAACTATTGCAACATTATTATTTAAATTTTTGAATATTAATAAAAGTGATAATGCAATTGATATAAAATTTACAAAAGCAAACACAAGTGGTACTGCATATAATAAGTTATTACTTGTTGCTGGTGATAAAAATACACTTTCAGATATAAGAAGTTCTCCAAATGAAGTTATAAATCCAAACATATTAACTGTAATTGGAGCAAAATAGTGCATCAACATTATTGATAAAAATGGTATTACAGCAATGACTCTATATAATTTTTCTTTATAATTAGAAAATATATAAACAGCAATTATCATTGTAAATATTGTATATATTATATTACCTCTTCCAATTAATAATCCCATTGTAGATGTAAATCCTAAACTAATTTTATCAAAAAAAGATAACATCTCTATATTCTTGAAGTTTTCTGCAATTTCGGTTTGATTTCTAGCATGATTTCCAGGACATGTTACTATAAACACTAAACTTGCCAAAATTATTATATTTTGAATAATTAAGTATAAATTAACTTTTTTATTTTTAACTATATAAAGAACTGTAAATAAAAGATATGAACCAACTAAAATAGCACAAGCTATTTCTGCATTACCAGTAAAAATTAATGCCATTGTATATAAAATATATTCATACCATTTTATTTTTTCACCATCCCAAATCTTTCGTATTGGAATAAGAGAAAATAATAAAGTTGCAAGTGGCCACATATAATTTACTGTTGTTGCAGCCCACCCTGCACTAGCCATTATATTTAATGGATATGCTAATATCATAAATATTAACATTATTGTATTTTCATTTTTATTTTCTTTAACAAATACTTTAGAAATTGAATATCCTACAAGAGCAACCATAAGTGCTTCTAAGATAACCCATAAGTATTTAGATGTTTTTAAAACCAAACATAGTACAAATTCAATTATAACTCTTGATGTCCACCAATCATATCTATCTCTAACAAATGAAAATATACTATTTCCTGTAACTTGCTCAATAAAATATGCATCATCAAATTTATCTGGTGTAACAAACATAGATAAAGCTAATTCTAATATGAATAAACATAAAATTGCAAATCTACCATTCTTTTTAAAGAATTCTATAACTTTTTCTTTCATTTTTTAGTCCATCTCCTATTAATCTAATTCAAATGATATTAGTGTAAATACTAATATATCTTCATCATCATTTTGATACTGTACATAAACATCATACATTCCTTTTGGCATTCCAAAAACCAAAGAACGTGCATGTAATCCTGCTTTTTTATGTTCTTCTTTCTCTAAATTTATATTGTCTTCCATCTGAGTTGCCATAAAATACATTTTTCCTGTTTCTTGATGTTTTAAAACATAACTAGAATTTATAGTATTTAAAGGTGATCCTTCTCTAAATGCCCACCCTGATATTTCTACTGTTTTTCCATTAGTTTCATGTTCTAATAAATCTATATGTGCACTTATTTCTCCATCATCTACATCTTCAACATTATTTTCTGGATTAATTGAAATAACTGTAGTATTTGGTCCTAACTTATAAGATTTGCATATTAGTAAAGAACTCATTGTAAGTGCTAAATAAACTATAACTAGTATAATAGAAACTATTAATATTTTTATATATCTTGAGTTATTAATTTCTATATTTAAGAATTCCATTTCTATCCCCTTATATTTTTTCAAACTATTTCACGCCATTATTCTACCATAAACTTAAGTAAAATACAACAATTCTACTACTCAAATTCATTTATATTTTTAAACTCATATCCCATATCTCGTATACTTTTTATTACATCTCCCAAAATCACACTATTATCTTTGGATGTTGCATGTAACAATAGTACACAACCGTTATGAATATTATCAACTATTTTCTTTTTTCCATATTCTTCTCTATTTTGTTTTTCAACATCCCAATCATCATATGCAGATGACCACATAACACTTGTATATCCTAAATCTTTAACAATTTTTGTTGTTCTCTGGCTGAATTCTCCTTTAGGTGGTCTAAAATATGTCATTTCATAATTAAATTTTTCATATACAGCTTTATGAAGATTCATAACTTCATTTTTTATTTCTTCATCACTTATATTAGGTAAACATTTATGATTAACTGTATGATTTCCAACAATATGACCTTCCTCTATCATTCTTTTTACAATGTCACTTGCAGTATTTAAATAATGTGCTGTTATAAAAAAAGATGCCTTCACATTGCATTCTTTTAAAATATCTAATATTGCTTCTGTATAGCCATTTTCATAACCACAATCAAACGTTAAATAGACATTTTTTGAAGTTTCACTTCCCATTGAAATTCCATCAAATTCTTGAATTACTTTTTCTGCTTTTGTGTCTAAAGTTGGTTGAGAATGAGACTCGCCTCTTCTAAATCCCCATGGTAGCATTTCATTATTAAGTTCAGATGTTGCCTGTGAATATAAACAAAATTGTAATACACAAACCAGTAACAATCCGATTACAAAACAGCTTCTCATAATTTTATCCTTCATAAAAACCTCCGTTTTTCAATAAATAAATTAATTAGTATTTTAATAATACTAAAATAATTATATTGAATTATTAATAATTATATTCATTAATTTTCTATAAGAAGAAAATATAAAAAAAGAATAAGCACTAATTATGCTTATTCTTTTTTTCTAACGTCCTGAATCACCAACTCCAGCAATATCTTTCATATCTTTTATTTGTTGCTCTACTAAACCTCTAAATTTATCTTTACTTACAACAGACTTTATAGTAGTATATTTAAGTTTTCTTTTAAATCTATTCTTCTTCTTGGGAATCCACATGTACGAACTACTGGTTTATATGAATCATATTGACCAAAACGGCTAGTTTCTACTGTTGCCACCTCTCCATTTGATAATAAAACTCTAGTTCTATATGGATATAATTTTACTTTATTAATTAGTAATTCTTTCATCTCGTTACTAATTGATCCATTTATTGCATACTGCCCAAGTTCTGCTACTACATCTTCTAATGATGTATTATTATCAATTGCACGTTTCATAGCATTATCATATACACTACATACATTAATAATTTTTGCACCAAACAAAATACTATTTCTTCTTGAACTAATAGAAACTGGCATTTTTAAAGGGCCTTTTCCATTTTCTGGTTCTTTTGATAATAATATCATTAATTTAGCTGAATTACTAATATTATTCTTATCAGCTACTGCACAATATGAATATACTGGTGTATATCTTTCATCATAATGATCAAGAGGTGTTTCTTTAATTCCTGGAAAAAGTTGTTCCATTCCTTTTATATTTGGTATTTCTGTAAGTGTATTTAATCTGTTATCATCTTTATACATAGTTCCTGCATCTTGTAATAGAGCAGCAACTGCAACATCTTGTAAATTTATTAATTCTTTCTTATTTGAAGTTCGTAAACTATCATTATAAATTTTTGATAATAATATTGAAAAAAATGCAACTCTAACAGCATGAGAACCAGGACCATTTTCTTGTTCTGCATAAGCATTCAAATCATATTGTGGGTCGTTACTTTGTGTAGTTTTTTCAACTATCTCATCAGCATTATCTTTTATTTTTTGTACTTGAGCTTCAGTTGGATTATTAAAGAAATCATTTAAACAATTTTCTGTATCTTTTCTTAAACTTTCTTCAACAGTTTCTTTAACTTCATCCATATCTGTTGTTTCATTACCTTCAAAATTTATATGTCCACTTAATTTTCTTAAACGTTCTATAATTCTAGGTGTTAATGTGGTTCCTTTATTTACAATAAGAGCACCATCTCTTCTTATGATATTTTTTTCAAGTACCATTCCTTCCATTAACTCATCAACATTAATTCCCATGTTTATTACCTCCAAAATTAGTATTATACATTTCCCCCAAAATTATAATATTATTTAATTTTTTTGTTAATTATACAATTTATACTTCTTCTAGTATTTTCCAACTTCCTACTATTTCTGGATAATCTTCAAATGTAAGTTCTTCTTTTGTTGTTGGATGAATAAAGCTTAAACTATATGCCCAAAGCGCAAGCTGTTTTCCTCTACCTCTTGTTCCATATTTTTGATCACCAGATAGACTATGTCCTCTTGATGCAAATTGAACTCTAATTTGATGATGTCTTCCAGTATGTAAATCCACTTTTACAACAGACATATTTATTTGATCATTATATTTCACAACTTCATAATCTAAAACTGCTTCTTTAGCATTTTTAGTACCTTCTTTAACAACCTTACTTATATTGTTTTTTTCATTTTTTAATAGAAAATCTCTCATACTTCCTGTTTGACTTTCCATTTTTCCATCAACAATACACAAATACTTTTTATGCATTTTTTTATCTCTTACTTGCTCGCTAAGTCTTGAAGCAGATTTAGAAGTTCTAGCAAAAACCATAACTCCACCAGTAGGTCTATCTAGTCTATGAACTAATCCCAAATAAACATCACCAGGTTTATTATATTTTTCTTTTATATATTTTTTTATAATAGTAAGCATATCTATATCACCAGTTTTATCTCCTTGTGAAGGCACATTTACTGGCTTTTCTACAACAATTATATGATTATCTTCAAACAAAACTTTTAAATTATTCATTTTTCCCATCTTCCATATATTCCACAAGGAAGTACTAAATTTGACTCTTTCATTGGAAGTCCAATTTCTCCAGATGCATATCTTCCTTTTTTATATTTTAATTTTATTGTTAATATATTTTCTAGTACTTTAGATGAAATACCTGTTGTATAAGAATTTATCAAAAAGAATAGTGGATCATCTGATAATACTTTTGAACATAATTCAACTAAATCTGATATATTATTTTCAAATTGCCATACTTCTCCATTTTTTCCTCTTCCATATGATGGTGGATCCATTATAACTGCATCATACTTATTTCCACGTCTAATTTCTCTTTGTACAAATTTTGTAACATCATCTATTATAAATCTAACTGGTCTATCAGAAAGACCTGAAGATATAATATTTTCTTTTGCCCATGCAACCATTCCTTTTGAACTATCAACATGACAGACACTTGCTCCTGCATAACTACATGCAACTGTTGCGCCACCTGTATATGCAAAAAGATTAAGAACCTTTATGTCATTTCTTCCTGAATTCTTTATTTTATTTATCATCCAGTCCCAATTAACAGCTTGTTCTGGAAATAGTCCTGTATGCTTAAATCCCATTGGCTTTATATTAAATGTTAAATCTTTATAGTGAACTTGCCAAACTTCAGGTAATTTTTTATTATATTCCCAAAATCCTCCTCCTTTATTACTTCTATTATATCTTGCATTTGCACTTTTCCATTTTTCAGGAAATGTTCTTTCTTTCCAAATGATTTGTGGATCTGGTCTTATTAAAATAATGTTTGCCCAATGCTCTAATTTCTCTCCATCAGACATATCTAAAATTTCATAATCTTTCCAATCTCTTGATACTTCCATAAATTCTTCTTTCTCCATATTTTTTATACTTATTTATTATAACATATTTTACATAAAAATGGAAATAAATTATTATTTATGCTATAATAATTTGGATAAAAAAAATACTAGAAAGGTGAATATTATGAAAGTATTAGTTACTGGAACATCAGAAGGAATTGGTAAATCTATTGCTCAAAAATTTTTAAATGAAGGACATGAGGTAATTGGAATTGATATAAATCAAGCAACAATAGAACATAAATCATATACTCACATTCAAAAAAATATCTGTGACAAATATCTCCCAAACATTGAAAATATCGAAATACTTGTAAACAATGCTGGTGTACAAGATTCTGGAAATGATATTGATATTAATTTAAAAGGAACAATTGCTATTACTGAAAAATATGGAATTCAATCACAAATAAAATCAATTGTTTTTATTGCATCAAGTAGTGCCACAACTGGGTCTGAGTTTCCTGAATATGTTGCAAGTAAAGGTGGAGTTGTTTCTTATATGAAAAATGTCGCTTTAAGAGTTGCTCAATATGGTGCAACAAGTAATAGTATTTCTGCAGGTGGAGTTATTACTAAACTAAATCAACATATAATAGATGACCCAAATTTATGGCAACAAGTATTAAATGAAACTTTGCTTAATAAATGGGCTTCTTCTGAAGAGATTGCTGATTTTACATATTTCATTAGTGTTATTAATAAAAGTATGACTGGTCAAGATATTTTTATTGATAATGGAGAAGCATTAAAATCAAACTTTATCTGGTAATGAAAGTAGTTAACCAAAACCTACTTTAAAAATAATGAGGAGGAAAAAAATGAATATTATATTAGGAATTATTAGTGTAATTCTATGTTTTGGAACAATTGTTGTACTTGAAAAATTATTTAAAAAGGAGGGCTTATATATTTGGATTAGTATAGCAACAATTATTGCTAATATTCTAGTATGTAAAACTATAAGTGTGCTTGGTTTTACAAGTTCACTTGGAAATATTATGTTTGCAAGTATATTTCTTGCAACAGATATTATGACTGAAAAATATGGTCCAGAACATAGTAAAAAAGCTGTTTTACTTGGAATGATTTCTGCTATTATATTTGTAGTATCTACACAAATTTCTTTGTTATATATTCCAGATACTACAGATTTAGCTCAAGAAAGTATGAAAAACTTATTTGGTATAAATTTAAGAACTAATATAGCAAGCTTAACAATGTATTTCTTAAGCAATATATTAGGAATTTGGATATTTGAAAAACTAAAACAAAAATTCCATAATAAATTATGGCTTAGAAATAATGTTTCCACTATAATAGCAAATTGTAGTGAAAATTACTGCTTTGCATTTATTGCATTTTTAGGAATTTTAGACGTACCTACAATTCTATCTATTGCAACAGTTGGCTCTATATTAGAAATTTTAATTGCAATATGCGATACACCATTTCTATATATTGCAAGCAAAACATAAAAATGGCAAAAGCCACAGAGGAATTCTCCTCTATGGCTTTTTTTGTGCCGGTTAAAACTTTAAATGAATCCTATGGAAGTTGGAAGCATTATCGTGTCATTTTGGGAATCAACCAGACTTATCGCATGAATCATTTCAACTGACATATTCCCTGGATCATTATTCATGATTGTTGCTACAATAGATTTGTGCATTATACCATTTATTTGATATTCTACAGTTTTTTTCGCAATTTCATAAACCTTCGGGGTATCAAGCAGTTTCATAACAATCTTTCGTATAGTCTCATCGTCTTTAACATTTTCTGACAAATATACTATTGGATTAATTCCAAGAGTAATTTTAAAATTCAGAAAAAAATCTGACATAAAGTTCTCTTTTTGACTTTCAAAAGATTTTACATTTCTCTCAGCAGATTCTTTCTGGTCCTCCCTTGAAAAGAGTGCTATATTCCTCAAACTTTCTAAACAACGTTCAAAACCTTCCTCAAGAATTTTCTTGATTTCTTCCAAACATGTTACGTTTTGTATGGCTTCCTCCAAGTTTAACCGTTTAATCATTTCTTCCGATTTTCCTAAAAAATTACTTGTGGCAACCATCATATTGGAATAATTCATTGGCTTTTATCCTTTCGCTTTTGTTGATAAGTTACTAGATACCTAATACAACTCTGGGTACAATTACTTTTACACCATCCTCATTAGTTACAATCACATATTGTGAAGGATCAGACACACCATTCGGAATATATCCATCATATGTACATGAAACATATTCCTTAGTTATATTCATTATCATCTGATCCACAATCTGCTTTGCAGTCACCTGAGTTTGAGTGTTTTCGCTGGTTGTCATTTCCAAATTTATAAAGTCTCTTACACTATCTTCATCATGAACCCAATCCAAAATAATTGCAAGATTATCTGCAACCATTCTTTGAAAATTAAATTCAAAATCAGATACAAATGTCTCTTTGCTACCCTGAAATCCTTTGAGATTTTTCTCTGCAATCTCTCTTCTTTCTGCTGGAGCCACTGATGTCATTTGCTGTAAGGCAATCATACAAACTGAAAATGCAGTATCCACAATGGATGTTATCTTATCAGACTTCATAAATTCTTTGAAGTCTTCAAATATCCCTAACCGATTGAATATCTCCTCAGCATTTTCCAAAGTTAAATTTCCATGTTCCATAATCTTTTTGTTCATATTTTAACCTTTCTTTGATGCTAATATTTTATTACAACTTATATTATATCATTCATTTTGCATTTATGTCAACTTATTTATCTAAAAGTGAAATTTTTCGACTGTCCCTAAATTTCATTATTTCTTCTATAATTTCTTTAGGAGTTGATGCTCCTGCCATTATTCCAACCTTATCATCATTAGTAAATTCTATATCTTTTAAATCCTCTAGTGTTTGAACTAAATATACTTTTCCACAGTTTTCCTCTGCAACTTTAGCAAGTTCCTTTGTATTAGAACTATGTTTTCCACCTATTATAATCATTTTGTTAACTTTTTTTGATATTTCTCTTGTTTCTCTCTGTCTATTTTCTGTTGAATCGCATATCGTTTTATCAAATATAACATCTGCCTCATAAAAATTCACTTGCAATTCTTCTATAAGTTTATCAAATTTAGAACTTGAAAATGTAGTTTGAGAAACTATATATACTCTCCCTAAATTGGTTTTCTCATATTCCATATAACAATCTAAAATCTCATCCTCATTTTCTATAACAAAACTATTTTCCCCTGCAAATCCTTGAGTTCCAATTATTTCTGGATGATTTTTTTTACCAACAATTATTATAAAAGAATTCTCTTTTTCTCTTTCTACTTTTATATGTATTGCTTTAACTTTAGGACATGTTAAATCTATAATTTCCAAATTCTTTTTTCTAGCTTCATCATAAACCTTTTTGGCTTCGCCATGAGCTCTAAAAATTACTTTCGAATTATTTGGAATTTCATCAATTGAATCTACAGTTATCACACCTTTGTTTTCTAGATTTTTAACCACTTGTTCATTATGAACAAGTTCACCTAAACAATATACTTTATTATCTGTATCTTTTAGCGCTTTTAATGCTCCACTTACTGCATTTTCAACTCCAAAACAAAAACCAGCTAATTTTCCAACTACTATTTCCATTATTCCTCCAAATATTTTTTTCTTTTAATTTTTAACATTATATAATAAATACTACCATTTTACAACGCTTCTAAAACATTAACAAAATTATACAATAAACATCCTAATACAATAAAACTTATGCCTGTACAAAAAAGTAGTATACCTAAAAATATCTTCTTCATAAAAAAACCTTCTTTCGTAAAATATATTAATATATATATTCACAAAAAAAGGTTTTATTCCAAAAATTTATTAAATGTGTATAGAAAACTTAGCAAGTATTCTTATTACTTGTGCACTTCCAGCATCTGATATTAGATATACAAATAAAATAATTCCTATAACTAATCCTACTAAATTTCCTAAACGTTGATCTGTTGTTGCCTTATAATTTATTAAATTTGATGCTATAGCTCCTACTAAACAAGCTACACAAAATGCTACAATATATAACATATCTCTGTTCCCCCTTTTAATTTATTATAATTCTTCTTTTATTTTCTGTGCTAGACTTAAATTAATTCCTTTTACTAACATTAATTCTTCAACTGTTGCTTTTTTTATATTATTTACACTTCCAAATTTTTTTAGTAATGCAGTTCTCTTCTTTTCTCCAATCCCTTCTATATAATCTAATTTTGATTTTGTCATTTCTTTATCACGAATTTTTCTATGATATTCAATTGCAGTATTATGAACTTCATCTTGAAGATTTGTAATAAAATTAAACAAAATTTCTGAAATTTCAAATTCTTCTCTTTCTTCATTTATAAGAGCTCTTGTAGAATGCTTATCGTCTTTAACCATTCCAAAAACAGGAATTACAACACCAACATCATTCATTGCATTTTTTATTGCTCTTATTTGAGTTATACCTCCATCAGCTAATATCAAATCTGGTAAAGTACCAAATCCACCTTTTGGATTTTCAACAGAATGTTTTAATCTTCTAGTTACAACTTCTTGCATACATCTTGGATCATCTTGTCCAAAAACTGTTTTTATTTTAAATCTCCTTGATAGATTTCTTTTTATAACTCCATTCTGTGCTACGCACATTCCTGCAACAATAAAGTTTCCTGATATATTAGAAATATCAAAACTCTCGATTTTTAAAGGTAAATCTTCAAGTTCTAAAACATCTCTTAATTCTGTTAAAATTTCTGTTTTATCTTTAAGTTTATTTTCTAATGTTATTTTACTATTTAGTTCTGCCATCTCAACAAACCTTAATTTTTCGCCTTTTTGAGGACTCCTTATTTCTACTTTTCGATTACCTCTTTCAGAAAGCCATTTTTCAATTACTTCTTTATCTTCTAATTGATATCTCTGCATTATTTTACTTGGAAAATTCTTTTTATCCATTTCCATATAATACTGTTTTATAAAACCAGAAACAATCTCTTCTTCTTCCATATCCTTTAATTCATCAAAAAAGTAATGTTCTCTTCCTATCATCTTGCTATTTCTAATGAAAAATATTTCTATACATACTGTAACTTCATTTTTATATAGTCCAATTACATCTATATTATTTTCAGATATGTTAGCTACTTTTTGTTTTTCTGAAACTCTCTCTATTGCTAATATTCTATCTCTAACAGCTGCTGCTTTTTCAAATTCTAGTTTTTTAGAATATTCTTTCATATCTTCTTCTAAATTTTTTATAATACTATCAACTTTTCCATCTAACAATAAACATATTTGATCAATTTGCTTCCTATATTCTTCTTTAGAAACATATCCCATACAAGGAGCTAAGCATTTTTTTATATGATAATTTAAACAAGCCCTATCTTGATTTCTAAAATTTTTACATTGTCTTATTTGAAATTTTTCTTTAATAAAACTTACCATTTCTTTTGCACTACCAACATTAGGATATGGTCCGAAATATTTAGCTCCATCGTTATTAATTTTTCTTGTCATAAATACACTTGGATAATCAGATTTCACATCAATCTTTATGTAAGGATATGTTTTATCATCTTTTAATAAAACATTAAATTTAGGTCTATATTTTTTTATTAAATTACATTCTAAAATTAATGCTTCATCTTCACTTCCAACAACTATATATTCAAAATGATCTATTAGTGATACCATTTTTTCAATTCTTGGAGTTTTATTATTCTTTCTAAAATATTGCCTTACTCGATTTTTTAAAACAATAGCTTTTCCAACATATATAACATTATCATCTTTATCATGCATTAAATAAACTCCAGGTTTTTCTGGAAGTTTTTTTAATTCTTCTTCAATATCAAACATTATCTATCTCCATTTATTCTTCAATATAACCTATATATGGTATATTTCTATATTTTTGATCTATATCAAATCCATATCCTACAACAAATTTATTTTCTATTTCAAAACATGTATAATCTATATCAACATCAATTTCTCTTCTCTCTTTTTTATCAGCAAGTACAGCAATTTTTAAAGAATTTGGATTCAAAGTTTGTAAAAATTCTTTTAAATACTTAAGCGTGTAACCAGTATCAATAATATCTTCAACTATTAAAACATCTTTCCCTGAAATATCACAATCTAAACCTTTCTTTATAATAACATTTCCTGTACTCTGTGTTCCTTGATAACTAGAAACTTGCATTACTTCTAAAGTTACTGGAGTTTCCATTCTTTTTACTAAATCAACTGTAAAAAAAACTGCTCCTTTTAATACAGAAATAACAATAATTTCTTTTCCTTCATAATCTTTATCAATATTTT